>NZ_JCAFRJ010000014.1:0-16918 GCF_059367975.1 Stenotrophomonas sp. YJH_SMC_131 | reverse complement strand
GCGCCGGACATGGCGGGATTCCTTTCGTGTTCGGTGGACGGCGGCCGCGCACACGCGCCGGCACTCACCGCGACGGCAAGTGCAAGCGTCAGGCAACGGCCGGGGGACATCACGTGCATGGGCATTCCATTGCAGAGTTCCAGCGCCACTATAGGGAACCGGGCGTCAACGGAACAGGAACCGCGTCGCAGCCCTTCACGGCACCAGGCAGCGTTCCACCTGCAGCGACAACGCCTGACAGGCGTTGAACAGACCTTCGACCACGGCGGCGGAGGGACAGCAGGCGGGATCGTCGCTCTCCCGCGCCACATGCGCAGCGTGCAGCACCGCGGTCAACGCCGTGATGCCCGAAACGCTGCGGGTCGCCAGGGCCATGTCGAAGGCGCGGCCAGGGCTCAGGTGCATTTCAACCCAGGCCTCGCCATCGGCGCGCAGGTTCCTGCCGTGGCCTTTCAGGTGTGCAAAGAATGCCGATGGGGTGACGAACTCGGCGGATTCGCGGAGCGCGTCCTCCAGCGTTTCGGCCAAGGCAGCGGGAAGATCAAGTACAGCGGCACCCAGCAGCGCGTGCAGGCGGGGATGGTCGGGAAGACGTTCGGGCATGACGGCAACCTCACGATGTGGCCACCTGCAGATGCAAGGTGGCGGACGGTGCGGGTTGGCGTGCCGGATACGTAGTACGAAAGCCGACGGGCCCTAAGACCCCCACGCACCATCCGCCATGAACTGACAGAAGGTGCATTGTCGTGATCGCAACATACGTTGCAACTACGACGCCTTGTACTACGTAAGTTCGGGACGCCAATCCCGGCCACGGCGAATGCCTTGGCGCGGCCATGGTTACCGCCCTGAACCGGCGGTGGAAAGCAGGGAAATCCTGATCGATCACGTCGCTACGTTGGTTGCGTCAGTGGATGTCGAGTTGTCCATTGACTGGCGTTCTTCGCCAGCAGGCGACTCCTATCGACGCGTACTTTCCGGACGCCCTGTCCAGCCGTATACGACATGCGCGCTGCCGGTGCCAAAGACCCGCCGCTGGCTGTGGGCGTTCGCGAAACCCGCATGCGGCAAGCGCAAGGCCGCTCAGCCTTCAGCTATCGCCTTGGGTGCTCTGATAGCCACGATAGGTTTCACCCCACTCGCGCATGGCCAGCAGCACCGGTACCAGCGTGCGCCCGAACTCGGACAGCTCGTATTCCACTTTCGGCGGCACTTCCGGGTACACGTGGCGGATCACCACGCCATCGGCTTCCAGTTCACGCAGCTGGCTGGTGAGCATGGACTGGGTGGCATTGGGCACCCGTCGCGTCAATTCCATGAAACGCCGCTTGCCGGTCATCAGGTGAAACAAAATGATCGGCTTCCACACGCCGCCGATCACCGACAGCGTGACTTCCACCGCGCAACCGCTCTTGCCATCCCAACGCTTGCTACGCATGCATACTCCGGAAAACCATAGTACCTACGGAAAATCGTCGTTCTTGTTGCGATAACGGTGCGAGCCTAGCATGGGGCCATCCACTGAACGTGAGCCCCCAACCATGAGTTTCAAGGCACTGCTGACCCGCAAGACGAACGACGGCATATCCACGGAACTGGTCGATTTCAATGAAGCCGACCTGGTGGACGGCGACGTCCTGGTACAGGTCGAGTACTCCACGCTCAACTACAAGGATGCGCTTGCCCTCACCGGCAAGAGTCCGGTCATCCGGACGTTCCCGCTCATTCCCGGCATCGATCTGGCAGGCGTGGTGCTGGAATCCAGCAGGGCCGACTTCAAGCCAGGCGACCGCGTCGTGCTCAATGGCTGGGACCTGAGCATGGGCCACCACGGCGGCCTGGCACAGCGCGCCCGCGTACGCAGCGAATGGCTCAACCGGATTCCCGGCAACCTGAGCACCCGCGACGCCATGGCCATCGGCACCGCTGGCTATACCGCGATGCTGTGCGTGCTGGCCCTGGAGCATGCAGGGGTGACGCCTGCACAGGGCGATGTGCTGGTTACCGGTGCCAACGGCGGCGTCGGCTCGATTGCGGTGGCGATCCTTTCAAAGCTGGGTTATCGCGTGGTGGCCGCCACCGGGCGGCCGGAGCACGCCGAGTATCTGCACAACCTGGGTGCGGCCGAAATCATCGATCGTGCGCAGCTCTCGGAGCCGCGCGAGCGGCCGGTGAGTGCCGAGCGATGGGCCGGCGTGGTGGATGTGGCCGGCGGCCCAACGCTGGTCAATGCCATCGCCGAAACGAAGTACCGCGGTGCCGTGGCCGCCTGTGGCCTGGCCCAGAGCGATGCACTGCACGGCTCGGTGCTGCCCTTCATCCTGCGCAATGTGACCCTTGCGGGCGTGGATTCGGTGAATGCCCCACAAGAGGTTCGCCAGCGCGCCTGGGATCGGCTCGCGACCGACCTGGACCCGCAGAAGCTGGAAAGCACCGTGCAGCAGATCGGCCTCGCCGAGGTGCTGGATGTCTATGAGCAGATCATCCCCGGCAAGGTGCGTGGCCGCATTGTCGTGGATGTGAACGCCTGACGCCTGCCGCGCCGGCGAGGGTGCAATGCCATCGCTGGCGCGCGTGCGCGAGTGACCGGAAACCCAGCGTGCCATGCCAAGCGGCCTTATCATGGGGCGGCAAGGGCACTTTACGCCCGGTGACGTACGCAAGGCAGTATCTGGATGTCTATGGAATGGCGCCCCTCGGGCTGGGGCCAGCGTGTGACCCGCTCGCCGGACTGGCAGTTGCGGCTGGATGGCGAACAGCTCGCGCTTTTGATCGACGGCAGGCAATACCACCAGCATGTGGCGAACGAACACAGCGTGCGGGTCGTTCGCGGCGTGCTCTGGTCCCGGGTCGAACTGACGACCGAGCGCGGTGAAGCACTGTCCGTGGATGGGCTGCCCAACAGCCAGGGCTCCCGGCTTGCGGCGGCGCTGCAGCAGGTGCGCTTTGCGCGCACCACACGGGGACGCAAGGCCCTGTTTGACACGATCCTGGAGCAGATCCAGGCGTGGTTGCGCGCTGCCGATGCGCTCATCGACCGCGGCAGTGCCGGCCGCCGCTGGATCACCCACGAACAGCAGCAGGCGTTGCTGGCCGACCGCCCCGCCCTGCCCCTGCCGCCCGCCGAGCTGGAGCAGCTGTTCCTCGACGAGGAGGTGCACGACGACCTGCACGCGCCCGGCCACCGCATGGCGCTGGACGCCCTGCACGACTGGCAGCTGGATTGGCCCGCCGTCTGGGCCGAGGCCAACGCGACCATGGCAGAGCGCGAGCGGGTGCTGGCCAAGGACTTCCTGGACCGGATCGAGAGCAAGCCCCTGACCGAGGAACAAGCCCACGCCGTCATCTGCTTCGACAACCGGGTACAGGTCGTGGCCGCGGCCGGCTCTGGGAAAACCTCCACAATGGTCGCCAAGGCCGCGTATGCCATCGACCGCGGCTTTGTCGAACCCGAACGGATCGTGATGCTCGCCTTCAACAAGGACGCCGCCCAGGAGCTGGAGGAGCGCGCGCAGCGATGCTTCGACCGGCTCGGCATGGGCGACACCGTGGTGGAAGCCCGGACTTTCCACGCTCTGGGCCTGTCCATCATCGCCAAAGCCACAGGGCGCAAGCCGGATATCCCGGAATGGGCGGTCGACGCGACGCTGGGCTTCAACAAGCTGGCCGAACTGGTGGACGACCTGAAGGACCGCTCGACCCATTTCCGCACCCAGTGGGACATGTTCCGCCTGGTGTTCGGGCGCGACCTGCCGCCGTTCGGTGCCGACATGATGGCCGATGGTTACGACCGCGATGGCACGCCCTACATCCGCACCCTGAAGGGTGAGCGGGTGAAGAGCCTGGAGGAGTGCGTCATCGCCGATTGGCTGTTCTACAACGGCGTGGCGTACGACTACGAGCGGCGCTACGAATTCGATACCGCGACAGACACCCATCGCCAGTATCGCCCGGACTTCTACTATCCGGACGCCCAGCTGTATCACGAGCACTTTGCGCTGGATGCCGATGGCCAGCCGCCGAAGCACTTTGCCAACTACAGCGAAGGGATGCACTGGAAGCGCCAGCAGCATGTGGCGCGCGGCACCGCTCTGGTCGAGACGACGTCGTTTGGCCTGCGCAGTGGACAGGCCCTGCAGCATCTTGCCGAGCGGCTTGGCGCGTCTGATGTCGAGCTCGACCCGAACCCGGACCGCGAGCTGCCTGATCAAGGCGCCAAGCCGATGCCGGACGCAGACCTGATCGGACTGATGCGCACCTTCATTGCCCATGCCAAGAGCAACTGCCTGACACTGGACGATATGGCGGCGCGCCTGCGGCAGATGCCCGAGGATCAGTTCAAGGAACGCTACCGGCGCTTCCTGGAGATCGCCGGGCCGGTTTTCCAGGCCTGGGACAATGCGCTGGCTGACGAGCGCAGCATCGACTTCGAAGACATGCTCAACATGGCGGCCGGGCTGCTGGAACAGGGCCACTATGAATCGCCCTACGAACTGGTGATGGCCGACGAATTCCAGGACGCATCGCGCGCCCGCGCGCGCCTCTGCCGTGCCCTGGTCAGCCAACCGGGCCGCCATCTGTTTGCGGTGGGCGATGACTGGCAATCGATCAATCGCTTCGCTGGCGCCGACGTTGCGGTGATGACTGGATTCGGCGAATGGATGGGCCATGGCCAGGTGCTGAAACTGGAGCAGACGTTCCGCTGCCCACAGGCACTGTGTGATGTGTCCAGCCGCTTCATCAGCCGCAACCCCGCGCAGATCGCCAAAAACGTTCGCTCTGCTGCGCCGACCATGGGCCCGGTGCTGCAGGCGTTCCAGATGAACCGGCGCGAGGAGGTGCAGGATGGCGTTCGCCAGTACCTTGCGAAGCTGCACCAGCAACTGTTGTCAGGTGCAGTGCCGCAGGGCCGCACCGGGCGCGTGACGGTCTTTGTTCTGGGGCGGTATCGCGCGGATCGCGGTGCGATGCCTTCGGATTGGAAGACGGCCTTCGGCAGCACGATGGACGTCGAGTTCCTTACCGCACATCGATCGAAGGGGCGCGAGGCGGACTACGTGATCCTGCCGGGCATGATCAACCGCAGCTTCCCGAGCCTGCGCGCGGATGACCCGGTGCTTTCGCTGGCAATGCCGGACGGCGATACCTATCCGCTGAGCGAAGAACGGCGCCTGTTCTATGTCGCGCTGACGCGTGCGCGACGGTCGGTCGCGATGTTCACCCTGCAGGGAAAGCACTCGCCATTCCTGGATGAGCTGGTGAAGGACGGGGCAGTGGAAGTAACCGCGATTTCAGGCGCGGCCATCCACGATGAGCGCTGCCCGGTGTGCAGGGTGGGCGTATTCGTGGACCGGAATGGGCCACATGGGGCTTTCCGGTCGTGCTCGAGTTACCCGTTGTGCCACAACAAGCCTAAGGGCGGGCGTAGGGGGTGAGCGCATTTTCTGCGCTTTCCTGGCGATGTGCGCACTGCCCTCACCGTCACCGTGAGCTTCGCCCAGGCCGGAGATCGACTACTCACTCCGGCTGCTAGACTTTGCCGACATTCAAATGGACGACCCCATGGAACGGTGGTATCTGGCAACACTGCTGGCGTTGGTCCTGCACCAGATTGATGCAGCGTTCTGGCACGAGTGGACCCTGTTCGGCCTTCCCGGCGGCGTCCAGGGGTTTCTGGCTTTCAACCTGATCGCTGTGGGCGCCCTGCTGCATGGCTATCGCCAGGTTGTGCTGGCCAAGCCCTCCGCGCGGGCGTATGCCAGCCTGTGCGGGACAGTTGGCGCCGGCACCGCCATGATTCATGCGGGCTTCGCCGCGGCCGGTCGTGACGAGTTCCTGCTTCCGTTCTCCATCGCAACGTTGGCGGCCTGCCTCGTGGCCGGCGTCGGGCTCCTCATGCAAGGCCGCCGTGCTACCCCGGCTCGCGTGCAGATCGATGGCGTGGACTGACGAGACGAAAAAGCCCCTGAATCCAGGGGCTCTTTGAATCAACTGGCGGAGAGAGTGGGATTCGAACCCACGGAAGGTTTGACCCTTCGCCGGTTTTCAAGACCGGTGCCTTAAACCGCTCGGCCATCTCTCCGTGTCGGCACAGCCTGCTGGCCGGGCACGCATTCTCGCACGGCCGGGCGATTTGCCCAAGACCCCTACGCCACGCCCATCTGCAACTAATCCGATAGCCTTCCCACGCCCCGGCTGGCTAGAGTGACCAATTCCCTCTGGTCCCCACCCCATGGACAACTCCAGCCTCCTGAACATACGCCCGGGCATGCCTTCAAGCGCCCTGGCCCAACTTCTGGGCACCCGATGGAAGGAGCCGGATGAACAAGGTCATCTGACTTGCCTGAGCAAGGACGTTTTCGTTCGACTGGATAGCGATCGAGCCATTGGATACGTCATTTTCGCCTGTTCAATGCCCAAGACGGTGCTGGTCGAGGGCCTGCGTACAGGCATGGCCATCGGCGACGCTCTCGCCAACAATCCTCGCCTCGCTGTACTGCCGGAAGAGCCAGAGGACTCATGCGAGGGATGGGCGACCTTCGGCTTCATCACGGATGACGGATTGCAGGTGGCCGCGAACGTGAACACGCGGGACAACATGGTAAGGAGCATTCGCCTGGAGAACCCGAATGCCACCTACTGTGAACCTGCAGCGCCCATATTCGATCCGACGTTGACCAAGGCCTTTGACATCGCGCTTGGCCCTCAGCGCGTGCTCCCCAAAGCAGGCCGGGGCAGCGAATGGGCCGGAGGCTGGACACTGGGCCTTCCCCCAGGCATCACCGCTGAACAATGGCCTTTGAGTTCCAGCAACGGGCACCCGCTGCGGCACGCCTTTACGTTGCACCTGCCCTCGGAGTACCGAACCAAGGGAAATGAGCTGGTTGCTCTCTCTCTGTTCGTCGACGACCAGCAGGAGGAGCTCTGCACCGTCGAGGAAATCGCGGAATACTTCACCTCTCCCCTTTCCATGACCCCGCCAGAGGGCCGCGACCTGCTTCCCTTCTGGCAGCATCGCCAGGCCAAGCATGCGCACAGCCACAGCATGGAAGACATCCTTGGAACGCAATTCTGCGCCATCTGGCTTACACAGCAGGAGTTTGATGGTGAGCTGAGCCTGCCGCCCAAGCTGAATTCAGCCCTGCTGGGTGCCCCTCCGAGCTGGATCGGACAGGACTACGCGAGCTATTTCTACGAGCGATGGCTGTACACCAGGAACGGAAATGCCGTCATCCCGGGCGCAGGAATCGGAGGCGCCTCCAGCGAGGCCGTTGCATTGCCGATCAGCACAGGCATCCGCGCTGACGATCCCAACGTTGGGAGATCACCGCGGGAGTGGGAAAGCGAATGCGCCATCAGTGGATACATCGAAGCATTCAGCGAGCGCGGTGAGGAACTGAACCTGAGTCGCTGGGATTCCATTGCCCACCTCGGCGGAACAATGCAGCCCCAGCAGGGCTACCCTGAGTTCGGCCCCTACTACCTCGAATTCGAGGAGGGTTTTGGCGGCTTCAATTTCGGTGGCGGCAACGCACAGTTGGATCTGCAGCAGATGAAGATCGACTGGGCGTGCGGATGACACCGTCGCATTGAAGTAAAAAGCCCCGGAACGTCGCCGGGGCTTTTCTTCACGGAAGCGGTGCAGCAGCTCTCAGCCGGCATCCACCGCCAGCGCACCCAGTGCACTGGCCTTGATCCGCTCCTTGGCCTTTTCACAGGCGCCACCGCAATCCAGGCGCGAGGCCTCCAGCTGCGGCGGCAGGTGCTCGGCCAGGAAGTCGATGAACACGCGCACCGCCGGCAGCAGGCCGCGGCGCGAGGCGAACACGGCGTGGCACACGCCCTGCGGCAGCGACCAGTCCGGCAGCACCACTTCCAGCTCGCCATTACGCACGGCGTCGGCGCACACGGTTTCCGGCAGCATGGTGATGCCGAAACCGTCCTTCACCATGCTCTGCAGCAGCGGGAAGTCGAAGCCGGCCACGCGCGGCTGCAGGTCGACCCGGCGCACTTCGCCTTCCGGGCCATGCAGTTCCCAGCGCTGGCGGGCTTCGTCTTCGCTGATGCTGAGGGTCACGTGCTGGGTCAGCTCTTCCGGGTCCTTGGGGCGGCCGGCGCGGTCGAGGTACTTCGGGCTGGCCACCAGCAGTTCCTGCACCTGGCCGAAGCTGCGCATCACCAGGCTGCCGTCGTCGTCCAGGCGCGAACGCACGCGCAGGGCCACGTCGTAGCCTTCGTTGATGATGTCCACGCGGCGGTTGCTGATGTTCAGCTGCAGCCGCACCTTCGGATACTGCTCAAGGAACTTGGGCAGCAGCTTGGGCAGCTGCATCTGCGCCAGTGACACCGGCACGCTGGCGCGCACCACGCCGCGCGGTTCGGCGCTGAGGCGGTCCACCACTTCGCGGGCGGCCTGGGCCTCGGCCAGCATCGTCTGCGCATGGCGGTGCACGCTGGTGCCGACATCGGTGACCGCGAAACGGCGCGTGGAGCGCTGCAGCAGGCGCACGCCCAGGTCGGTTTCCAGCTGGCTGATGCGGCGGCTCAGTCGCGACTTGGGGATGCCCAAAGCGCGCTCGGCGGCGGCGAATCCGCCGTGGTCGACCACCATCGCGAAGTAGTACAGGTCATTCAGGTCATGCATGCCCGAGTTCCATATCTAGAACAATACGTGGCATTCAATCACCTTTATTCCGCCTTTGCAACAACCTATCGTTCTCTCCGTCGGCGGGGCCACCCCGCCCCCTTCCTCCCAGAACATAGGTGACTGCCATGAAGCTTCTGCATCTCGACGCCAGCGTGCTTGGCGACAACTCCGTCTCGCGCCAGCTGTCGGCCGCCGTGGTCGCCCGCCTCGCCAGCCAGATCGACGGCCTGCAGGTCGATTATCGCGATCTTGACGCCAATCCGGTACCGCACCTGCGCAGCAGCTCGCTGGCCAAGACCGACGCCGCTGAAGCGACCGATGCTGAACAGGTGATGCAGCAGTTTCTGGAGGCCGACATCGTGGTGATCGGCGCGCCGATGTACAACTTCAGCATCCCATCCACGTTGAAGGCCTGGATCGACCGCGTGGCCGTGGCCGGCCGCACCTTCAAGTACACCGAGAACGGCCCGGTGGGCCTGGCCGGTGGCAAGCGGGTGATCATCGCCAGCAGCCGTGGCGGCATCTATACCGACTCGCCGGCCGACTTCCAGGAGCCGTTCCTGCGTCAGGTGTTCGCCTTCATGGGCATCAACGAAGTCGAGTTCGTGCGCGCCGAGGGCATCGCCTACTCGCCGCAGCACCGTGAAGACGCCATCGCCGGTGCGCTGGCGGCGCTGCCGTCGCACGAAGCGGCCGAAGCCGTCGCGGCGTAACGCGTTCCAACGTTCGGCGCCCCTCTCTCCTCGTCTGGGCGCTGAACGCGGGCCGGGATCCCCTCCCCCTCCCGGCCTACCCTGGCGGCCCCGCTGTGCGGGGCCGTTTTCTTTTGCGGCGCGCTAGGCTGGGGGCATGAACTACATCGTGACGGCTGCGCACCGCAGCGAATTTCCGCACCCGATCATCCTGCGCCGCGGCCAGGCGCTGGTGGTGGGCGAACGTTATGAAGGCCCGGAGGGCTGGGACGACTGGTTCCTCTGCGAGGCCGAGGGGCAGCAGCCCGGATTCGTGCCGGCGCCGGTGATCGGCCGCGATGCGCAGGGTGGCGCGTTTGCCACGCAGGATTACTGCGCGCGCGAACTGGATGTGGACCCCGGCCAGACGCTGCGCGGGATGCGCACGCTCAATGGCTGGGCATGGTGCGTGCCGGAGAACGGCGAACCGGGATGGGTGCCGTTCGAGAAGCTGCGGGCCATAAAGGAGAGCCGAGCATAGGCTCGGCTCTACAAAGATCTGTAGCGCCCGAGCCCATGCTCGGGCGGCGGCGCGAAGCGCCGGCTATCAGCCAATGGTTTCCAGGCCACCCATGTACGGGCGCAGGGCCTCCGGCACGGTGATGCTGCCGTCGGCATTCTGGTAGTTCTCCATCACCGCGATCATCGCGCGGCCAACGGCCACACCCGAGCCGTTCAGCGTGTGCGCCAGCTCCGGCTTGCCGGTGGCCGGGTTGCGCCAGCGCGCCTGCATGCGGCGGGCCTGGAAGTCACCACAGTTCGAGCACGAGGAAATCTCGCGGTAAGTTTCCTGCGACGGCAGCCAGACTTCCAGGTCGTAGGTCTTCACCGCCGAGAAGCCCATGTCGCCGGTGCACAGCAGCACCTTGCGGTACGGCAGGCCCAGCTTTTCCAGCACCACTTCGGCGCAGCGGGTCATGCGCTGGTGTTCGGCGTCGCTGTCTTCCGGGCGGCTGATCGAGACCAGCTCGACCTTCTCGAACTGATGCTGGCGGATCATGCCGCGCACGTCGCGGCCACCGCTGCCGGCCTCGGCACGGAAGCACATCGAGTGGGCGGTCATGCGCAGCGGCAGGCGCTCGGCGTCGACGATCTCATCGCGCACGATGTTGGTCAGCGGCACTTCCGAGGTCGGGATCAGGTAACGCGTGGAGTCGCCCACGGCGGTCTTGAACAGGTCGTCCTCGAACTTCGGCAGCTGGCTGGTGCCGCGCAGCGAGTCGGCGTTGACCAGCAGCGGCACGTTGGTCTCCTCGTAGCCGTGCTCGCCGGTGTGCAGGTCGACCATGAACTGGGCCAGGGCGCGGTGCAGGCGCGCGATCGGGCCACGCAGCACGGTGAAGCGCGAGCCGGACAGCTTGGCCGCGGTCTCGCCGTCCAGCCAGCCGTTGCGGGCGCCCAGTTCGACGTGGTCGAGCACCTTGAAATCGAACTGGCGCGGGGTACCCCAGCGCGCCTGCTCGACGTTGTCGTTCTCGTCGGCACCGGCCGGCACGTCGTCGGCCGGCAGGTTCGGAATGCCCATCGAGATCGCTTCGATCTTCTCGCGCAGCTCGTCCAGCGCCACTTCCGAAGCCTTCAGCTCGTCGGCGAAGGCAGCGACCTCGGCCATGATGGCCGAGACGTCCTCGCCCTTGGCCTTGGCCTGGCCGATGGCCTTGGAACGGCTGTTGCGCAGGCTCTGCAGCTCCTGGGTCCGCACCTGGATGCGCTTGCGATCCGCCTCCAGGGACTCCAGGGCAGACACGTCGAGCTCGAAGCCGCGGCTGGTGCGCAGGCGTTCGGCGAGGTCGGCGGGCTGGTGGCGGAGCAGGGCTGGATCAAGCATGGCAGGTGTCGTGGTGGGTATCAGGGATGGGATTATCGCTTGTTATACGGATTTCTGCCGCCCGGTTCATTCCTGGCGTGGCAGAATCGGGCTATTCCGTACTGGTCCGGTCCATGTCTGCACCCCGCTCGTCGTCCGCCAAGTCGTTCACTGTGCATATCCCGCGCAACGCCCTGAAGATCGCCGGCATCGCCTTCGGCGTGGGCGTGCTGTTGTTCGTGCTGGTCTGGTTGACCGGCCGCGACAAGGAGTTCTTCCGTGCCGATCCGGCCGCGCAGACCCCGCAGGAGACCGCGCAGGTGGAACCGCTGCCGGAACCGCTGGCCGCCGCCGCAGGCTCCAGCGACATGCCCGATGCCAAGCCGGCCCCGGTAGAGGACGACGCCCCGAAGCTGGTCGAAACCGCCCCGCCGCCGCCGGCGCCCATCGCTGAACCGGCCCCGGCCACGCCGGCCCCTGCGCCAGCCGCCACCGGCAACAGCCAGCCGATGCCGATTGCCGGCCAGTCGCCGCCGCCGGACTACCCGGCCGCGGCCCTGCGCGCGGGCGAGACCGGCAGCGTGGTGGTGCGCGTGGACGTGGATGCCACCGGCTACCCGAACAATGCCACGGTCATCCAGCGCAGCGGCTCACGCGAGCTCGACCGTGCCGCCACCGACGCCGTGCGCCGCTGGCGTTTCACCCCGGCGCAGAGCAACGGCCAGGCCGTACCGGGCAGCATTGAAGTGCCGTTCGACTTCAAGACCCAGTAACTGAACGTTTCCCGGCAGGCAACCTGAACCCTGCCGGTGACGTTGACGCAACGCTGACACTTCCCGCCACTGGCCCGCGCAACACTCTCCCCGTCGTCCATTGACGGAAGGAGTTTGCGATGACCGCCACCACCCACGAAGACCTTCATTCGCCGCAGCTGCAGCAAGACGCCAGCGAACAGCACAAGCCCACGTCGCCCTGGATGTGGATCGCGCTGATCGTGGCGATGTTTGCCGCCGCGCTGCTCTGGCTGCGTCACTCGAATCAGGAAGACGTGGCGCCGGCACCGGTCGGCGAGCGCATGCTGCCCGCCCCCGAGCAGGCGCCGGTGGCCGACGCGCAGGAGCCGGCGGCCCGCCAGGCCGCACCGGTCGGCAACCAGCGCAAAGCCGCCCCTGCGGTACGCAATCGCGAGGCGCGCCCGCTGGCAGGCAACATCAAGCCGACCTACCCCGCCGCCGCGCTGCGTAATGGCGTACAGGGCAGCGTGATCGCCAGCCTGAATGTCGATAGCCGCGGCCAGGTGACCAATGCCGCGATTGTTTCGCGCAGCGGCGAACGCAGCCGTGACCTGGATCGCGCGGTGCTGAGCGCCGTGCAGAACTGGAAGTTCCAGCCGGCGATGCATGAAGGCCGTGCAGTGGCCAGTGTGGTGCGGGTCCCGGTGGATTTCCGTACCGAACAGCGTTGATCGCGGACGAGGGGTTCGTGATGTTTAGACGGAGGCTTCGGCCTCCGTCCTTTTATCTGGAGAGGCGTGCCAACCAGGGTTGGCACCTGCCGGGCGATGTGAGCGTGCCAACCAGGGTTGGCACCTACCGGGCGATGTGAGCGTGCCAACCAAGGTTGGCACCTGCCGGGTGATGTGAGCGTGCCAACCAGGGTTGGCACCTACCGGGTGATGTGAGCGTGCCAACCAAGGTTGGCACCTACCGGAAAACGCGATCCGCCGATCAGGCCAGGTTGAAGCCGGCGCTGCGCGCCAGGCCATCGAAGTCCGGGAAGGACGTGGCGACGTTGGCGATGTCGTTGATGCGCACTTCGCCGTCGCTGATCTGGCCGGCAATGGCGAATGCCATGGCGATGCGATGGTCGCCGTGGCTTTCGATGGTGCCACTCCCCAGCCGAGCCCCGCCATGCAGGGTGGCGCCATCCTCGGTCTCGTCCACCTGCATGCCCAGCGCGCGCAGGCCAGTGGCCATCGCCGCAAGACGATCGGATTCCTTCACCCGCAGTTCGGCAGCACCGCTCACCACGGTCTGGCCTTCGGCGGCGGCGGCGGCCACGAACAGCGCCGGGAACTCGTCGATCATGTCCGGCACCAGTGCTTCGGGAATACGCGCGCCCTTCAGCGGAGCGTAGCGCACCACCAGATCGGCCACCGGCTCACCGCCCTGCTCGTCCGGATTCTCTTCGGTGATATCCGCCCCCATCAGGCGCAGCGCGTGCAGCAGGCCGGTGCGACGCGGGTTCAGGCCGACCTGCTTCAGGCGCAGCTCGGAGCCGGGAATGATGCTGGCGGCGACCAGGTAGAACGCCGCCGAGGAAAAATCGGCCGGCACTACGATGTCCGTGGCGCGCAGGCGCTGGCCGCCCCGCAGGCGCGCCTTGCCCGGCGAGAACTCGATGTCCACGCCGAACGCGGACAGCATGCGTTCGGTGTAGTCGCGGGTCGGGTGGGGTTCCACCACGCGGGTTTCGCCCTGCGCGTACAGGCCGGCCAGCAGCACGGCCGACTTGATCTGTGCGCTGGCCACCGGCGAGGCGAAGTCGATGCCATGCAGCGTCTGGCCGCCATGCACGTGCAGCGGCGGCGTGCCGTCGTCCTGGGTATCGATCCTTGCGCCCATCTGCGACAGCGGGCCGGTGACACGGCGCATCGGGCGGCCGGACAGCGACTCATCGCCGATCAGCGTGCAGTCGAACGCCTGGCCCGCCAGCAGGCCGGCCAGCAGGCGCATGCCGGTGCCGGCATTGCCGCAGTCCAGCGGTGCCTCCGGCGCTTTCAGGCCGTCGATACCGACGCCGTGCACGATGCGCTGCGACGGGCTGGGGGTTTCGATGCGCACACCCAGCTGGCTGAAGATGCGCGCGGTGGCGCGGGTGTCCTCGCCTTCCAGGAAGCCTTCGATATGCGAAGTACCATCGGCCAGCGCGGCGAACATCACCGAGCGGTGCGAGACCGACTTGTCGCCGGGAATGGTCAGGCTGCCCTGCAGCGGCTGGCCCTTGCGGGCGATCCAGTGTTGCGCGTTGCTCATCGTTCGATCGTTCCGTAAACGCCGGCAGCACCGGCGATGCATCAGGGAGCGGCGGCCAGGGCCGCCACAGCAGCACTCAGGGCACGGCCACCGGGTAGGAGCCCAGCACCTTGATCTGCGCCGAGTGCGCTTCCAGTTCGGCCAGCGCCGCTTGCATCGGCGCGTCGTCGATGTGGCCGGCCAGGTCGATGAAGAAGCCGTATTCCCACTTGCCGTGGTGCGACGGCCGCGACTCGATGCGGTTCATGCTGATGCCGTGGCGGGCGAACGGGCTGAGCACATCGAACAGCGCACCGGGCTTGTCATGGATGAACACCAGCACCGAGGTGCGGTCGTGGCCGGAGGTCGGGAAGATGTTGCGGCCCACCACCAGGAAGCGGGTGGTGTTGTCGGCATCATTCTGGATCGGCTTGGTGACCACCTTCTTCAGGCCGTACACGTGGCCGGCACTCTCGCCGCCGATGGCCGCTGCGTCGTCGGCGTTGCGCGCGCGACGCGCACCCTCGGCATTGCTCGACACCGGAATCTTCTCGGCCTTCGGCAGGTTGGCGCGCAGCCACGCCGAGGTCTGCATGAACGACTGCGGATGCGCGTAGATGCGCTCGATGTCCTCGATGCGGCCGCTGCGCGACATCAGGAACTGCTGCACGCGCAGTTCCACTTCGCCACAGATCTTCAGGTTGGAGGTCAGGAACATGTCCAGGGTGATCTGGATGGTGCCCTGTCCCGAATTCTCCACCGGCACCACGCCGAAATCGGCGTTGCCTGCTTCCACTTCCTGGAACACTTCCTCGATGCTGGCCATCGGCAGGCCCAGCGCGGAGCGGCCGAAGTGCTTGAGCACGGCCTGCTGGCTGAAGGTGCCTTCCGGGCCGAGGTAGCCGATCTTCAGCGGCTCCTGCTGGGCCAGGCAGGCCGACATGATCTCGCGATAGACATGCACCAGCAGCTCATCGCTGAGCGGGCCTTCATTGCGGTCCACCACCATGCGCAGCACCTGCGCTTCGCGCTCGGGGCGGTAGTAGTCGACAGCGGCGGCCAGCTTGCCCTTGGCCTTGCCGACCTGGTGGGCGAAGCGCGCGCGCTCGGCGATCAGGCTCTGGATGTCACGGTCGATCTGGTCGATCTTCGAGCGCACATCGGCCAGCGCCAGCGGTGCCAGGGTGGGTGCCGGGTTCGAGGCGGCCTTGGCCTTGCCCTTCGCCTTGCTGGGCGCGCTGTCCTTGGCCGGTTCGGCCTTCTTCGGCGCCTTCTTGCTGGATTTGCTGCTTGCCATCGGAATTCCTTGTTGCGGGACCCGCACCCGACGGTGCGCGCCGTTCATTGCTCAGCCGTGACGCTGCTGGAAATCGGCCATGAAGGCGACCAGCGCCTCGGCCCCGGCCAGCGGCATGGCGTTGTACAGCGAGGCACGGATGCCCCCGACCACCTTGTGTCCCTTCAGCGCCAGCAGGCCGGCAGCCTTGGCTTCGGCGACGAAGCGGGCATCAAGCCCGGCATCGGGCAGGAAGAACGGGATGTTCATCCGCGAGCGTGCCGCATGCGCGATCTCGTTGCGGTAGAAGCCGCCGGAGCCATCGATGGCGCCGTACACCAGTGCCGCCTTGGCGGCATTGCGCCTGGCGAATTCGGCCACGCCGCCTTCGGCCAGCATCCACTTGAACACCAGGCCGGCCAGGTACCAGTTCCAGGTCGGCGGGGTGTTGAGCATCGAATCGCGGGCGACATGCGAGCGGTAATCGAAGATGTCCGCGCGCGGCTGGCCAGTACGCTCGAGCAGATCGCGGCGGACGATCATCACTGCGATGCCGACCGGGCCCAGGTTCTTCTGCGCGCCGGCATAGATCACACCGTAGCGGCGTACATCCAGCGGCTCGCTGGCGATGGACGAGCTGAAGTCCGCCACCAGCGGCACATCGCCGGTATCCGGCACATCACGGAACTCGACGCCGTGGATGGTCTCGTTGGCGGTGATGTGCACATAGGCGGCGTCGGGCGAGAGCTGCCAGTCGGCGCGGGGCGGCAGCGTGCGATAGCCGTCGGGCTCGCTGCTGGCGGCAATGTTGACGTCGACGTAGACGCCGGCCTGCTTGACCGCAGTCTTTCCCCAATGGCCACTGACCACGTAGTCGGCGCGCTGGCCGGGGCTGGCGAAGTTGAGCGGGATCAGCGCCTGCTGGGTGGTGGCACCACCGGACAGGAACAGCACCGCGTAGTCGTCGGGGATATCGAGCAGGCGGCGCAGGTCGGCCTCGGCCTCGGCGGCCACGGACATGAATTCCGCGCCGCGATGGCTCATTTCCACGATCGAGGCACCACTACCGTGCCAGTCCAGCATTTCCGCCTGCGCCTGGCGCAGGACCGATTCCGGCAAGGTCGCAGGGCCGGCACTGAAGTTGAACGCGCGCGTCATGTCACACCTGTGGGGCAAGACCCCTAGTATGCCGCAGTGCACCAGCCTTGCGGCCTAGTGCGGCAAGGGAAATTTGGTTTCATTGGAATCCATTCGCCGCCGGCGTGGCGCCGGTAGTCGCCGACCTCGGTCGGCGTACGCCGTCAGGCGTCATGCCCGCCGAAAAAGCGTGCCGACCAAGGTCGGCACCTACCAAAGCCGTGTGCTGCCAGGCGTCAAGCCCGCCGACGGAGCGTGCCGATCAAGGTCGGCACCCACCAGGGCGCGGACCCAGCGGATTCAGAT
>NZ_JCAFRJ010000013.1:0-35838 GCF_059367975.1 Stenotrophomonas sp. YJH_SMC_131 | reverse complement strand
GAAATGGTGATGCCGGGTGACAACGTCAAGATGGTCGTCACCCTGATCAACCCGGTGGCAATGGACGAAGGCCTGCGCTTCGCCATCCGCGAAGGCGGCCGTACCGTCGGCGCCGGCGTGGTCTCGAAGATCATCGAGTAATCTGGTAGTATCTGCGCCCCGATGTTGCCTGGGTAGGGCATCGGGGCGTATCAAATGGGAAAGCAGGCACAGGATGTGCCTTGTGTTCCCCGGACCAGGAAGGGTCAATGCCATTCAGGCGGCGTCAACAGGCGACTGTTGACAGCTGCCTTGCGTGCCATTATGCTTCTACGTCTGGGCAGGCCGGGAAACTGGTCTGCCTACGTTTTTGAGGTCCATGGAGTGACCTTGTCGGCCTGCAGGACTGCGGGCCGTCCGTATTCAGGAATTTCATGGGGCAAAGCAACCCAGAGGCTTTGTCTGTCGCTCTTTTAACGAAGGAACCTACCGCCATGGCGGACCAAAAGATCCGGATCCGGCTGAAAGCGTTCGATCATCGTCTGATCGACCGTTCGGCCAGCGAGATCGTTGAAACGGCAAAGCGGACCGGCGCGCAAGTGCGTGGCCCGATCCCGCTGCCGACCAAGATCGAGCGTTACACCGTTCTCGTCTCCCCGCACGTCGACAAGGACGCGCGTGACCAGTACGAGACCCGCACGCACAAGCGCGTGCTCGATATCGTTGACCCGAATGACAAGACCGTGGACGCGCTGATGAAGCTCGAACTGGCTGCCGGCGTCGACGTTCAGATCAAGCTGACCTGAGGACTACGACCATGACGAAGAAGTATTCGTTGGGCTTCGTGGGCCGCAAGGCCGGCATGAGCCGCGTGTTCACCGAAGATGGCCGTTCCATCCCGGTGACCCTGATCGAAGCAACCCCGAACCGCATCGCGCAGATCAAGACCGTCGAAACCGACGGCTACAGCGCCGTGCAGGTGACCGTCGGCGCGCGTCGCGCTGCCCTGGTCAACAAGCCGGAAGCCGGCCACTTCGCCAAGGCGAAGGTGGAAGCGGGTCGTGGCCTGTGGGAATTCCGCGTTGAAGACGCGCAGCTCGGCGATTTCGCCGTTGGCGGCGAAGTCAAGGCGGACATCTTCGAAGTCGGCCAGATCGTCGACGTCCAGGGTGTCACCAAGGGCAAGGGCTTCCAGGGCACCATCAAGCGCCACAACTTCCGTATGGGCGATGCAACCCACGGTAACTCGCTGTCGCATCGCGCGCCGGGTTCGCTGGGTCAGCGCCAGACCCCGGGTCGCGTTTTCCCGGGCAAGAAGATGTCGGGCCACATGGGCGCGGTGCAGCAGAGCACCCAGAACCTGGAAGTGGTCAAGGTCGACGTCGAGCGCGGTCTGATCGCCGTTCGCGGCGCCGTTCCGGGCGCGGCGGGTGGCGATGTGATCGTCCGTCCGGCGAGCAAGGCATAAGGAGAGATGACGATGGAACTCGTTATCACGGGTAGCAACAACAAGGTCTCGGTCTCCGACGCCGTGTTCGGTCGCGATTTCAGCGAAGATCTGGTCCACCAGGTCGTCGTTGCCTACCGCAACGCCGGTCGCGCCGGCACCAAGGCACAGAAGACTCGCTCCGAAGTGGCTGGTACCACCAAGAAGTCGAAGAAGCAGAAGGGCGGCGGCGCGCGTCATGGCGCACTGACGGCTCCGATCTTCGTCGGCGGCGGTGTCACCTTCGCGGCCAAGCCGCGCAGCTTCGAGCAGAAGGTCAATCGTAAGCAGTACCGTGCCGCCATGTGCGCGATCCTGTCCGAGCTGAACCGTCAGGGCCGTCTGACCATCGTGGAGTCCTTCGATGTCGAAGTGACCAACACGAAGGGTCTGATCGCCAAGCTGGCCGGCCTGGAAGTGGGCAAGCGCCCGCTGATCGTCACCGAAGAAGCGTCCGAGCACCTGTACCTGTCCGCCCGCAATCTGCCGTACGTGCAGGTGCGTGACGTCCAGGGTCTGGATCCGGTCTCGCTGGTGGGTGCCGACACGGTCGTCATCACCGCTGACGCGGTCAAGAAGGTCGAGGAGTGGCTGGCATGAACAGCAACGAAAAAATCTTCAGCGTGCTGCGTGCCCCGCGTGTCTCCGAAAAGACCGCGCGCCTGCAGGAACTCTCCAACCAGTATGTCTTCGAAGTTTCGAACGAAGCCACCAAGGCCGATGTAAAGGCCGCGGTTGAGCAGCTGTTCGACGTCAAGGTCGAAGCCGTCAACGTGGTCAACGTCAAGGGCAAGAACAAGTCCTTCCGTAACCGTGCTGGCCGCCGCGGCGATTGGCGCAAGGCGTACGTTCGCCTGGCCGACGGCCAGTCGATCGATGTAACGGCCAAGGCCTGAGGTACATCCCATGCCATTGATGAAATTCAAGCCCACTTCCCCCGGCCGCCGTTCGGCCGTGCGCGTGGTTACGCCCGACCTGCACAAGGGTGCTCCGCACGCCGCACTGGTCGAGTCGCAGAGCCGCTCGGGTGGCCGCAACCACCACGGCCGCATCACCGTGCGTCACGTCGGTGGTGGTGCCAAGCAGCACTACCGCATCATCGACTTCAAGCGCAACAAGCTGGGCATCCCGGCGCGCGTGGAACGCATCGAATACGATCCGAACCGCACCGCCCACATCGCCCTGCTGTGCTACGTCGATGGTGAGCGTCGCTACATCATCGCCCCGAAGGGCCTGAAGGCCGGTGATCAGGTGATCGCTGGTTCGGATGCCCCGATCAAGGCCGGCAACACCCTGCCGCTGCGCAACATCCCGGTCGGCACCACCATCCACTGCATCGAGCTGAAGCCGGGCAAGGGCGCTCAGATCGCTCGCGCCGCTGGTGCGGCCGTGCAGCTGGTGGCTCGCGAAGGCATCTACGCCACCCTGCGCCTGCGCTCGGGTGAAATGCGCAAGGTTCCGGTCGAGTGCTGCGCCACCATCGGCGAAGTCGGCAACGACGAGCACAGCCTGGAAAAGCTGGGCAAGGCCGGTGCCAAGCGTTGGCGCGGCGTCCGCCCGACCGTTCGTGGTGCTGCCATGAACCCGGTTGACCACCCGCACGGTGGTGGTGAGGCCAAGGCCGGCCAGGGTAACCCGCATCCGGTCACCCCGTGGGGTGTTCCGACCAAGGGTTACAAGACGCGCCATAACAAGCGCACTCAGCAGTTCATCGTCCGCGATCGTAGGGGCTAATCGACCATGGCACGTTCACTCAAGAAGGGCCCGTTCGTCGATCACCACCTCGTCAAGAAGGTGGAGGCCGCTGCGGGCAGCAAGAAGCCGATCAAGACCTGGTCGCGCCGTTCGATGATCCTGCCTGACATGGTAGGCATCACCATTGCCGTGCATAACGGCAAGAACCACATCCCGGTTCTCGTCAACGAGAACATGGTCGGCCACAAGCTCGGCGAATTTGCCATCACCCGGACCTTCAAGGGTCACGGTGGTGACAAGAAGTCGGGCAAGTAAGGAGAGATGACAATGGAAGCGAAAGCCATCCTGCGCACTGCGCGCATCTCCCCGCAGAAGGCTCGTCTGGTCGCTGACCAGGTGCGCGGTCTGCCGGCCGAACGTGCGGTCAACCTGCTGAAGTTCTCGGACAAGAAGGCTGCCCACCTGATCAAGAAGGTGGTGGAGTCGGCAATTGCCAACGCCGAGAACAACCAGGGCGCCGACGTCGACGAGCTGAAGGTTCAGACCATCATGGTTGATGAAGGTCCGACCCTGAAGCGTTTCATGGCGCGGGCGAAAGGCCGCGGTACCCGCATCCTCAAGCGCACCAGCCACATCACTGTGGTTGTGGGCGCCGCCAAGTAAGCGGATAAGGAAAAGACCATGGGTCATAAAGTTCATCCGATTGGTATCCGCCTCGGCATTTCCAAGGACTGGAACTCCAAGTGGTACGCCAACAAGGCCGAGTTCGCCGGTTACCTGGCAGCCGACCTGAAAGTGCGCGAAATGCTGCGCAAGAAGCTGGCCCAGGCCGGCATCAGCAAGATCCTGATCGAGCGTCCGGCCAAGACCGCTCGCGTGACGATCCACACCGCCCGTCCGGGCGTGGTGATCGGCAAGCGCGGTGAGGACATCGAGAAGCTGCGCAAGGAAGTGAGCGAGATGATGGGCGTCCCGGCGCACATCAACGTCACCGAAGTGCGCAAGCCGGAACTGGACGCGCAGCTCGTTGCCGAGTCGATCGCCCAGCAGCTGGAGCGTCGCATCATGTTCCGCCGTGCAATGAAGCGCTCGGTCGGCAACGCGATGCGCCTGGGTGCCCTGGGCATCAAGGTCAACGTTGGTGGCCGCCTCAACGGTGCTGAAATCGCCCGTTCGGAGTGGTACCGCGAAGGCCGCGTGCCGCTGCACACCCTGCGTGCCGACATCGACTATGGCTTCGCTGAAGCCAAGACGACCTACGGCATCATCGGCATCAAGGTCTGGATCTACAAGGGCGAGGTCTTCGATTTCTCCCAGGTTGGCCAGGAAAAGCAGGACGACACCCCGTCGCGCAACGATCGTCACGATCGCGGCGACCGTGGTGACCGTCAGCGCCCGGCCCGTGAAGCGAGGTAACGACAATGTTGCAACCCAAGCGAACCAAGTACCGCAAGGTACACAAGGGCCGTAACGATGGCCTGAGCTGGAGCGCCAACGCTGTCAGCTTCGGCGAATACGGCCTGAAGGCAACCGCACACGGTCAGCTGACCGCGCGTCAGATCGAAGCGGCCCGCCGCTCGATCAGCCGCTACGTCAAGCGCGGCGGCAAGATGTGGATCCGCGTGTTCCCCGACAAGCCCATCACCAAGAAGCCCATCGAAGTTCGAATGGGTTCGGGTAAGGGTAACGTGGAATACTGGGTGGCCCAGATCCAGCCCGGCCGCATGATCTATGAAATCGAGGGTGTTTCCGAGGAAGTGGCTCGCGAGGCGTTCCGCCTGGCCGCCGCCAAGCTCTCGGTCACCACCACTTTCGTGACCCGTACGGTGCGCTGATGGATATCAAAACTCTCCGTGAAAAGTCGGCTGACGAACTCAAGGCCCACCTGATCGACCTGCGTAAGGAACAGTTCTCTGTCCGTATGCAGCAGGTCACCGGCCAGCTGCCGAAGACCCACGACATTCGCCGGGTCCGTCGCGAGATTGCTCGCGTCAAGACCCTGCTCGGCAGCACGAAGTAAGGATGGCCGCTATGAGCGACAATACTGAAAAGAAGACGCTGCGCACGGTCGAAGGCCGTGTCGTCAGCAACAAGATGGACAAGACGGTTACCGTCCTGGTTGAGCGTCAGGTCAAGCACGCGCTGTACGGCAAGTACATCAAGCGCTCGACCAAGCTGCACGCCCACGATGCCGACAACGCCTGCAAGGAAGGCGATGTCGTCCGCGTGACCGAGATTGCTCCGATGTCCAAGACCAAGAACTGGCGCGTGGTGGAAGTCATCACGCGTGCGGCTGAATAAGGAGTCTGAATCATGATCCAGATGCAGAGCTACCTTGACGTCGCGGACAATTCGGGTGCCAAGCAGGTGATGTGCTTCAAGGTGCTGGGTGGTTCCAAGCGCCGTTACGCCGGCATCGGCGACATCATCAAGGTCACCGTGAAGGATGCGATTCCGCGCGGCAAGGTCAAGAAGGGTGAAGTGTATGACGCCGTCGTGGTGCGTACCCGCAAGGGTGTGCGTCGCGCCGACGGTTCGCTGATCCGCTTCGACGGCAACGCTGCCGTCCTGCTGAACAACAAGCAGGAGCCGATCGGTACCCGTATCTTCGGGCCGGTGACCCGTGAACTTCGTTCGGAGAAGTTCATGAAGATCGTCTCGCTCGCTCCCGAAGTGCTGTGAGCGACAGGAGATAATCATGGCTAACCGTATCAAGAAGGGCGACCAGGTTGTCGTCAACGCTGGCAAGGACAAGGGCAAGCAGGGCGAAGTCGTCCGCGTCGACGGCGACCGTGTGGTCGTCGCCAACGTGAACATCGTCAAGCGCCACACCAAGCCGAACCCGCAGGCAGGTGTTGCCGGCGGCGTGGTCGAGCGCGAAGCTTCGATCCATATCTCCAACGTGAACGTGCTGAACCCGGCTTCGGGCAAGGGCGAACGCGTTGGCTTCAAGGTGCTGGAGGATGGACGCAAACTGCGTGTGTTCCGCTCCAGCGGTGAGGCGCTCGACGCCTGAGGAATGTGAAGATGACTTCCCGTCTCGAAAAGATCTACAAGGAAGAAGTGGTGCCGGCGCTGATGAAGCAGTTCGGCTACACCAATCCGATGGAAGTACCGAAGCTCGTCAAGGTCACCCTGAACATGGGTGTCGGCGAGGCTGCCACCAACAAGAAGATCCTGGAAAACGCCGTCGCGGACATGACCAAGATTTCCGGCCAGAAGCCGGTTGTCACCAAGTCGCGTATCTCGGTTGCGTCGTTCAAGATCCGTGATGGTTGGCCGATCGGCTGCAAGACCACGCTGCGTCGCCACAAGATGTACGAGTTCCTGGACCGCCTGATCAACATCTCGCTGCCGCGCGTGCGCGACTTCCGTGGTGTTTCCGGTCGTTCCTTCGACGGCCGCGGCAACTTCAACATGGGTGTGAAGGAACAGATCATCTTCCCGGAAATCGACTTCGACGCCGTCGACGCGATCCGCGGTATGGATATCGCCATCACCACCACTGCGAAGACCGACGCGGAAGCGAAGGCGCTGCTGGCAGCGTTCAAGTTCCCGTTCCGTAACTGATCTGTCGAGGAAACCGAAATGGCAAAGACCTCCATGGTCAACCGCGACATCAAGCGGGAAAAGCTGGCCAAGAAGTACGCTGAGAAGCGTGCGGCTCTGAAGAAGATCGTGTCCTCCGTGGACGCGACCTACGAAGAGAAGATCGACGCCGCAACCAAGCTGGCCAAGCTGCCGCGCGATTCGTCGCCGAGCCGTCAGCGCAACCGTTGCGAGCTGTCGGGTCGTCCGCGTGGCGTGTACAGCAAGTTCGGCCTCGGCCGCAACAAGCTGCGCGAAGCCACCATGCGTGGCGACGTCCCGGGCCTGCGCAAGGCCAGCTGGTAATCCCAGCCGGCCCTGCGCTCAGCACCCCCTTGCGGGGGTGCTGAACCGGGGGAGGGGGCTGTTCAGCTTCCTTTCTGCGAAAAAACCCGAAGAGCCCGACGCAAGTCGGGCTCTTTTGGCGTATACTCCCGCGTCTTGCCCTGTGCAGACGGGGTTGTAGGAGTGGGCCTGGCCCGCTGCATCAAGGGACCTGGCCCGTTTCCAGGAGACAACAGATTTTCGCGAAAGCGGATATCGGTGCACTCAAAGGTACTCATATGAGCATGACTGATCCCATCGCCGACCTGCTGGTCCGCATCAAGAATGCGGCCGCAGTTGGCAAGCAGACGGTGAAAGCCCCGTCGTCCAAGATCAAGGTTGCGATCGCCCAGGTCCTGAAGGACGAGGGTTACATCACCGACCTGCGCGTGACCCAGCTGGAAAACAACAAGTCCGAGCTGGAAATCGTGCTGAAGTATTTCGAAGGCAAGCCGGTCATCGCGACCCTGAAGCGCTTCTCGCGTTCGGGCCTGCGCCAGTACCGCGGCAAGAGCGAGCTGCCGAAGGTCATGAACGGCCTGGGTATCTCCATCATTTCCACCTCCAAGGGCATCATGACTGATGCGCAGGCGCGCCAGCTGGGCGTCGGCGGCGAAGTCCTGTGCTTCGTGGCCTAAGGCGAAAGGAGTAGAACTATGTCCCGCGTAGCCAAGAAGCCGATCACCCTGGGTAAGGTTGAACTGAACGTCCAGTCGGACAGCGTCACCGCCAAGGGCCCGAAGGGCACCCTGTCGCTGGCCAAGCCGGCCGGCATTGCCATCAACGTCGACAATGGCGTTGCCACCCTGAGCACCGAGAACGCCGAGCTGGTCGCACTGACCGGCACCGTGCGTGCGATCCTGTCCAACATGGTCAAGGGCGTGTCCGAAGGCTTCGAGCGCAAGCTGGAGCTGGTTGGCGTGGGTTACCGCGCTGCCATGCAGGGCAAGGACCTGAGCCTGTCGCTGGGCTTCTCGCACCCGGTCGTGTTCGTGGCGCCGGAAGGCATCACCATCACCACCCCGACCCAGACCGAGATCCTGGTCCAGGGCGCTGACAAGCAGGTCGTCGGTGAAGTCGCCGCCAAGATCCGTGCGTTCCGCAAGCCGGAGCCGTACAAGGGCAAGGGCGTGAAGTACTCCGACGAAGTCATCATCCGTAAGGAAGCCAAGAAGGCGTAAGTGCGAGTCCCTCGCAAGAGCCCGCACATCCATGTGCGGACTCCTCAGGGAGAAGCCCATCCTTCAGCTTTCAAGGAATAATCAAAATGAACAAGAACATCGCCCGCCTGCGTCGCGCCAAGTCGACCCGCGCCCACATCCGTGAGCTCGGCGTCGCCCGCCTGTCGGTGCTGCGCACCGGCCAGCACCTGTACGCCCAGGTCTTCACCGCTGACGGTTCGAAGGTGCTGGCTGCCGCCAACACCACCCAGACCGACGTCAAGGAAGGCCTGAAGAACGGCAAGAACGCCGATGCCGCTGCCAAGGTTGGCCGCATCGTCGCCGAGCGCGCCAAGGCCGCCGGCGTCGAGAAGGTTGCCTTCGATCGTTCGGGCTACCGCTACCACGGCCGCATCAAGGCCCTGGCAGAAGCGGCCCGCGAAGCCGGCCTGCAGTTCTAAGGGACAAGGGCAGGGGGTCGATGGCCTCCTGCCTGCCTGCTCGCCAGCCTGAGCGAGGCTGGACGGCGCCGCTCTTCTGCAGTGGCCCACCGGAACAACGCGTCACTCCACAACCATAAGCGGCCTCGAGCCGTACATACCCAAACAACCAAGGAATCAACATGGCAGAAGAGCGTCAGCAGCGGGGTCGCGATCGCGACCGTAACCGCGAAGAGAAGATCGACGACGGCATGATCGAAAAGCTGGTCGCGGTCAACCGCGTCAGCAAGACCGTCAAGGGTGGCCGCCAGTTCACCTTCACCGCCCTGACCGTTGTCGGCGACGGCGAAGGCAAGGTCGGTTTCGGTTATGGCAAGGCCCGCGAAGTGCCGGTCGCCATCCAGAAGTCGATGGAGCAGGCCCGCAAGAACCTGGTCAGCGTTGACCTGAACAACGGCACCCTGTGGCACACCATCAAGGATGGTCACGGCGCAGCCCGCGTGTTCATGCAGCCGGCTTCGGAAGGTACCGGCGTGATCGCCGGCGGTGCCATGCGCGCCGTGCTGGAAGCCGTTGGCGTGAAGAACGTGCTGGCCAAGGCCACCGGTTCGCGTAACCCGATCAACCTGGTGCGTGCCACCGTGAAGGGCCTGTCTGCTGCGCAGTCGCCGGCTCGCATCGCGGCCAAGCGCGGCAAGAAGGTGGAGGAACTCAACCATGGCTAATGAGTCCAACAAGACTGTGAAGGTCCGCCTGGTGCGTGGCCTGCGTGGTACCCAGTCGCGTCACCGCCTGTCGGTGCGTGCCCTGGGCCTGAACAAGCTCAACGATGTGCGTGAACTGAAGGACAGCCCGCAGGTACGCGGCCTGATCAACAAGGTTCAGTACCTCGTCCAGGTTGAGGAGTAATCGACCATGACTCTGCGTCTCAATGAACTGAGCCCGGCACCGGGCGCCCGCACCGAGCGCACCCGCGTCGGCCGCGGTATCGGCTCGGGCCTGGGCAAGACTGCCGGCCGCGGCCACAAGGGTTCGTTCGCCCGTAAGGGTGGCGGCAAGATCAAGGCTGGCTTCGAAGGCGGCCAGACCCCCATGCAGCGTCGTCTGCCGAAGATCGGCTTCCGTTCGCCGATCGCCAAGGACACCGCTGAAGTGCTGCTGTACGCGCTGGACAAGCTGCCGGCCGGTGAGATCGATTTCGCCGCCCTGCGTGCTGCCAAGCTGGTCCCGAGCACCGCAAAGAAGGCCAAGGTCGTCGTCAAGGGCGAAGTGACCAAGGCGTTCACCCTGAAGGGTATTGCTGCCACGGCGGGTGCCAAGGCTGCAATCGAAGCTGCCGGCGGCAGCGTAACGGAGTAAGAAAATCATGGCGCAAGCTGGCATCGGTAACCTCGCGGGCGGAATGGGCAAGTTCACTGAACTTCGCCAACGTTTGCTGTTCGTCGTCGGGGCTTTGATCGTCTATCGCATCGGCTGCTACGTGCCGGTGCCGGGCGTCAATCCCGATGCCATGCTTGCCATGATGCAACAGCAGGGCGGCGGCATCGTGGACATGTTCAACATGTTCTCGGGCGGCGCCCTGCACCGTTTCAGCATCTTCGCGCTGAACGTGATGCCGTACATCTCGGCATCGATCGTGATGCAGCTGGCCGTGCACATCTTCCCCGCCCTGAAGGCGATGCAGAAGGAAGGTGAGTCCGGCCGCCGCAAGATCACCCAGTATTCGCGCATCGGCGCCGTGCTGCTGGCAGTGGTGCAGGGCGGCTCGATCGCGCTGGCCCTGCAGGGCCAGGTCTCGCCGTCGGGCGCTCCGGTCGTGTATGCGCCGGGCATGGGCTTCGTGCTCACTGCCGTGGTCGCACTGACCGCCGGCACCATGTTCCTGATGTGGGTCGGTGAGCAGGTCACCGAGCGCGGCATCGGCAACGGCGTGTCGCTGATCATCTTCGCCGGTATCGTGGCGGGCCTGCCGGGTGCGGTCATCCACACCTTCGATGCCTACCGCGACGGCAACATCCAGTTCATCCAGCTGCTGCTGATCGCCATCGTCGTGCTCGCCTTCACCTTCTTCGTGGTGTTCGTCGAGCGTGGCCAGCGCCGGATCACGGTCAATTACGCGCGCCGCCAGGGTGGTCGCAACGCGTACATGAACCAGACCTCGTTCCTGCCGCTGAAGCTCAACATGGCCGGCGTCATCCCGGCGATCTTCGCCTCGAGCCTGCTGGCCTTCCCGGCCACCCTGGCCATGTGGTCCGGCCAGGCCGCCAACCAGAGCAGCTTCGGCCAGGTCCTGCAGAAGGTCGCCAACGCCCTGGGCCCGGGCGAGCCGCTGCACATGATCGTGTTCGCTGCGCTGATCACCGGTTTCGCGTTCTTCTATACCGCGCTGGTGTTCAACTCGCAGGAAACCGCCGACAACCTGAAGAAGTCCGGTGCGCTGATTCCGGGCATCCGTCCGGGCAAGGCGACCGCCGACTACATCGACGGCGTGCTGACCCGCCTGACCGCGGCCGGCTCGGCGTACCTGGTGATCGTCTGCCTGCTGCCGGAACTGATGCGCACGCAGCTGAACGCCTCGTTCTACTTCGGTGGTACTTCGCTGCTGATCGTGGTGGTGGTGGTGATGGACTTCATCGCCCAGGTGCAGGCGCACCTGATGTCCCACCAGTACGAGAGCCTGCTGAAGAAGGCCAACCTGAAGGGTGGCAACCGCGGCGGTTTTGCCCGCGGCTGATAGGCCTGTTATACTTTCGTCTTCCTGACGTGATGGTCCCTCCGCTTCGCGGACTCTGGCCACACAAACGAAGGGCGGCCCCCGCAGCGGTTCCGGGTGGGGGTGTGATGAGGTGGTCCCGCGCTGGAGTAGCGCGGGCGGCCCCGGGGGAAACCCCAGGTCCAACCCCATCCGGCGCCGGAGCCTGGGCACACTCCCCAGGCCGGGTTCATGAAACCAATGGTTTCACGGGCTTCCATGTAAACCGGAACCTTGTTAGTATCGCTAGTTCACTTTTTTGATCCATCCTGCCGGATTGGCGTGCCCGAGGCGCGCTGTCGGCCATCACTCAGCTGGAGAACCGCGTCATGGCGCGTATTGCAGGCGTCAACCTGCCAGCCCAGAAGCATGTCTGGGTCGGGTTGCAAAGCATTTACGGCATCGGCCGTACCCGTTCGAAGAAGGTCTGCGAAGTCGCAGGCGTTGCTTCGACCACCAAGATCCGCGATCTGTCGGAGCCGGAAATCGAGCGCCTGCGCGCCGAAGTCGGCAAGTACATCGTGGAAGGCGATCTGCGCCGTGAAATCGGTATCGCGATCAAGCGCCTGATGGACCTGGGCTGCTACCGCGGCCTGCGTCACCGTCGTGGCCTCCCGCTGCGTGGCCAGCGCACCCGTACCAACGCCCGCACCCGCAAGGGTCCGCGCAAGGCGATCAAGAAGTAAGGGACTGAGAAATGGCTAAGCCCGCTGCTAAGACCAAGAAGAAGATCAAGCGCGTCGTCACCGACGGCGTTGCCCACGTCCACGCTTCGTTCAACAACACCATCGTCACCATCACCGACCGCCAGGGCAATGCTCTGTCGTGGGCGACCTCCGGTGGCGCTGGCTTCCGCGGTTCGCGCAAGTCGACCCCGTTCGCTGCCCAGGTGGCTGCTGAAAAGGCCGGTCGTGCTGCGCTGGACTACGGCGTGAAGTCGCTGGAAGTCCGCATCAAGGGCCCGGGTCCGGGCCGTGAGTCGGCCGTGCGTTCGTTGAACAACGTCGGCTACAAGATCACCAACATCATCGACGTGACGCCTATCCCGCACAACGGGTGCCGTCCGCCGAAGAAGCGTCGCGTCTAAAGGGAGCGATAAGAAATGGCTCGTTATATCGGTCCTACCTGTAAGCTCGCCCGCCGCGAAGGCGCCGACCTGTCCCTGAAGAGCCCGGCGCGTGCGCTGGACTCGAAGTGCAAGCTGGAGCAGAAGCCCGGCCAGCACGGCGCCACTGCCCGCAAGGGCAAGCTGTCCGACTACGCCACCCAGCTGCGTGAAAAGCAGAAGGTCAAGCGTATCTACGGCCTGCTGGAGCGTCAGTTCCGCAACTACTACAAGAAGGCCTCGACCAAGAAGGGCAACACCGGCGAGAACCTGCTGCAGCTGCTGGAAACCCGCCTGGACAACGTCGTCTACCGCATGGGCTTCGCCGTGACCCGTCCGGCTGCCCGTCAGCTGGTGTCGCACCGCGGCGTCACCGTGAATGGCAAGTCGGTCAACCTGGCTTCGTACCAGGTCAAGGCTGGCGACGCCATCGCCCTGTCTGAAAAGGCTGCCAAGCAGCTGCGCGTCCAGGAAGCCCTGACCGTCGCCGCCCAGCATGACCTGAGCCCGTCGTGGGTTGAAGTGGATTCCGGCAAGTTCACCGGCATCTTCAAGGCTGTTCCGGATCGTTCGGATCTGCCTGCGGACATCAACGAAGCGCTGATCGTCGAGCTGTATTCGAAGTAATTCACATTGGAGAGCCCCCGGCGACGGCCGGGGGTTCACTAGGAGAACCCGCAACATGACGGTTACCGCCAACCAGGTTCTGCGTCCTCGCGGTCCGCAGATCGAACGCCTTACCGACACCCGTGCAAAGGTCGTTATCGAACCTTTGGAGCGGGGTTACGGGCATACGCTGGGTAATGCCCTGCGTCGCGTGCTGCTGTCGTCCATCCCGGGCTTCGCCATCACGGAAGTCGAAATCGACGGCGTGTTGCATGAGTACACCACGGTCGAAGGTCTGCAGGAGGACGTGCTCGAAGTCCTGCTGAACCTGAAGGACGTGGCCATCCGTATGCACTCCGGCGACAGCGCCACCCTGTCCCTGTCCAAGCAGGGCCCGGGCGTTGTCACCGCTGCCGACATCAAGGTCGACCACAATGTGGAGATCCTGAACGGCGACCATGTGATCTGCCACCTGACCAAGGATACGGCGATCAACATGCGTCTGAAGATCGAACGTGGTTTCGGCTACCAGCCGGCTGCCGCGCGTCGTCGTCCGGACGAAGAAACCCGTGCCATCGGCCGCCTGGTCCTGGATGCCTCGTTCTCGCCGGTCCGCCGTGTCGCCTACGCCGTGGAAGCGGCGCGTGTCGAACAGCGTACCGACCTGGACAAGCTGGTCATCGATATCGAGACCAACGGCACCATCGATGCCGAGGAAGCCGTGCGCACCGCCGCCGACATCCTCAGCGACCAGCTGTCGGTGTTCGGTGACTTCACCCACCGCGACCGCGGTGCGGCCAAGCCGGCCAACAACGGCGTGGATCCGGTGCTGCTGCGCCCGATCGACGATCTGGAGCTGACCGTGCGTTCGGCCAACTGCCTGAAGGCTGAAAGCATCTACTACATCGGCGATCTGATCCAGAAGACCGAAGTGGAGCTGCTGAAGACCCCGAACCTGGGCAAGAAGTCGCTCACCGAGATCAAGGAAGTGCTGGCTCAGCGCGGCCTGTCCCTCGGCATGAAGCTGGAGAACTGGCCGCCGGCCGGCGTCGCCAGCCACGGCATGCTGGGCTGATATCGGTAATGCCTGGAGGCTCCACCGCTCGCGGTGGAGCCTTCAACGCAACACACCATGCCACGACGAACCGCAGGTTCGCGGGCAGGTCGTCCAGGACGGGCGGCCAGGACCAACCGCAGTCCGCGCAGTAACGCCAGGATGGCGACAACGATCCACACAGCCGCATCATTAACCAAGGAATATCACCATGCGTCACCAGAAGTCTGGCCGTAAGTTCAGCCGCACCAGCGCGCACCGCGAAGCGATGTTCAAGAACATGGCCGCCTCGCTGTTCAAGCACGAGCTGATCAAGACCACCCTGCCGAAGGCCAAGGAACTGCGCCGCGTTGCCGAGCCGCTGATCACTCTGGCCAAGGTCGACTCGGTCGCCAACCGCCGTCTGGCCTTCGCCCGCCTGCGCGACAACGAAGCCGTGGGCAACCTGTTCACCATCCTGGGCCCGCGCTACGCGAACCGTCCGGGCGGCTACCTGCGCCTGCTGAAGTGCGGTTTCCGTGCCGGCGACAACGCACCGATGGCCTACGTCGAGCTGGTTGACCGTCCGGTCGTGGCCGAGGAAGTGGCCGAGTAATCGGACCGCTCCAACGCGACACAGCGAAAGCCCGGCTCCTGCCGGGCTTTTGCGTTTCCAAGGGTCGGATCCCTTTCCGCAGGAAAGGGCTCTGACCCCGAGCAGGCAGCACCGCAGGTCAGATCCCTTTGCATTCGCAAAGGGATCCGACCCGCACCGTTCCGACAGGCGTCACCTGTGGCGGTTCGAACGGGGCGCGCTCTCGGTTACGCTTGGCGCCTTGATCCATTCGAGCGTTGACGATGAATCCACTGCGCTGGCCCTTCCGCGCCCAGTTCTTCCTGGGCTTCCTGATCTGCGCGGGCCTGCTCGGCTACGCGATCTTCCTGCAGCTGAAGATGGGCCTGGAGCCGTGCCCGCTGTGCATCTTCCAGCGCCTGGCTTTTGCCGCGCTGGGCCTGTTGTTCCTGATCGGTGCGCTGCACGGGCCGTCCAACCGTCCCGGCCGCGCCACCTACGGCGTGCTCGCCTTCATCGCGGCGGCCGTCGGCGTGGGCATCGCTGCGCGCCACGTCTACGTGCAGATGCTGCCGCCGGAGATGGGCGCGACCTGTGGCCCGCCGCTGAGCTTCCTGCGCGAGACCATGGGGCCGCTGGAAGTGTTCCGCACGGTGCTGACCGGTACCGGCAACTGCGGCAACATCGACTGGACGTTCCTGGGCCTGACCATGCCGATGTGGTCGGGCGTGTGGTTCGTGCTGCTGGCGCTGTGGGCACTGGTGGTGTCGCTGCGCAAGGTCAAGCGCTGAAGCAGGATGGGGTCGGATCCCTTTGCATCGCAAAGGGCTCTGACCCCATTTCCGGTGTGGGGTCAGAGCCCTTTCCTGCGGAAAGGGATCCGACCCCTGTCTCCTCAGAAGTCCTGCTGCAGGCTCAGGTAGGCGCCGCGGCGCGGTCCCCATTGCGGGGCGAACACGCCGACACCGCCGCCATCGCGCAGCTGGTAGCTGCGATCCAATGCGTTGATCACGGCCAGCTGCACGTGCAGCGGATGGCCGCTGTCGGCATTGAAATCATGCCCGGCGCTGAGGTTCACCTGCAGGTAGGACGGCAGCTCGCCGCCGTTGGGCACGCCCTCGATATCCGAACGCAGGCCGCTGCCGAACACGTAGTTGGCACCGACCCGGTTGTGCCCGGCGAAGGCGTAGCTGAAGCCCCCCGACGACGTCAGCTTCTGGTCGTGGTCCAGGTGGATCCAGTGGTCGGCCACATAGGCCAGCGCGTCCGGATCGAGGTTGTACTGGCTGGTGATGACCTGGGTGCCGATGGCCTTGTTGTACGCCGCGTTGAAGTAGGCGCTGAACGGACCGCTGCTGTAGTCGGCACTGAACTCCAGCCCACGGATATGGCCGCGGCGGTAGTTGAACGTCGAGTAGATGTAGGCGGCGCCGAACTGGCCTTCGTCCTGCAGGCGCGCGACGCGGCGGTCGTACGCGTCCAGGCCCAGGGTCAGGTGTTCACCCAGCTGCTGCGAGACGCCGATGTCGTAGTAGTCGCTGCGTTCGGCCAGCGGAATGTTGTTGCCGCCGCCCGGCTGCTGGTTGGTGGTGCCGTCGTACAGGGCGATATCGCTGCTGGCGATCAGCTCACTGGCCGGTGGCGTGAAGTAACGCGAATAGCCGGCATGCACGGTGGTGCTGTCGCTGGCATTCCAGACCGCGCCCAGGCGGGGGCTGAGCTGGCCCTCGGTGCGGCCGAAGGCCTTGTAGCGATCACCACGCAGGCCGTAGTTCACTGTCCAGTCGTCGCCGATCTTCCACTCATCCTGCACGTACACCGCCAGCGTGCTGGCGTGGAAGGCGCTGCGGTCTGGAATCAGCAGTGGCGTGGTGCTGGATTGCTGGCCGGCGCCATCGACCGGGAACACCCAGCTGTTGTTGCTGGCGCGCGCATTCTCGTAGTTGCCGTACAGGCCGTATCGCAGCGTGTGGTCGTTGCCCAGCGGGGTGGAGAGGTCGGCCTGCAGCGTGTTGGCGCGGTTGCTGCGCTGGACCTGGGAGGCGACGCCACTGAATACCAGATCGCCGATGACATCCGGGTTGAACGCCACGTCGCTGTAGCGCTGCCCGGCGGACAGCTGGTAGGCGGTGCCGCCCAGCGTGCCCTGCAGCACCAGCATGCCGAAGCGGGTGGTCTCGCGCTGGGTTTCATCCAGCTGGCTGGAGTCGAAGGTGGTCGTGTCCAGGTAACCGAACTGCGGGGTCTGCCCGGGATTGACCGGGATCTGGAAGCGATTGTTGGCAAAGCCGGCGAACACGCTCAGGCGGGTGTTCTCGTTGACCAGGTAGGTCAGGTCGGCGAAGGCTTTGCCCTGGTGCGTGTCGTCGTGCAGCGGCTTGCGCGAGCGGGTCGGGTTCTCCAGGCCGACCTCGTTCTGGTCGTAGTTGCCGGTCAGGAACCAGCTCCAGCGCCCTTGATTGCCCCACCACGAGGCATTCGGATTGATCTTGCCGAACGAGCCTGCGGTCAGACCGGCGCTGCCGCCATTGCCGAGCTCGGCGCCGCTGCGGGTGGTGATGTCGACCACCGCAGCGGTGCGCTCGCCGAACTGCGCCGGCAGCGCCCCGTCCATCAGGCGGATGCTCTTGATGGTGCGGGCATCCAGGGTCTGGCCGAAGCCGGAGATCGATTCGGGCAGCAGTACGCCGTTGATGCGGTACTGCAGGTTCGCGTGGTCGCCGCGCACGTGCACGCCACCGTAGGAATCCTGGACCACGCCCGGAGCCTGCAGCAGCACCTGGCTGAGCGGCGCGGAGGCACCCAGCGGCTGCTTCTGGATGTCCTCGGCGGTGATCTGGTACTGGCTGCTGCCGATGTCCGGCGACAGCGCATTGCGGGCCTGGTCGAGCTGGGCGCTGACAGTGACCGTGTCGAGGTCCTTCACGGGAGCGGCGGCATCGGCGGCCATAGCGAGGGTGGGCAGACTGGCCAGGGTCAGGGCGAAGGTAATGCCGGTAGCGAGCAGGGAGGGCTTCATGGCAGATAGGCTGTGGAAGGGGCCGACGGGGACGGAGTGTTACTTCGTAACAGTGCGTGGCGAATCATGCGCCTGTCCGGGCGGCCGTGACCATGCGGTTTCTGGCCGATCGCTATGCCCTTTCCCCGGCGTTCAGTCATGTGCAGGGCGTGCCCAGCCCTTTGCGCCAGCGGCTGGCTCTGCGACCATGACCGCCCCCCTCCCCGGAAGTCTGCAATGAGCCTGTCCGCCGTTCCGCCCGTCCTCGATCCTGCCGCGACCGCCGCTGGCGCTGCCTGGTCGCCGGAGAGCTGGCGCGGCAAGACCGCGCTGCAGATGCCGACCTACCCTGACCCGGTGGCGCTGGACGCCGCCCTGCACGAACTGAAGCGGCTACCGCCGCTGGTCACCTCGTGGGAGATCCTGGCGCTGAAGCAACAGTTGGCCGAGGCCCAGGAAGGCAAGCGTTTCCTGCTGCAGGGCGGCGACTGCGCCGAGAACTTCAGCGACTGCGAATCGGGCACGATTTCCAACCGGTTGAAAGTGCTGCTGCAGATGAGCCTGGTGCTGGTGCATGGCCTTCGCCAGCCGGTGATCCGCGTCGGGCGCTTTGCCGGCCAGTACGCCAAGCCGCGTTCGGCCGATACCGAGACCCGCGACGGCGTGACCCTGCCCAGCTACCGCGGCGATGTGATCAATGCGCCGGCGTTCACCGAGGCGGCGCGCCTGCCGGATCCGAAGCGGATGCTGCAGGCGCATGCGCATTCGGCGATGACCATGAACTTCGTGCGTGCGCTGATCGATGGCGGCTTCGCCGACCTGCATCATCCGGAGTACTGGAACCTGGAGTGGGTGCGGCATTCGCCGCTGGCTGCCGAGTACCAGAAGATGGTGGCGTCGATCGGTGATGCGGTGCACTTCATGGAAACCCTGGCCGGGGCCCGCGTGCACAACCTCAACCGCATCGACTTCTACACCTCGCATGAAGCGCTGCTGCTGCCCTACGAGCAGGCGCTGACCCGGCAGGTGCCGCGCCAGCAGGGCTGGTTGAACCTGAGCACGCATTACCCGTGGATCGGCATGCGCACCGCCGCGCTTGACGGCGCGCACGTGGAATACCTGCGTGGCGTGCGCAATCCGATTGCGATCAAGGTCGGCCCGTCGGTGACGCCGGACCAGCTGCTGCGCCTGATCGATGTGCTCAACCCGCATGACGAGCCAGGGCGACTGAGCTTCATCCACCGCATGGGGGCAGCGCAGATTGCCGAGAAGCTGCCGCCGCTGCTGGATGCGGTCAAGCGCGATGGCCGTCGCGTGCTGTGGGTGTGTGACGCGATGCATGGCAACACCGAAAGCACCGCCAATGGCTTCAAGACGCGCCGCTTCGACAACGTGCGTGGCGAAGTGGAGATGTCGTTCGATTTGCATGCGGCCGCAGGCACGCGACTGGGCGGTGTGCACCTGGAACTGACCGGCGAAGACGTGACCGAATGCACCGGTGGCGCGCGCGAACTGACCGAGCGCGACCTGGAACGCGCGTATCGTTCGACGGTGGACCCGCGGTTGAACTACGAGCAGTCGCTGGAGATCGCGATGGCGATCGTGCGCAAGCAGGAGCAGGTGCGGTAAGGGCGTTGCGGCAGGGCTTGCAGCCCTGCACCTGCTGACGCAACGGCAACGGCAACGGCAACGGCCCAAGCAACGGCAACAGCATGCATTCCGTGGGATGGCGGGGCGATGTGGGCAGGCAGGACACGCCGTGAATCCCGCAACCGGACCGACCCCGCCATCCCTCGGAATGCACGCTGTTGCTGTTGCTGTTGAGGTTGCCGGCCAGCGGCCGGCACTACCGCAGGTGCAGGGCTGCAAGCCCTGCCGACCAACACCCTGCTTACGAACGACTGACGTGGCGCTCATGCGCCATGCGCGAGTCTGTCCACTTGGCTGTTCGAGTGGAGGTGGCAACGGTGCACTGGCAAAGCGCACAGGCATACGCATGGCCGTTGGGATTGGCCGTAGTGGTGGGCGGCATCGGCGCGTGGCTGATCCTGTGGATCTACCATCGGCTGAAGGGGCGCGATCGTCGGCGCGCGCGTATCGGGCGTGTGCTCGGGCTGCCGATGGCCACCGCATGGCCGCTGCTGCTGTTGATCCCTGCATTGCAGGCCACGCCGCTGCAGGATCCCGTTCTGGGCAACCTGCAACGGGTGCTGCATATCGCGCTGACCGCGTGCTTCATCTGGCTGCTGGTGCGGGCGGTGGCGGCGGGCGAACGTGCCATCCTGCGCAGCCATCCCATCGATGTCTCCGACAACCTGGAAGCGCGCCGCATCCAGACCCAGACGCGGGTGCTCAGCCGTGTGCTGATGGGCGGCATCATCGTGCTGGGCGCATCGCTGGTGCTGCTGACCTTCCCGATGGTGCAGAAGATCGGCACCGCGCTTCTGGCCTCGGCGGGCCTGATCGGCCTGGTGGCCGGTATCGCCGCAAAGCCCGTGTTCGGCAATCTGATCGCCGGCCTGCAGATCGCAGTGACGCAGCCGATCCGGCTGGATGATGTGGTGATCGTCGAAGGCGAGTGGGGGCGCATCGAGGAGATCGGCAGCAGCTATGTGGTGGTGCGCATCTGGGATGAGCGGCGAATGGTGGTGCCGCTGACCTGGTTCATCGAGAACCCCTTCCAGAACTGGACGCGGCGCAGCGCCGATCTGCTCGGCACCGCGTTCCTGTGGCTGGACTATCGTGCCCCGGTGGCAGCGATCCGTGCCGAGCTGGAACGCATCTGCCGCGGTGAAGCGCTGTGGGATGGCCGGGTCTGCGTGACCCAGGTGACCGAGACCAGCGAGCGCGCGATCCAGGTGCGCCTGCTGGTCAGTGCGCGCAGCTCCGGTGATGCCTTCGATCTGCGCTGCCTGGTGCGCGAACGCATGCTCGATTTCCTCGCGCGCGAGCATCCGCAGTCGCTGCCGCAGGTGCGTGCGCGGCTGCAGCATGCAGACGAACTGGACATGCCGCGCGGTCCACGTGCGCGCACTGCGGATGTGCGTTCGCCGGGGGCTGAAGACGGTGAGGCGGCGATCGTGCCGGTAGAGCCCGACCAGCCGCTGTAGAGCCGAGCCATGCTCGGCTGCTTTCGATTTTCCGTTGAAGCCGAGCGTGGGCTCGGCTCTACAGAAACACGATCACGGCTCGCCGGCGTCGATCAGGGTGTCGGTGTCGAAGTGCGGCGGGCGTCGCGCGCGGGTGCGCTGTTCGTAGGCGTAGGCCATTTCGATCAGCTTCGGTTCGCTCCAGGCGGTGCCCATGAACAGCAGGCCGACCGGCAGGCCATTGATCTGGCCCATCGGCACGCTGAGGCTGGGATAGCCGGCGACGGCGGCGGCGCTGTAGCTCTCGCCGGGGAAGTCGTCGCCTTCGCTGCGGATCGGCCACGCCACACCGGTGGTCGGCGCCACCAGGGCATCGAGCTGGTGGGCGGCGAGGGCGGCGTCGATGCCTTCCGCGCCGGCCAGCCGGCGCGCATCGCTGCGTGCACGGATATAGGCGGGGTCGGCCAGGCCGGCGGTAGCGTCGGCCGCCACCAGCAGTTCCTGGCCGAACAGGCCCAGCTCCTGCTTGCTGTGCGCCTGGTTGAAGGCGATCAGGTCGGCCAGGCTGCGTAGTGGCGCGCGATGGGTGCTGAAGTAGCGCTCCAGCCCGGCCTTGAATTCGTACAGCAGCACCGTGCGTTCCGCCTCGGCCCAGGCGCCCTGGTTGGGCAGCTCCACCGGCACCACGAAGGCACCCGCCCGGCGCAGCTCGGTGGCCGCCTGTTCGATCAGCGGTGGCATGCCGCGGTATTTCAGCAGCGGTGTCTGCAGCAGGCCGATGCGCTTGCCACGCAGGCCCTGCGGGTCCAGGCGCGCGGTGTAGTCGTACACCGCGCGGCCAGGCATGGTCGCCGTGGCCGGGTCGGCATCGTCGCGGCCGGCGATGGCGGTCAGCACGGCTGCAGCGTCGGCGACGCTGCGGGTCATCGGTCCTGCGGTGTCCTGGCTGAAGGAAATCGGGATGATGCCCTCGCGGCTGACCAGGCCGACGGTCGGCTTGAGGCCGACGACGCCATTGACCGCCGCAGGGCAGACGATGCTGCCGTCGGTTTCGGTGCCGATCGCCACGCTGGCCAGGTTGGCGGCGACCGCCACCGCGCTGCCGCTGCTGGAGCCGCAGGGCGAGTGGCTGAGGCGATAGGGATTGCGGGTCTGGCCGCCGCGCGCGCTCCAGCCGGACACCGAATCGTTGCCGCGGAAATTGGCCCACTCGCTGAGATTGGTCTTGCCCAGCACCACCGCGCCGGCGTCGCGCAGCCGGCGCACCAGGTAGGCGTCGTCCGGGCGGAACCCCTGCAGGGCCAGCGAGCCGGCGCTGGTGGCCATCGGGGCGGCGTTGATGTTGTCCTTCAGCAGTACCGGAATGCCGTGCAGCGGGCCGCGCAGGCGTCCATCACGGCGCTCGCGGTCGCGCGCAGCGGCTTCCTTCAGTGCATCCGGGTTGAGCTCGATCACCGCGCGCAGGCGCGGCCCGGTGCGGTCCAGGGTGGCGATGCGCTGCAGGTAGGCCTGGGTCAGGGTGGTGCTGTCCAGCTCACCGGCGCTCATCCGCGCCTGCAGGTCGGTGACATCGGTTTCGGCGTACGGGAACGGCACGTTGCGGCTCGCGGGTTCGGCCGCATGCGCGCTGGACGCGGCCGGGCTGCAGCCAGCCGAAAGCAGCGCAGGCAGCGCGGCAAGCAGGCAGGTCAGCAGAGGCGGCAAGGACGGGCGCATGGGGCGGCTTGGTCGGCTCCAATCCCCAGTGTAGCCGGTGCTCAGCGGTGGCGCTTGCGCAGGTCGCGGGCGAGGACGTAGACCACGATCAGGTTGATCGCCAGGATCGTCCACGATGGCCAGCCGGGATGGCGGATGATCGCGAAGATGTCGAAAGGCAGGTACAGGGAGGCGGTCAGGCAGCCCAGCCAGGAGGCCCAGGCCTTGGCCCGCCACAGGCCCCAGGCTTCGACCAGGTGCAGCAGGCCGTAGCCGATCATCCCCGCCGCGGCCAGGTGCACCGCGTCGGGGCTGATCATGTGCAGCAGCGAGGGCAGGGTGCCATGGTCCGGATCCAGGCTGAAACGCCGGATCAGGACCATGATGCCGTGCCGCAGCGGCTGCGGTCCGAGCACTTCCAGCCCGGTGGCGGCCAACAGCGCCAGCATCGCCTTGCTCGCTTCGAGCAGGGCGATGACGTGGAGGCCCGGATGCCGATGCGGATCCGGGTTGTAGCCGCTCTGGTCCACGGGGTGCTGGCTCAGCCGCCGCGCGAAGCCTTCTTGCGGTCGCTTTCGGTCAGGAACTTCTTGCGCAGACGGATCTCCTTGGGGGTGATCTCGACCAGCTCGTCGTCTTCGATGAAGTCCAGGGCCTGTTCCAGCGAGTACTTGATCGCCGGGGTCAGCTGGATCGCGTCGTCCTTGCCCGAAGCGCGCATGTTGGTCAGCGGCTTGGTCTTGATCGCGTTGACGGTCAGATCGTTGTCCTTGGAGTGGATGCCGACCAGCTGGCCTTCATACACGTTGTCGCCTTCGGCAGCGAAGAGCTTGCCGCGCTCCTGCAGCGGACCCAGCGAGTAGGCGGGAGTGACGCCCGGCGCATTGGCGATCATCACGCCGTTGATGCGCTTGGCGATCGCGCCCTGTTCCTTCGGACCGTAATGGTCGAACACGTGGAACAGCAGGCCCGAACCCTGGGTCAGGGTCTTGAACTCGTTCTGGAAACCGATCAGGCCACGGGCCGGGATCTGGTATTCCAGGCGCACACGGCCCTTGCCGTCCGGTTCCATGTTCTTCAGCTGGCCCTTGCGGGTACCCAGCTTTTCCATCACGCCGCCCTGGTGGATTTCTTCGATGTCCACCACCAGCTGCTCGATCGGCTCCATCATCTGGCCGTCGATTTCCTTGATGATCACTTCCGGGCGCGACACCGCCAGCTCGTAGCCTTCACGGCGCATGTTCTCGATCAGCACCGACAGGTGCAGTTCGCCGCGGCCGGAGACCAGGAACTTGTCGGCGTCTTCCAGCTGTTCGACCTTCAGTGCCACGTTGTGGACCTGCTCGCGGTCCAGGCGGTCCTTGATCTGGCGGCTGGTCAGGAACTTGCCACCGGACAGGTCCTTGTTGCCGGCGAACGGCGAGTTGTTGACCTGGAAGGTCATCGAGATGGTCGGCTCGTCGACGGTCAGCGCCGGCAGGGCTTCGGGGGTATCCGGGTGGCACAGGGTGTCGGAGATGGTCAGCTCCGGAATGCCGGAGATGGCCACGATGTCACCGGCCTCGGCCGTCTCCTGCTCGATGCGCTCCAGGCCCAGGAAGCCCAGCACCTGGGCGACCTTGCCGTTGCGCTTCTTGCCTTCACGGTCGATGACGGCGACCTGCATGTTCTTCTTCAGGGTGCCGCGCTGGATGCGGCCGATGCCGATCACGCCCACGAAGTTGTTGTAGTCCAGCTGGCTGATGCGCATCTGGAACGGGCCTTCCGGGTCCACTTCCGGACGCGGGGCGTGCTGCATGATCGCTTCGTACAGCGGGGTCATGTCGCCGTCGCGCACGGTGTCTTCCAGGCCGGCGTAGCCGTTCAGGGCCGAGGCGTAGACGATCGGGAAGTCCAGCTGCTCATTGGTGGCGCCGAGCTTGTCGAACAGGTCGAAGACCTGGTCGATCACCCATTCCGGGCGCGCGCCCGGACGGTCGATCTTGTTGACCACGACGATCGGCTTGAAGCCCATCGCGAAGGCCTTCTGGGTGACGAAGCGGGTCTGCGGCATCGGGCCGTCCATCGCATCGACCAGGATCAGCACGGTGTCGACCATCGACAGCACGCGCTCGACCTCACCACCGAAGTCGGCGTGGCCGGGGGTGTCGACGATGTTGATCCGGTTCTTGATGCCGGTCTTCTTGTCTTCCCAGGTGATGGCGGTGTTCTTGGCCAGGATGGTGATGCCGCGTTCCTTTTCCTGGTCGTTGCTGTCCATCACGCGCTCGGCGAGGACGGTACGCTCGGACAGGGTGCCGGACTGCTTCAGCAGCTGGTCGACCAGGGTGGTCTTGCCATGGTCGACGTGGGCGACGATGGCGATGTTGCGAAGATTTTCGATGGACATACGAAAGGGGGCCAGTCGGCGCCGGATTTGGAAAAAGAAGTCCAACATTATACGTCGAACTTGACGATTCGCGAAAAGGTGGATTTCACGCCTGTCACGGGGCCCATTCAGCTGGGCATCCGCCGCCCCGGCCGGGGCCGCCAGGACCCGGCTGCGCGGCTCCCCGTCCGGGGGCTGAAGCGGGGCGCTTCACCAATGGTCGAAGCCGCCGCCGACACGAGGCGGGTGTAAACTAGGTGGCTAGACGCATTCCCCTTTGCATCAAGGATCTTCATGTCCCTCATCGCCACTTTCGACACCACCCAGGGCCCGATCAAGGTCGAGCTGTTCGCCGACAAGGCACCGCTGACCGTGGCCAACTTCGTGAACCTGGTCAAGCACGGCTTCTATGACGGCCTGATCTTCCACCGCGTTATCGCCGACTTCATGATCCAGGGCGGCTGCCCGCAGGGTCGTGGCACCGGCGGCCCGGGCTACAAGTTCGAAGACGAGAAGAATGGCGTGAAGCACGAGGTCGGCTCGCTGTCGATGGCCAACGCCGGCCCGAACACCAACGGCAGCCAGTTCTTCATCACCCACATCAAGACCGATTGGCTGGACGGCCGCCACACCGTCTTCGGCAAGGTCCTGGAAGGCCAGGCGATCGTCGATTCGGTCAAGCAGGGCGACGTGATCCATTCGATTACCCTGGAAGGCGACGTCGACGCCGTGCTGGCCGCCCAGGCCGACCGCGTCGCGGAGTGGAACAAGCACCTCGCCGCCTGATCCCCCTTCGAAACGGCCACCCACGGGTGGCCGTTTCCCTGTTCCCCGCCGCCCGCCAGGCCTGCGTGGCTCTGCCCGCGGCGTCCCATCAAACGCTTGCAAGCAAGAGGAAACCCCCATGAAAGCACCCGTTCGTGTTGCCGTGACCGGCGCCGCCGGCCAGATCGGTTATGCCCTGCTGTTCCGCATCGCCTCCGGCGAAATGCTGGGCAAGGACCAGCCGGTCATCCTGCAGCTGCTGGAACTGCCGGTCGACAAGGCCCAGGCCGCCCTGAAGGGCGTGATGATGGAGCTGGAAGACTGCGCCTTCCCGCTGCTGGCCGGCATGGTCGGCACCGATGATGCCGAAGTCGCGTTCAAGGACGCCGACATCGCCCTGCTGGTTGGCGCACGTCCGCGTGGCCCGGGCATGGAGCGCAAGGACCTGCTGCTGGAAAACGCCAAGATCTTCACCGCCCAGGGCGCGGCGCTGAACAAGGTCGCCAGCCGTGACGTGAAGGTGCTGGTGGTCGGCAACCCGGCCAACACCAATGCCTACATCGCCATGAAGTCGGCCCCGGACCTGAAGCCGGAAAACTTCACCGCCATGCTGCGCCTGGACCACAACCGCGCGCTGAGCCAGCTGTCGACCAAGCTCGGCAAGCCGGTCGGTGGCATGGAGAAGCTGGTCGTGTGGGGCAACCACAGCCCGACCATGTACCCGGACTACCGTTTCGCCACCGCCGATGGTGCGTCGATCGCCGATGCGATCAACGACCAGGAATGGAACGCCAACACCTTCATCCCGACCGTGGGCAAGCGCGGCGCGGCGATCATCGAAGCCCGTGGCTCGTCCTCGGCCGCTTCGGCCGCCAACGCTGCCATCGACCACGTGCGTGACTGGGTGCTGGGCAGCAACGGCAAGTGGGTCACCATGGGCGTGCCGTCCGACGGTTCCTACGGCATTCCGGAAGGCGTGATCTTCGGCTTCGCAGTGACCACCGAGAACGGCAAGTACACCCTGGTGAAGGATCTGCCGATCGACGACTTCAGCCAGAAGTACATCGACAAGACCCTGGCCGAGCTGGAAGAAGAGCGCGCCGGCGTTGCCCACCTGCTGGGCTGATGCAGGCGGTACCGGCTTGAGCCGGTACCTCTTTCATCAAGGTAGGTGTCGACCGCTGGTCGGTACATTCCCATCGAGGTAGGTACCGACCGTTGGTCGGTACGCAGAACGGGGAAGCTTCGGCTTCCCCGTTTCTGTTTGGACGGATACGGAGCCGCATGATCCACCTGCATTACATCGACGACGCGCTGCTGGTGGCCGAGAAGCCGGCCGGCCTGCTGTCCGTGCCCGGCCGCGGCGCCGAGAACCAGGATTGCGTGGTCGCGCGCCTGCAGGCGCTGTACCCGGATGCGTTGACCGTGCACCGCCTGGACCAGGTGACCTCCGGCCTGCTGCTGCATGCGCGCGGCAAGGACATGCAGGTGGCGTTGTCGATGCAGTTCGAGCAGCGCCAGGTCGGCAAGCGTTATGAAGCGATCGTGGAGGGGCTGCTTGAAGACGATGCCGGCGACGTGGACCTGCCACTGATCGTGGACTGGCCAAACCGGCCGAAGCAGATGATCGATCACGAACGCGGCAAGCCGGCGCTGACGCGCTGGCGCGTAATGGCGCGTGATGCCGAAGCGCAGCGCACGCGCGTGGCGCTGGAGCCGGTTACTGGCCGCAGCCATCAACTGCGCCTGCACATGGCCAGTCTCGGCCATCCCATCGTTGGCGATGTGCTGTATGACGCCGCGCCTGCGCAGCGCGTGCATCTGCATGCGCGCAGCCTGCGGTTCACCCACCCGGTGACGGGCGAGGCGCTCGCGTTCGAGTCCGCCACTCCGTTCTAGGGGTTCGGCAGGGCTTGCAGCCCTGCATCTGCTACGAACCGGAGCAACGTCAAAGGCCAAGGCGGCTCTGGTCTTCTGCTTGCTGGGCGGGGCGGTGTGGGTTGGCAGGACACGCCGTAAACCCCCCTCCGGGGGCCGCCCCAGCCGCTGGCGGCTGTGCGTTCGGGCGCTTGCAAAGCAGTGCTTCGCAAGCAAAGCGCCCTCACCCATGGCGCCAACGGTCCTGCCAACCCACACCGCCCCACCCCCGACAGATTCCTGCGGCGGTTGGTAACGGCTGTCGCTGTTGGTCTTGGTAGGTGTCGACCTTGGTCGACACGATTTTTCTGTCAGATATCGAATTGAATATTGAATCTGGGGATCCGACCCCGTGCTCCGACAGATCGCGGAAGTCTGTCGAAGGCGGGGTGGGTCCGGTTGTGGGGGCGTGAGCCGCATGGATGCGGCGACCGAGCCTCCATGGACGGATTCACGGTGTCCCCCGCAACCGGACCCACCTCGCCATCCCACGGGAAACCCGCTGTTGCTTCGGCTGTTGCTTCTGAGGTTGCCGGCCAGCGGCCGGCACTACCGCGGGTGCAGGGCGCAGCCCTGCATGAAAACCCCACCCCCTACCAAGGTAGGGCGGCCCGCGCGGCAGCGCCGGACTATCCTCGAACCCATGACTTTGTCTGGGAGGGCTGCGTCATGAACTACGAGGAAACCTACCGTCGCTCGATCGACGAGCCGGAGGCCTTCTGGGGCGAGGAAGCCAAGCGCATCCATTGGCACAAACCGCCGCAGCAGGTACTCGACTACAGCAACCCGCCGTTCCGGCGCTGGTTTGTCGGCGGTGAAACCAATCTCTGCTACAACGCCGTCGACCGCCATCTGGCCGAGCGCGCCGACCAGCTCGCGCTGGTTGCCATTTCCACCGAGACCAGCAGCACCCGCGAGATCACCTATCGCCAGCTGTATCGGGAAGTGAACGACTTCGCTGCCGTGCTCAAGCACCTCGGCGTCGGTCACGGTGACCGTGTGGTGATCTACATGCCGAACATGGCCGAGGCGGTATTCGCCATGCTCGCCTGCGCGCGCATCGGTGCGGTGCATTCGGTGGTGTTCGGTGGCTTCGCCGCGCACAACCTGGCGCTGCGCATCGACGATGCCAAGCCGAAGCTGCTGATCGCCGCCGATGCCGGCATGCGCGGTGGCAAGCTGATTCCGTACAAGCCGATGGTCGATGCAGCCTGCGCCGAAGCCACGTCGCCACCGCCGCACGTGCTGATCGTGTCGCGCGGACTGGATGCCGCCGAACCACGCGTGCCGGGCCGCGATGTGGAGTACGCCGCGCTGCGTGCGCAGATCGGTGAGGTCGACGTGCCGGTGCAGTGGCTGGAATCGAGCGAGCCGAGCTACCTGTTGTATACCTCGGGCACCACCGGCAAGCCGAAGGGCGTGCAGCGCGATGTCGGCGGCTACGCGGTGGCGATGGCACAGTCGATGGAAACCGTGTTTGACTGCAGGCCGGGGCAGGTGATGTTCTCCACTTCCGATGTCGGCTGGGCGGTAGGCCATTCCTACAATGTGTACGGCCCGCTGATCGGCGGCTGCACCTCGCTGCTGTACGAAGGGCTGCCGACCAACCCGGACCCGGGCATCTGGTGGGCGCTGTGCGAGCAGTACAACGTGCGCACGATGTTCTCGTCGCCCACTGCCATCCGCGTGCTGAAGAAGCACGATGCGGACTTCATCCATCGCCACGACCTGCGCGCGCTGAAATACCTGTTCCTGGCCGGCGAGCCGCTGGACGAACCGACCGCGCACTGGATCAGCGAAGCGCTCGGCAAGCCGATCATCGACAACTACTGGCAGACCGAGACCGGCTGGCCGGCGCTGACCCTGCTGCCGGGCCTGGAGATGAAGCCGGTGCGCTTCGGTTCGCCGGGCTTCCCCAACCTCGGCTACCGGATGAAGGTGATCGACGAGAACACCGGCGAGGAAGTCGCACCGGGGCAGAAGGGGGTGCTGGTGGTGTCGCCACCGTTGCCGCCGGGCTGCATGAGCACGGTGTGGAACGACGACAACCGTTTCCTGCAGAGCTACTTCAGCCACTTCAAGGAACTGCTGTACAGCTCGCTGGACTGGGCAATCCGCGACGACGATGGCTACACCTTCATCCTCGGCCGTACCGATGATGTGATCAACGTGGCCGGGCACCGGCTGGGCACGCGCGAGATCGAAGAGGCCATTTCGAGCCACCCGCGCGTGGCCGAGGCTGCCGTGATCGGGGTCAAGGACGAATTGAAGGGGCAGGTGCCGCTGGTGTTCGTCACCCTCAAGCAGGGCCTGGATGGCGAGGATCCGGCGCAAGTGGTGGCCGAGATGATGGCCACGGTGACCACCTCGCTCGGCGCAGTGGCCCGCCCGGCGCACGTGCACGTGGTCAATGCGCTGCCCAAGACCCGTTCGGGCAAGCTGCTGCGGCGCTCGTTGCAGGCGCTGGCCGAGCAGCGCGACCCGGGTGACCTGTCGACGCTGGACGACCCCGGCGCGCTGGAGGAGATCCGCCGGGCGCTGGGCCGTTGATCCGGTCGTGCCGGCCACTGGCCGGCACCCCCATCCACCCCGAGGTTGCCGGCCAGCGGCCGGCACTACCCGCAGTACTTGCGCTAAGCTCGGCCTGTCATCGACCTGCAATACGCGGCTCGCGCCGGGGAACGCGCGTGCCGTCCGGAGATGGCAACACAGGGGGGCGTGCCCGCGAGGGCGCGCCGGCATTGCGCATCGAGCGAGGGGGAGGCAATGGCATTGCTGCACGCCAAGACGGCTGCTGGCCGTCAGGAAATCGAAGACCGTAGCCGGCGCCTGCCGGCGGCACTGCGTTCGATCCTGCTGATGGTCGATGGCCATCGCAACGACACCGAACTGCGTGGCCTGTTCGAAGGCCTGCGGGCACCACCGGACGCACTGGAGCAATTGTCAGCACAGGGCCTGATCGAAGTGATCGGCGGAAGCGCAGAGGTGGCGCCGGCGCGCGGCATCAGCACCGGGCGCGAACAGGACCCGGCGCTGTACCAGCAGTTGTACGACGCGATGAGCGAGGCGGTGCGCCGCCACCTGGGCCTGAAGGGCTACTTCATGCAGTTGAAGATCGAACGCTGCACCGATGCGCTGGCGCTGGAGCGCTTGTGCCCGGAGTTGCTGGCGGCGGTGGGCAAGGCGCGCAGCCCGGCATTGGCGCAGCGCTGGTGGCAGGAAACCCAGTCGGCGGTGCTGAACGCTGGCAGTGAGGTCGTGCAGGCCTGAGCCACCGCGTAAAGTGATCGGTTCACTTCCCTACAAGGAGTCCCGCGTGCAGGACGACCACGACGACACCGACACCCCAGGCTGGGACGCGATCAATGCGGCGCTGGCGCCGCTGTATGCCGGCCAGGAGCCGCGTCACTTCGGCACCGCGCTTCCGTACACGCTCGGTGGCCAGGATCCACTGGATGGCATCAGCGTGTACTGGGCGGATGCGCCGGTACCGCACTGGCATTACATCACCTACGGCTTCTCCGAGCTGTACGCCAAGGAGAGCAGTGATGCAGATGCCAGCGGTTATGGCTTCGAGCTGACCTTCCGTCTGGCTGCCGAGGCCGGTGAGAACGCCGGCAGCACCCCGCCGGTGTGGCCGATGAACCTGCTGCAGAACCTGGCGCGCTACGTGTTCGGCAGTGGCAACGTGTTCGAGGATGGCCATCACCTCAACGCCAACGGTCCGATCGCGCTGGAGACCGGCACGCGGCTGTGCCATCTGGCCTTCATTGCGGACCCGCAGTTGCCGGCGCGGGACACGGCCAACGGCCATCTGCAGTTCCTGCAGTTGGTCGGATTGACCGATGAGGAGATGGAGGCGGTCAAGCGCTGGTCGACGCGTGGCGTGCTGCAGGCGCTGCTGCCGGCGATGCCGCTGTGGATCAGCGATCTGCATCGCGACAACCTGCTGGAGGACCCTGCGCTGGCACAGCGGGTGCAGGCCGGCAGCGAACGCGAGGGTTCCAGCACCGGCATGCTGTTCATCGAGACCCTGGACTGGCGGCAGGAGGCGGGCGTCACCACGCTGGTGCTCGGCGCCGGTCAGGTCGCCAGCGTGTGCGAACTGTTGCCGCTGCGCCTGCGCCACGGCAAATCGCTGGAACTGGCCAGCCGCGAGCGGCAGTGGGAGTTCATCGCGCACGGGGGCGGTGAAGCGGCGGACGTATCCGCCGACAGCGCGCGCTGGTCACTGGACGAGGCGGGCCTGCAGGCCCTGGCAGGGGTGCGCGCCGAGCGCGGGGTTTACCCGGTGGCGGGGGCGCTGCGCATCGAAGTGGTGCCGACCTACCTGCGCGATGCCAAGGGGGAAGTGATCCGCCAGATCGGCTGATCGCGCGAATGATATCGAGGGGTCGGAGCCGCCTGCTGCGCAGGCGGATCCGACCCCGTCTGGTGGCCGGTGGGGTCAGATCCGTCCGCCACGCGAACGGCTCTGACCCCTGACCAAGGTCAGGCCAGGCCTTCGGCCTTCAGCGCGGCCTGCACGCCGGCATCGGCATCCATGCGTGCCTTGTAGGCGGCCAGATTGTCCAGGCCCGACAGGTCGACCTTGGTGCCGGCGGCCCAGCGCAGGGTGATGTAGAAGTACGGGTCGGCGAAGCTGCGGAAGCCGGCCAGCCAGGGCTTGTCGGCCAGCTGCCTGTCAGCGGTCTCGAACAGGCCACGCAGGCGCTTGTGCGCGGCGGCGCGGATCGCGTCGTACTGGCCTTCGTCGGCAATGAACTTGCCCGGCGCGAACAGCGGCGAGAAGGCCGGGTGCACGTCGGAATTGACGAACGCCAGCCAGCGGGTGGCTTCGGCGCGCTGGCGCGGGCTGCCGTCACCGCCGAGGCCGGCCTGCGGGAAGCTGTCGGCGATATAGCCCATGATCGCGGCGTTCTGCAGCAGCACGAAGTCGCCGTCGACCAGCGCGGGCACCGCACCGGCCGGATTGATCTTGAGGAATTCCGGACCCTTCAGGGTGTCCTTGTTCAGCAGTTCAACCTCGAACGGCTGGCCGGTCCACTGCAGGGCGATGTGGTCGGCGGTGGAACAGGCACCGGGCTTGCTGTACAGCTTCATGGGAACTCCAGGCGATGCGGGCGGGAAACGCCCACTATCCCAGAGCCTGCCGGCAGGCGGCAACGCTGCCGCCGGCACGGATCGTTACGACTGCCGCGGCTTGAGGTTCTGCACCTTATAGAAGGTGTGATCGCCGATGGTGGCCACCTGGTAGGCATTGCGCCAGTTCGGGCTGGCGATGGACAGCGCGGCGAAGTGGCTGGCACCGGGCACGATCTCGCGGCGCTCGCCGGCCGGCAGCGCCCAGTTGCGCTCGGCGTCGAAGGCCACGTTCATTGCCTCGCTCCAGGCCGCGTCGTTGCCCAACTGGGTGCCGGGGGAGACGATGGTCGGTGCGAACTGCTTGCGCGCGGTGACCACCTGGCACATCGAGTCGCCCCACAGGCCACTGTCGAGACGGCGCAGTGCGACCTCGGCGACGGCCTGCTGGCCGCGCAGGGTCTGGTCGCGGGCTTCCAGGTAAACGGTGGTGCTCAAACACAGTGAATCAGCGGCCGGCTGCGGCAACAACTGCGACAGCCAGAGAATCCAGGCCAGTTTCATATAACTCCTTGCTCCGTATGGGCCGCACCCTCCGGTTCCGGCCGCAGGGCGACAGGAGGCGGGGTACGACTTGGCGTCATGGGGAGGCGGCCATCGGGGCCGCCCCGTTGGGCAGCCCCAAAAGAAACGACCAGTACCGATCGTGGGGCTGCGCCGGCTCACCGGAAACTGGCTGGTGAGCGGAAAGATGGCGCAAGGTAGGGGGGCGTAGCCGAACGCATCGTGAACCGCTCGGCTTGACATTCAGGTTCAATGAGGGTGACGGAAATCACATTCCGCCCCCCATTCAGGCGCTCATCAGAGCCCGGCGGCAACCCGGCTGCCCTGGTCGATGGCGCGCTTGGCGTCGAGTTCTGCGGCCACGTCGGCACCGCCGATCAGCTGCGCGTTGATGCCGGCCGCCTGCAGTTCGGCCTGCAGCGCGCGGTTGGGTTCCTGCCCGGCGCAGATCACCACATGGTCGACCGGCAGCAGCTGTTCGCTGCCGTCCACGCGGATGCGCAGGCCCGCGTCGTCCACGCCGAGGTACTCGACGCCACCGAGCATGCGCACGCCCTTGGCCTTCAGCGTGGCGCGATGGATCCAGCCGGTGGTCTTGCCCAGGCGCGCGCCGGGCTTGCCCGGGCTGCGCTGCAGCAGCCACAGCCGGCGCGGCGAGGTTTCAACCTCCGGCCTGGCCAGTGAGCCGCGGGCCTCGAAGGTGCTGTCCACGCCCCATTCGGCCATCCAGCGCTGCGGGTCGAGGGAGGGGGACTCGCCGGCGTGGCTGAGGAATTCGCCGACATCGAAGCCGATGCCGCCGGCGCCGATGATCGCCGCACTGGCGCCCACTTCGACCCGGCCCAGCAGTACGTCCAGATAGCTGACCACCCTGGCGTGGTCGGCACCGGGGAAATCAACTCTGCGCGGCGTGATGCCGGTGGCCAGCACCACTTCGTCGAAGCCGGTCAGCTGGGCGGCATCGGCGCGGGTGCCGAGGCGCAGCTGCACACCGGTTTCGGCCAGTTTGTGGCGGAAGTAGCGCAGGGTCTCGTGGAACTCTTCCTTGCCGGGGATGCGCTTGGCCACGTTGAACTGGCCGCCGATCTCATCATTGGCGTCGAACAGGGTGACCTGGTGGCCGCGCTGGGCAGCGACGGTGGCACAGGCCAGGCCGGCAGGGCCGGCACCGACCACGGCAATCTTCTTCGGCGTGGCGGTGGGGTGATAGACCAGCTCGGTCTCGTGCGCGGCGCGCGGATTGACCAGGCAGCTGGCCAGCTTGTTCTCGAACACGTGGTCCAGGCAGGCCTGGTTGCAGGCGATGCAGGTGTTGATCGCCTCGGCGCGGCCGGCACGGGCCTTGTTCGGCCACTGCGGGTCGGCCAGCAGCGGGCGCGCCAGCGACACCATGTCGGCGCCGCCATTGGCGAGGATGCGCTCGGCGACGTCGGGCATGTTGATGCGGTTGGTCGCCACCAGCGGCACCTTCACATGCGGCTTGAGCTTGGCGGTGACCCCGGCGAAGGCAGCACGCGGCACCGAGGTGGCGATGGTCGGAATGCGCGCTTCGTGCCAGCCGATGCCGGAATTGATGATCGTTGCGCCGGCCGCCTCGATGGCCTGCGCCTGCTGCACGATTTCTTCCCAGCTGCTGCCGTCGTCGACCAGATCCACCAGCGACAGGCGATAGATGATGATGAAGTCCGGGCCGCAGGCCTCGCGGATGCGGCGTACGATCTCGACCGCGAAGCGCATGCGTTGGCGCGCGTCGCCGCCCCAGGCATCGGTGCGCTTGTTGGTGCGCGGGGCGATGAATTCGTTGATGAGGTAGCCCTCCGAACCCATCACTTCCACGCCGTCGTAGCCGGCCTCGCGGGCCAGCTTGGCGCTGCGTGCGTAATCGGCGATATGCCGGTCGACGCCGCTGGCCGACAACGCGCGCGGGGTGAACGGGTTGATCGGTGCCTTCAGCTTCGACGGTGCCACCGACAACGGGTGATAGGCGTAACGGCCTGCATGCAGCAGCTGCAGGCAGATCTTCGCGCCGTGCTGGTGCGCGGCGGCGGTGAGCTGGCGGTGCGGCCGCACTTCCCAGGGCCAGGACAGCTTGCCGCCGAACGGCTTCAGCCAGCCGACCACATTCGGTGCGAAGCCGCCGGTGACGATCAGGCCGACGCCGCCCTCGGCGCGCTCGGCGAAGTAGGCCGCCAGCCGCGGGAAGTCGCGGGCGCGATCCTCCAGGCCGGTGTGCATCGAGCCCATCAATACGCGGTTGCGCAGTTGGGTGAAGCCCAGGTCCAGCGGGGCGAACAGATGGGGATAGGCGCTTTCGTTGGCTGGCGACATGGTCGATACGCTTGCGTACGGAAGCGCGAAGCGTGCCGCGAAACGGCGGCCGGGGCAAGGGCCGCTGGCCGGGTACGCTCGGCACATGCGTGCTGTCGCTCCCGCGTTTCGCTGCGCGAATCGCGGGCCCCACTTACCGGCCTCCCCCTCCGCGCCTGCGGCGCTGCCCCCGAACTCCGGGGGCGATAGTGCCGGCCGCTGGCCGGGTACGCTCGGCACATGCGTGCTGTCGCTCCCGCGTTTCGCTGCGCGAATCGCGGGCCCCACTTACCGGCCTCCACCCCCCCGCG
>NZ_JCAFRJ010000012.1:0-36106 GCF_059367975.1 Stenotrophomonas sp. YJH_SMC_131 | reverse complement strand
TTGCCTGACGCTTGCACTTGCCGTCGCGGTGAGTGCCGGCGCGTGTGCGCGGCCGCCGTCCACCGAACACGAAAGGAATCCCGCCATGTCCGGCGCAACGCAGACCGGCCGCACGATCAACGGCCACACCTATACCGATGCGCCCGTGGACGTGAAGCTCGGGCCGAACACTTTCCGCATTCCGGCCAACTACCTGGACAGCCAGATCGCACCGTGGCCCGGCGAGGGCGTGACGCTGGTCATCGAGTGGCCGGACATGAAGCCGACGCCGCCGGGTGCCCGGGCGAATCCGCGTACGAATGATTTCCGGAAGGAAATTGCTGTGGCGATCGACTACATCGATCGTGCGCCAATCGAAACATCATTGGAGCGATTGTCCTCCAACCAGGCATCCGCCGAGGAAGGATCGGTGGAGCGAGGGGATCCTCGGGATCGACTCGATCTGCGTATTGCGCGGCCCGACGTCATGGGACTGACGCCTTACGCCATTGATGAAACGAGGATGGGGATTTTCTCGAAGGAATACGAGGCACGCTATGGAAAACCGCCCACCCGTAATCCTGCCTATGAAGATGACTGGTACATCGCGCGCGCTCCCAACGGCAGCCTGACCACATTCATCAAATGCGAAAGCACGGCGTTTCGGGGGGATGGCGTTCGCCTGCAGGGCGATCAGGTCATCAGTGAGCAAGGGCAAGCCGCTGCGGGGTGCTTCCACTATTTCTCGGATGTGGAGAACAAGCTTTCCATCTCGCTGAACTACAAGCGGGCCTTCCTGGCGGACTGGAAGCGGATGGAAGATGCGGTGCGGGATCTTCTCGCGCGCTCCCGCGTCCGGCAGTGAGTGCATTCAGGAGCAGGCGATGGGCGGATTGACGCAAGAGAATCTCAGGATTCTGGCCAGCTATGCCAAGGCCGGAAACCGTGAGTTGTACTGGAACTATCTGTCGCAGCTGCCAGATGCGGATGGCTATGGCACGCTTGCGCTGGGTGTTGTTCGCAACGACAGCCTGCCAGGCCGCGTTGCAAACAGCTACGCACAGGATTACGCCCGAGATCAGGAAGGCAAGGGCTCCGGCTTTCCCGATGCGCAGCTGAGCGAGCGGCAATGGGAGATGTTTGGGCAGACGCTTCTGCGCCAGGACCTGGAGCGACGCCTGTTCTGGATGGAGCAGGGGCGTCCCGAATTTGCACTGAATCTTCCCGGCAAGGATGTAATGCTGGCACACGACCGGGCATTCGAACGGCATGAACTCGATCCCAACTGCTGGACGCCGCGCGTGTTGCTGCAGGCGGCTGAGCAGAAGAGCGGCCCCGAGAAGCTGGAACAGATCTGGACCAACATGCTCAACAATGACTATGCCGGAGGCCCGCGCGTAGGGAACACCAGCGTCGATGCCATCAGCCAGATGGGATGGACGAAGGGCGGGCAATACCTGACCCGGTTGAGCGTGCTGGAAGCCACCCAGGCACTGGAAGGGCGCTCGGCGGTCGATCCGAACGTCATCGGTGGCAACAGCTACTACGCGATGTACTTCGAAGCGGACAGGAAATGGGCCAGTGTCAGCGCGGGTGGTGGCCACATGTCGATGCGTGAGATCACCGATCCGGCCCGCATCGCTGAACTCAACGACGCGCGGGACGTTCGTCTGGAACGGCAGGAAAAACGTACCCAGTTCCACCCGGACGACCCGTACCGGACCATCACCCGCAGCCCGCTGACCGCAGCCGTGGACGACGTGCCGGATCCCGCGCAGGTAGCGACCCGTCTGGCCGACATTGGACCCGGCCACCGTGAGTACGCATTGATGCAGCAGGTGCGCGAAGGCGTGGCCGCGATCGATGCCGGCGCCGGGCGTACCCACGACGAGAACAGCGAGCGCCTGGTGGCGAGCGTGATGGCCTTGGCGCGCCACAACCAGCTCGAACGCGCCGACCATGTGCTGCTGAGCGCGCAGACTGCCGATCACCCGGCCGGCCGCAACGTGTTCGTGGTGCAGGGCGAGTTGAATGATCCGGCGCATCTGCGGGCCTCCATGCCCACGGACCGGGCGGTGCAGACGCCGGTCGAGCAGTCACTGCAGGCCCTGCAGGCAGTCGGTGCGGATCGTGAACAGGCACACGCGCAGCGCCAGCAGGAGGTCGATGCGCAGGCGCGCGACATCCCGGCGATACGGATGGGCTAGGGTCCCGGCCTGTCGCAGCCTCGCCTCACGCGGTCTTTGCAACTCGGTGCGCGGGCATTGCTGAGTTCGCTCGGCGACCGACGCGTACCAGCCGGGTAGATGTCCGCCTGGGTGGATGCCATTTCATCGCTGCGGTAGCCGCCCACTTTGGTGCGCATTCTGGCCCTCGCGCGCGGTGACGCGGCCGTGCCCACCAGGGTGGGCACCCACCAAAGCGATGTGGATTGGCATCCAGTACCGGGGCGCTATCTCGCCGGGGCGTCTGCCGTCTGCGCGGCCACCATGGCCTGCTGCATCTCCTTCAGCGACAGATAGCCATCACCATCGGTGTCCAGGCCCGCAAAGTACTTCGCAATCTCCGGCACCAACGTGGCTTCATCCTTGCTGATCCTGCCATCCTTGTTCGTGTCCATGGCACTGAACGCGGCGTCGATCGAATCGGCCTGCTTGCTGAAGCGCCCCTGCTGGAATCTGGTGTATTCGGCCTTGTCGACGCGCCCATCCTTGTTGGTGTCCATCGCTGTGAACGTGGAATCGATGTAGGCCTGCTTCGGGTCAGCCGGCGCGGCCTGGGAGGCCAGCGGAGCGGCGCACAATGCGATCAACAGAGCGGTCTTCTTCATGGGTCGTATGTCCTTGAGATGTGCAGGTCAGCGGCAGGGATAGGTGTAGCCGTCGGCGCCGCGATAGGTATCGTTGCGGCGGTCATAATTGCCGTAGCGGCGAATGCAGTAGTCGGCGCGTTCGCGGGTCTCGCGTTCGCGCTTGGCGGCTGCGGCAATCACACCGGCCACGACGGCTACGCCCACCACGCCCACCACCACACCGGTGGTCTTGGCATCGTGGCGGCGCTCACGTTCCCGGTCACGCTCACGCTCGCGTTCACGACGCTCCCATGCATCACGATCGCGGTCACGGTAGTCCTGGTCCCACTGCGGGTTGTAGCGGTTACCGCGTTGCGCATGGGCGTCGCCGGAGTAGGGCAACAGCAGCATCAGTTGTGCAGCCGCTGCCAGCAGAAGTGCGGTTCTTCGTGGTTTCAGAGACATCGTCCAGCTCCTGTGCGGACATTGTTGGTAGCTCCAGTAGAGCCCGCAGACATTGCGCGAACCTGCCGTCACTGCAGGTAACGTCACTGGCTATCGAACGAGTGCTTCGACCGGGTCCAGCTGCGCGGCGCGGCGTGCTGGCAGGAAGCCGAAGCCAATACCGATCAGGCTGGAACAGGCGAAGGCGGCCAGGATCGAATTGGCGGAGAACACAAGGCTGAAACCCACGTTGGCCAGCGCCAACCCTGCCCCCAATGCCAGGGCCACGCCGATGCCGAGCACGCCACCGAGCAGGCAGACCAGGACCGATTCGATCAGGAACTGTTGCAGGATGTCGCTGCGCCGCGCGCCCACCGCCATGCGCACGCCGATCTCGCGTGTTCGCTCGGTCACCGACACCAGCATGATGTTCATCACTCCGATTCCGCCCACTACCAGCGCGATGGCGGCGATGGAGCTGATCATCATGGTCAGGATGCCGGTGGTCTGTTCGATGGACTGGCGGATCTGCGCGTTGTTGCTCATGTAGAAATCGGTGCTGCCATGGCGGCGTGCCAGCAATCGTCCGATGGCGCGCTCGGCCGCCTCCATGCTGATGGCATCGGAGACACGCACGGTGATGCTGGAAACGTGGCTCTGCCCGAGCATGCGCGCCATGGTGGTGGTGTAGGGCAGCCACACCCGCAGCAGCGAGGCATCGCCGACCGCGCCGGCATCCTTCTTCACCACGCCCACCACGCGCACCGGCACGTTGCCCAGCAGCAGGGTCTGGCCGATGGGATTGTCCACCGCAGCGAAGAAGCGGGCGCGGGTGTTGGCATCGATCACCACTACCTGCTGGTAGCCGGCCACGGCGGCCGGGCCGAAGAAGGCACCTTCGCCCAGCTGCAGGCCATGCACGCGGAAGTACTGCTCGCTGACGCCCCGCACCTGCACGCTGGCCGAGCGGTTGCCGCGCAGCGCGGTGCCGGTGGTGGCCACGCCGGGTGTAGCGCTGTCCACGAACGGCTGCCCGGCCAGGGCCACGCTGTCGCCGGGGGTGAGCGTTTCCACCCGCGCCGAGTGCAGGTCGCCGAAGCCGGACCCGGGATAGATCTCGATGGTGTTGGTGCCCAGCGAGGAAATGTTGGACAGGATGGCCTGGCGCGCGCCGGTACCCAGCGCGACCACGGAGACGACCGACGCAATGCCGATGATGATGCCGAGCATGGTCAGGAAGGTGCGCATGCGGTGCGCGTTCATTGCGCGCAGGGCCATGCGTAACGCCTCCGTAAAGCGGTCACGCACCGCCTGCCAGCCGCTGCCACCGCCGCGCTGCGGCGGGGCCGCCGCTGACCCACCCGCGGCAGAGACCTTGCCCGTGGCGCGATCATCGACAATCCGGCCATCGCGGATCTCGATGATGCGATGAGCATGTTCGGCCATGGCCATGTCATGCGTCACCAGCACCACGGTGTGGCCCTCGGCATGCAGCTCGCCCAGGATCTTCATCACCTCCCTGCCGGAGTGGGTGTCCAGTGCGCCCGTCGGCTCATCGGCGAAGATCACCGCGCCGCCGTTCATCAGTGCGCGCGCAATCGAAACACGCTGCTGCTGGCCACCTGACAGCTCGCCAGGCAGATGCTGCATACGTTCGCTCAGGCCCAGCCGCGCCAACAGCTCGGCCGCGCGGGCGCGGCGGGTGGCCCCCGCCATGCCGGCATAGATCGCTGGCACTTCTACATTGCCCAATGCGGTCAGGTCGGTCAGCAGGTGATAGCGCTGGAAGATGAAGCCGAAGTGCTCGCGGCGTAGTTCGGCCAGTTCATCGGGCGACATCTGAGCGGTTTCGCGTCCGGCGATCTGGTATGCACCGGCGGAAGGGCGATCGAGGCAGCCGAGGATGTTCATCAACGTGGACTTGCCCGAGCCGGACTGGCCCACGATGGCCACCAGTTCGCCTGCGTGGATGTCCAGGTCCACGCCATCGAGCACGACCAGGGTCTGTTCGCCGGCCGCGAACTCGCGGCGGATGCCGCGTACGCGCAGCAAAGGGGCGGTGGTGGATGTGCTCATTTCGACGGCGCGTGTGCGGTAGCAGCTTCGTCCCGGGCCTGCGCCAGCACCACCTGTTCGCCCTCTTTCAGGCCGCTGCGTACCTCCACCTGGATCTGGTCGTCCAGCCCGATGGTGATGCGGCGCGCATGGGCGTGCCCGTCCGCGCCACGCACCTGTACGCTGTAGCTGCCATCGGCCGCGCGTGCACCGAGCGCAGCGGAGGGCAGCGTCAGTACGTTGTCGGCGCGACCCAGCACGATGCGCACCTGCGCGGTCATGTAGCTGCGCAGGCGGCCATCGGCGTTGGCGACGTCGAACTGCCCGTTGTAGTACATGGCGGTGCGGCTGCCACCGCCGGTCGCGGGTGAAGCAAGGGCGGAGGCGTCTTCCTGGGTGATCGATTCCGGAGCCGGGGCGATGTCGCGCAGCGTGCTCCTGTAGCGACGTCCCGCGTCGCCAAGAATGGTGAAGTACGCTTCCTGACCAACGGACGTGTGCACAACATCCGCCTCGGAGATTTCCGCGTAGACCGTCATCACGTCCTGGTTGCCCAGCATCACGATGGTCGGTGCGCTCTGTACCGCGTTCACGGTCTGCCCCTGGCGCGCCACCACGGCCAGCACGGTGCCGTCGGTGGGGGCGGTGATACGGGTGTACTCGAGGTTGGTCTGTGCGATATCCACGGCGGTCTGCCGCTGCACGATCTCACCTTCCAGCGCGGCGATCTGTTCCCGGGTGGCATCGACCTTGGCCTTGGCCGCATCGACGTCGGCGCGTGCCACCAACTGCGAGGTCACCAGCTGCTGCTGTCGATGCAATGTCAGCTCGAACTGGCGCAGGTCGGTGGCCAGCGCATCGCGGTTGGCGCGCGCGGTGCGCTGTGCTGCCTGCGCACTCAGCAATGCGTTGCGCTGGGTGCGCGAATCGATATCGGCAATCGGATCGCCGGCCTTCACCTTGTCGCCGAGCTTCACATGCAGGGCCTCGATGCGGCCGGAGACCTGCGCGCCCACGCTCACCAGCCGCGAGGGCTTCAGTGTTCCGGTGGCTTCAACGACCTGTTCAATGTTGCCCCGGGTTACCGGTGCCACCTGCAGCTTCGGTGGTGGTACGGGCCGGAGCCAGGCGAAGAGTGCCAACGTTGTGCAGAGGAGTGCGGCAGCAATGATCAGCACACGGCGGCGGCTGCGCGGTGTGGCGCTCATCGGCGCGGCATCCGGAAGAGACAGGGCATCGTGGATCCTCGAGACTGTTGGAATGCACGCCTGGGGTGACAGGTGTGGATGGTGGTCGAGTCTCGATGCGCTGGATTGCGCGAACCTTGCGATGGTGCAGGCGTGTCAGTGGGCAATGCCCTGCGTGAGCAGTGCCATCGCGATGAACTGGATCATGCTACCGAGCGCCAACAGCACGTGGCGGAGGCGTTGCGCCGGCGTGGGCAGGGTCGAAAGCTGGCACAACGCGCCGACCAGCAGCACGGTGCAGACCGCAACCGGCAGGGTTGCGGTGGCGGCGACGATCGCGATGATCATCAACGTGGCAGCAAGCATCACGGCGGCTGCGCGCGTATCCAGGGTCCGCAGCAGCGGGGGAGCTGGGCGTAGTGCAGCCCCTCGCCACACGGCCAGCATGTGCAGTGCGGCATGCACGGCGACGAACACCAGCACGGCAGTGGCCGTTGCATGCGCGTGCCGATACGCGGAAGCCACCAGCGCAAGGCCTGGGAGCAGCAGGAACAGTGCGGCGAACAGGCGGATCAGTACGCCGGCCCGCTCGCGTTCGGGAATCATCCGCAGCCAGTGCGGCCAGTGTTCCAACCCACGCGCGCGGCCTGCATGCGCGCGGCAGTTCCATGCTGCGGCGGTCAGGCTGGGCGTATTCCGAGGCGGCGGGGCAGGGGTGGAAGAGGGCGGTGGAGGAGCTCCCTGTGTCACATGCAGGCTTCCTGTCAGTTCCGGACGCAGCACCTGCTGTGCCGCTCACCTGGATGCTGGGCAGCGAACATTGCCGCAACCTTGCGCATCAACCGCAGTCCTGGCGCGCGGACAGCCAGTAGTCATCCGCGCATAGTCATCCACGTGGAAGCGATGCGCTCAGTACTCCGGCGCCAATGCGCTGGTGACGCCTGGATGCACGGGGAACTCGATGCGGATCAGGGCGCCGCCACCGGGCGCATCCAGAATCGTGACGTGGCCACCGTGGCGGTCGATCACCTGCCGCACCAGGTTCAAGCCCAATCCGGCGCCTGTCTGCCGGGGGCGCAGGCGTTGGAAGGGTTCGAATACGCGTTCGCGCTGGTCGACCGGAATGCCAGGTCCATCGTCTTCCACCTCAAGGCAGCTGCCCTGTACGCGCACGATGATATGGCGTCCACCGTGCTCGGCGGCATTCAATACCAGGTTGGAGAGCACCCGTTCGATGGCACCGGACTCGCCCAGCACCGGGAAGTTCGGTTCCACTGCCACGGCGACCGTCTTGTCGGACTGGATCAGCAGGGGGGCCAGATCGGCGACGACCCGCTTGGCCACGCGGGCCAGGTTGAGGGAGTCCTTCGGTCCATCGGCTTCCATGCGGTGCAGGTCCAGGAGCTGCTCGGCAAGCGTTGCCAGCCGAGCGACTTCCACCGCCAGGCTGCGTGAGGTGGAATCGTCGGTGGCATCGATCTTCACCCGCAGGATGGCGATCGGTGTACGCAGCTCATGGGCGGCGGCGGCGATGAAGCGGCGCTGCCGTTCGTGCCCTTCGTCCAGTCGGTCCAGCGCTTCGTTCACCGCGGTCACGAGGGGGGCGATCTCTACCGGTACGGCGGTCTCTGTCAGACGGATGCCGCGACGGCTGGCAGAGATGTTGCGGGCTTCCTGCGCGATGCGCTCCACGCCAGCCAGGGCGCGGCGCACGATGATCGGGGTCAGGATGATGGTGGCCAGGCCCAGCAGCAGGAAGATCGGCAGGGTGATGATGTGTGCGGCCAGCGCCATCTGCCAGGTCAGCGAATCGGTTTCGCCATGGGCCATGATGGTCAGCTTGCCGGCCGGACCGCTGTGCTGGCGTATCACCACGGCCAGGCCGTCGTTGCGGCCGCGTCCGCGCAGGTCGCCATAGGGAATGCCGTCGAGGGCGCCGACCAGCGAGGCGTAGGCGGGCGGAACGTGGCCGAATGTCACATGTTGGCCCTGCTCATCCTCGGCGATGAACCACGCGCCGGGGACGATCTTCAGCAGCTCGTCCAGCGCCGGCGTGCGTTCCACATACAGCTCGCCCTTGCTGTCCCGACGAACGGCCTCTGCCGCCACCGGGGCGAAGGTCTGGATGGTGTAGTAGCCGCCGCTGTCGACACGCACCAGCACCATCAGCAATGCGAAGAAGGCCACCAGCAGTGCGAGCAGCTGGTAGATCAGGGTTTTGACGATCAGCGGGCGCTTCAGTGAGGGACGAAGCGCCATTACTTCGTTTCCCGCATCAGATAGCCGACACCGCGGATGGCATGGATTTCCACCCCCGCATCCGCGTCGGCCAGCTTGCGCCGCAGGCGTGAGACATGCGAGTCCAGCGTGTTGGAATGGATGCCGTCGTCGAAGCCGTACACCGCCATCTCGATGGATTCGCGAAGCACGGTGCGGCCCAGCCGGCGGGCGAGGGCCGCCAGCACGCGGATCTCGCGGCGCGGAAGCTCCAGTCGCTGTCCGCCCACGCTGGCTTCGCCCGAGGTGGGGTCGAACAGCAGCCGGCCGATGCTCACCGGCTCCACCTGCATGCCGCTCGGCCGGCGCCCGGCCGCGCGGATCCGCGCGAACAGTTCTTCCAGCGCGAAGGGCTTGGCCAGGTAGTCGTCGGCGCCCTCATCCAGGCCGGCGATGCGGTCCGGCAACTGTCCCAGTGCGCTGAGCACGATGATCGGCACCCCCGGATTGCGCCCGCGCAGCACGGGAATGAGCCCCAGCCCGTCACCATCGGGCAGGGTGCGGTCCAGCAGCACCAGGTCGTGTGATCCGGAAAGTGCTGCTTGGCGGGCCAGTGCCAGGGTGCTGGCCAGGTCCACGACGTAGCGCTCCCGCTGCAGGGCAGACTTCAGGGTGGCAGCCAGTTCGGCTTCGTCTTCGATCAGCAGGATGTGCATCGGCAGGCGTCAGGCGGGAAGGAGGCATAAGGCGGGCGGCAAGCGCCGGCACCGTATTACAGGAACATTGCGTGAACATGGCGTTCCTTCGGGGCCTGCCGGTGACGCCGCAACACCCGCTGCGGCGCGGGCCGCCCGGCGCAAGGTTCGCGCAATCCGCGCACTCCAGCCTTGGCGCCCGTTCGCTTATCCCCAACCCCTGGAGTGCCCATGAAGTTGTTCGTCCCGCTGTTGCTGGTTGCCGCCTTGAGTGGCTGCACCACTGCCAAAATGACCGTCACCCCCGATGGCCGCCGTGGTGTTTCCATCGACTGCAGCGGTTCCAGTTCCTGGAGTGGCTGCTACGAAAAGGCCGGGCAGATGTGCCCAGGCGGCTATGTGGTCTTCAGCAAGGATGGCGATGAAGGAAATGCCATCGCGGTGGGCAACAGGAACGGCTTCACCTCTACCCAGATGGCCACCCGCTCGATGCTGGTGTCCTGCTCGCACTGACCTGGGCAGGGGGAGGTGGGTTGCCACCTCCCCCTCGATATCCAATACAACGATGCCCCTCGAAAGGGGCATTGTTGGGGGTTACGGCGCTGTCTTCGCTTGTCGCGGATCGGCAATGATGCGCGAGGGCGATCCATACAGCACCAGGACCCGCATGCCGGTGGTGAACACCGGATCGGGGCCCTGCACAACCGTCATCAGGTTGCCGTTCTCCGTCTGCACAACATATTCCAGGCCCTTGGCCTGCGAGAGTGCGCGTTCGGAGGCTGCACCGGCAATAGCTCCGACCACGAGGCCGCCAATGGCACCGATGGCCGCCCCCTGGTCGCTGCCACCGATGGTGGAGCCGGCCACACCGCCAGCCGCAGCGCCGGCAACGGCACCACCGCCCTGTGAACCGTCAATACTGACCGCGCGGACGCTGATGACCGTACCGCCGACAGTTCGATTGACCTGTCCCACTGAACCGATGGAATAACTGTCCGTACGCACATTTGGCGCGCAGGCCGTCAGCATCGCAGCAACGGATGCAGCCACCAGCAGGCGCTTCATGGCGCTTCCTGCTTGTTCGGGAACATCGGCTTGGTAATGTCCACGGTTTCCAGCGCCTGCAGGAACTGGGCGATGTTGTTCTGTGCTGAGCGGCTGATCGACTCGCGGGCACGGATTACCCCTGCGAAGGCATAGTTGAACGGAACTTCGCCGGATGCGCTGACATCCTGGGTGTAGACGATGCTGCCGGTTGCACGATCGATCAGCTCGTAGCGGGCGATCGTCTTGGTGGTCATCGATGCACCGAAGCTGGGAATGTCGATCGCCAGAATCTTCACCGACAGGCTCAACTTCACCGGTGCATCGTCGCGGAACACCGCCATCTTATTGAGCGCTTCGGTCAGCGCGTTCTGCCACATCTGCGGCACTTCGTGCTGGGCCTGCGCGGGAATCTTGCCCTTGGCTTCATCCGGACGTGCCAGCGTGACCGTCAGCGACTTCAGTTCGCCATCAATCTTCTTGCTGCTGACCCCGACGTTCGGGACCGAGAAATTGAGCGGCGGATTGGTGGTACAACCCGCCAGCGACACGGCGATGATCGCCGCGAACAGGAACTTCTTCATCCATTTTCCCCTGTGACTACGTTGAAACATCCATGGTGAATCGTATGTTCGTCGGCAACGTCGATGCTGCACCGCAGCGGTCGCATGAAGACGTGGCTGACTGCGCGCAAGGATACCTGAATTGGGGTGGTCTACCGTCCGGGCAGGCGGCACGCTGGCACGAGATGCCGGCGACGCAGGTGGCTCCGCTCAGAAGCTGTAAGCCGCCTGCACATACACCCGCCGCGGCTCGCCCGGGAAATGCCCGTTGCGCTCGATGAAGCCGCTGGCCGCGTACACCTTGTCGAACAGGTTCTTGACGTTGGCCTGGAACTGCCACTGCTTCCACGTGGTCTTCCAGCTCATGTCGAATACCGTGTACGCCTTGACCGTCTGCCCATCCAGGCTGACACGCTCGCCCACATGGTCGGCGCCGAAGCCGATGGCCGAGTTGATCGACGGCAGGTCGTAGCGCGTCCACAGGCCGAGCTTGTTGCGTGGCGCATTGGCGAAGCGGTCGCCGGAGGCATTGGTGATGCCGTTCGGTCCGGCATCCTTCACCCGTGCGTCGTTGTAGGCGTAGGTCAGGTTCACCACCCAGCGCTCGGTCACGTCGGCCAGCAGGTCCAGTTCCATGCCCGTGCTGCGTACCAGGCCCAGTGCAGCGAGTTGGTTTACCCCGCCGATCACCTCGCCGGTGGCCTGCACGATGTTGCTGCGGTCGATGCGGTAGGCCGCCATGTTCAGGGTCACACGGTCGGCCAGCAGGGACTTCAGACCGACTTCCCATTGCCGGCTGCGCTCCGCGTCGAACGGTCCGCCGGCCGCCGGGTTCTGGTTGGTGGCACTCTGCGGCACGAAGCCGCTGGCGATGTTGGCATACAGGTTCACGCCGTCCCGGACGGTAAAGGTACTGCCCAGGCGCCAGCTGAGATCGTTGCCATCCACGCTGCCGCCACCCATGCGGTCCTGATCCTTGAAGCCATCCCAGCGCAGCCCCGCCAGCACATGCCAGCGCGTGCCCAGTGCCAGCTCATGCTGCAGGTAGCCGCCGTAGCGCTTGCTGCGGGTGGCGGTGCTGCGCCAGGGCAGAGCGGCCAGGTTGTAGTCATGCCAGGTGCTCGCGCCATAGACCGGGTTGAACAGGTCGATGCCGCGCACCGGGCCGGCGCCGCGTGCCAGGTCGGCGCTGTTGGCGGTCTGCGCGGTGAAGTCGGCGTCGAGCTGGTACACGTCGGCGCCGAACAGCACCTTGTGTTCGATACGGCCGGTGTTGATCCGCCATATGGCATTGCCGCTGGCGGTGAAGGCAGTGTTGTCACGGATCTGGTTGCGCAGCTGGCGCGTCATCCACTCGGCCAGGCCGTCGCGGTCACGATCAATCAGCCCCATCGGCTCGTGGTACATCTGGTGCTCGTTGTTGCTGAACCAGCGCGCAGCAAGGTCCACGTCCAGGTTGTCGCGCGGTGCGAAGCGATACTGCGCCAGTGCGACCTTGGCGCGCATGTCGAGGAAGTCACTGGCCTCGTTGTGGTTCCAGCGGCGGTCGGTCAGGAAGCTGCCGGCATCGTTCACCGGCACGCCGCGCAGGCGGTTGCCGCCCAGGTTCTGGGTGATGTCGGTGAACTGCAGCACCAGCTCGCCGGTCTGGCCGACATCGAAGGCCAGCGAGGCATCGCCGATCACGCTTTCGCTGTCGGCATTCCAGCGCACGCCCTGCTCGCTGTCGGCATACAGGCCGGCGCGATAGCGAATGCTGCCGCTGGCATTCAAGGGGCCGGTGCCTTCGATCGATCCGGCGCGGAAGTCCTTGTCGCCTGCCTGCAGCTCGATGCGGCGTTCGGCGCGCGCCTTGGGCTTGCGCGTTACATAGTTGATGACACCGCCCGCATCACCACCGCCGTACAGCGCACCGGCCGGACCTTTCAGTACTTCCACGCGTTCGATATTGAACAGTTGCGGCACCGAGAAGCCCGCATAGGGATCACCACGCAGGCCGTCGTACAGAACGTTCTCCTGGCGGAACCCGCGCAGGGTGACGCCGGCATAGCTGAAGAAGCTGATGCCGCTGATGCTGCGGTACAGATCGGTGACCTGGCGCGCGGCCTGGTCGTCGATCAGCTCGCGCGGCACGACCTGGATCGACTGCGGCACCAGTTCCAACGGGGTATCGGTGCGGGTGCCGACGGCCGCATCGTTGGCGCGGTACAGGGTCTGCGCGCGGCCGCGGACTTCGACCTTGTCCAGGTCCTTCGGGGTGTCAGTGGAGGCCTCGGAGGCCAGTGCAGGCGTAGCCAGGGAAAGGGGCAGCGCCAGGCAGAGGGCGTGCTTGAGCGGGGTTGGAAGCGGCATGAGGGGGTCGGGGCGGGCTGCAAATGAGAAAGATTAGCATTTGCAACGCTTCGTGACCTATCCCCCGATTGCGCTATGGACGCAGGCCCGGGTCGGTATATGGGGTGCCGGCCAAGGCCACCAGCACGCCGGTGCCACCGCGCACGATCAGCTGCAGCATCGCTTGGCGCGGATCCTCGCCCCTCTGCTGGCTGGCCAGTCCACTCTCATAGGCGGCCACCATCGACGCCAGCAGCATGGCTGCGCCGAGGCGTGCCTCCGCGTCCTGCGCGGGCCGACCGGCCGCGTCGGCCATCAGCTGGGCCAGGTCGTCAGCCAGCTGTGCCTGCAGCCGTCGCGCGTGCGCCACCAGCACCGGACTGTCGGCCACGGTTGCCCAGAAGGCCGCTGCACCGGAGTTGATCCGTAACAGCGGATGGCCGCTGTCCAGCAGCTCCCGCACCAGCGATTGGAAGGCGGCCAGCGGGGCCATGCCACGGCGCGCCGCCATGCCTTCGCGAAGCAGGGTCCGGGCCTCCTCATCGCGGTCGAACACCAGGTCTTCCTTGCTGGCGAAATAATTGAAGACCGTCTTGCGCGAGACCCCCGCCGCATTGGCAATCTCGGACATGGACACGGCTTCGAAGCCGCGGCGGATGATCAGTTCGGTGGCGACGTCCGAAATGGTCTGTCGGGTCTCGGTCTTGCGCTGCTCGCGGCGGCCCCGGGGCGGGATCATGGGCGGTTCACTTGTGGAAACGTACACCGAGTGTAACATTGGCGTCGCCAGAGCGCCGGCCCGGCGCTCACAGGGAAATCCCATGTTGTACGACGTCGTCATCGCCGGGGCCGGCCCGGTCGGCCTGTTCCTGTCCTGCGAGCTGGCCCAGGCCGGCTGTTCGGTCCTGTTGCTGGAGCAGGCAGTGTCGCCCGAGACACCCTTGAAACGCCTGCCCTTTGGCTTGCGCGGCTTGAACGCGCCCACCCTGGAGGCCCTGGATCGACGTGGCCTGCTGGATGCGGTTGCCGCCAGTCAGGTGCTGAAGCCGGACAACGGCGCACCGCCGCCCGGCACCGCCCATTGGCTGGCGCAACCGCGGCCGCTGGGCGGCCACTTCGCCGGCATTCCTTTTGCGCTGGACAACGTGGACAGTGCGCGCTGGCGCCATCGCCTGCCGACGCCGGTGCCCACCCAGATGGCGGTCGAGCTGCAGTCGCTGGAGGCGGTGCTGGCCGAGCGTGCGGTGTCACTGGGTGTACAGATCGAGCGTGGCTGCACGGTGCAGGCGGTGCACGCACGCGAAGCACAGATGGTGGTCCAGACCGGTCGCGGGCTGATGCGGGGCCGCTGGCTGGTCGGTTGCGATGGCGCCCGCAGCACGGTACGCAAGCAATCGGGGTTCGTGTTCGCAGGGACGGCGCCGGAGTTCACCGGGCACACGCTGCAGGTCGAACTGGCAGACCCGTCGGTGCTCGTCCCGGGGCGTCAGTTCACCGAACACGGCATGTGCAATTTCAATCCGCCGGGCATGCTGGCGCTGGCCGATTTCGACGGTGGCGCCGGCCATCGCACGCCGCTGGACCGGCACACCGCCCAGGCGCTGCTGCGGCGTGTCTCCGGGCGAGAGGCAACGATCACGGCGTTGCATCTGGCCACCACATGGACCGATGCCGCGCGCCAGGCCACGGCCTATCGCAGCGGCCGCGTGCTGTTGGCCGGTGATGCCGCGCACATGCATTCGCCGTTGGGCGGGCAGGGGCTGAACCTCGGCATCGGCGATGCGATGAACCTGGGGTGGAAGCTGGCCGCGGTGGTGCGAGGTGATGTGGCAGAGTCGCTGTTGGACAGCTATCAGGCTGAGCGCCATCCGATCGGCGCCCAGGTGCTCGACTGGTCACGTGCGCAGGTGGCGTTGATGCGGCCAGGCCCCGGGTCGCGCGCGCTGGCGGCGGTCATCGCCGACCTGGCCGCGACCCGCGACGGTGCCACCTATCTCGCCGAGCGGCTGTGGGGTGTAGCACCGCCACCGGTGCTCGACGGCAGCCATCCGCGGGTTGGCCGAAGCGCACCGGACGTCCAACTGGCTGATGACCGTCGGATGGGAGAGCTGCTGCGTGCAGGGCAGGGCGTGCTGCTGGGGCTCGATACCGGCGATTCGCTCGGTCCGATCATTGAGCGCTGGCAGCGGTCGGTCACCTGCGTGATGTCCACGGCGCGCGACACGCTGGGACTGGGCGCCGTGCTGGTCCGCCCCGACGGTATCGTCGCCTGGGCCTGCGATGCTGGCGGTGACACGTCGGGGCTGGAGCCTTCGCTGGAACGCTGGTTCGGTTCGCTGCGGTGACCGCCCGCTAGGGCGACGCCACCACGGCCTGCGCGCAGCGCCCGGCTTCGGTCATCACCGAGGCCAGCTGCTTCAATGAGTAAGGCTTGCGCAGCAGGGTGAAGCCATGGCCAGGGTCCCGGGCCAGCAGTTCGCTGTAGCCGCTGGTAAGGATCACTGGAAGCCCAGGCAGGCGGCTGCGGATGGTACGGGCCAGATCCAGGCCGTTCATGCCAGGCATCACTACGTCGCTGAACACTACATCGAAGCGGGAGGCATCCCGTTCGAGCTCCGCCAGGGCCTCGTCCGCATTGTGCGCAAGTACCACGTTGTAATCGAGCTCGCGCAGGGCGCCGACGGCAAATTCGGCCACATCGACGTTGTCTTCCACAACCAGCACGCAGACACCGTGACCATGCTGCAGCCCCGGTAGCGTCGCCGGCCGTTCCGTCATTTCTCTCGCCTGCGCCAGCGGCAGGTACAGGGTGAAGCGGGTACCGGCGCCCGCCTGGCTCTGCACGTCCACCTCGCCTTCCGACTGCTTGACGAAGCCGAACACCTGGCTGAGGCCGAGGCCGGTTCCGGCGCCGACGCTCTTGGTGGTGAAGAAGGGCTCGAAGATGCGGTCGACGACGGCGGGGTCGATGCCTGCTCCGGTGTCGGTCACGCTGATCGCGGCGAAGTCGCCCTTCATCGGCGCGGCGAAGCGCACCGAAGGCACCGCGGTTACCTGCTCCACCTCGATGGTCACCCTGCCGTGTCCCTCGATCGCATCGCGCGCGTTGACCGCGATGTTGATCAATGCAGTGTCCAGCTGGGTCCGGTCCAGCAGCACCGGCAATGGCGTGCCGGGCAACGTCAACGACACCTGGATGCGTGCACCCAGTACCGTGGTGATGATGTCCGAAAGCGCGTGCACGCTCTCGCAGAGATCGAAGACCTCCGGCGACAGGCTCTGGCGACGCGAGAACGCAAGCAGTTGCGCGGTCAGCTTGGTTGCGCGGTCCGAGGCTGTGGCAATGGCCTGGATGTAGCGGCGCCGGGTGTCGTCTGACGGCCACGTGTGCAGGAGCATGTCCACCGAACCGGTGATGACCTGCAGCAGGTTGTTGAAGTCGTGGGCCACACCGCCGGTGAGCTGGCCGATCGCCTCCAGCTTCTGCGACTGGCGCAGCTGCTCGCGGGCGCGCACCAGTTCCAGATGGGCCTCCCGCGCCTGCTCGGTGATCGCCGCGACCTGGCGGCTGTGCAGGTCGCGCTCGATCACCCGTTCGGTCTGCTCGCTGACCACGCACAGGATACCGGCGACACTGCCGCAGCCGACGCGCAGCGGTGAATAGGAAAACGTCCAGAATGTTTCGCGCAGCGTGCCGTCGCGATCCATCATCAATGGCAGGTTCTTGAAGCTGCGGCTGGTGCCGGCAAAGGCGTCGTCGACGGCATGCACCACGTCCGGCCATACGTCCGCCCAGACATCCTCCAGACGGTTGCCCATCGCGCCGTGCAGCTTTTCCCCCAGCATCGGCAGATAGGCATCATTGAAGAAGAACGCCTTGTCTTCCTTGCCCCAGGCAAGCCACAGGGGTTCCGGCGAATCCAGGATCATCGCCAGCAAGGTGCGAAGTTCGGCAGGTGCGCTTGCGGCAGTGGCCGAGCGGGCCCAGTCACTGTCCTGCAGCAGTCGGTAGGCGAGCTGATCAGGTGCGGAGACTGGCAGGGGAAAAGGATGCATGGCCGCCATTGGCGCAGGGAGGTGGCGCAGCATAGCCGAGCGCATGTCATGACGCCCTGCACACCGTGGGCATGAAGGGCCTCGCCACTTCGCCGTTGACGTGGCAGGGATGCACCCTTTGTTCAGCAGGTTGCCGCTATCGCGGCGCAGCGCGAAGGGAGGCGAAGCTGGCCTGATCGGCGGGTCTAGCCCTTACGACCTGCCTGCGCGGTGAGCACATCCCGGCCAGCCTCGGTCAGATCGATATCCCCGTCTTCCGCCTGTACCGCCCATCCGGCGGTCACCGCCCACGTTGCGGCATCGCCGCGCACCGGCTCTGCAGCGGCGATTGCCTGGAGTATTTTCCGCTGTTCCGCAGTCATTTCCACGTGGCGGCCCTCAGATACCCAGCAACGACGCCGGTTGCCAGTCCGACAGGCGGGCGTGGCTGACCGGTTGATGGCAGCCGCACCCGTCACAACGGAACAACGCCCCGCCAGGAAGTTGCACCAGGTTGTCTTCGCTGGCAGAGCTGGTCGACGAGCAATGCCGGCAGGTGACCGTGAGCGCAGTGATGCGCTGCACGCTGCCTGATAGATCGAACACGGCCTCGAACGCGCGAATGACAGGGTGGGCAGTGTCCGGCATCTGAGTCTCGACAGGGTGGGGAGACCTCATCGTCGCGCGCCGGCTGTGATGGAGCAGTCAGCCGGATGCATGGGCGCGATCAAGACAGGCGCGGCAACCGGGTGCGCACCTTCGTCAGGGATTGTTCTTCTTTCCGCTCAGGTCCAGCGGCTTGTCACTGCCCTTGCGCTCGCTCGACCACACTTCCATGCCCTTGTTGCAGCGGCTCTCGCGGGCAGCGACCTCGGGCGGCAGGTCCTTCAGGTGCGGAGACTCCTGGCAGGCTTGATGCATGTTGCTGTCGTCATAGGTGGCGCAGGCGCTGAGCGATGCGAGGGCGATGGCAATGAGGGTCACGAGGAGCGGGGGCTGCAGGTTCACGGGGGGCCTCGGGTGATGCCGGGATGGTCATGGAATTCAAATCCGTGACACCGGGCATGCACAATCGGACCAACCGCACTTGTTATCCTATAACAGATGCGCGATAGTCCGGCCCCTGCCGGCGTCAGGCGATGCAGATCACCAGTACCGTGCACAGCACCAGCATCAGCACGAACACGCGCCGGCTCAGTGCCAGGCAGGCCAGATAGGCTGCGAGCGCCCACGCTGCCAGCAGCGCGCAGGCCATCACCCATAGCCCGATACCCATCATCGAACCCGTCGCCAACGCAGACAGTGCGATGGCCTTGAACAGCGCCACGCCCAACACGCTGCCCAGCATGCCGGCCTGCAAGGCGATGGCATCATGGCGGGCAGGTGCGCGATGGGGGGGCATTGCGGGTCCGGTACGGGCCGAGAGCGCGGCGTCGGCTGCACTGTGCCCAAATGCACATCCACGAAATGTGTTCATCGCGCGCGAAGACCGCGATGAAGCCCGTTCAGTCGAACTCACCCTCGGCCGATTCCAGGCGCTGCCGGTACGCCGCGCGGTGCTGGTACAGGCGCTGGCACTCGGCCGACCTGTGGATGCGGCTGCCGGGTTCATTGGCCACCGAGTCGCACATCCGCGCGATGTGATTGTTCTCCGTCAGTTCGGTGACGAAGAACACGGCAGTGATGCCGGTGCCAAGCAGCACGACATACAGCAGACGGCTGAGCCAGCGTGACAATTTCCGCTCGAAGTGCTGCTGGATGGTCAGGTCGAAGCGGATGATGCTGAGCACGATCCAGACGATGGCGACCAGGAAGCAGAGCGTGGGCAGCAGGTCGCGCCAGATGCCTGCTTCGTAGACCGACTCGCTGTAATGAACCGCAGCTCCGGCACCTGCGATGGCAATGGCCAGCGCCCAGTTGCGGCCCAGTGAGAGCAGGTCATCGAGCAGCTTTTCGTGGTTCCTGGTTGGTCCTGCTGCCACGAGGGTTTCCTTCTGCGTGTTGCGACCGGCAAACGGGCTGCCGCCGATCGTGCAGATGGTGGGGCATCGATTCGGTGATGAGAAGCCTGCCCGCTCAGTATCCTCCTGCGCGTGCACCGATCCAGCGCCGGTAGCGGCGGGTCCGGCACTTTGCGGCCGCCTGTGCCAGCAGCAGTGCCCAGACGGGCGAAACACCCGGCGCCGTGGGCCGGAGCCTGCTCAGCCGCGCCAACTGGTACTTCACTGCGGCCATGTGTGCGCTGGCGGCCAACGGTTTGTTGCGCCAGTCGATGGTGCGCAGTGTCGGCACCGGGTCGCGGCCCTGCTGCCAGCGGTGGGGCAGATCCGGCTCGATCGCCAGCGCGGTGGCGATGCCGACCATGGCCACACCGCTGTCAAGTACCTGATCGGCCACGGCGCGACGGCGGATGCCACCGGTGACCATCAGCGGCATGGTTGCCACCGTGGCGATCTCACGCGCGAACTCAAGGAAGTAGGCCTCGCGGGCCAGGCTGCGCTGGTCGCGCGCGGCACCGGTCATGGCCGGTGCTTCGTAGCTGCCACCGGACAGTTCGACCAGGTCCACGCCGAGCGGCGCCAGCATTTCCACCACTGCGCGCGCATCCTCGGGCGAGAAGCCACCGCGCTGGAAATCGGCGGAATTGAGCTTCACGGCCACCGCGAACGTGGGCGACACGGTGGCGCGCACCCCCTGCACGATCTCCAGCAGCGGGCGCGCACGGTTGTGCAGGCTGCCGCCCCAGCGGTCGTCGCGGCGATTGGACAGCGGCGACAGGAACTGGCTGAGCAGGTAACCGTGCGCGGCATGGATCTGCACGCCACTGAACCCGGCGCGCTCGGCCAGCTCGGCGCTGCGGATGAAGCGGGCGATCACCTCTTCGATGTCCGCCTCGGTCATCGCCCGCGGCGGTGCGAACTGCCTGGACAGCGCGCCCATCTCCAGGGCGACGGCTGACGGCGCGAGTGCCGGTTGGCCGAGTGCGGCCGGCATCTGCCTCCCGGGATGGTTGATCTGCATCCACATCTGCGCGCCCCGTGAGCGTGCCGTTTCGGCCCAGGCGATGAAGCGGTCAAGGTGGCGATCGTCTTCCAGCACCACGCCGCCGGGGCCGGTCATGGCGCGGCCATCGACCATCACGTTGCCGGTGATGATCAGTCCTGCGCCGCCATCGGCCCAACGCTGGTAGAGCTGCAGCAGTGCAGCGGACGGCGCGTGGTCGGCGTCGGCCATGTTTTCCTCCATCGCGGCCTTGGCAATGCGGTTGCGGATGATGGCACCGGAGGGTAGTGCCAGGGGCGAGAACAGCGACATCGGACAGCTCCAGGACAGGGGAATGGCGCTACGCTAACCTTCAAGTTTTATTGAAGGTCAACAGGCTCCCATGGCGAGGATTCAGGCAGATGAAGATCGGTGAGCTGGCCCGCCTCACGGGCCTCGCGGCGTCGCGCATTCGCTTCTATGAAGACGCGGGGCTGCTGGTGGCGCAGCGCCAGGCCAATGGCTACCGCGACTATCCGGAACAGGCGGTGCTGTTGCTGGAGTTGATCACGGGCGCGCAGCGTGCAGGCTTCAGCCTGGAAGAGATCCGCGCCCTGCTGCCACCGGACATGGGCCAGTGGCAGCATGAGGCGTTGATCACGATGCTGCAGCAGAAGGTGGCTGACATCGAAGCGTTGCAGCTGCGGCTGGCAGAGAGCCGGGCGCATCTGCTGGCCCTGATCGAGGACATCCAGGCGCGGCCGGACGGCATCGACTGTGCAGCCAATTCGCGGCGGGTGCTGGACCGTGTGAAGCGCGGTGAGCTGGCGCGGCCGACCCTGGTGGCCGGCGATACAGCGTTGCTGCGACCGGATCGCCGTCGCCGCAGAGGCAGCAACTGACGATCCGGCGCAATGTTCAGTGGCTGCCGACGACGGCGGTGCTGCGCTTCTTGTCCAGCATCACCGCCACGCACCACAGCAGCAGGCCGCCGATCGCGGTAGCCGCGCCGACATAGCCGGTACTGGCCGGGCTGAAGCCGGCGCTGATTGCCATGCCGCCCAGCCACGGGCCGAGTGCGTTGGCAGTATTGAAAGCGGCGTGGTTGGAGGCCGCCGCCAGCGTCTGCGCCTCACCGGCCACGTCCATCAGGCGGGTCTGCAGCACCGCCGCCAGTGCGCCCATGGTGCCGACAGTGATGATCATCGGGCCGATGGTCCACACCGACTGTGCGGCCAGCGGATACAGCAGCAGCATCACGATCGACCACAGCAGCACCACGGCGGCGGCCTTGAAGTGGAACTTGTCCACCAGCCAGCCACCGGCGATGTTGCCGATGATCGCGCCGATGCCGAACACGCCCACCGCCAGCGGCATCCACGATTCGGCCACGCCGGTGACCTGCACCAGGGTCGGTGCCAGGTAGGTGAACACGCAGAACATGCCGGCGAAGCCGACCGCGCCGATCGTCAGCGCCAGCCACACCTGGGACGTGTTGAAGGCGCGCAGCTCGCGCATCGGCGAGGTACGTACTTCATCCGGGTCCGGCAGCAGGAAGCGCGCGATCATCGCCACGGTGGCGATGGCCAGCACGCTGACCAGGGCAAAGGCGGTGCGCCAGCTCAGCTGCTGACCCAGCCAGGTCGTCAGCGGGTTGCCGACCAGGATCGCGATCGACAGGCCCAGCAGCACGCGTGACATCGCCTGGCCGCGCTGGCCTGCGGGACTGATCGCCGCGGCCACCAGCATCGCCACGCCGAAGTAGGCGCCATGCGGCAGGCCGGCAACGAAGCGCGCCACCAGCATCGTGCCGTAGTTCGGTGCCAGCGCGCTGGCCAGGTTGCCGACCGCGTAGAAGCCCATCAGTGCCAGCAGCAGCTTGCGGCGGGGGAAGCTGGCGCCGACGAAGGCGAGGATCGGGGCGCCGACCACCACGCCGATGGCATAGGCGCTGATCAGATGCCCGACCTGGGTTTCGGAAATCGACAGGCCGCGGCTGATCTCCAGCATCAGGCCCATGCTGGCGAACTCGCTGGTGCCGATGGCGAAGCCACCCAGTGAAAGGGCGAGGATGATCAGGGTGCGCTGGCGGGGCGTCAGCCGCGCAGCCAGGGAAGAGTTGGGGCTCATGCGGGGGCGCGATGGGGGGCGGGAGCCGCCCATTGTACTGCTGCACTGCAGCAGGAGCAGCAGCACTCAGGGTAAATCAGCGTTTGATCGGTGACACGCCGGCCCGCCGCGCCTCGTCGCGTCCGGCTCAGATGCCCAGCGCCGCCCGGGCATGAGCGTACTTTCCGTGCAGGCGCGCGGCCGTCGCCGCATCGAGCATTGCCAGCCGCTGCGGATCGGCGTTGTCATCCAGATCGGCGCGCTTCACTTTCAGTGCCAGCGGGTGGGCGGCAATGCGCGCGTAGTAGCTGTCCGCGTCGGGTGCTGCATCGCGGTTGAGCAGTTGCACCGCCTCGCGCAGCGGTGCGGGAAATACCTCGATCCGCGCGTCAAACGCCGGGCAGTCCTCGGCCACGTCATGCAGCCAGGCCACCACTTCGGCGTCATCGTCGCCGCGCACCGCAGCCGCCACCCGCGCCACATGGCCGATGTAAGGCTGGCCGGCCTTGTCGATCTGCCCCGCGTGGGCCTCGGTGGCCAGCGTACGGGCAAGTGCTACCCAGTCCATTGCGGTCTCCTTGGATATCCGCGCACAGTTTCGCGCAGAAGCCGCAGCGGTTGTGGATGCGCCCATGACGCTGCCACCGGCATGATGGCGGGGCAGGGGGCGCAGTGTTGCCCCGACAAGGAGGAGTGCGATGCAGGAATTCAGGCATGTGCTGGAAACCCGTGGCCGCTACCAGCTGGTAGCGGTGTCCCACGAGCCGGTGTACGCTCCCGGCGATGTGGTCGGCCATGCGGTCGTCGCCGACGATGGGGATCGTCTGACCGACCTGATATCACTGGCCGAAGCGCGCCAACGCTTGCTGCAACTGGTGCGTGAAGAGGGCGAGGAGCCCGGGCTGGAAAACGAGAACCACCTGCGGAAGAAGGCGTCGCGCTGGCGCCACCGCTAGGCCGTCGCGCCGCGTGCGCATCATGGAGGATTCGGGTGTTGCCCAGTAAGAAGTATCTGCTCATCGCCATCATCACGCTGGCGACCCTGTTGCTTGGTTTCGTGTTCTCCGGCTACTTGACCTTGCTGTTCCTGGGGCTGGACACCCAGCTGTTCACCTGGAACACCTACTACCAGTACGTCCACGCCATCGGCCAACCGCAGGTCGCGCCTTTCGTGGGCAAGATCAAATGGGCGGGCTACGTAGGCTTCGGCCTGCCCCTGCTGGTGCTGCTGGTGGCCGGCCTGGTGCTGCTGCTGAAGAAGGACAAGCGCTCGCTGCACGGCGACGCGCGCTTCGCCACCGGTGCCGACCTGGCCAAGCACGGCATGTTCAAGAAGACCGGCCAGAGCATCGTGGTCGGCAGCCATGGCGGCAAGCTGGTGCGCTTGGATGGCCAGCAGTTCGTGATCCTGGCCGCGCCCACCCGCTCGGGCAAGGGCGTGGGCGTGGTCATCCCGAACCTGCTGGAGTACGGCGAATCGCTGGTGGTGCTGGACATCAAGCAGGAGAACTTCGACCTGACCAGCGGCTGGCGCGCCAGCCAGGGCCAGGAGATCTACCTGTTCAACCCCTTCGCCGAGGACCGGCGCACGCACCGCTGGAACCCGCTCAGCTACGTCTCCGACGATCCGGCCTTCCGGGTGTCGGACCTGATGAGCATCGCCGCGATGCTGTACCCAGACGGGGCCGAGGACCAGAAGTTCTGGGTCAGCCAGGCACGCAATGCGTTCATGGCCTTTACCCTGTACCTGTTCGAGAACTGGGACGACGAGCGCAGCAGCGGTTTCCCGGGCGGCGCCGGCACGCCCACGCTCGGTGCGGTGTACCGTTTGTCCTCCGGCGACGGCACCGACCTGAAGAAGTACCTCAAGACCCTGTCGGAGCGACCGTTCCTCAGCGCCAATGCCCGTTCGGCGTTCGCCAACATGCTGTCGCAGGCCGATGAGACCTTCGCCTCGATCCTGGGCACCTTCAAGGAGCCGCTCAATCCCTGGATCAACCCGGTGCTGGACAAGGCCACCAGCAGCAACGACTTCCTGCTGACCGACGTCCGCAAGAAGAAGATGACCATCTACATCGGCATCCAGCCGAACAAGCTGGCCGAGAGCCGGCTGATCATCAACCTGTTCTTCAGCCAGCTGATCAACCTCAACACCAAGGAACTGCCCAAGTCCAACCCGGACCTGAAGTACCAGTGCCTGCTGCTGATGGACGAATTCACCTCGATCGGCAAAGTGGAGATCATCGCCTCGGCGGTCTCCTACATGGCCGGCTACAACATCCGCCTGCTGCCGATCATCCAGAGCATGTCCCAGCTCGACGCCACCTACGGCCGGGAAGTCTCTCGCACGATCATCACCAACCACGCGCTGCAGATCCTGTACGCGCCGCGCGAACAGCAGGATGCCAACGACTATTCGGACATGCTGGGCTACACCACGGTGCGCAGGAAGAACGTCACTCATGCCCGCGAGAAGACCCACAACTTCACCGAGGAACGGCGCGCGCTGATGCTGCCGCAGGAGCTGAAGGCGATGGGGCCGGACATGGAGGTGTTCCTGTACGAGGGGATACCTCACCCGGTGAAGTGCGACAAGATCCGGTACTACAAGGATCGCTACTTCACCTCGAGGCTGCTGCCGAAGGTGGACGTTCCGATGCTGAACGTCTAATTCACGTCGCTGAATTTGTGATCACCATTCGTAGTTAAGAATGTGAATTCGTGATTTCGGTCAAGAATTTGGCATTTGTTCATGGATTTTCAGACTTGTCTGACATGGAATTGACGCGTGGTTGTGCGACCCTGTGCATGTCGTTCAGAAATGTGTGATGGATGGCAGATGTTGTAGAGCAGGGTGGCCAGGAGTTTGTGCCATGAAACAAGGATGGTTTCGACGTTGGTGAGGTATGCGGGTGTGTCGTCGGCAGTGTCTGGCGGCCCCGCGACTTGGTTGGCAGCCGTTGGCTGCAGGGGAGCCGGAGCAGGTGTGCTGCCAGTCAGTGCGTCGCTCCGATTCCGGCGTGCGCGACGCAGCGCCGGACGACCAGGGGGCCAATGCTCGGGACTGCTTTTTCGTACGTCAAAGTGAAGCCCGTATGAATCAGGCGTTTATCGCGAAAATGTCCATCGCCGCAGTGGCGGCGTTGATGGTGGCCGGTTGCGCCACCAAGTCCGCTCCCGATTTCGGAGGCCGCTGGAAGCCGGTCAACCGCTTTGCTGCGGCACCCACCGAGATCCCGCTGTACTCCAGCTACGTCTACCAGGCCTCGCCGATGGATGGCACGCTCAAAGCCATGCTCGAGCGCTGGGCCAAGGATTCCGGACGCACGCTGGATTACCGCCTGAGCTCGGACTTCACCCTGTACGGCGCGGTCTCCAGCATCGACACCACCAACGCTCAGCAGGCCGTGATCGATCTGACGGCGGCCTATGCAGCGCAGGGCATCTCCGTCTCCATCGTTGGCAACCAGATCGTTGTGCAGAGCGCTGGCTCGACGCCGACCGCGTCGGCACAGGGCGCTGATTCCAACAGCGGCACCTGAGTCCACCTCGAAATCATCGAACGTGCCGCTCCCCGCGCCTGTCGCAGGGGTGCCACGCCCATTGATGTTTCAGCAGTACGGAAGAATCCATGTTCCGCAAGAAGGATCCCGGCAATAGTCCCAAGGTCGAGCAGTCGGTCGCCAAGGCGGTCAGCTACGAGATCACCGTGGCCGACATGGCGCGCCGCAGCGAGCGGCGTGCGTGGTGGGTCGCCACAGGCTCGTTGCTGATGTCGCTCGCACTGGCGGGCGGCTACTACTACATGCTGCCGCTGAAGGAAAAGGTGCCGTTCCTGGTCATGGCCGATGCCTACACGGGTACGGCGACCGTCGCGCGGTTGAGTGGCACGTTCCAGGGCGAGACGATCACCACCAACGAAGCGATCAATCGCAGCAACGTCGCCCAGTACGTGCTCGCGCGCGAATCGTATGACTCGGCGGTGATGGGCCTGCGTGACTGGGAACTGGTGTTCGTGATGTCCACCGATCCGGTGGCGCAGTCCATGCGTGTCCGCTATGCGGGCAACAATCCGCAGAACCCGTTCGTGATGTACGGTCGCGAGCGCGCCATCCGGGTCAAGATCCTCAGCATCACGCCACTGGGGGCCGAGCCGAACGGCAGCTTCCGCGGCGCTTCGGTGCGCATACAGCGCAGCCTGCTGGACAAGCGCACCGGCGTCTCTACCTACCTGGACAACCAGCTGGTGACTATGCGCTTCAGCTACAACCAGAACCTGGCGCTGTCCGAACAGGATCGCATCCTGAACCCACTGGCGTTCCAGGTCACCGAGTACCGCGTCGACAACGACTACTCGCGTGGCGTGCCGGTGCCGGATGACGGCGCCATGCAGGCGCAGGCGCAGCAGGCCGCACAGGCGGCGCAGCAGGCACAGGGTGTCTACGATCCCAACAATCCGGCCGCGGCCACCATGATCGATCCGGCCACCGGCCAGCCGGTCGCGGCTCCGGTCAACGGCCAGGTGCCGGGCCAGGCAATGCCGGGCCAGCCGGTACAGGGTCAACCCATGCCGGGTCAGCCGGTGCAGGGGCAAGCAATGCCGGGGCAGGCCATGCCCGGACAGCCGGCCATGAGGCCGGCGCAGAACAATTCCACCGGAACTGCTGATGGAGCAAGCAACCGATGAGTAGTCGAAATATCAGGGGAAGCGCGCTGGCGCTGCTGTCGATGTTGTCGTTGCTGTTCTCAGCAGCGGCGATGGCGCAGGCGGTTGACCACTACGAGTACGAGAAGGACCGTATCTATCCGGTTCGCACCGGCCTGGGCCTGACCACCCAGATCGAGTTGAGCCCGAACGAGAAGATCCTCGACTACAGCACCGGCTTCAGCAGCGGCTGGGAACTGACCCGTCGCGAGAACGTGTTCTACCTCAAGCCGAAGAACGTCGACGTCGACACCAACATGATGGTGCGCACCGAGACCCATTCCTACATCTTCGAGCTGAAGGTGGTGGCCACCGACTGGCGCCAGCTGGAACAGGCCCGTCGTGCCGGTGTGCAGTACAAGATCGCCTTCGTCTATCCGAACGACACCGTGTTCGGCGTCGCCCAGGAAGCGGTCGAGGAAGAGGCCAAGCCGTTGCTGAGCTCGGAACTGGCCAAGGACCGCCAGTACAACTTCAACTACTCCTATTCGACCAGCAAGGCGAAGAAGATGGGGTGGCTGATCCCGGTCAACGCCTATGACGATGGTCGTTTCACCTACCTGAAACTGCCGAATTCGCCGGAGTACAAGACCGGCATCTTCCCGGCGGTGTTTGGTCGTGAAACAGAATACGGTGAAGACTTCGTGGTCAACACCACGGTTGAAGGCAATACGCTGATCGTGCACGGGACACACCCGTACCTGGTCATCCGCCACGGCGACTTCGTCGTCGGCCTGCGAAGGAACGTGAAGAAATGAGCCAGCAGAACACTCCCGGAAACGACCCGAACAACGGACGCGACGAGAGCCAGAGCCCGTACGGCGCACAGGGTGCTTCGGACGCGCCGTCGAACCCGTACTTCGGCACGACCCAGGCCGAGCCTGCGCCGGATCTGGATGCGGCCGCGCCGCAGCTGCGCTCGGCCGAAGAGCAGCGGCTGAACCGAAAGGCGCTGCTGTTCCTGGGCGGCATCGTGGTGCTGCTGGTGGCCATGGGTTTCCTGCTGTTCCGCAAGGGCCAGGATGACAAGGACGCTGTGCAGAAGGTGCCGGACGTTGCGCGCGTGTCTACGCCGACTCTGCCGGACGCCGTGCAGACGAGTCCGGTGCCCTCCCAGGCCATGCAACCGGTTGATCCGATTCCGATGACGCCGCCGCTACCGCCGCCGCCGCTGGATTCCACCCCGCTGTTCGTTCCCCAGTCCGATTCGGCGCGCGAGATTGACCGTGGCCCGACTTTGCTGGACCGCCGCATCGGCTCCGGGAGCGGGGTGGGTGGTGGTGATGGACAGGATGGCAACGGGAGCAATGGCGGCCGCGGCATGGATGAGTACACCCGTGCCATGCTGGCCCAGCTGCCCAACAATCAGGCGGCGCCGGCAAAGGTTCGCCGCGGCCCGGACGTCGAGGATGTCTCCAGCGCCACCTACATCCAGAGCCCCGACGCGCTGCTGGTGCGTGGCACCTACCTGCGTTGCGTGTTGGAAACCCGAATCATCACCGATCTCGCCGGCTATACCTCGTGCCTGCTGACCGAGCCGGTGTACTCGATCAACGGTCGCAACCTGCTGCTGCCGAAGGGCTCCAAGATCTATGGCGCCTACGGCGGCGGTCCGATGGGCAAGCGCGTGGAAGTGATCTGGGATCGCATCACCACTCCGAATGGCATCGACGTTGCGATGTCCAGCCCGGGCGTGGATCAACTGGGTGGCGCCGGTCATCCGGGCCAGTACAGCGCGCACTGGGGCAGCCGTATCGCCTCGGCGCTGATGATCAGCCTGATTTCCGATGCCTTCAAGTACGCAGCCGCCGAACACGGTCCGGAGACCACCACCATCGCCAATAACGGCATGACGGTGCAGTCGCCCTATGAGAGTGCTACCGCACGCACGATGGAGCGTCTGGCCAACGAGGCACTCAGCAGCAACCGTCGCCCGCCGACCGTCACCATCAACCAGGGCACGATCGTGAACGTCTACGTCGCCAAGGACGTCGACTTCACCAACGTGCTGCACCCCCGCCGGTAACCCAACGAACGATCATGGACGCCGAAGTGTCACCCCTCGCCCTCGTCTCCAGCGATTTCCTGCGCTATCAGTACGAAGTGCTGGGCATCGCCGAGTACATGACGTCTCCGGAAGTGACGGAAATCTGCATCAACCGTCCCGGCGAGCTGTACCTGGAAACCCGGGCGGGGTGGCAGCGGGTGGACGTGCCGAGCCTGACCTTCGAGCGGGCCCGGCAGTTCTGCACGGCGGTGGTGAACGAGAGCAACACCGGCCAGCGCATCACCGATGCCGATCCGGTCGTGTCGCTCACGTTCCCCACCGGCCAGCGTGCGCAGTTCGTGATTCCGCCGGCATGTGATGCAGGGAAGGTGTCGATCACCATCCGTCTGCCGTCCAAGCACACCAAGTCGCTCAGCCAGTATCACGAAGATGGCTTCTTCAACCAGATCCTGGAGAGTGATGGCAGCATCAGCGAGCAGGATCGCGAGCTGCTGGAGCTGCGCCATTCGCGCGAGTACGCCGAGTTCTTCCGGCGTGCGGTGATGTACCGCAAGAACATCGTGGTATCGGGTGCGACCGGTAGCGGCAAGACCACCTTCATGAAGGCGCTGGTCAACCATATCCCGGACAGCGAGCGCCTGGTCACGATCGAGGACGCGCGCGAACTGTTCCTGACCCAGCCCAACGTCGTGCACCTGTTGTATTCCAAGGGTGGACAAAGCACCAGCAATGTCAGCGCCAAGAGCTGCATGGAAGCCTGCCTGCGCATGAAGCCCGAACGCATCATCCTGGCCGAGCTGCGCGGTGACGAGGCGTTCTACTTCATCCGCAACTGCGCGTCCGGTCATCCGGGTTCGATCACCAGCTGCCATGCGGGCAGCCCGGAGCAGACCTGGGACCAGTTGGCGCTGATGGTGAAGGCCTCGACCGAAGGTTCGGGCCTGGAATTCAACGTGATCAAGCGACTGTTGATGATGACCATCGACATCGTCGTGCATATCAAGGCGCATGCCGGCTCGCGCTACATCACCGGCATCGACTTCAATCCTGGGCGTGCCCAGGGGCAGGGGGGCTGAAGGATGCTGCCAGGACTGGAAATGATGGCGTGCCCGGAGATGGCCGTGTCGATGGATGTGATGCAGCACGTCATCAACGTCGAATCGTCGCGCAATCCCTACGCGATCGGCGTTGTTGGCGGTTCACTGGTGCGCCAGCCCAAGGCCTTGGATGAAGCACTGGCGACGGTGCGCATGCTGGAAGAGAAGGGCTACAACTTCTCGATCGGGCTGGCTCAGGTCAATCGCTACAACCTGGGCAAGTACGGCCTGGATTCCTACGAGAAGGCCTTCCAGCAGTGCCCGAACCTGCAGGCAGGTTCGCGCATCCTCGCCGAGTGCTACAAGCGCTCCGGTGGTGACTGGGGCAAGTCGTTCAGCTGCTACTACTCGGGCAACTTCGAGACCGGCTTCCGTCATGGCTACGTGCAGAAGATCTACGACTCGATCCGCCGCGGGCAGCAGGTCGCCAGTAATGGTGTCGCACCGATCGACGTGGTCAGTCGGGGGGAGCGCCGCGCGGTGAAGGTCGAGCATCACCCGCAGCTGGCTTCGCCGGCGCAGGCGCGCATCGTTGCTCAATCCAATGGCCCCGTGTACGTGCCGTCGGAAGATCCCGCACGCGCCTATGTCGTGTACCCGTCCACCGGGGCGATGGCGCGGGGCAGCCTCCTGAACATCGCCGACCAGGCACTGTCCAAGGTGGTACTGGGTTCGGTGGATCGGATGATGCAGCCGCAGGCGCAGCCGGCCCAGGCGGGCGCTTATCCGCAGCAGCAGGCCGGCGGCATGCCGCAGCAGCTGCCACAGCAGGGCCCCGCACAGGCGATGGCCATGCCGCAGCAATTGCCGGGCGCGGCTGGCGCCGGCAACGAAGGGCCGGTGATGTTGCGCCCCTGGAGCGAGCGTAACCAGCCTGTGGCCGGTACCGACAATTCGTACAACGCGCCGGTGCAGGCCGCACCGGTGCAGCAGATTCCCGCAGGGGATGCGGCCTTCGTGTTCTGACGAAGTCGTGGTGCGGCCAGTCCCCCGGCTGGCCGATTCAGTTGTGTTAGTCCATCAACAAGGAAATCAATCCATGAAGCGATCCAATCTCGACCTCGTCCAGGCCCAGCGCACGCTGAAGACCCTGCTGATGGCCACGATCTTCGTTGGCGCACTGTTCGCCCCGCAGGTGTTCGCAACCGGCACCGACTTCGGCGGCACCGACAAGAAGGTCTGCGGTTTCTTCTCCAACATCAACGGCCTGCTGAACATGGCCTCGATCGCCGTCGTGACCATTGCGGTGATCTTCGCCGGCTACCAGATCGCCTTCGCGCACAAGCGCATCGGTGACGTCGCGCCGATCCTGATCGGTGGCGTGCTGATCGGTGCCGCCGGCCAGATTGCGCGCATGCTGCTGGGCGAGGGTAGCGACGGCAAGTGCGGTGGTGGCACCAGCACCTCCTACCTGATCAACCACGTGATCCAGTACTACAGTGCATAAGAACGTCGTGTTCCGCGGCTGCACGCGCCCAGCGATGTTCCTGGGTGTCCCCTACCTGCCATTTTTCATGGTGGCAGGTGGGTTGCTGCTGCTCAGCATGTACACGAACTTCTGGTTCCTGCTCACCATTCCGGTGGCGGTCTTCATCATGCGGCAGATGGCCAAGCGTGACGAAATGATCTTCCGCCTGTTGGGCCTGCGCCTGATGTTCAAGCTGAAAGTCCGCAACGTGCAGGAACACGATGGCATGTGGGTATTCAACCCCAACCATTACCGCGACAAGCCGGCCCGAATGGATTGAGGTCCGGATCCGGCCTGGCGGGCGTCTGCGCCCGCCGGGTCTTTTGTAACTCCTTGGCACTACCTCTTTGGAAGCAGTCGTATGTTCAGCCCTGACACCTCCATCAGTGAGTTCATTCCGTTGTCGTCGCATGTCGCTCCGAACGTGGTCAAGACCACGGGCGGCGATTACCTGCTGACCTGGCATCTGGAAGGGCTGCCGTTCGTCGGCCGCGAGGAGTGGGAGCTCGAACATCGCCACAACACGTTCAACCGCCTGCTGCAGACGCTGCGCGCGCCGGATTTCGTCAACGTCGCCTTCTGGGTGCACGACATCCGTCGTCGCCGCACCCTGAAGGGCAAGAGCAACTACAAGCAGCGCTTCAACCAGGATGTGTCCGATCAGTACATGGGCATGTTGTCCTCACAGCGCATCATGCAGAACGAGCTGTACCTGACCATGATCTACCGCCCCGTGGTGGCGGGTAAGCGCTTCGTAGAGAAGTCGGCGAACGTGGACAAGCTGCGCGCCGAGCAGGAGCAGGCGGTCGAAAAGCTGATGGAGCTGGCCGGCAACGTCGAGGCCGTCATCCGGGACTATGCGCCATACCGCCTGGGAATGTACGAGGCCAAGAACGGCGTGGTGTTCTCGGAAACGCTGGAGCTGTTCGGTTACCTGATCAATCGCATCGACGAGCCGGTGCCGGTGCTGTCGGCACCGATCAAGGACTACCTGCCTGTCAGCCGCCATATGTTCTCGGCCAAGACCGGCGATTTCGCGATCAATACCCCCAATGGTGCCAACCACTTCGGCGCCATTCTGAACATCAAGGAGTATGCCGAGGGCACTTACCCGGGCATCCTCAACGGCCTGAAGTACCTCGACTACGAGTACGTCATCACCCATTCGTTCAGCCCGATGGGGCGGCAGGACGCGCTGAAGGTGCTCGATCGCACCAAGGGCATGATGATCTCCTCCGGCGACAAGGCGGTCAGCCAGATCGTCGAGCTCGACCAGGCCATGGATCAGCTGTCGTCCGGCAACTTCGTGCTGGGTGAATACCACTTCATCATGGCGGTCTACGGTGACACTCAGGCCAAGCTGTCGCAGAACGTCGCATCGACCCGCGCCGAGCTGTCCAACGCCGGCTTCGTGTCGACCAAGGAAGACCTTGCGGTCACCTCGTCCTTCTATTCGCAGCTGCCGGGCAACTGGCGCTATCGTACCCGCCTGGCCAATGTCAGCTCGCTGAACTTCCTGGGCCTGTCGCCGCTGCACAACTTCGCCACCGGCAAGCAGCACAACAACCCGTGGGGCGACTGCATCACCACGCTGCAGACCACCAACGGCCAGCCGTACTACTTCAATTTCCACGCGACCCATCCGTCGGAAAACTCGCTGGGCGAGAAGGCGATCGCCAATACCATGGTGATTGGTAAGTCCGGTACCGGTAAGACCGCGCTGATCAACTTCCTGCTCAGCCAGGTTCAGAAGTACGAGCCGTCACCGACCATCTTCTTCTTCGACAAGGATCGTGGTGCGGAGATCTTCGTGCGCGCCTGCGGTGGCAACTATCTGGCCCTGGAGAACGGCGCGCCGACCGGTTTCAACCCGTTCCAGTGCGAGAACAACGAAGCCAACGTGCAGTTCCTGGCCGACCTGATCAAGGTGCTGGCCGGCAAGCGTGAGTACAGTGCGCGCGAGGAAGAGGACATCTACCGCGCAGTGGAAAGCATGCTCGATACGCCGATGCACCTGCGCAGCATGACCAACTTCCAGAAGAGCTTGCCCAACATGGGCGACGATGGGCTCTACGCGCGCATGCGCCGCTGGACCTCGGGCAATTCGCTGGGCTGGGTATTCGACAATCCGGTCGACACCGTTGATCTGAGCAAGGCCAATATCATCGGCTTCGACTACACCGACATCATCGACAATCCCGAAGTGCGCGTGCCGGTCATCAATTACCTGCTGCACCGCCTGGAGTCGCTGATCGATGGTCGTCCGCTGATCTACGTGATGGACGAATTCTGGAAGATCCTGGATGGCGAAGGTGGCCTGAAGGAGTTCGCGAAGAACAAGCAGAAGACCATTCGTAAGCAGAATGGCCTGGGCATCTTCGCGACGCAGAGCCCGGAGGACGCGCTGAAGAGCGACATCTCGGCAGCGCTGATCGAGCAGACTGCCACGTTGATTCTGCTGCCGAACCCGAACGCCAGCAAGAGCGACTACATGGACGGCCTGAAGCTGACCGAGGCCGAGTTCAAGGTGGTCACTGCCCTGGACGAGCGCTCGCGCTGCTTCCTGGTCAAGCAGGGTCACGCGTCCAGCGTGTGCCAGCTCAACCTGCGCGGCATGGATGACATTCTGTCGGTGATCTCGGCGTCCACTGACAACATCGACATCATGCATCGGGTATTGCAGACAGCTGCGGTACGCGCACGGGTGACGGTGGATGAGCTGACGCCGGAACAGTGGCTTGAAGATTTCTACAAGAATCGAAAGGGCTCGGGCAAGGCGGCTGTCGCAGCGCGCGACACTGTTACCTGATCCGCGAGACGGCCTGCCCGAAGACTACGAGTTCCGATCAATGGAGACTGATATGAACAATACCAAGCAAGCTTTCTCGCCCCGCCGCCGCGCGCCCCGTCTTGCAGCGATGACCGTGGCAGCCATGATGGCGCTCGGCACCGGCAATGTCAGCGCCTGGATTCCCGTGCAGGAGACCGGTACCAGCCTCATCCAGCACCTGCTCAATCAGATCAACACCTACAAGACCGAGGCGACCGTCTACGCGGCCAAAGCGCAGGACGCGGCCGAGTACGTCGAGCAGAACACCCGCTGGATCCGCACGCTGGAGCAGTATCGCCAGGCGCTGATCCAGGTGCAGGCGGCGGTGAACAGCTTCGGCATGCCCGACAGCGCGCCGCTGGTGCCGGTGGCACCGAACTATCTGGTTGCCGAAACCTGCGGCAAGGCGCTGGACTTCAGCCTGGAGTCCGCCTTCAAGGTGTTCGTGTTCAATCCGCAGGCGGATGTGAAGGAGCAGCAGATGCAGATCTGCGTCAACATCCGGATGATGCAGAACCGCAAGTACAACGACGCGATTGATTTCCTGACCCAGACCGTTCCGCGCATCAACAACTCCTTGACCCGCATCCTCAAGATCCGCCTGACCAACAACGATCAGGGCACCGTGCAGGGTGCCGACAGCGAATCGCTCCGCACCGCCAATGACATTGCCGCACTTGCCCAGAGCTGGGAAGCACGGATGAAATCCTATGATGCCTATATCGAGGTCATGGAGGCCAACCAGAAGGTGGTGGCGCAGGCCGCATTGAAGGGGGACCCGACCAAGCAGCTGATCAGCGACATGGTCAAGACCACCGCACTGAAGGCCGCGCTCAGCGTCAAGTGATCGCAGGCCGCTAATACGTAGACATGCGCTGCAAAGCAATGCGGCATTTCATGCAGTAACGGAATTACCAAGGGATTGTGGAAATGACGATCAGGTGGCTGGCCAACTTTGATTTCTCAGGCGGATTGCAGGATCTGCTGGGCTACGCTGTGCGTGTCCAGTCGATCGGCGATTTCGTCTTCTTCAAGCTGATCATGGATTACCTGCGCGACAGGATCAGTGACTACGGCATCGACCTGATGGGGCGCATGATGTCCTGGGTCGGTGGCATTGCCCTGGTGCTGATGACGCTGTGGGTACTGATCCAGGGCTTCCGGATCGTCACCGGCCGCAGTCGCGACTCCATGATGGTGCTGGTGACCAATATGGCGCGCGCGGCGTTGATTGTGAGTGTTGCCACCAGCATGGCGATGTTCGGCAGCAACCTGCAGAAATTCCTCAACGAGGACGTCAAAGGCCTGATCACCCACGTGGTGACCGGCAAGGACCAGCAGCCGGAAGACCAGATCGACAAGAGCCTGGCGTGGATGCAGGTGGCGCTGTCGAGCATTGATGGCATCAAGATCCTGAATGATCCAGGGTTGCAGGCGGACAAGACGCGGGCGCTTTGGTTCATCGGCATGGGCACGGGCGGTCCGGCCGTCACCGCTGGTGCGATGTTGCTGCTCTACGAGGTCGCGCTGGCGCTGTTCATCGGCCTGGGTCCCTTGTTCATTCTG
>NZ_JCAFRJ010000011.1:0-155489 GCF_059367975.1 Stenotrophomonas sp. YJH_SMC_131 | reverse complement strand
GTCGTAGCCGATGCCTTCTGCCCTATAGGTCGCGCCGCCGCTGCTTGAACGCATGTTGTAGTAGGTGGCACCCGGCGACGCATTCCAGATGACCGAGCAGATGTTGGGGCCGCTCTTTACGATCCTCACACCCGTAGGTACTGCCGGCGCACTGGAAATCGCAACCAGGCCAGCAGCAGAACTGGGGCTGCAGCCTGCGGGATTGCAGGCACGACCACGGTAGTAGAAGTTGCCTCCGCCGCCCTTATTCAGGGAAACGGTTCGATCCCCCGCAATCAGCGACCAGTTGGCGCCGTCAGTACTTTCGTCGATTTCATAGCGCGTCGCGTCCGCCACTTCCAGCAGGGAGATCGAGTAAGCCGCGCCGATTCCCACCCCATCCGGCACGCGCAGGACCGGGGTCGCCGGAGGACCAATCACGCGCACGCCCGCTACCGCTGACCACGGTCCGCAACCGGCGACATTGCAGCCACGCACCTGGTAGTCCCACTGCCCCGGCCAGCGACCGCCTCGGGCCACGGCGGTCGCGCCGTCTTCCTGGGCGAGTCCGAAGCCCCCGCCATTGAGCTGTTCCATCAGCTGGTAGCTCGTCGCTGCGGGGATTGCGCCCCACCACATGCTCACGGTTGAACTGTAGCTCACACCGCCGAGATTGATTCCCGTGGCTTGGACCGGTGGCAATGTCACGACGATCGCGCCTACGGCGCTTGACGCGCTGCACCCGGCGTCATTGCATGCAAAGGCACGATAGGCGTAACTGCCGGCGATTCGTCCACTAATGACCAGTTGATTCCCACTGATCCGGTTGATCTCAGTCCATGCCCCCCCGTTGAACTGTTCTTCAATGCGATAGCTGCTGGCCTGGGCCACGCTCGAAACAGAGACGGCGTAGCTGCCGTTGTAGCTCGCAGCGGGTACCGACAGTGCGGGTACGGATGGGGCATACAGCGCGGTAATCGCCGCTTCGGCCGAGTAGGCGCCGCAGCCCTGTGGATTGCATGCTTTGACCCGATAGCGATAGGTGCCTGCAGGCTTGCTGGTCACTTGATAGGTTCGGCCAGAGCCATCAAAGGCCACATTCCAACCACCACCCACGGCCTCCTCAAGCACAAAGCGGGCGGCCCCCTGCACCGCTGACCAGCTCAGGGAATAGGTTCCGTTGATACCTTGCGCCGGTGCAGTGATCACCGGCGCAGCGGTGGGAGCAAGCTCCACCTGGATGGAGGCTTCCACACCCCAAGCGCCGCAGACAGTGCCATTGCAGGCACGGCCACGATAGCGATAGACGCCGGAGCTTCGCCCGGCCAGCGAAACGTTCAGCGCAGGCCCTTGATAGACAGCCTGCCAGTCACCGCCACTCGACTCCTGCACCTCGTAACGCTGCGCACCGGCAACGGCTGTCCACTGCACCGCAAACGCACCGTCCGCGCTGTAACCCGGAACCGTTACGACCAATGCTGCAGGCGCGATATCCACGGCACGCTTGGCAACGAGGCTGCCGTTGAGCTGGATGTAGTCAAAGCCCTTGGCCTGGCGCTGGTCGTGCTGATAGCGCAGCACGCCATCCTGCCCATAGAGGGAACGAATGTTGCCATTGGTTGCGCTGGCCAAGGTACGACGGCCATGTGCATCGTACTGATAAGCCTCCTTGCCATCGACCTCGCGCAGGCGATTGCCGTAGTCGAACCGGAACGCGACGCCATTGCGGATCTTCAGGTTACCCTGGCTGTCATAGCCAAGCCCGGTCACGGTCGCACCACTGCCGACATCCCGCACGTTCGTCAACCGATTGTTGAAGTCGTACTCAAAGGACTGCCGCCGTGCACCAACGCTGGCGGTGACGATATTGTCCAGAACGTTGTACGCATAGCTTGCGTTTCCGAAGCTGGCCGCCGTCACCGTGGTCAGACGATCCAGGCCGTCGTAACGCATGTCGCGGTTTCCAGGGGCTGCCGGCAGGCCGTCACTGATGGCCGCCACATTGCCATTGGCATCGTAGTCGTAGCCGTCATCGATGACCTTGCCACCTGCACCACTGTCGGTGCTGCGATCGGGCAGGCCGCGCGCGTTCTGCGTCATCTGATGCACGACGCCGTTGCCATAGGTGAAGCCGCTCATGCCGCCGTTCGCGTAATAGCGCACGTTGGTGGCGAAGGCTCCGGCTCGCGTCGGCTGCCCCAGCGCATTCGGGCCGTAGTCGATCGTCAGGCCGGACGGCTGCACATGGGTTGCCAAGGCGCCGTTTGCATCGTAGCCATAGCCCAGCGCCCAGGCCTCGCCACCGTCGTAGGCCACGCTCTCGGACGTGGGCAGTCCACGCAGATTGTAGGTGTAGTCGTTAGTGGTGACGGCGCCGTTGTTGCGCGTCTGCACACGCTTGACTTTCCCGCCCGGCCAATAACTCCAGTCCTGATCACCCTGGCCATCAGAGAAACGCAGGGTCAGCAAGCGATTCATGCTGTCGTAGCTGCGGTCAGCCCGCGAAGGCGACGCATAGGCAGCGTCGCTGTCGCACTGAGGGCCCAGCAACGTCAGGCCCGAGGCAGACCAGAGCAGATTGCCTGCAGCGTCATAGCCCATGCCGGTCGCACCGGTCTCAGGCTCCATGCTCTTGCACAGCCGCTGGGCGCCGTCATAGACGTACTGGCGCCGTACACTGACGCTGCCATCGTAGTTGCGCCTCAGGATCGACAGCGGTTTGCCCAGCGTGTCGCGCTGAATCTCCGTCACTACCCCTTCCGCGTGGAGAATCCGGATGGGCGTGTCCTGGCTGGGCTTGCCGTACATCAAGTAGTCGGTGGTGGTGGCAATGCCGCGCGGATTGGTCACCCTTACGCTGCCTCCGCCGATCTGCTCGGTGGTCGTGACAAGCCGGCCCAGTTCGCTGTCCTGCTCGCTGCGATTGGGGCGCCCGAGCGCGTCATAGCCGGTATGGGTGCCGGGCAGCGCCGAGCGGAAGTCGGACGCCGCGCGCGTCGGATAGGAGGTAAAAACCAAGCGCCCATTGCTGTCATAACGGGTCACCGTCTGGCGCAATGTACCGCCACGGTCCGCAGCGTCGAACGACTCTTCCAATACTGGGCGCCACAACCCATCGTAGTACGTCACCGCGCGTGCGTTGCCGGTACTGGACTCGCGCTTCCAATGTCCCGCTTCCAGCCCGATCTCCGCTCCCGCCACCTGGAAGAATCGCGTTGTAGAAGGATTCCAGGCCACGCTGTCATTGGCGGCCTGGGTCGCCAGTACGATTCGGCCCATCCCGTCGTAGTCGAAGCTTCGGCTGGCACCATTGGGCTCCACCGCTGCGCGCACCCAGCCATTGTCATCGACCTGCAGCGAGGCACTGCTGCCGTCCGGGTACGCGACACTCTGCGGCAGGCCACGCTTCCAGCTGCCAAGCGCAATGGCATTGCCCTTGCCATCGGCCACGGAGGCGAGCGTGCCATCGGCGTGATAGCCCAGCGTCTGCTGCAACGCGCCGAAGGCGTAGGTACGTTGCGGGCGCGCCATCGAGTCGAACTCGGTGCGTTCGGTCTCAATCTCAACGCCGCCAACGCTCTGTGTGCTGCGCGCGACTTGGCTGAGTATCCAACGACCCGTGTCGTCGAAGTAGGTGGTTCTCAGCGTTCGCGCGCGCCCCAACGAGTTACTCTCGGTCTGCACCACCGGCCGCACATGCGCATCGAACTGATCGGTCGTATTGACGAAGTTGACGCCATCCTGGCTGAGCACAGATTGCTTCAGGGGACGAATCTTGACGGCGAAGGGATCATCGGCCGCGGTCATCGAACCGTAGCTGTCCGGGAACGGTCCGGCCTGGACCTCGTCCGAACTCATATAGGTATTGGTGATGACCTGGACGATCTGACCGTCCGGCGCACGCACCGCCTCCTGCAGCAACTGCCCCTCGTTCTCGTCGAGTTTTCGTCCGAACACACTGTGACGGCGCGTACCATCTGGCTCCACAATCGTCGACACTGCGGAGTTGGCCAGGCCCGAGTCATATCCGCCCGACTCGTACGTCCAGGTCAAACTGCCCAACCCGGGCCCCGTCAGCGTCTTGCTGGTGATCGCGAAGAGGTCGAACGCATTGGAGGCGCGTTGCGCGTAGCGCCCACCGCCCATGTCTGCGCAAGCGGTACTTTTTACACCCAGCCGGGTGCGGCGCAGGTACTTGAACTCAAACTGTCCACGCGTTCCTGATGGATGGGTCGCGATCAGGGTGAATCCAGACTGCTCGAACGTGGGCTTGATGCAGAGCTTCGGTTCACCATCCCAGCTCTGATACTCCGGGTTCAGGCCCCCGAATCCGCCGTCCTGCCAGCTGTACTCATAGCCGAAGCGAGCACCATCCGGCTGCTGCACGGCACGCAGCGCAGGCCAGCGTGCGAATCCCATTGCACCGGAGCCCTCGTTGTACTCATAGCTCCAGGTACGGCCATTGGCTGTTGCACTTGCAATACGGTCCCCGGCATAGGCAATGGAGATGGCGCGACCATCACTGCCGCGAATGCCAACCAGCTTGTCGCCCGAATAGTCATAGGCTACCCAGTTGCCGTGGCGATCTTCGACCCGACTGGCCATCAGCAGAACACGCACCAGTTTTGAACCTACGCCCTGGCCGAGATCCATGAAACCGGCTGTTCGTTCAATACCCACATTGAAGAAGTAGCGATTCCCCGATGCATCCACGCCCAGGAATCCCTCACCGGGATAGCCATTGGCCGTCGAGCCCAGGCAACTGAGGCGCATGTTGCCCCGAGTACCCCAGCGATAGGTTTCACCGTTGGTGGGTTTAGGGTTGGAGGCGTTGGCGATCAGCAGCATCTCCTGCTCGCCCTGGTCGGGGACACGCACCTGCACGCCGGTCCATATCTCGAAGGTGCCCACGCCGGTACGCGTCTTGGGGTAGAAGGTCTGCGAGCAACGCTGGGTGGCGCCATTACCCGACTCGTTCCACTTCCAGATGGAGTCGAAGGTGGCGTGCATGTAGGGGACTTCGATGTCCCAGCTGCCGAATCCCCCCAACGGCTGCCGGTCCTTGAAGGACTGCACAGCGAGACGACGCTGCAATCGCACCGGCAGCGCGTTGTTGCCTGGCAAGTCGATGTCGGTAACGACAAATTCGGTCGACCCCGAGCTGGGGCTGATGCTATCCCCGAACAGGCTCGAGGTCAGCGGTGCCAGCCCCTCGCTGTTCTTGATCTTTTTGTAGTACTCGGTATGCGGGGTGACCGGGCTATTCGCCCAGGTCCACCCGGATGACACGACCAATGCCGCGCCCAACAACGCCTGCCACTGCCAGATACGCATGGAACATCCCTTTGTCCAATTGCGTCGGCAATCACCAGACGATCGGTAATCCACCGACGTGTGCTGGCGTCATGTTCCGGCCAGAAAGCAGCTGCGCCGTCCCTTGCGCCCCCTGTACTTCAAGGGAGGACAAGCCCCCCTTCACGACAGCTTCATATGATATTCACCCAAAGTAAATACCCCAGGTGGGGACTGGGTGAGGCCCACTTCCGCAGCGTGTCTACGCTCCCACCCGGTTCGCACACACCCGCCCCTCCGCAAAATCGCGCAGGTTCCCCAACGTGATCGCCGAGATCTCCTGCAGCGCCTCCACGGTGAAGAAGCCCTGGTGGCCGGTCACCAGCACGTTGGGGAAGGTCATCAGGCGTTGGAAGGCCTCGTCGTCGATGATCTCGCCGGAAAGGTCCTGGAAGAACAGCGCGCTTTCCTGCTCGTAGACGTCGATGGCCAGATGACCCAGCCGCCGCGATTTCAGCGCGCGGATCACCGCATGGGTATCCACCAGCGCGCCGCGCGAGGTGTTGACCAGCATCGCGCCGGTCTTCATCCGCGCCAGCGAGGCGTCGTTGATCAGGTGCTGGGTATCGGGCGTCAGCGGGCAATGCAGCGATACGATGTCGGCCCGCGCCAGCAGTTCATCCAGACCAACCCTGTCGCCCACGCCGGCGAAGGCCGGCGACGGATACGGATCATGCCCCAGCACGGTGCAGCCCATGCCCTTGAAGATGCGCGCGGTGGCCAGGCCGATCTTGCCGGTGCCGACGATGCCGACCGTGCGCCCATGCAGGGTGCGCCCGAGCAGGCCATCGAGCATGAAGTTGCCCTCGCGCACGCGGTTGTAGGCGCGATGGGTCTGCCGGTTGAGCGTCATCACCAGCGCCAGCGCGTGCTCGGCCACGGCTTCGGGGGAATAGGCCGGCACCCGTGCGACGAACAGGTCCAGCGCTTTCGCGGCGGCCAGGTCCACATTGTTGAAGCCGGCACAGCGCAGCAGTACGGCGCGTACGCCCAGCGCATGCAGCGCGTGCAGTACCGGCGCGTCGAGGCGGTCATTGACGAACACGCAGACGGCGGCGCAGTCCTGTGCCAACGCAGCGGTATGCACGTCCAGCGCGGCATCGAAATACACGAATGCAAAGCCCTGCCCGGCCGCATCGCGCTGGTTGGCCTCGTCGAGGAAACGACGATCGTAGGGGCGGGCACTGAAGACGGCGATCTGCATGACGGGGCCTGGCGGGAGTTCCCTGCCGACCATACCGCAGCACCTGCCCTGATGGGATGGCCCCGGCGATACGCATATCGCCGGGGCCGGGTACCGCTTAGAACCGGTAGCCCAAGCCCAGCATCACGCCGTTCCGGATCTGCCCGTCGCGGCGCTCACCCACGTAGTCGGCCATGATCGACAGGCGCTCGCTGGCGCGACTGGTCACGCCCACGTTCCAAGCCAGCACCTGCTCGCCCACGGCCTGGCTGCTGGCACCAAACACCAGGTCCGGGGCCGCAGCAAAACCGGTGCTGTAGCGCGCCTGTGAATCGCCCAGCTCCTTCTGCCAGGCCACGCGGGCACGCGGGGTGATGCGCTCGCCGTTGTTGCCCTCGAAGGTCTTGAACAGCTGCAGGCCGGCACCCACGCGGATGCTCTCCAGGCTGCCGCTGCGCCCCACCAGCGCGCCAGCGCCCTGCTCTTCGTTGAAGCGGGTGGCCGAGGTCCGCGCGTAATCCACCACCGGCAGCAGCGGCTGGATCACCAGTCCCTTGCCGGTGGTGAAGGAGAACGCGTGTTCGACCCGCGCCGAGATCGCGTCGTTGCTGTATCGGGCGCGCAGCGGCTGTTGCAGGCCATCGATGGCCGAAAGGCTGCGGCGGGTATCGTGGCGCAGGTCGGTGTAGCGCACGGCCGCCGACAGGTAGCCACGCGAATAGGTCGCATCCAGGTAGCCTCCCACATCCAGCGCGCGCACGTCGCCACTGAAACCGGAGCCATCGCTGGCCTTGGTCGACATGTCCGCGGCGGCCACGCTGACGCCGAGGGTGACGCGGTCATCGGCCACGTGCGTGTCGGCACCGACCACGATGCCGCCGATGTTATGGCTCAGGCCGGCCACGCCACCGTCGGCGTCGATGCGGCCATGGCTGGCGAAACCGCGCGCCCACAGGCCACGGCTGCCACCCGCCGCGCGGCTGTCGCCAGCAGCCTCGCCGGCCGGCTCGACCAGATGCATGGCCAGCTGGTTGAACAGGCTGCCATGGCGCATGCCCGGCTGCGCCGACACCGACTGCGCCGCCTGCGAGGCCAGGCCATCGGCATCGCCGCCACTGCGCATCGCCGCCTGGTGCTGCTGCACCACGTTGCCGATGCTGCCCAGCAGTGCATTGTCGGCCAGGCGCAGGCTGGCGTGTGCATCACCGCGCAGGGCGCCGGCCTGCTGTGCGATCACATCGCGGTCGGCGAACTGCAGTGCGCCGAGCAGCGACTTCAGGCCGCTGTCCTGGCGATCCGATGCGGCTGCCAGCGCGCGCCCCAGTCCATCGCCGGAGGTGCCGTTGGCAAACAGGCCCAGCTGATCGAAGCCCGGGTTGGCGGTCAGCCACAGCCCGTCGGCCGTCTGGTTGACGTTGAAGCTGAGCAGCGAATTGTGGCGCGGGCGGAATACTTCGCCCGCGGTGATGCTGGCGCTGTAGCCGGTGTCGCCCAGTCGCACGGCATCCTGGAAACCGCCCTGGTAGATCGGCCCTTCCACCAGATCGCGGCGGTAGCCGCCGGCATAGAAGCCCTGGGCGACGTTCAACGCCAGGTGTGCGCCCTGCGCGATCACCAGCGCCCCCTCTTCGGCCCCGCCATCGTAGAAGCTGCCGACGCGCAGGCGGCCACTGCCGGTGCCCCCGGCCTCGGTAACATCGAACAGCACCTGCCCGCCGGGCATGATGTTGACGTAGCCGTGGGTCACCAGATCACCGCCACGCGGCATCAGCGTGCCGAACACGCGCAGTCGGTTGAAGCCGTCTTCGCGGTAGGACGGGCCGGTGCCATCCAGCAACGCATCACTGTCGGTGCCGACCGATGCGATATCGCCATGGCCAACCACCACGCTGCCCGGCATCACCCGCAGCTCGGGGGTACGCAGCGCGCCGCCCTCCAGCGCGATGGTGCCGTTGTCGACCAGCATGAAATCGGCGCCGGTGGTTTCGGCGGTGCGCCAGGTGGCGCCGTTGCTGACACGGATCACGCCCGCCGAACTTGCCAGGGTGGACGCATCCAGATCGGCCAGCCGCAACTGGCCGCGCAGCTCATCCTGGAGGTCGGGGTCGGCAAGCAGCTGCTGCAGCGACTGCGTGCCGATGCCGTTCGGCCCCCGCGTGGAGACGTTGTACAGGCTCACCGCGTAGTTGATGTAGGTGCTGGCCCAGTCGGTGTTCCAGCGCGCGAAATCGTCGTCGACGAAGGCCTGCAGCTGGCGCGCGGTGCGCAGGTAGCCCGGATTGATGTCGCCGCTGACGTTGCTGGTCACACGCAGGGTGTCGCCCGGATCGCGATAGCCTGCCGTGTTGATGATGTTGTTGCCGCGGATGTCCTGGCCCGGGAACGACTCCAGCTTGCTGCCGCTGCCATCCGGATCGAAGGTGACCGAGGTACCTGTGGTGCGCGCCGGGTCGCGGAACACCAGCAGGCCATTGGGCTGCACCACCTCATACATGGCCTTGTGCAGCAGGCCCGCATCCATGCCGCCGCCATAGTTGCCGGTGTAGATCTGGGTCATGCGCGGCGACGGTGCGTAGGTGATCCTGCCACCACTGCTGGCGGCATGGATCTGCACCGAATCGACCAGCGGCAGGTCGCCGCCGAGATAACGGTTGACGCCGCCGGACTGCATGATCGAGCAGGACGAAATGCAGTGGCCGGACACGATCGTGTCCAGGCCCTGGGTGCGGATCACCGCCTGCAGCCACTCGCCGGCGATCAGCGCGCCACCGTTGGACGTGCGCAGCACGACTTCGCGGATCGGGCGTCCTTCGGCCTGCGCCTTGGTCAGCAGCGCGGGCAGCGCCACCACATCGGCAACGGTTACGCCGCCGCTGAGGAAGACGCGATCGTCCTGCACGTGATAATTCATTGCCATGACGTCATCAACCGCCGCCATGGCGGTGATGCCCAGCAACGCTGCCAGGGCCAGGCTCAACTTCGAATGCTTCATGTGTTCTCTCTCTCCACCCGCAACGCACGGGTCGAAAGTTCAACGTCCGGACGGTGCGCCCTCCCCCAGTGCAGCGGCCCTCGAAACATGAACGCATTCACAATGGATTCGTGGGCCACGCACACTCTTCCCCATCCGGTCATCGTCGCGTAAAACTCGAAGACGTACCCGCCACCGACGTCCGAGGCCAGCCCTGTCCGCCCCCTCTCCTCTGATCCATCGCGCGCCGGACCTGTCCGCGCCGGCGGACGCGTTCATTGCGTTCGTGCGGGAGGAACGCGCGCCGTTGTGTGCGTTCCTGCGCACGCGCGGTGTCGGGCCGGAGGATGCGGAGGACATCGCGCAGGACTGCATGGAGCGGTTGATCCGCTATCGCGCGCACAGTGCCGACGAGCTGCGGCTGCTGCTGTATCGTATCGCCCGCAACCGCCTGGCAGACCGCGGCCGTTCGTCGCAGTCGCGGCCGCATCTTTCCCTCGCCGAACATGATGGCGGCAACGAGCCTTCCAGCACGTCGCCCGATCCATTGCGCCAGGCCGAGTCCGGGCAGATGCTGTCCCTGCTGCGGCAGGCCCTGTTCAAGCTGCCCGAGCGCGCGCGCGAGGTGTACCTGCTCAACCGGATCACCGGCATGAGCTATACGCAGATCGCGCGGCACTGTGGAATTACTGCCAAGACCGTGGAAAAACACATCGCCCGCGCCCTGCAGGGCCTGCGCCAGGAACTCGGAACGGATCCGCTGCACAACGACAGGGACAACGGATGAGTCACGCCAGGCCCAGGGAAGATACGCAGCTGTTCGAACGCGCCAGCGCCTGGGTGGCGCGGCTGGAGGCTCCGGACTGTACGCCGGGCGAGCGCGAGACGTTCGAGGACTGGTTGGCCGAGGACCCGGCCCATGTCACTGCCTGGATCCAGGCCGAGACCCTGTTCCAGCAGGGCGAGGAACTGGCCGCCGACCCGTGGCTGCGCACCGCCGCGGCACGTGCGGCACGGCCGGCGCCGCGTCGCTGGCTGCCGGCAGTGGCCGCTGCCGCAGGCGTCTGCCTGGCCATCGGGATCGGCTGGATGATTGCCGTCGACGGCAACCCCACGCCGCTGCGCTACGCCAACGATTCCCACCAGCCCCGGCTGCAGACGCTGGCCGATGGCAGCGTGGCCACGCTGGATGCGGGCACCACCCTGCACGCCCGTTTCGGTTGGCGCCATCGCAACCTGGTGCTGGAACGTGGCCGCCTGCAGCTGCAGGTCGCACCGTCGGGCAAGGCCCTGCAGCTACGCGCCGGCGACAGCACCATCCGCGACATCGGCACCACCTTCCAGGTGGAACGCCTGCATGATGGCCTGGTCGAAGTCGCACTGCTGGAAGGTGCGGTGGAAGTCAGCAGCGGGGGCACCCAGCACACCCTGGCGCCCGGCCAGCAACTGCAGGTACTGCCGAGTGGCCGCATCCAGCCCGGTCCGGCACTGTCGTCCAATGCCGCCGCTGAAGGCTGGCTGCAGGGACAGCTGGTGTTCGATGCCACACCGCTGTCGATCGTGGTCGAACGCATGAACCGCTACGGCCACACGCCGCTGGTGATCGCCGATCCGGAAATCGCCAGCCTGGCGGTAAGCGGCACCTTCCGTGCCGGCGACGCGCAGGAACTGCTGTCGGCACTGGAACTGGGCTGGTCGGTGGCTGGCCAGACGCGACCGGATGGCGCGCTGGAACTGCGCCGCACGTACTGAGGAGGCCTGCGGTGATGGCAGTACCGGGCGCGCTGCAGGGGGGGCTGCTGCTCCGCACCCTGTTCTGCCTCGCGTTGGGCATCCCCGCGCTGCCGTCTGCCGCTGCGGCCGAGCAAGCGGGCACCCTGGAGGTCGATGTTGGCTCAGGCCCGCTGGCGCCGGCCCTGCAGCAATGGGCGCGACAGAGCGGCATTGCCCTGCTGTTCGATGCGCGTGAGCTGGATGGCCTGCGCACGGCCGGCACTCATGGCCACCGCGATGCGGCCGCGGCCCTGAAGGAACTGGTCGCGGGCATGCCGGTGAACATCCTGCGTACGCCCGCTGGCGGATTCGTCGTACGCCGTACCCACCCCGCGCTCCCATCGCGACCTTCGGTCGCGGCACGCGCCACGCCCGCAGCACCTTCGCCACACAAATCCGCCGACGCGCCGCCGCAGGTGGAACTGGCGCCGATCCATGTCACCGGCAGCCGGCTGCCGCGCACCTCCGTGCAGACCACGCTGCCGGTCACCATCATCGACCGCGATGACATCCTGCGCAGCGGCTACGGCAGCCTGTTCGACCTGCTGCGGCACTTGCCGGGCATGAACGGCCACCCGGCGATGAGCACCTCGCGCAGTGGCGATTCGCAGTACCTGCCGGTGGGTGCGGCCACCACCACCAGCCTGGACGGCATGGGCCCGCGTGCGACCCTGTTCCTGGTCAATGGCCGTCGCCTGCCACGCTATCCCATGGTGTCGCTGGAACAGGGTGGGCTCACCGATCTTGGGGGAATTCCGCTCAGCTTCGTCGAACGCATCGAGCTGGTACGTGGCGGCGCCTCGGCCATCTATGGCGCCGACGCGATGTCCGGCGTGGTCAACATCATCCTGCGCGACCAGGCTGACGGCCCGGAAGCCATGCTGCAGACCGGCCTGAGCGGGCGCGGCGACGCTGGCCAGTATCGCGTGCAGGCGGCCACCGGCGGCGTGCGCGACGGAGGGGACCGCTGGTTCGCCGGCATCGACCTGCACCGCATCGACCACGTGGCCGGTGATCGCCGCCAATGGCATGCGGAAACCTCGCAGTACCTGATCGGCGCGTTCCGCGATGGACGCTACTGGCCGGCAGAACGCTGCGAAGGCCCATTGACGCGGCGCGATGGTGCCTGCTGGTTCGACAGCGCCCGACCACGCTCGCTGCAACCGGCCTCGGATACCGCCTCGGCCTACCTGCGCTACCGGCATGAGCGCGGCGAAGGTCGCTATGCCTACGCCGAGGCGCGGGCCAGCCACAACCGGCAACGCTTCGACCTTGGTCCAACCGCCGTTGCCATCGGCCTGTACGGGTTCACCTTCAACAGCGTGCTGCGCGAAGCTGGCAACGTGCGTCCGCATGTACGTGCCACCGACGCCGACGTCACCTTCGGCATTGGCCGCGACCAGGGCCGGCGCAGCTGGGATGCCGGCATCAGCGCACAGCGCAGCGATGTCAGCCTGTCCACGTCGGGCACCGTGCGCGCCGAGCCCCTGCTGCGGGTCGCCGAGACACTGGATTTCCTGCCCGGCTTCACCTCGTTGCCGGCGGGCGCGGCCGAGCAGTTGTTCCCGTCGATCCGCAATCGCGGGCGCACCGAGCAGTGGCAGGGCTGGTGGGGCATGCAGCGGGAGCTGATGCCATTGGCCGGCGGTGCTGCACAGCTGGCCACCGGCATCGACCTGCGCCAGGAGCGCTGGACCTCGCATCCCGACGCCCTGCTGAGCCAGGGTGACCTGGCGCTGGGCCTGCCGCAGGAGCAGCGCCACCTGGCGCGCCGCAGTGGCGGCGCCTACGCCGAACTCGGCCTGCCCCTGGCGCACACGCTGCGCATGGACCTGGCCGCACGCTGGGACCGCGATGGCGACTACCAGGCCTTTTCACCCCGTGTTGGCCTGCGCTGGAGCCCCACGCCCCGGTGGTCCTTCCTGCTTGCCAGCGGGCGCGGCTACCGTGCGCCCAGCCTGTTCGAGCAGCGGCGCCCCCCGGGCTATTTCGGTGCGATCGAGCTGCCGGCCTCCAGCGCCCTGCCCGACTGCGCGCAGAGCAGCGGCAACGGGCGCTGCAGCGTCACCGTGGACGTGGTGGAGAACGATGCGTTGAAGGCCGAGCGGTCGCGCAGCCATTCCCTGGCCGCGACCTGGACGCCGACCGATACGTTCTCGCTGTCACTCACCCACAACATCGTCGAACTGCGCAACGAGATCCTGGCCCTGCAACCGGCCGACGCGGTGTGGAACCCCGGCACCTGGGAGCTGGACGAGGACGGCCACCTGAGCAACCTGCGCCTGTCCTTCGACAACATCGGCCGCACCACCTCGCGCAACTTTGTACTGCGCGGGGAGTACCACATCGATACCGGCAGCACCGGCCAGTGGCTGTTCTCGCTCGATGCGCTGAAGCAGCAGGAACTGCGCCGCGAACGTGGCCATGATGCAACGGTGGACCTGCGCGGCCATGTCACGCCGACGATGGCCGCCGTGCTGAACGTGCAGTGGCAGAACAGCAACTGGGACATCGCCCTGCGCGGCAACCAGGTGGGGCGCACGCGCGCCTGGCTGCCCGGTGCGGAATGCCCGGAGGAACAGCGCGAGCAGAACCACTGCATGAACCCCCGGCAGCTGCGCTGGAACCTGCATCTCGCACGACGCCTGGGGCCGCGCGTGGTCGCCGCGCTGGACGTGCACAACGTGCTCGACACGCAACCGGTGAACTATCTGGTTGGCAACGGTGGCCAGATGCCGGGGCTCGACGATCCGCTCGGCCGCTACTTCCTGCTGACCCTGCAGATCCGCTGAGCGTAGTACCCTACGCGCCCTGTTCCATCGGTTCCCCACCACCCCATGAAGGCCTATCTCTGGTTCTGGGGCGCGTTCCTGCTGTTCTTCGCGTTGCCCTTCCCCTGCATCCTCTATGTCGGCACGTCGTGGCCGGTGCAACTGGCCGACCGCAGCGCGCCATGGCTGGCCCTGCTGCTGCTCGCGCTGTCGGTGATCCTGTGGCTGGCCCTGCTGCTCGCCTTCCTGCACTACCTGCTGCTGGGCCCGCCGCGCGCGCTGCATCGGGTGCGCACCATCCTGGCCGGCGGTGAGCCGCGCGACGCGTTGATCGAACAGGCCGAGCCGACCGGCGTGCACGTGCGCGGCTTCGCGCAGTGGAAGCTGCAACTGGGCTTCCAGAACCTGTCCGGCACGCCCATCAACGAACAGATGCTGGTGGTGGACAGCAAGCCGCAGCTGCAGCGTTTCGTGGCCGGCAAGCGTATCGAGGTACGCCTGAGCCGGATGCCGGGCGCGTTCCCCAACGTGGTGCTGGAGGGTGCCCAGCCTGAATTGGATGTCGCCAGCCTCTGGCGCCGTGGTGTCGGCGCAGCGATCGGCATCGTGGCGGTGGCCAGTGCCTATGTGGCCGCCTATCGGCTGCAGAGTGAGGGACTGGGCTGGACCTTCCTGTCGCTCGGTCATCCGCTGCTGGTGTGCCCGCTGGTGTTGTGCGGCTACGCGCTGGGCCTGCGCCTGCTCGGCCGGCTGCTGCAGGCCGACGCCCGCGGTGACGCGCTGAAGTATCGCGGCATCGGCGTGGATGCGAAGGTGCTGAAGCTGCGCCAGACCGGCACCTATCTCAACGAGCAGCCGCAGGTGGAGTTCCAGCTGGAATACATCGACCGCGAAGGTGGCGTGCAGCAGGTGAGCGTGCGCCGCTTCATCCCGTTGATCGAGCTGGCCAATCTTCCGCGCGAGCGGGTCACGCTGTTGTACGACCCGGAAGATCGCCGCAACGTTCGCCTGGAGGGTGTATGAAGCAGCCGCCCTCGACCCGGCTGGTGTTCTCCGTGGTGTTGCTGGTGCTGGCCGGCGTCGCCGTGGCAGGCGGAGCCCTGCAGACGCTGGGCGAAACACTGGGCCATTCGGTGCAGGCCGACAGCGCAAGCGCGCCGATCGCCATGCCGCCAGCGCGCGAGAGGCCCGCTTCGCTCGCGCCGATGACCGAGCCGCGGTTGCCGCCGGTGCCCGAACGCAACAACCGGTTGCTCGATGCGGACTACCTGCTGGCCGCCCGCCAGGCACTGGAACAGATGCCTGCGCTGGCCGGGCACCGGCTGACGGTATTCCACAGCATCCACTTCTACGACGATGGCCGGATCAATCTGGACCTGGTGGATCCGCAGCAGCCGTCACGCGTGGACAGCTACCACTTCGAACGCGGCCAGTGGCGCAAGGGCGACCCGGTCAATCCGCAGCGCTTCGCGCCCACCATCACCCTGCGCCGCAGCAGCACGGCGCTGGCCAACATCGATTTCGAGGCGGTGCCGCGCGTGGCCCAGGCACTGCAGGCACAGCGCAACGCATTGATGGGCACTCCCGGTGAAGTCGGCCACGTCTATGTGATCGTGCGCAAGGGTGGCACTCTGGTCTGGCTGCCGGACGAAGTCGCCGGTGATCGCCAGTCCGCACGCCTCTCTTTCGACGCACAAGGCCGTTCCGGCAACGCGACCCTCCGATAGTCAACGCGAAAAGGGGACGGAGGGGATTAAGTCGTTTGTGCCTTGGTGCCGTCTGCGACTTAATCCCCTCCGTCCCCTTTTTGCTGTTTCACGGAGCGGGCGATGGCGTACTGCGCGCCGTAGTACGTGGACAGCACCAGCAGGCTGGCCAGTGGCAGGCCGCCGGCGAAGCGGTCCCAGGCCAGCAGCGAGTCGCTGGCGACGAACAGCAGCGCACCGGCGGCCGCCCAGCGGGAGCTGCTGGCATCCATTGCATCGGTGTGCGGTCGCCGCCACTGGCGTGCGAGCGCCAGGACCGCCATCGAGGCCAGCACCACCACGTATGCCAGCACCGGAATGCGCATCGGTGCGGGCAGGTGCGGCCACAGACCAAGTACATTCAGTACAGCGAACGCGCCGAGCAGGACGCTGGCGGCAAGCAGGCCACGTCCGGCACGCAGGCCATCGCGGAAGGCGACGATGTAGCAGAGGTGCGCCAGCAGGAACGCGACCAGCCCCGGCACGAACGCATCCACCGGCAACATCAGCGCGATATCCCCCACGCACGACAGCAGCATGCCAGCCAGCACCGCGCGTCGGTAGAACGGCTGCGCTGGATCATGCACGCGCCAGGCGATGGCAGCGATCAGCAGCGTGGTGGTCGGCTTGGCCAGCCAATGCAGCCAGCGCCCGTCGCCGTGCAGGAACGCACCGAGGATGGCGAGGATCGCCATCAACAGGATCACGCCATCGCGGGCGCGCGGTTTCATCGTGCCTTCCACAGGTCCGCAAGGCGGTCAGGCTTGCCGGCGATACGCTCCAGCACCGGGTACTGCAGGCCACCGTGGTAGGCGATGTTCATCGTTTCGATGCGGTCGAACTGCTTCACCAGCAGCACGATCGGCGCCTTGTCCTTCGCCGCCGCAGCTACCGCATCCTTCAAGCGCTGGCTGCTGTACTCGCGCCCGCCAACGGCAATCACCTTCATGCCCGGCGCCAGGCCGGCATTGAACGCCGGGCTGTCCCAGATCACGTCGCCGACCACACCGCTGTCGAGCACGGTCGCACCCAGCGAGTACGCCAGCAGCGCCGCCTTGGCGCGTTTTTCCTGTGCCTTGTAGGCGTCGTTCGGCGTATCGCGGTAGACCAGCTTCCAGCCCGCCAGTTCCAGGCCGCCGGTCAACGAACCGTGGCCGTCCAGGCGCCCGCGCAGGAACGTCGCCCAGTCATACGGCGCTATGCCGTTCAAGGTCGCGACCACGTCGTTGAAGGTGTACGGGTTGACGTCCCAGTCGCCGTTGCCCACGCCGAAGAACGCACGTGCGAAGTCATCCAGACTACGCCGGTTGCCGCTCAGTTCGCGCAGCTTGCCCTCCACTTCCAGCCACAGCATCTGGCCGCCGGAGTAGTAGTCCTCGCTCATCTGATAGTTGCGGTAAGGCAGCGTGCGGCGCTGCGCGATGGTCGGGTCATTGGTGGTGTCCTGCAGCGGCCGCCAGGCCAGGCCCGGGCGACCACGGTCATAGGTCGCGGCCACGTTGGCCAGCATGTCGCGCGCCTGCGCGGTCGACCACAGCCCTGAACGCGCCGCCAGCACCTGGCCCCAGAACTGGGTCTGGCCTTCGTAGACCCACAGCAGGCTGTCGCCCATCGGCGTGTTGAAGTTGGCGGTGGCGAGATCCGCGCCGCGACGGTACTTGCCGTTCCAGGAATGGGTGTACTCGTGCGGCAGCAGATCGCGCATCCACGCGTTGTTGTCCCACTCGGTGAAGTAGCCCGGGTCGGCGCTGTTCTCACTGGAACGGTGATGCTCCAGGCCGATGCCGCCGAGGCGGTCCGTCAATGCCAGCAGGAACTCATAGTGGTTGTAGTGCCGCGCGCCGTAGAGCTTGTCAGCCTGCTGCACCAGCGCGCGGTGCATCGTGATCTGCGCCTCGCTCGGCTTCAGCGATTTGGCGTCGTCGGCAAACACGTTGAGGTGCACCGGCACCTTCGCGCCCGGATCGAGATCGATGCGCTGGTAGTGCTCGCCGGCAAACAAGGGCGAATCGACCAGATGGTCATAGGAGATCGGCTTGAACACCACGGTGTCACCGTCGCGGCGCGCGGTCTCCAATGCAGTGGCGAACGACCAGCCCTTGGGCAGGGTAACGCTGGCCTGCGCCTGCAGCTGGCGCGCGTCGATGCCGGCCGGATACAGCGAGTTGGCGTTCCACTGCAGGTTGAGCATTTCCGGGGTCATCACCACCCGGCCCTGGCTGCCGCCCTGCGAGGACAGGAAATCGAAGTGGGCGACGATCTCGCTCACGCCCTCCGGCACGTCCACCTTGAACGCATAGACGTTGTACTGGTCACGCTGCCAGGCCAGCGGCTTGCCGTTGGCGGTCACGCGCAGGCCGGCCAGCTTGTCGATCGGGCCGGTGGGCGAATGGTTGCCGGGAATCCACTGCGGGTACAGCAGGGTCATCGGGCCGGGCTTGGCCGGCACGGTGGCGGTCACCTTGAAGATGCGCCGGGCCAGATCGCGCGCGTCCACATCGATGCGCAGCAGTCCTGGGGCTGCCGCGTTGGCCGGTGGCGAGGTCTGCGCAAGTGCAGGCGTGGCCGCCAGCGCGAACAGCAACGACATTGCCAGGGCTCGGGTCTTCATCAGGCAGTTTCCAACAACGGGGAATCCTCCGATGCTAGGCCTGTGCCATGGCCGGCCCCATGGCCAAAGGTCATGGGCGGTGCGCCCACCCGGCCATGCCAAAGGCGTGCGAACCAAGGTTCGCACCCACCAGATCAGTTTCGGTTCGCACCCACACCGGGTAGTGGCGGGCCGTACCCTGCAGACGTCCTTCCGCGCTCAGTCGACCAGGCGCAGGCGCAGTTCCTTCGGCAGCGCGAACACCATCGATTCCGGTTCGCCGTCCAGCTCGCCCACGCCGGTGGCGCCCAGCTCGGCCAGGCGCGCCAGCACGCCATCGACCAGCACCTGCGGCGCCGAGGCGCCGGCGGTCACGCCGATGTGCTGCTTGCCTGCCACCCATGCCGGGTCGATCTCGTGCGCACCATCGATCAGATACGACTCCACGCCTTCGCGGCGGGCCAGCTCGCTCAGACGGTTGGAGTTGGAGCTGTTCGGCGAACCGACCACCAGCACCAGGTCGCAGCGCTTGGCCAGGTCGCGCACAGCATCCTGGCGGTTCTGCGTGGCGTAGCAGATGTCGTCGTTCTTCGGGCCCTGCATCGCAGGGAACCGCTCGCGCAGCGCATCGATGATGCCGCGCGTGTCATCCACCGACAGCGTGGTCTGGGTGGTGTAGGCGAAGTTTTCCGGCTGGTTGATCTGCAGCGTCGCGACCTGCTCGACATCCTCGACCAGGTAGATCTGCCCGGTCCCGGCTTCGCGGTTCCACTGGCCCATGGTGCCCTCCACTTCCGGGTGACCGGCGTGGCCGATCAGCACCACGTCACGGCCGGCACGGCAGTGGCGCGCGACCTCGAAGTGGACCTTGGTCACCAGCGGGCAGGTGGCGTCGAACACCTTCAGGCCACGGCGCTCGGCTTCCTGGCGCACGGCCTGGGACACGCCATGCGCGCTGAAGATCACGGTGTTGTTGTCCGGAACCTCGTCGAGCTCTTCGACGAAGATCGCGCCGCGCTGCTTCAGGTCGTCGACCACGAAGCGGTTGTGCACCACTTCATGGCGGACATAGATGGGCGCGCCCAGCGTTTCGATCGCGCGCTTGACGATCTCGATCGCACGATCGACACCGGCACAGAAACCACGCGGGTTGGCGAGCAGCACATCCATCAGTTCAGTCTCCCGGCGGCAGCCGGCTTACGGTTTCGGGTTGGCATTATCCGCCTTTTTGGCGGACTTGCCGTCAAACAGGCCAAACAGCGCGATGCCGACGGCACCCACCACGATGGCCGAGTCGGCGATGTTGAACGAGGGCCAGGTGTAGCTGCCCACGTACCACTGGATGAAGTCGACCACGTGGCCGTGCACCTGGCGGTCGATCACGTTGCCGATGGCGCCACCGATGATCAGCGCATACGGCACCGCGGCCTTCCAGTTGCCGCGGGCGGTGCCGCGCAGCCACCACGCCATCAGCCCGCTGATGGCGATCGCCAGCGCGGTGAAGAAGTACTTCTGCCAGCCACCGGCGTCGCTCAGGAAACTGAATGCCGCGCCGGTGTTGTAGGTGCGGTACCAGTTCCAGAAGCCGTCGATGACCACCACCGGCTGGAACTCCGGCAGGCTGGACAGCACCCAGGCCTTGGACCACTGGTCCAGGCCGATGATGGCCACCGACAGCAGCAGCCAGACCAGGGCGTTCGGATGCGGACGGGGCGCGGCCATCAGAACCAGCTCCGCACTTCGCCGGCGCCGGTCACGTTGCTCACGCAACGGCCGCACAGCTCGGGATGGTCGGCGTTGCTGCCGACGTCGGCGCGGTGGTGCCAGCAGCGCACGCACTTGGCCTTGGTGGTCGGCTGGGCGCTGACGAACACCTCGTCGGTGGTCGCCGGGCGCACCTGCACGTCGCCACTGATGAACAGGAAACGCAGTTCATCGGCCAGCGGCTGCCAGCGCGCGGCCTGTTCTTCGCTGGCGGCGATGGTGATCTCCGCTTCCAGCGCCGCACCGATCGCACCGTTGGCGCGCATCGGCTCGAGCACCTTGGCCACCTGCTCGCGCACGGCCAGCAGCTGGTCGAAGTCGGCGGCATTGAGCTGGGCATCGGCCGGCAACGGCGCCAGGCCGTCATACCAGGTGGTGAACAGCACGTGGCCGGCGCGTTCGCCCGGCAGGTAGCCCCACAGCTCGTCGGCGGTGAAGGTCAGGATCGGCGCCACCCAGCGGGTGAATGCTTCGGCGATGTGGTACATCGCGCTCTGGGCCGAACGGCGACCGTGCGAATCGGTCGGCATGGTGTACAGCCGGTCCTTGGTCACGTCCAGGTACAGCGAGCCCAGGTCCACGCTGCAGAAGTTCAGCAGCAGCTGCACGATCTCGGCCATGTTGTAGCCGTCGTAGGCCGCCTTGATCTTCTCCTGCAGCTCCCACGCGCGATGCACGATCCAGCGGTCCAGCGCGACCATCTGCTCGAGCGGCTGCAGGTGCTGCGCCGGGTCGAAACCGTCCAGGTTGCCGAGCAGGAAGCGTGCGGTGTTGCGCAGGCGACGGTAGGCGTCGGCGTTGCGCTTGAGGATCTCCTGCGACAGCGACATCTCGTTGCTGTAGTCGGCCGAGGCGATCCACAGGCGCAGGATGTCCGCGCCCAGCTTGTTCATGATGTCCTGCGGCTCGATGCCATTGCCCAGCGACTTGGACATCTTGCGGCCGTGCTCGTCCACGGTGAAGCCGTGGGTCAGGCACTGCTTGTACGGGGCGCGCTTGTCGATCGCCACGCCGGTCAGCAGCGAGGACTGGAACCAGCCGCGGTGCTGGTCGGACCCTTCCAGGTACAGGTCGGCCGGCTTGCCGAAGCCACGCGCGGCGAGCACGCCTTCATGGGTCACGCCCGAATCGAACCAGACGTCGAGGATGTCGGTGACCTTCTCGTAGTCGGCCGCGTCGGCACCGAGCAGTTCGGCGGCGTCCAGCGAATACCACACGTCGATGCCCTCGGCTTCGACGCGGTCGGCGACCTGCTGCATCAGCTCCACCGAACGCGGATGGATCTCGCCGGTCTGGCGGTGGGTGAACAGTGCGATCGGCACGCCCCAGGTGCGCTGGCGCGAGATGGTCCAGTCCGGGCGACCGTCGACCATGCTCTGGATGCGCGCCTTGCCCCAGGTCGGGAACCAGCCGACGGTGTCGATGGCGGCCAGCGCATCGTTGCGCAGGTTGGCCTTGTCCATCGAGATGAACCACTGCGGGGTGGCGCGGAACACCACCGGCGTCTTGTGGCGCCAGCAGTGCGGGTAGCTGTGGCGGATCGGATGGAACGCCAGCAGCGAACCGTTGTCGCGCAGCACGCCGACGATGGCCTCCTGCGCCTTCCACAGGTGCTGGCCAGCCAGCACCACGTCACCGGCCGGCGGGGTCGATTCCAGGTACACGCCGCGGCCGTCGATCGGAGTGACCTGGCCAGCGTTGTACTTGTCCAGCAGGCCGTACTTCTGGCTGACCACGAAGTCTTCCTGGCCGTGGCCGGGGGCGGTGTGCACCGCACCGGTACCGTCCTCGTCGGAGACGTGGTCGCCATTGAGCACCAGGATCTCGCGCTCCGGGTAGAACGGATGCGCCAGCAGCTGGTTTTCCAGCGCAGCGCCGGTGGTTTCACCATGCAGCACCACTTCGTCCACGCCATAGCGCTGCAGCGCGCGCTCGGCCAGGGCCGCGGCCAGCACCAGCCAGCGGCGCTTGCCGTTGTGGGCCGGGCCTTCGGCCAGCACATAGTTGATCTCCGCGCCCAGCGACACCGCCAGCGAGGCCGGCAGCGTCCACGGCGTGGTGGTCCAGATCGGTACGGCCACTTCGACGTCGACCGGCACGCTCACGCCGAACGCCTGGCCGATGGCCTGCGCATCGCGTGCAGCGTAGGCGACGTCGATCGCCGGCGATTCCTTTTCCTGGTACTCGATCTCGGCCTCGGCCAGCGCCGAGCCACAGTCGAAGCACCAGTACACCGGCTTGGCGCCGCGGACCAGGTGGCCGTTGGCCACGACCTTGGCCAGCGCGCGGATCTCGTTGGCTTCGAAATCGAAGCTCAGGGTCTTGTACGGGTTGTCCCAGTCACCGGTCACGCCCAGGCGCTTGAAGTCCACGCGCTGGATGTTGATCTGCTCTTCGGCGAACTCGCGGCACTTCTGGCGGAATTCGACGGCGTCAAGCTTGGTGCCGACCTTGCCCCACTTCTTCTCGACCGCGATCTCGATCGGCAGGCCATGGCAGTCCCAGCCCGGCACGTAGGGCGCATCGAAGCCGGCCAGGTAGCGCGACTTGACGATGATGTCCTTCAGGATCTTGTTGACCGCGTGGCCCAGGTGGATGCGGCCGTTGGCGTATGGCGGGCCGTCATGCAGCACGAACAGCGGGCGGCCGGCGGCGTTGTCGCGCAGCTGCTGGTAGAGCCCCTGCTCTTCCCACCGCGCCAGAATGCCCGGCTCGCGCTTGGGCAGGTCGCCGCGCATCGGGAATTCGGTGGCTGGCAGGTTCAGGGTGGTCTTGTAGTCCTGGCTCACGCAGTGGCTCGCAATCTATGTTCGGAAAGGATGGCGCGCGCCTGTTCGGCGTCGCGGTGCATCTGGTCGGTCAGCGCCGCCAGATCATTGAATTTCTCTTCGTCGCGCAGCTTGGCGACGAACTCCACGTCGATGTGGCGGCCGTACAGGTCGCCCTGGAAATCGAACAGGTGGGCTTCCAGCAGCGGCTCCACGCCCTCCACCGTCGGCCGCGTACCGAAGCTGGACACCGAAGGCCAGGGCTGGTCGAACACGCCGTGCACCCAGGTCGCGTAGATGCCCGACAGTGCCGGGGTCTTCGGGAAGCGCAGGTTGGCGGTGGGGAAGCCCAGCGTACGGCCGAGCTGGCGCCCGCGCACCACCCGCCCGCTGATCGCGTAGGGGCGGCCGAGCAGGTCGTTGGCGCGGGCGAAATCGCCCTCCTGCAGCAGCTGGCGGATGCGGGTGCTGGAGATGCGCTCGCCATGCAGGTCCACCGCTTCGATCTCGCCCGCGGTGAAGCCGAGTTCGGCGCCCATCTCCTGCAGCAGTGCCAGATCACCGCGGCGGCGGTTGCCGAAGCAGAACTCGGGCCCGATCCACACTTCGCGGGCGCCCAGCCGGTGCACCAGCAACCGGCGCACGAAGGTCTCGGCCGGCATCGCCGCCATCGCCGCGTCGAAACGCAGCAGGCCGATCGCATCGACGCCGAGCTCGCGCAGGATCTCGACCTTGCTGCGCGCCAGGGTCAGCCGCGGCGGCGGCGTGCCCTGGGCGAAGAATTCACGCGGCAGCGGCTCGAATGCCACGGCCACTGCGGCCACGCCCAAGGCGCGCGCGCGGGCAACCGCGTGGCGGACCAGCGCACGATGGCCCAGGTGGAGGCCGTCGAATGCACCGATACAGACCACGCTTCCGTTGGGGAACAGCTCCCCGCCCTCGACGCTTCTGAACAGCCTGCTCATCAACTCTCGTTCCGGCCCGACCGGGGCCGCCGCTTCAATGGTGTAACCCTGAAGTATAGCCGCCACGGACCGCGATCAATGCCCGCGCAGGTCGCGCGGGCGGAAGCCCATCGCCAGCATGGCCACCGCGTAGGTCGCGCCGCCGCCGCCGACCAGCAGCATCAGGCCACCGATACGGTGCCATTTGTCCATGCCGGTGAAGTCGGGAACCCAGTGCAGCAGGGCCAGCAGCACGCCGACCATGGCCACGCAGGCCACCCCCAGCCGCACCAGATAGCCGCCCCAGCCCGGCCGCCGCTGGTAGACATCGGTCTTGCCCAGCCAGTACCAGAGCAGGCCCAGGTTCAGGTAACTGGACAGCGCACTGGCGATGCCCAGTGCCAGGTGCAGGCCCGGCTGCTTGCCGATGGCCGCCATCACGCCCTGTGCCTTCAGCTCGTCCGGCACCATCACCTGGTACAGCACGGCCAGCAGGGCGAAGTTGAACACCATGTTGGCCACCAGCGCGGCAACACCGGCGCGCACCGGGGTCTTGGTGTCCTGGCGGGCGTAGAAGGCCGGCAACACCACCTTGAGCAGGGCGAACGCCGGCAGGCCGAAGCTCAGGCCGTACACCGACAGGGCGGTCATGCGGGTATCGAACGCGGTGAACTGGCGGTACTGGAACAGGGTAGCGATCAGCGGCTCGGCCAGCAGCACCAGGCCCAGCATCGCCGGCACCGAGATCAGCAGGGTCATGCGCAGGCCCCAGTCCAGCGAGCGCGAGAAGCCCTCGCGGTCGGTGCTGACGTGGTGGCGGGCCAGCGCCGGCAGGATCACCGTGCCCAGGGCCACGCCGAACACGCCCAGCGGCAGCTCCAGGAAGCGGTCAGCCAGCGACAGCCAGGACTGCGAGCCGTCGGTCAGCTTGGCGGCGATGAGGGTATCCAGCAGCAGGTTGATCTGCGCCACCGACGAACCGAACAGCGTCGGCACCATCAGCGTCAGCACCTTGCGCACCCCCGGATGGTTCCAGCCCCAGCGCGGCAGGGTCAGCAGGTTGATGCCCTTCAGCGAGGGCAGCTGGAACAGCAGCTGCAGGAGACCGGCCGCCAGCACCGCCCAGCCCAGCGCCAGGATCTGCTTCTCCGGGGTGCCGCCCAGCCGCGGCGCCAGCCACAGCGCACCGGCGATCATGCACAGGTTGAGGATGACCGGGGTCAGCGCCGGCATCGCGAAGCGCTGGAAGCTGTTCAGCGCACCGCCGGCCAGCGCGGTCAGCGACACGAACAGCAGGAACGGGAAGGTCAGGCGGAACAGGTCGACCAGCAGGGTCTGCTTGACCGGGTCGGTATCAGCACCACTTGAGAATGCCACCGCCAGCTGCGGCGCGAAGATCAGCGCCAGGGCGGTGACCAGCATCAGCACCCCGCCCAGGGTGCCGGCGGTCCGGGACATCAGCTCACGCAGTTCGGCGTGGCTGCGGGTCTCCTTCACCTCGGTGAACACCGGCACGAAGGCGGTGGAGAAGGACCCCTCCGCGAACAACCGGCGCAGGAAATTGGGTATCCTGAAGGCAACCCAGAACGCATCGGTAACCGCATTGGTGCCGAACGTGGTAGTGATCACCTGATCCCGGACAAGTCCGAGAACCCGCGAGACCATGGTCATGCTGCTGAACGACAGCAGGCCCCGCAACATCTTCGGTGAACTCACTCAGCGTCCCTCTTGACAATCGACTTGACGTGCATTTCTCGGGCCATCATACTAGCTAGCTTGCTGTTCCCATAACACCGATTTTTTCAGGAAACCACCACCGTGGCCAATATCAAGTCCGCCAAGAAGCGCGCCAAGCAGACCGTCGTGCGCAACGCGCGCAACGTGGCTCAGCGCTCGATGCTGCGCACCGCTGTCAAGAAAGTGATCAAGGCGCTGGACGCCAACGATGCCGCCGGCGCCGAAGCCGCCTTCGCCGTTGCCCAGCCGATCCTGGATCGCTTCAGCGCGCGTGGCCTGATCCACAAGAACAAGGCTGCTCGCCACAAGAGCCGCCTGAACGACCGCATCAAGGCCCTCAAGGCCGCCTGATCCGGCGTTGCCACCCTGCCCTTCGGGGTTGGGCAGCAGACAAAAGCCCGGCCCCGGCCGGGTTTTTTGTTGCCTGCGGTTCACCGGGATTGCCGGCCAGCGGCCGGCACTACCAAATGAAAAACCCGGCCGAAGCCGGGTTTTCCGCATGGAACCACAACGGCATTCACTGCGCGTTGCGGGCTTCCAGCTCGTCTTCCTTCTGGCGATCGAAGAAGGCCATGATCCGGCTCATGATCGGGAAGGTACCTTCGCGGCCCAGCGCGGAAACCAGGAACCACGGCTCCTTCCAGCCCAGCTCGGCGACGATCTGCTCCGCCGCGGCCTGCGCCTCGTCTTCGAACATCAGGTCAGCCTTGTTCAGCACCAGCCAGCGCGGCTTGTTCAGCAGCTCCGGATCGTGCTTCTCCAGCTCGCGTTCAATCGCACGCACCTGCTCCACCGGCGAAATGCCCTCCACGCCGCCTTCCATCGGCGAGATGTCCACCAGGTGCAGCAGCAGGCGGGTGCGCTGCAGGTGGCGCAGGAACTGCGCACCCAGGCCGGCGCCGTCCGCAGCGCCTTCGATCAGGCCCGGAATGTCGGCGATCACGAAGCTACGGTGGTTCTCCACCTTCACCACGCCCAGGTTCGGGTACAGCGTGGTGAACGGGTAATCGGCCACCTTCGGCGTTGCCGCCGAAACGGCACGGATCAGGGTGCTCTTGCCGGCGTTGGGGAAGCCCAGCAGGCCGACATCGGCCAGCAGCTTCAGCTCCAGCTTCAGCGTGCGCTCTTCGCCCGGCTCGCCTGGCAGCGCCTGGCGCGGCGAGCGGTTGGTCGAGCTCTTGAAGTGCATGTTGCCCAGGCCACCGCGACCGCCCTTGGCCACCAGCAGGCGGTCGCCGTGCTGGGTCAGGTCGCCGATGACTTCATCGGTGGCAACGTTGATGACCACGGTGCCGACCGGCACGGTGATGGTCAGGTCTTCGCCGCCCTTGCCATAGGCCTGGCGGCCCATGCCGTTCTCGCCGCGCTGCGCCTTGAAGATACGCTCATGGCGGAAGTCGACCAGGGTGTTCAGGTTTTCGTCGGCGCGGATGTACACGCTGCCGCCCGCACCGCCGTCGCCGCCGTCCGGGCCGCCGAGCGGAATGAACTTCTCGCGACGGAAGCCAATGCAGCCGTTGCCGCCGTTGCCGGCGAACACTTCGATTTCTGCTTCGTCTACCAGTTTCATTGTTTCGATGCCTGCGATGGGCGCGACCTGGTGGCCGCCACCTTGAATGTCATGCCGGCCGCGGGCCGGCAACCCGGCCCAGCCGGTCTTGCTTCAACTCTAACGAAAAGCCCCGCCGAAGCGGGGCTCTCCATGCAGCGTGCTCTTCATCCAGCACGGCCATGCCGCGGCACGGGTGCCGGCGATGCCTGGATCAGGCGTCGGCCGAGACGATGCTGACGGTGCGACGCTTCTTGGCGCCCTTGACCGAGAACTCCACCTTGCCGTCCACGAGGGCGAACAGGGTGTGGTCACGACCCAGGCCAACGCCGGTGCCCGGGTGGAACTGGGTGCCGCGCTGACGCACGATGATGTTGCCGGCTTCGATGGCCTGGCCGCCGAAGATCTTGACGCCCAGGTACTTCGGGTTGGAGTCGCGACCGTTGCGCGAGGAGCCTACGCCCTTTTTATGTGCCATGACTGCTTCTCCTGATGCTTAGCCGGCGATGCCGGTGATCTCGATTTCGGTGTAGTACTGACGGTGACCCTGACGCTTCATGTGGTGCTTGCGGCGACGGAACTTGATGATCCGGACCTTGTCAGCACGACCCTGGGACAGGACCCTGGCGGTGACGGCAGCGCCCTTCAGCGCATCGCCCAGCTTCACGCCGTCGCTGTCACCCAGCATCAGGATGTTGTCAAACTTGATCTCGCTGCCGACTTCGACTTCGAGCTTTTCAATGCGGAGCTTTTCGCCCTGCGCCACGCGGTATTGCTTACCGCCGGTGACCAGTACTGCGTACATGACCAGGCCTTCCTCTGTAGTTATTGTGGTCTGAGCTGCCGCCATCGAGGGCGGACAGGAGCGGAATTGTACGCAGATCAGCGGGCGCGGGTCAAGTCAACCCCCGAACGCCGCGGGGGGGGACGGCTCCGGAACGGGGTCAGATCCCTTTTCACCCCGTGAAAAGGGATCTGACCCCTGCCTGACGGCCTGTCTCACCAGATGAGACATCGGGCTGGCATTGTCGCCCATTGCCCCCATCTGGTCACCTCGGTAGGCTGACCGATTGCCGTTCCCTGCTGGCCCGGCACCCAGCCAACGCCCCCACAACCGGATCCCCCATGGCGATGGATTTCATCCGCATCCGCGGCGCGCGGACGCACAACCTGAAGAACCTCGACCTCGACCTGCCCCGCGACAAGCTGATCGTGATCACCGGCCTGTCCGGCTCGGGCAAGTCCTCGCTGGCGTTCGACACCATCTATGCAGAAGGCCAGCGCCGCTATGTCGAGTCGCTGTCGGCCTATGCGCGCCAGTTCCTGAGCGTGATGGAAAAGCCGGACCTGGACCACATCGAGGGCCTGTCCCCGGCGATCTCGATCGAGCAGAAGTCGACCTCGCACAACCCGCGTTCGACGGTCGGCACGATCACCGAGATCTACGACTACCTGCGCCTGCTGTACGCCCGCGTCGGCACCCCGCGCTGCCCGGACCACGGCTATCCGCTGGAGGCGCAGACGGTCAGCCAGATGGTCGACCAGGTGCTGACCCTGGACCCGGAACAGCGCTACATGCTGCTGGCCCCGGTCATCCGCGACCGCAAGGGCGAGCATGCCCAGGTGTTCGACCAGCTGCGCGCGCAGGGTTTCGTGCGCGTGCGCGTGGACGGCGAGCTGCATGAAATCGATGCGGTGCCGCCGCTGGCGCTGCGCCAGAAGCACACCATCGAGGCGGTGATCGACCGCTTCCGCCCGCGCGAGGACATCAAGCAGCGTCTGGCCGAGAGCTTCGAAACCGCGCTGAAGCTGGGCGACGGCATGGCGTCGGTGCAGAGCCTGGACAGTGCCGACGCTTCGCCGACGCTGTTCTCCTCCAAGTACTCCTGTCCGGTCTGCGATTACTCGCTGCCGGAGCTGGAACCGCGCCTGTTCTCGTTCAACGCACCGATGGGCGCGTGCCCCGGCTGCGACGGCCTGGGCATGGCCGAATTCTTCGATCCTTCGCGCGTGGTGGTGCATCCCGAGCTGTCGCTGGCCGCCGGCGCGGTGCGCGGCTGGGACCGCCGCAACGCCTATTACTTCCAGCTGATCGCCTCGCTGGCCAAGCACTACCGGTTCGACGTCGACGCGGCATGGAACTCGCTGCCGCAGAACGTGCAGCAGGCCGTGCTGTACGGCAGCGGCGATGAGGCGATCACCTTCACCTACTTCACCGAAGCCGGTGGCCGCACCCAGCGCAAGCACCGCTTCGAGGGCATCATTCCCAACCTCGAGCGCCGCTACAAGGAAACCGAATCGCCGGCGGTGCGCGAAGAGCTGTCCAAGTACATCAGCGAACAGCCGTGCCCGGAATGCCATGGCGCGCGCCTGAACAAGGCGGCACGCAACGTGTTCGTGGCCGACCGCCCGCTGCCGGAGCTGGTGGTGCTGCCGATCGACGAGGCGCTGAAGTTCTTCAGCGAACTGAGCCTGCCGGGCTGGCGTGGCGAGATCGCCGCGAAGATCGTCAAGGAAATCGGTGAGCGCCTCGGCTTCCTGGTCGATGTGGGCCTGGATTACCTGACCCTGGAACGCAAGGCCGACACCCTGTCCGGTGGCGAGGCACAGCGCATCCGCCTGGCCAGCCAGATCGGCGCCGGCCTGGTCGGCGTGATGTACGTGCTCGACGAGCCGTCGATCGGCCTGCACCAGCGCGACAACGAGCGCCTGCTCGGCACCCTCACCCGCCTGCGCGACCTCGGCAACACGGTGATCGTGGTCGAGCATGACGAGGATGCGATCCGCCTGGCCGACTACGTGCTGGACATCGGCCCGGGCGCGGGCGTGCATGGCGGCGAGATCGTCGGCCAGGGCACCCTGCAGGACATCCTGGAGGCACCGCGCTCGCTGACCGGCCAGTACCTGTCGGGCAAGCGCGCGATCGAGATCCCCGCGCGCCGGCACAAGCCGAACCCGAAGATGACCCTGCACCTGCGCGGGGCCAGCGGCAACAACCTCAAGGGCGTGGACCTGGCGATTCCGTCGGGCCTGCTGACCTGCGTGACCGGTGTGTCCGGCTCCGGCAAGTCCACCCTGATCAACGACACCCTGTTCTCGCTGGCCGCCAACGAGATCAACGGTTCCTCGCACCCGATCGCCCCGTACAAGGAGATCGATGGCCTGGACCTGTTCGACAAGGTGGTGGACATCGACCAGTCGCCGATCGGCCGCACCCCGCGTTCGAACCCGGCCACCTACACCGGCCTGTTCACCCCCCTGCGCGAACTGTTCGCACAGGTGCCCGAAGCGCGTGCGCGTGGCTATTCGCCGGGCCGTTTCAGCTTCAACGTGCGCGGTGGCCGCTGCGAAGCCTGCCAGGGCGACGGCCTGATCAAGGTGGAGATGCACTTCCTGCCGGACGTGTACGTGCCCTGCGACGTCTGCCATGGCAAGCGCTACAACCGCGAGACGCTCGAGATCCTGTACAAGGGCTTCAACATCAACGACGTGCTGGAAATGACCGTCGAGGATGCACTGAAGCTGTTCGAACCGGTGCCGTCGATCGCACGCAAGCTGGAAACCCTGGTCGACGTCGGCTTGAGCTACATCAAACTGGGCCAGAGCGCGACCACGCTGTCCGGTGGTGAAGCACAGCGCGTGAAGCTGTCCAAGGAACTGTCGCGCCGCGATACCGGCCGCACCCTGTACATCCTCGACGAACCGACCACCGGCCTGCACTTCCACGACATCGAAGCGCTGCTGGGCGTGCTGCACAAGCTGCGCGACGAAGGCAACACGGTGGTGGTGATCGAGCACAACCTGGACGTGATCAAGACCGCCGACTGGATCGTCGACCTGGGTCCGGAAGGCGGCCACCGCGGTGGCACCATCCTGGTCACCGGCACGCCGGAAGACGTGGCGGCCTGTCCGCAGTCGTATACCGGCCAGTTCCTGGCGCGCATGCTGCCGTCCACCAGCGCGCGCCCGGAACAGCCGGCCGCCGTGGCCAACAAGCCCGACGCCCGCCCGCCACGCAAGGTGAAGCCTGAGAAGCCGGCCAAGGTTGCCAAGAAGGCCGCGGCCGCCAAGAGCACCGGCAAGGCCAGCAAGAGCACATCGAAGAAGAAGGACGCCTGATGAGCAGCGAACACAAGATCCTGGCCCGCATCCCGATCAGCGTGCGCTGGCGTGACATGGACAGCATGGGCCACGTCAACAACGCCAAGTACATTTCCTACCTGGAAGAAGCGCGCGTGCGCTGGATGCTGGGCGTGGACGGCGTATCGATGACCGACCGCATCGCACCGGTGGTGGCCGCGACCAACGTCAATTACCGGCTGCCGATCGTGTGGCCCAACGACATACTGGTCGAGCTGTTCGTCGAGCGCCTGGGCAACAGCAGCGTGACCATCGGCCACCGCATCGTCGACCAGCAGGACGCGTCGAAGCTGTATTCCGACGGCAACGTGGTGGTGGTGTGGATGGATACGCAGACCGGCAAGAGCGCGCCGCTGCCGGAGGCGATCCGCAGCGCCTCCACCTGACGCGCCCTGGTAGGTGCCGACCTTGGTCGGCACGCTTTGGCAGCAATGAGGTTGCCGGCCAGCGGCCGGCACTACCGATCCCATTCAATGGACTGACATGATCCACCAGACTGAACTGCGCGACCTGCTGCCCGGCATGGTCCCCTTCCCCACCGACGTCTTTCCCGCCGACCAGGCCTGGCTCGGCCAGCACCTGCTGCCGCTGCTGAAGATTGACCTGGGCGTGCTGCGGCCGGAACTGGCCGGCCAGGTGGCGACGATGCTGTGCCCGATCGAGCCGTACGACGGCTGCATCGGCGAGACCACCGAAGAACACCACAACGATTTCACCGGCACCAACTGGATCGCCTTCGAACTGACCGCCGGCAACGAGATGCGCTTCCTCGGCAATGAGGGCTATTTCATCGGCGAGGCGGTGCAGGACAAGGATGCGCAGGAGCACATCGCGCAGATGCGCGACAGCTACGCCAAGGCCCGCGATTACCATGCCGCGCACGGCCGTCTCGCCTGCTACTCGCGCTACGGCAAGGGTGAGGCCAGCGAACGCGACTACCTGGATACGCTGGGCGGACCGATAGGCTTCGGCAACTGGACCGAGACCGCGGAGATTCCCGCGGCCTTCGAACTGGGCTTCACCGACGCTGCCGATGACCCAAACGCTGCGGACGATGCCGAAACGGTGATCATCACCCGCAACGGCAACAAGTTCTTCGCCGTGGCCGGCGTAGCCGGCTACAACTGGTGCGCCACCGGCGCCGATGCGATCGTGATGCTGTACGAGCCGGAAAGCCGCACCGTGCTGTTCTCGTACGACTGGTCGTAAGGCCCTGTGGTAGTGCCGGCCGCTGGCCGGCATTGCCCGTGCTGCCGGCCAGCGGCCGGCACGACCATCCCGCTACGGCGCAGCCTTGCGTACGGCCAGCGTCGCACTTGCTTCGCCGCCGCCTTCCAGCTGCAGCCGTAGCGGCACCGCCTGCCCCTCCTTCAGCGCGCCCTTGCCCTGCATCAGCATCAGGTGCAGGCCACCGGGCTTGAGCTCGGCACGTGCACCCGGCGCCAGCGGCAGGCGCTCGATCGCGCGCATCCGGCTGACCCCATCCGTGATCGTGGTTTCGTGCAGCGACACATCATTGAAGCTGCTGCTGGTCGCGCCGGTGATCACCACCGCCTTGCCGCAGCCGTTGTGGATGACGCCGTAGCCAGCGGTCATCGGCATTGCCGGATTCGGTGGCAACCGCGCCCAGCCCTGATCCACCGTGACGCAGCCCGATTCCGCCGCCGAGGCCGATGCTGCGGCCGCACACAGAAGCCACAGTACGCCAACGAATGGTTTGGTTATCATCGCCCAGGTTCCTTCTTCGCAACGAGACCGCAGCATGACGACGCTCATCGAGGTGATCAACCATGGCCCCATCCGCGAACTGCGCCTGGCGCGGCCGCCGGTCAACGCACTGGACACCGACCTGTGCCGGCAGTTGATCCATGCCATCGAGCTGGCCATGGCCGAAGACGCGCACGGCATCGTGCTGTCGGGCAGCGAGCGCATCTTCACCGGCGGCATGGACGTGCCGCACCTGCTCTCGCATGGCGATGACAAGCACAAGCTGCTGGACACCTGGAACGCCTTCTTTGGCGCCGTACGCACGCTGGCCGAGAGCCGCATCCCGGTGGTCGCGGCGATCACCGGCCACGCCCCGGCGGGCGGCTGCGTGCTGGCCCTGTGCTGCGACTACCGGGTGATGGCCCGCAGCGCCGATCCGTCGCGGCCATATGCCATCGGCCTGAACGAGGTGCAGGTGGGCCTGATCGCGCCGGAGGGCATCCAGCGACTGCTGCGCCGTGCGGTGGGCGTGCACCGCGCCGGCGTGCTGCTGACCACCGGTTCGCTGGTACCGGCCGAACAGGCGGTGCAGATCGGCCTGGTGGATGAGCTGGCAGAGGGGGACCTGGTGGTGGCACGCGCGATTGCCTGGCTGCAGGACCTGCTCAGGCAGCCGCGCCAGCCGATGCTGCTGACCCGCGCCATCGCCCGCGCCGACCTGCACGTGGCGCTGCAGCCGGACCTGATCCAGCTCGACCGCTTCGTCGAGGCCTGGTTCGCCCCGGACGCACAGAACGCCCTGCAGGCGCTGGTCGCACGGCTGGGCAAATAGCGGTTGCCCCGCCCGGGGTCAGATCCCTTTCGCCGGGCGAAAGGGATCTGACCCCTGACCGGTATAATCAGGCCCTCTTTCACTGCTGTGGCCGCCCCCTTGAACGACACGCCCGAACCCGTCGTCTCCGAGCTGATCGACCTGCTCACGCTGGAGCGGCTGGAGGACAACCTGTTCCGCGGGCAGAGCCGCGACATCGGCACCAAGTACGTGTTCGGCGGGCAGGTGCTGGGCCAGGCGCTGGCCGCGGCACAGGCCACGGTCGACAACGGCCGCCACGTGCACTCGCTGCACGCCTATTTCCTGCGCGCCGGCAACATCGACCACCCGATCGTCTACGACGTGGACCGTACCCGCGACGGCGGCAGCTTCTCGGTGCGCCGGGTCACCGCGATCCAGCACGGCAAGGTGATCTTCTTCTGCGCGGCATCGTTCCAGCAGGCCGAGACCGGCGCCGAGCACCAGCACAAGATGCCCGAAGTGCCGCAGCCGGAAGACATCGAACCGAACCGGCCGCTGCCGGCCGAAGTGCTGGAGCGGCTGCCGATCAAGGTGCAGCGCTGGCTGTCGCGCGGCGGCCCGTTCGAATTCCGCCACGTCTACCCGCGCGACGAACTGAACCCGCCCAAGCGCCCGCCCTACCACCAGGTGTGGCTGCGCCTGAGCGAGCCGGTCGGCGATGCTCCGGAACTGCACCAGGCCCTGCTGGCCTATGCCTCGGACTTCCACCTGCTGGGCACGGCGACGTTCCCGCACGGCATCAGCTACTACCACCCGCACGTGCAGATGGCCTCGCTCGACCACGCGATCTGGTTCCACCGCCCGTTCCGTGCCGACGACTGGCTGCTGTACTCGCTGGACAGCCCCAGCGCGCAGGATTCGCGCGGCCTGGCCCGCGGCCAGTTCTTCACCCGCAATGGTGTGCTGGTGGCCAGCACCGCGCAGGAGGGCCTGATCCGCGTGGTTCCCGACCAGGCTGCCGCGGCCGCCGTGCCGGCCAAGGAGTAAACCCATGCGCCAGATCTTCAGCAGCCAGCGCGTGGAAACCGTCGAAGGCGTGGCCGAGCTCCTGCGCGGGCATGGCATCGACGTCAAGGTGACCAACGGGCGCTCGTACAAGACCCGTCGCCGCGGCCAGTTCAGCTATACCGACCTCGGCAACGCCAACGCCTACCCGGCGGTATGGATCGTGCGCGCCGACGACCAGCCGCGTGCACGCGAGATCCTGCGTGAGGCGCGCCTGCTCGACACCACCCGCCGCGACCATCCGACCGCCGAGTTCGCCTTCCGCGACACGCCGGAACAGGGCAGCGGCGGCCGCAGCTGGGCCTGGCGCATCCGCATCGCCCTGCTGGTGGTGATCGCCGGCGTGGCGCTGGTGATCGGCCTGCGCCATCGCGGTGCCCCGGCCCCGGCAGCACCGGCCCCTGCCCCGCAGGCCCAGCCGCAGCAGGCGCAACCGGCCCCGCAGGCCGCACCGGAAGAGGAAGAAGTCCGGGTCCGCATCCAGCCATCGAAGTAACTCACGGGTCGTACCCGCCGCTGGCCGGCAACTGCAAAAAGGGGACGGAGGGGATTAAGTCGTTTGTGGCACAAACGACTTAATCCCCTCCGTCCCTTTTTTGTCAGCACAGAAAGTCGGTCACATTGGGCGCGCGGCTCCGTCATGGGACACAATCCCAGCAGGAGAGCCGCCGCCATGACGACGTTCGCCGCATCGATCGACCAGACCCTGGAACGCGAACTGCCCGCCGCCGCCAGCGGTTGCCAGCACGCCTACGGCCGTATCGTGCTGGCCTGCCAGAACACGGTCACCGCCATCGCCCTGGCCATCACCCGCGACCGCCAGGCCAGCGAGGACATCGCCCAGGAGGCCTTCGTGAAGGGCTGGCAGCAGCTGCACCAGCTGCGCAGCGCGACCAGCTTCCTGCCGTGGCTGCGGCAGATCACCCGCAACCTGGCCCGCGACTGGCTGCGTGCGCAACGTGGCCGGCCGCTGACCGGCGAGGCCGCGGAGGTGGCGATGGGCATGGCCGCCGACCCGGCCCCAGGTGCGGCTGATCGCCTGCAGCGGGTGGAAGAGGAGATCGCCGCCGAGGACATCATCTCCGCCCTGCCCGCTGACAGCCGCGAAGTCCTGTTGCTGTACTACCGCGAAGGACAGCGCTCGCAGCAGGTCGCCGACCTGCTCGGGCTCAGCGATGCGGCCGTGCGCAAGCGCCTGTCGCGTGCACGTGCCCTGGTGCGCGAAGGCCTGCTGCAGCGCTTCGGCGAATTCGCGCGCAGTAGTGCACCAAGCGCCGCATTCGCCACCGCCGTGGTGTCGATGGTGCTGGTGGCCGCACCCGGCACCGCCAGTGCAGCGGTGCTGCTCGGCACCGGCGTCGGCATCGGCGGCAGCAAGCTCGGCCTCGGCGGCGCCAGCGTTGCCGGTGGAACCGCGATGGGCTCGTTGACCGCCACCCTGGGCCAGTTGCATGTGCTGCCGGCCGAAAGCTGGGGGGCGGTGATCGGCGGCGTGGTGGGTGGCGCGATCGGCAGCTACCTCGGCGGGCGCTTCCTGATGTCGTACACCGAAACTGCGGCAGAGCGGGCCGATGTGCGCCGCTTCCTCTACCTCAACATCACCACCGGCATGTTCTGGTGCCTGGCGATCCTGCTGGCTGTGGTGCTGCAGGCACCGGTCTGGACGCAGCTGACGGTGCTGGCGGTCGGGTTGGGCGTGGTCAACTACCAGTGCCTGGTGACGCTGCAGCGGGTGATGGCACCGATGATCGCGCGCGATTCGGCGCGGCGCGGGCGAACCGGCATCAACTGGAAGTTCGAATCGATGTACGGCCGCACCGCCATCATCGCCATGAACCTGATGGTCATTGCGCTTGTGGCGTACTCGCTGATGCGCAGCGGCCGCTTGTAACGGACAACGCCGGCAGTGCCGCCGGCGTTGTCGTCATCACTGCATTGACCCTCAGCGCTGCGGCTTCGGTGCGCCGCCGTCGCGCGGACCGCCATGGCGCGGGCCTCCATGCATCGGGCCCTTGGCCGCATCAAACTCGGCCTTGCTCAGCTGGCCGTCCTTGTTGGTGTCGGCGGCGGCGAACCAGGCATCACGATGCTGCTTCATGCGCAGCTCGCGGTCGGCCTTGTCCAGGTAGCCGTCCTTGTTCAGATCAAGCTGGTCGAAGCGCGCGGCCAGGCGCGGATCGGCCTTGGCTTCCTCGCGGCTGATGCGGCCATCCTTGTTGACGTCCAGCGCGGCCCAGCGCTCACCGCCGTGGCCACGACGGCCATGCTGCCAGCGCGGCAGCTCGTCGCGCGAGAGCTTGCCGTCCTTGTTCTTGTCCAGCTCGTCGAACTTCGCGGCCAGGCGCGGGTTGGCGGCCGCCTCGCTGCGGTCGATCACGCCGTCACCGTTGGTGTCCAGCTTGGCCGGGCGCGGTGCCGGCGTGGCCGGGGTGTCGGCCGCCAGCGCGATACCGGATGCGGAGGTGCCGAGCAGCAGGGCCAGCAGCAGGGGGGTACGGATCATGAGGTCACTCCTGGGAATGGGAACAGCGTCGGGGTGATCACTTCACCCTCGGGGGACAACAACGCCCGGGCGCGACGTCGGTTGACGCTACTGCCGATTCCATTCATCCGGCGGACAGTCGCCGCCACTGCGACAACCTGGGGCTATGCTGTGCCCATGGCGATACATGGCGACAGAGACGACGAACTGCGACTTTTCCAGACCGGCGAGCACCCCTGCGGGTACTGGTCGGACCGGGTGGCACGCGACCTGGTGCTGGACCCGAACGACCGCCGCCTCGGCGCGCTCTATCCACTGGCACTGAGCTGGGGCTTCCGCCGCAGCGGCGACCTGGTCTACCGGCCGCATTGCGCGCACTGCCAGGCCTGCGTGGCGGTGCGCATCCCGGTGGCCCGCTTCGCCCCGGACCGCAGCCAGCGCCGCTGTGCCACCCGCAATGACGACCTGGAGGTGCGGATCACCGCCGCCACCGCCCGCGATGACCTGTTCGCGCTGTACCACCGCTACCTCACCCACCGCCATGCCAACGGCGGCATGGACGACCACGGCCCGCACGAGTTCGAGCAGTTCCTGATCGGCAGCTGGTCGCACACCCGCTTCATGGAGATGCGCCTGCCCGGCCACGACGGCCAGCCCAGCCAGCTGCTGGGGGTAGCGGTGACCGACGTCACCGAGCACGGCCTGTCGGCGGTCTACACCTTCTTCGACCCGGACCACCCCGCGCGCGGGCTGGGCACCTTCGCGATCCTGCAGCAGATCGAGTGGGCACGCCGAGAGGGGCTGCCGCACGTGTATCTGGGCTACTGGATCCGCGGCCACCAGAAGATGGACTACAAGCGCCGCTTCCATCCGCTGGAAGCCTACGATGGCCGCCGCTGGCACGATTTCGACAAGGATCTGGACGGGCGCTGACAAACCGCTGACACCGGGCCGGGTGCACAATACGGCCCATGAACATGACCCGCCGCCATCCCCTGATCCTCGCCCTGGCCCTGCTCTGCGGCGCCACCGCCCCTGCCTTCGCCACGTCCCCTGCGATGACCGAAAAGCCGTCCGCTGCGCTGCGCCTGGCCACCTACAACACCTCGCTGTACTCCGATGACGCCGGTGGCCTGATCAAGGAGCTGGAAGGCGACAGCGAACACGCGCGCAAGATCGCCGCAGTGCTGCAGCAGGTGCGCCCGGACCTGGTGCTGCTGAACGAATTCGACTTCGACGACGCCCATCGCGCCGCCGACCTGTTCCAGAAGCGCTACCTGGAGGTCGCCCAGCCCGGTGGCGGCAAACCGCTGCACTTCGCCTACCGCTATCTGGCACCGGTCAACACCGGCGTGCCCAGCGGCCTGGACCTGGACAACAACGGCGTGGTCGGTGGCGAAGGCCGCAGCCGCGGCAACGATGCCTGGGGCTACGGCCTGCACCCGGGCCAGTACGGCATGCTGGTGCTGTCGCGCTACCCGATCGACGAAGCCAGGGTGCGCAGCTTCCAGCTACTGAAGTGGAGCGCGATGCCCGGCGCGATCCGCCCGATCGACCCACGTACCGGCCAGAGCTTCTACAACGACCATGTGTGGTCGCAGCTGCGCCTGTCGTCGAAGTCGCATTGGGACGTGCCGGTGAAGACCCCGGCCGGCGTGGTGCACGCGCTGGTGTCGCACCCGACCCCGCCGGTGTTCGACGGCCCGGAAAAGCGCAACGCGGCGCGCAACCATGACGAACTGCGCCTGTGGCAGGAATACCTGTCCAAGGGTGACAAGCCATGGCTGTGCGACGACAAGGGTCAGTGCGGCGGCCTGGCCCAGGACGCGCGCTTCGTGATCCTCGGCGACCTCAACAACGACCCGGTCGATGGCGATGGCCGCCATGAGGCGATCGTCGAACTGATCGAGAACGCCCGCGTGCTGCGCTACCCCACCCCGCGCAGCGTCGGTGGCGAGCAGACCAGCCTGGCCTATGCGGCCAAGGGCATCGAGCGCAAGGGCGCACCGTTCCATGCCACCGGCGATTTCGGCCCGAAGTCCGGCACCATGCGCCTGGACTACGTACTGCCCTCGACCGGTTTCGAATATGTCGGCAGCGGTATCTTCTGGCCGGCCAATGAAAGCCCGGAAGCGAAGATCGCCGACGGCAGCGACCACCACCTGGTGTGGGTGGACGTGCGGTAGAGTCGACGGCCCTGAAAAGGGGACGGAGGGGATTAAGTCGTTTGTGGCACAAACGACTTAATCCCCTCCGTCCCCTTTTTGCTTTACGGGCGCAGTTCGACGCCGATGGCGTCGGCGGCATCTCGCGCGATGGCGCGCGCCTCGTCGATGGTTTCCGCGCGCGCCAGGGTGACACCGACGCGGCGATGGCCATGCACGCTCGGCTTGCCGAACAGGCGTACGGCAGTATCCGGCACCTGCAATGCAGCGGCGACGTTGTTGAAGTACGGCACGCCCTCGCCGTGTGCCAACAGCGCGCACGACGCCGACGGGCCGCTCTGGCGGATCACCGGGATCGGCAGGCCGAGGATGGCGCGCGCATGCAGCGCGAACTCGCTCAACTCCTGCGATACCAGCGTCACCAGGCCGGTGTCGTGCGGGCGCGGCGACACTTCGCTGAACCACACTTCGTCGCCCTTCACGAACAGCTCCACGCCGAACAGGCCCCAGCCGCCAAGGTCGTCGGTGATCGCACGTGAGATCTCCTCGGCACGTGCCAGTGCCGCGCTCGACATCGGCTGCGGCTGCCAGCTTTCGCGGTAGTCGCCATCCTTCTGCAGATGGCCGATCGGCGCACAGAACGAGGTGCCACCGGCATGGCGCACGGTCAGCAGGGTGATCTCGTAATCGAAATCGATGAAGCCTTCGACGATGCAGCGGCCGGCACCGGCGCGGCCACCGGTCTGCGCGTAGTCCCAGGCCGGGGCGATGTCCGCCTCGCTGCGCAGGGTGCTCTGGCCCTTGCCCGAGGACGACATCACCGGCTTGACCACGCACGGCAGGCCGATGGCGGCGACGGCAGCACGGTATTCGGCCTCGGTATCGACGAAGCGGTACGGCGAGGTCGGCAGGCCCAGGGTTTCGGCGGCCAGGCGACGGATGCCTTCGCGATCCATGGTCAGGCGTGCGGCGCGCGCGGTCGGGATCACCCGCAGGCCCTGCTCCTGTTCCAGCTGGACCAGGGTCTCGGTGTGGATGGCCTCGATTTCCGGCACCACCAGGTGCGGCTGCTCCTGGGCGATCAGCGCCCGCAGCGCCATCGCATCGAGCATGTCGATCACGTGCGAGCGGTGCGCGACCTGCATGGCCGGGGCGTCGGCATAGCGATCAGCGGCGATCACCTCCACGCCCAGCCGCTGCAGCTCGATGGCCACCTCCTTGCCGAGTTCGCCCGAGCCCAGCAGCAGCACGCGGGTGGCGGAGGGGGACAACGGCGTTCCAAGCTTGGCCATGGCGGTTCCAGCAGCGATGTGAAGGCGGGAGGGCATTCTAGCTGGCCGGGCACCCTGACCATGGCATCCGACGAACGGTAGTGGACAGGTGATATCACTTTGATATCTTAAATTTGAACCCTCAAGGACGTACCGCCATGAAAGAGAAGTCGCTGTCTTCCCTCAACGGCCTCGGCACGCTGGTCGGCGCCCTGCTCGTCGGCCTCGCCGGCTCCGCCCTGTTCGTGGTGGGCGTGGCAGCCAAGGCCAGCACCGGCTCGCCCAGCCTGCTGCTGATGCTGCTGGGCGCCCTGCTGGTGGCGCTGGGCGTGTTCATCCTGGCCGGTCTGTACACCATCCAGCCCAACCAGGCGGCGGTCCTTAGCCTGTTCGGCAAGTACGTGGGCACGGTGAAGGACAACGGCCTGCGCTGGAACAACCCCTTCTTTGCCAAGCGCCGGGTCAGCCAGCGCGTGCGCAACTTCGAGAGCGGCAAGCTGAAAGTCAACGAGCTGGACGGCAGCCCGATCGAGATCGCCGCGGTGATCGTCTGGCAGGTGGTCGACGCCTCCGAGGCCGTCTACAACGTGGACGACTACGAGAGCTTCGTGCACATCCAGTCCGAATCGGCGCTGCGTGCGATGGCCACCAGCTATCCCTACGACCAGCACGAAGACGGCCAGCTGGCCCTGCGCAGCCATGCCAGCGAGATCTCCCAGCACCTGAAGAACGAGCTGGCCGAACGCCTGGCCGACGCCGGCGTGCAGGTGATCGACGCACGCATCAGCCATCTCGCCTACGCCGCCGAAATCGCCCAGGCGATGCTGCAGCGTCAGCAGGCCAACGCGGTGATCGCCGCACGCACGCGCATCGTGGCCGGTGCGGTGGGCATGGTTGAAATGGCCCTGGCCGAACTGCAGAAGAACGGCGTGGTGCAGCTGGATGAAGAACGCAAGGCGCACATGGTCAGCAACCTGCTGACCGTGCTGTGCTCGGACCGCGGTACCCAGCCGATCGTCAACGCCGGTTCGCTGTACTGAACCACCCTCGCAACGGGGTGCCCCACCACCCCGCCAGGAGCTTGCATGAGTGAGAAGAAAGCCTACCCGCTGCGCATCAATGCCGACGTCCTGGCCGCCGCGCAACGCTGGGCTGACGACGAGCTGCGCAGCCTCAACGCACAGATCGAATACGTGCTGCGCGACGCCCTGCGCAAGGCAGGACGCCTGCCGAAACCCACGCCATCTTCGGGGGACAAGGAATGAGCAAGCACTGGAGCTACCAGACGATCGAGGTCAAGACGTCCATGATGGGCCAGCTCAAGGCCGAGGACATCCAGAGCGAACTGAGCCGCCAGGGCCAACTGGGCTGGGAGCTGGTCAACATCATCATCCCCGCACCGATGCGCCCGGCGATGCTGGTATTCAAGAAGGAGGCCTGAGCCATGGGTGCCAGCGATCCAAAGCAGTACGAGGTGGCCGAGAGTTCGCCGTTGCGCGTGCTGTGGATCGTGCTGCCCCTGCTCGCCGCCTTCGTGGCCTGCCTGTATGCGCAGTTGTACAAGGCACCGGCCACGGCGCCCTGGATCGAAGTAACGCTGTCGCCGCCCTGGTTCCGGATGGGCGGCAGTGCCGCCTGGAGTCTGCTGGTGATCGCCGCGCTCGGCATCGGGTTGGGCGCGGCGTTCTTCCGCCGCCGGGTGGAACTGGCCGACGACGTGCTGGACGTGCGCTCGACGATGTACCGCCGCCGCGTTCCGGTGGCACAGCTGCGGCTGGACCAGGCCGAGGTGGTCGACCTGCAGCGTGACCGCCGCTATGGCATTCGTTTCAAGACCAATGGCTATGCGATGCCGGGCTTCTATTCCGGCCACTTCCGCCTGCAGGGCGGCGGCAAGGGGTTCGCGCTGGTCACCGACCGCACGCGCGTTCTCGCCCTGCCGGTCAGCGATGGCAGCACGCTGCTGCTCAGCCTGGAGCGGCCGCAGGTGCTGCTGGACGCACTGCGCAAGGTGGCCGCACCGGCGCCTCGGCGGTAAGCTGCGGCGATGCAACGACGCGCCCCCCTGCTGATCAATACCGAGGCCATCGAGCTGTGGCCCGCCCATCTGCTGCGCGCACGAAGCAACCTGGATGCCCGCCTGCTGTCGCAGGCACAGTGGGTGCTGCGGCGCAAGCGCGATGGCCGCTACCTGGCGGCGGTAACGACGCATGGCGTGCATTCGCTGGTGCCACGCCTGCCGCGCGAGCCCGGGGCCGAGGACGCACTGGCGCTGCTCGATGCAGCGGCGGCACGTCCGTTCGGCGCTGCGCTGCAGGAACAGTGGCTGCCGCTGGCCGGGCTGCAGCAGCGCCTGCAGCAGCTCGGCCTGGACCCGCAGCGCTACGCCGACGACAGCGGCCTGCCGCTGGAGCCCGAACCGTGCCTGCTGCATTTTGCCGGCCGCGACCGCTTCGCCCGGCCGCTATGGCTGCGCCGTGGCGCCGCGCAGGGCTGGCGACGGATGCGACTGCACGCGGCACGGGATGGCATTGCGCTGGACGCGATCTCCGGCTTCCGCAGCCATGCCTACCAGCTGGGCATCTTTGAACGGAAACTGGCGCGCGGCCTGAGCGTGGCGGAGATCCTGAAGGTCAATGCCGCCCCGGGTTTCAGCGAACACCACAGCGGCCACGCGCTGGACATCGGCACACCGGGCGACGCCCCGGCCGAGGAATCATTTGAAGCCACCGACGCGTTCGCCTGGCTGCAGGTGCATGCCGGCGGGCATGGCTTCCATCTGAGCTACCCACGCGACAACCCGCACGGCATCGTCTACGAACCCTGGCACTGGTGCTGGAGGCCGGCCAACAGCTGAGCCCCTCGTGGCGCCCGCACGCGGAATGGAACGAGAGAGCGAAGACAAAAGCGGGCCGCTTCGCTCGAAGCCGAGCATGGCTCGGCTCTACAGCAGCTGCCGCGCAACGCCCCCATGTCGTGCCGAGCCATGCTCGGCTGTACCCGGATTGCCGTCACCGCCTCAACGCATTGATCGCCAGCACCACCCAGCCGGCCATTATGCTGGTGCCACCGATCGGCGCCATCCGCGTCGGCCACTGCCACAGCGCCCCGCCCACCAGGCTGCCTGAAAACAACAGCACACCCAGCAGCAGCACGTACAGCGCCAGGTGTGCGATCGCCCCGTGCGCGCGCGGCCCGAGTGCCACCAGTACCGCACCATGCGCGAACGCGTACAGCGCCGCCATGTTCAGGTGCTGCTGCGCCAGCGGATCGGCCACGCCATGCGAGGCGTAGGCGGACAGGCCGATCGAGGCAGCGGCCAGCAGCGCCCCCAGGCAGGCGAGCAGGGACGGCTTACGTGCACGACGTTCGAGATTGAACATGGGGGCTCCTTGCGCAGCGCCCCTTGCCGGGCGCCGGATCAAAAAAAACGCGCCGCAATGAGCGGCGCGTTTTCGTGTCCAACACTACATGGGTCAGCCGAGGCTTACTTGACGGCCCAGTAGATGTCGTAGGTCGCTTCCGGGGTGAACGACTTGTCGATGCCGTCCTTCCAGGTTTCGTACGGGCGGTCGATGACTTCGTTGCCCGAAGTCACGGCCCAGGCACGCAGGCCGTTGCGGGCCACGTCCAGACCCGCCATGTGGCCGGTGTAGGCCGCATGCGCCGAACGGTGCGGAGCAACGTGCACGTACTTGACCGGAGCGCCGCCGTCGATCTTGACGGTCAGCTCGTCGGCAGCAGCACCTTCAGCACCCTTCTTCTTCACCGGCTGGGCGATGTCGAAGGCGTACTTCTCCTGGCCGAAGTCGGTGGTGATGATGCGGAACGGGCCGGCGGCTTCAAGGCCATTGGCCTCCATCACGCGCTTGATCCACTCCTGGTTGTCCTTGATGGACTTGGTGATGGTGTCCTGACCGCGGTCCACGTTGCCGGCGTTGACCACCAGCAGGTTCTCGGCCGGCACTTCAACGATGGCCAGGTCGGTCAGCGGGGCTTCCGGCGTGCGGTAGTCCACGTTCGGCACGGTTGCGAGCATGTTGGCGATGCGCGACAGGCCCAGCTTGATGTCGTCGCCGATCTGGCGGCTGACATACAGGCCGGCGTAACGGCCGAACAGGTCGAAGCCGTACTTCACCGAGTAGTCCTGGGTGATCTTGACGTTGCGACCGCCCTTGCCGGTCGGCTCCAGGTTGAAGGTGGTGACCTTGTCGTGACCCTTGGTGGCGTCTTCGATGGCGATCACAACACGCTTGTTCTCTTCGGCTTCGGTGATCTTCCAGGAACCGGTGCCCAGCTCCTTGGAGGTGAAGTCGAGGGTGGCACCGGTACCGGAGGCCGGGCCGGACAGCTTCAGTTCAACGGCGGGATCGCGCAGTACCAGCGGGTTCCAGTCCTTGAAGCGGCGCAGGCTGCTGACCGTGTCGTACACGATCGTCATCTTGCGGTTGGTCTCGATGCTTTCGGTGATGTGACGCTCGCCCGGCAGACATACGCCAATGATGACGAACAGGCCAGCCACGATCCCCAAGGCGATCAGGAACTCGATAATACGGGTCATTCAGAGAGTCTCCGGGGCCGATCCCACGGCCGGGTTGATTGAAGCGAAGCGCCAATCCTAGCAGGCTTCGCGGGCATTGTTTATCGGGATTGGCGCACCGGTTTCCCTGCCGGCTGCGTATTTGTATGGACAAAGAATTCGAAGGGTAACGCATACCGCTACCCGGCAAGTAGGGGGCAACCTTGGCAGGAACCCGTAACTACGACCCAAGTCTTTGTACTTGAACGATTTTCTTCAGACCAGCTGGAGTTCGAACGCCTTCAGTACGGCACGCGTACGGTCGCGCACGCCCAGCTTGGACAGGATGTTGGACACGTGGTTCTTGATGGTGCCTTCGGCCACGCCCAGCGAATTGGCGATCTCCTTGTTGGAGAAGCCGCTGGCCATCAGCCGCAGGATCTCGGTCTCGCGGTCGGTCAGCGGGTCCGGGCGGTCCAGGCTGACGAACTCGTTGCGCATGTGCTCCAGGCCGGACAGCAGGCGCTGGGTCACCGCCGGCTGCACCAGCGAACCGCCGTCGGCCACGGTACGGATGGCACCGACCAGCTGCGCCAGGGTGACATCCTTGAGCAGGTAGCCCTTGGCACCGGCCTTGAGCCCGGCCAGCACCAGCTGGTCATCGTCGAACGTGGTGAGGATGATGGTCGGCGGCAGCTGTTCCTGCCGCGACAGCACCTGCAGTGCCTCCAGACCGGACATCACCGGCATGCGCATGTCCATCAGCACCACGTCGGGGCGCACCTGCGGTATCAGCTCGACCGCCTGCCGGCCGTCGCCGGCCTCGGCCACCACCTCGATGCCGTCGTCGAGCGCCAGCAGGGAGCGGATTCCCTGCCGCACCAGGGTTTGGTCGTCGACCAGGCAGACGCGAATCATCAACGCACTCCTTCAGGAACCTTGGTAAGGGCCGCCACCAGCACCGTTGCCGGCACCGTCGCCCGCAGCCGGAAGCCTTCTCCGGGACGGGTTTCGATCTGCAGCTGGCCACCACATTGTTGCAGGCGCTCGCGCATGCCGCGCAAGCCATTGCCTACATTGACCATATCCGCGCCGACGCCGTCGTCGCGGGCCTCCACCACCACCCGGTCGGGGGCTTCACGGTACACCTTGATCCACAGGTGGCGGGCGCCGGCGTGGCGCACCGCGTTGGTAATGATCTCCTGGGTACAGCGCAGCAGCACGTGGGCCCGCTGCGGGTCTTCCACGTTCAACGGATCCTCGATCTCCAGCTGGATATCCAGCGAGGGCACGTTCTCGGTCAGCGGGCGCAGCGCCGCGGCCAGATCGATCGCGCCGGTCTCGCGCAGCTGGCTGACCACCTCGCGCACATTGCCCAGCAGCAGCTTGGCCAGCGCGTGCGAGCGCTTCACGTGGTCCAGCGCCTGGCCCTCGGCCAGGTGGCCGGCGACCTCCAGGTTCAGGGTCAGCGCAGTCAGCTGATGGCCCAGCAGGTCGTGCAGCTCGCGCGAAATGCGGGTGCGCTCGTTGACCCGCGCGCTCTCGGCCAGCAGGGCGCGGGTGGCACGCAGCTCCGAATTGAGCCGGCGCTGCTCGTCGCGGGCCTCGGTCTGCTGCCGTGCAACCAGGCTGGTCACGAAGATGAACATGGAGAAGCCGCCGTACAGCAGCGACTGCATCACCGCTTCGAACAGCGGGAAGCGCAGCAGCAGGTAATAGACCGGCGCCACCGCCAGCTGGCTGACCAGCAGCCACAGCACCCCCAGCCGTACCGACAGCATCCACGGAATGACCCCGGCGGCCACCATCATCAGGATGCTGCCCAGGCCCGAACCGCTGAGGAAACTGACCCCCAGCGCCGAGACCGTCAGCAACAGCAGCAGGCCGCGGTCCAGCCAGCTGGTGTGGCTGTCGCTGCGCAGGATGCGGGTCAACCAGTAGTAGGCCGTGCCGAAGGACAGGTAGGCGACGAACAACAGGATCGCCCAGCCGCCCATGTCACCGCGGCTGTGCAGGTTCTCGAACTGCGAGTACGCCAGGGGCAGGCCGACCATGACCCAGGTGAACAGGCCGGCCAGGCGGAGGACGCGGGTATGGCTGAGGACTCCCAACATGCCAGCACTCTACGGGCCGCGCCTGCGCACCGCACCCCACGGAAGTCATGCCTGCCCGGTCGCCTGTTCATGCCGCAGCCCACCCCGGGCATGCAATAATCGTGCGCAGGGTCCCTTGATGGACCAACCGCGTTACCCCACGGAGTCACAATGTCGATTGTCATCCGCGACGTGCGCGAGCACGAGCTCGATTCCGTCCTGGCTTTGAACAACAACGCTGGCCTGGCCATCCTTCCCCTGGATGCGGCCCGCCTGCGCCTGTTCTATGAAACCGCTGAGTATTTCCGCGTCGCCGAGCGCGACGGCAACCTGGCCGGCTTCCTGATCGGCTTCGGCAGCGACAGCCAGCACGACAGCAGCAATTTCGCCTGGTTCAAGCAGCAGCTGGACACCCCGTTCTTCTATATCGACCGCATCGTGGTCGCCAGCCGCCGTCGTGGCGGTGGCGTCGGGCGTGCGTTCTACGCCGACGCGCAGAGCTTCGCCGAGCTGCGCTACCCGCAGATGACCTGCGAAGTCTTCCTCGACCATGGCGCCGATGCCGCCCTGCTCTTCCACGGCAGCTTCGGCTTCCGCGAGCTGGGCCAGAACACCATGCCGCAGGTCGATGTGCGCGCCAGCATGCTGGCCAAGGAACTGTGCAGCTACCCGTGGGTCCAGGAGACCTACGGCGACAAGCTGCCGGATGTGGCATGGACACGCGCCCGGCAGCTGCCGGCGCAGGCACAGCGGCCGACGGGGACCTGAGCGTGGCGGTGAATTTCGATTACGAACAGGCCGGTGAACTGAAGATCGGCCAGGTGGGCATCGCCAACCTGCGCATCCGTACCCTTGATGTCGAACGCCTCGTGCAGGAAATGCGCGAGCGCGTGACCCGCGCACCGAAGCTGTTCGGCCGCGCCGCGGTGATCCTCGACTTCGGCGGCCTGAGCCAGGTGCCGGACGTGGCCACCGCGCAGGCGCTGGTCGACGGCCTGCGCAGCGCCGGGGTGCTGCCGGTGGCGCTGGCCTACGGCACCAGCGCGGTCGACCTGCTCTCCCAGCAGCTCGGCCTGCCGCTGCTGGCCAAGTTCCGCGCGCAGTACGAGCGTGCCGAGGGCGAACCGGCCCCGCCGCCGCCCGCACCGGAACCGCGCCGGGCAGCCCGTGCCGAACCGAAGCCAGCTCCGGCGACGCCGGTGGCCAAGGTGGCCGACGCCGCTGCACCGCAGCCGGGCCGCATGCAGCTGGGCAACGTGCGTTCGGGCCAGCAGCTGTACGCGGAAAACTGCGACCTGACCGTGATGGCCACTGTCGGCGCCGGCGCCGAGGTCATCGCCGATGGCAGCATCCATATCTACGGCACCCTGCGCGGCCGCGCGCTGGCAGGGGCCCAGGGCAACACCGCGGCACGCATCTTCTGCCGTGATTTCCATGCGGAACTGGTGGCCATTGCCGGCCACTACAAGGTACTGGACGATGTTCCGGACAACCTGCGCGGCAAGGCCGTCCAGGTGTGGCTGGAACAGGACCAGATCAAGATCGCTGCGCTGGACTGACGCAGCACCAAACTCATGCAGAACCAGGAGAAGTCCTTTGGCTGAAATCATCGTAGTCACCTCCGGCAAGGGCGGCGTCGGCAAGACCACTTCCAGCGCGAGCCTGGCCTGCGGCCTGGCGCGGCGCGGCAAGAAGGTGGCGGTGATCGACTTCGACGTCGGCCTGCGCAACCTCGACCTGATCATGGGCTGCGAACGCCGCGTGGTGTACGACTTCGTCAACGTCGTGCACGGCGAAGCCACCCTCAAGCAGGCCCTGATCAAGGACAAGCGCTTCGACAACCTGTACGTGCTGGCGGCCTCGCAGACCCGCGACAAGGACGCACTGACCCAGGAAGGCGTGGGCAAGGTCCTGAAGGACCTGGCCGCCGACGGCTTCGACTACATCATCTGCGACTCCCCGGCCGGCATCGAGAAGGGCGCCTTCCTGGCGATGTACTTCGCCGACCGCGCGGTGGTGGTGGTGAACCCGGAAGTGTCGTCGGTGCGCGACTCCGACCGCATCATCGGCCTGCTCGATTCGAAGACCCACAAGGCCGAATCCGGCCAGGACGTGCCGGCCTTCCTGCTGCTGACCCGCTACACCCCGCTGCGCGTGGAAAGCGGCGAGATGCTGAGCATCGCCGACGTCGAGGAAGTCCTCGGCCTGAAGGCGATCGGCGTGATTCCGGAATCGGGCGACGTGCTCAACGCCTCCAACAAAGGCGAGCCGGTCATCCTGGATGTCGAATCCGCTGCCGGCCAGGCCTATGAAGACGCCGTCGCGCGCATCCTCGGCGAAGAACGCCCGATGCGCTTCACCAACGTCGAGAAGAAGGGCTTCTTCAGCAAGCTGTTCGGAGGGTAAGCATGGGCCTGTTTGATTTCCTCAAAGCGAAGAAGACCACCGCCGAAACCGCCAAGAACCGCCTGCAGATCATCATCGCGCAGGAACGCAGCCACCGTGGTGGCCCGGACTACCTGCCGCTGCTGCAGCGCGAGCTGCTGGAAGTGATCAAGAAGTACGTGAACATCGACGTCGATGCGGTGAAGGTCGACCTGGTGAAGGATGGCCAGCACGATGTGCTGGACATCTCCGTGGCGCTGCCGGAAGGCCCGGACAAACCCTGATCCCCTGCCCCGCCCGTGCCTGCATGGGCGGGGCTGCCTGACCCGCATGACCGATACGACAACCGCCGTGGACATCACCTGCGTGGGCGACATCGCCTTCGCCGATGCGCAGTGCCTGCTCGCCGCGCATGGCCTGCGGCTGCACCACGTGGCCGCCGGCGAGCCGATTCCCGGCAGCTACTGGGGCGAGCCCGAGGCGGGCATCATCGCCAGCAACGTCTACGTGCGCGATGACACGCCCGTGCACTCGATGCTGCATGAGGCCTGCCACCTGATCGTACTGTCGCCGGAGCGGCGGGCGCAGGTGCATACCGATGCCACCGACTCGGTGGCCGAGGAAGACGCGACCTGCTACCTGCAGATCGTGCTGGCCGGGCAGCTGCCCGGCGTCGGCAGCCAGCGGCTGATGGCCGACATGGATGCCTGGGGGTATACGTATCGGCTGGGATCTACGAAAGCGTGGTTCGAGCAGGACGCCGAAGACGCGAAGGCATGGTTGATCGAACGCGGGTTGCCAGTGGCGTGATTCACCGGGAACCGGGGTCAGATCCCTTTTGCGTCGCAAAAGGGATCTGACCCCATCACCCCGTCGCCGTATCAGCCCTGCCCGGCCAGTGCGCGCAGGGTGATGCCGACGATGTAGGCCAGGTAGGTGCCGGTGGCATAGCCCATCGTGCCCAGCAGCACGCCCACCGGCGCCAGGGCCGGATGGAACGCGGCCGCCACCACCGGCGCCGAGGCCGGGCCACCGATGTTCGACTGCGAACCGATGGCGAAATAGAAGAACGGCACCTTCAGCAACTTGCCCAGGCACCACAGCAGCACGATGTGCACGGCAATCCAGATCAGGCCAAGCAGGAACAGCCACGGGCGATCCAGCAGCGCCAGCAGATCCATCTGCATGCCGATGCAGGCGATCAGGAAGTACAGCAGCAACGAACCCAGCCGCGATGCACCCGCCCCTTCCAGGTTGCGTGCGCGGGTGAAACTCAGGCTCAGGCCCAGCGTGGTCGACAGCACCACCACCCACACGAACGGCGCGTCCAGGCTGAACTGCGACGCCCAGCTGACGTTGGCCTTGAACCAGGCCGCCAGCGGCGCACCGATCGCATGCGACAGGCCGACGCCGCCGAAGGCCACCGCCACGATCAGCATCAGATCGGTCAGGCTGGGAATGCGTTCGTGCTCGGCCTGGAAGCGCGCGATGCGTTCCTTCAGTTCATCGATGGCCGAGGTATCAGCGCCACTGCGTGCATCGATCTTCGCTGCACGTCCTGCCAGGAAGATCAGCGCGGCCATCCACACGTAACCGACGCCGACATCGACCACCGCGAACTGGCCAAAGGTGGTCGCGTTGACGTCGAACACTTCGCGCATCGCCAGCATGTTGGCACCACCACCGATCCAGCTGCCGGCCAGTGCCGCCATGCCGGCCCAGGTATCGCCGGCCACGGTGTCGGGATGGATCGCGCGCATCACCAGGAACGCCACCACCGCACCGAGCATGATGCTGGCCGAGGCGCCCAGGTACATCAGTACCAGCTTCGGGCCGAGCCGCAGGATGCCCTTGATATCCACTGCCAGGGTCAGCAGGATCAGCGCCGCCGGCAACAGGATGTCGCGCGCGATCGGGTTGTAGAGCTTGGTGTTCTGGCCGTCGATCAGGCCGACGGTGTTGTAGATGCCGGGAATCAGGTAGCACAGCAGCAGCGCTGGCACGAACGTATAGAAGCGCTTCCACAGCCCCTGCTCGCGCGAGGCGGTCCAGAACACGGCGCCAAGAGTGGCGGCGATCAAACCGAAGACGACGATGTCGTTCTGGATCAGGGCAGTCGAAGGCATGCAGGCGCTCTGGTAGAGCCGGCCGCTGGCCGGCTGCTGGTGGCGGCAGATCAGGAAGGTGTGCCGACCAACGGTCGGCACCCACCGGTAAAGCAGATGGTGAAACAGAAGCGCCGCCCCGGAGGGCGGCGCCGCAACCATCAGTTGCCGATGTGCTGCTTCAGCCAGGCATTGACGGTGTCATGCCACAGGATGCTGTTGTTCGGCTTCAGCACCCAGTGGTTCTCATCCGGGAAGTACAGGAACTTCGATTCGATGCCCTGGCGCTGGGCAGCGGTGAACGCGGCCAGGCCCTGCTCGACCGGGATGCGGAAGTCCTGCTGGCCGTGGATGACCAGGATCGGCTTCTTCCAGTCCGCCACGTGGTTGACCGGGTTGAACTTCTCGTAGTTCGCCGCCTTCTGGTACGGCGTACCGCCCTGCTCCCACTCGGTGAACCACAGTTCTTCGGTGGCGTAGCCCATCATGCGCTGGTCGAACACGCCGTCATGGTTGACCAGGCACTTGAACGGGCCGTTCCAGTTGCCGGCAATCCAGTTGACCATGAAGCCGCCGTAGCTGGCGCCCAGCGCACAGGCCTTGTCACCATTGAGGAAGGAATACTTCTTCAGCGCCGCATCCCAGCCCTTCTGCAGGTCTTCCAGCGGGCGGTCGCCCCAGTGCTGGCTGATCGCATCGGTGAACGCCTGGCCGTAGCCGGTGGAGCCGTGGAAGTCGATCATCACCACCGCATAGCCCTGGCCCGCGTAGGTCTGCGGATTCCAGCGGTAGCTCCAGCCATTGCCGAAGCTGCCCTGCGGGCCGCCGTGGATCAGGAACGCGACCGGGTACGACTTGCCTTCCTGGTAGTTGTGCGGCTTGACCACGTAGCCATGCACGGTGTCGTTGTTCCAGCCCTTGAACTCGAACTGTTCGTAGTCGCCGAAGCTGACATCCTTGAGCACCTCACCAGCGGCCGGGGTCAGCGCGCGCAGCTCGCCGATGGCTTCGCCCGCGGCCGGCAGCAAGCCAACCAACACCTGGTCGTTGCTCTTCAGGCTGTTGCGGGTGATCGCCACGCTGTTGCCGGCCACATCCACCGAGGTCACGCTGCCGTCGCCGATCAGCTTGGTGGCCTTGCCGCTGGCCACGTCGATCTGGAACAGCGGGTGTTCGCCGAGGTCATCGGCCGTGGTGTAGATGCTGGCGCCGTCGGCGGACAGGGTGATGCCGCCAGCCGAACGATCCCACTGCGGGGCGATCTCTCGGGTCTTGCCACTGGCCAGGTCCATCGCCATCAGGCCGAAGCGGTCAGCCTCGAAGCCCGGGCGCTTCATCGCGCGGTAGAACAGGGTCTTGCCGTCGGCACTGAACACCGGGCCGGCATCCCAGGCCGGGTTGGAGGCGGTCAGGTTGACCGGCGCCTGCTTGCCCGCCGCGTCGAAGCGGTACAGGTCGAAGTTGGTCGACCACGGCTCCTGCTTGCCGGCCGCGCGGATGCTGGCGACCACGCTGGCGCCATCCGGCGACCACGCGAAATCATCATTGCCGCCGAACGGCTTGGACGGGGCATCACCGTCGATGGTGGCGCTCAGCGCGGAAGCGCCCTTGACCGGACCGGCCTTGGCTGCCGGCAGCGGCGCGACGAACAGGGTGTTGCGGCGGCCGTCGTTCCAGGTATCCCAGTGGCGCACGAACAGCGAATCGAAGACCTTTCCACTGGCCTTGGCGCCGGCGACGTCCTTGAGCTTCTTCTCGGTGCAGGTCAGGTCCGAGGCACAGGCCTGGAACACGCCGGCGCTGAACAGCACGCGGTCGTCCTGCGGCGACACGTGGTAGCTGTCCACGTCGACCGGGAAGTCGGTCAGCTGGCGCGGGGCGCCGCCGCTGACCGGCTGCGCGTACAACTGCTGGCTGCCGTTCCTGGCGCTGAGGAAATACACGGTCTGGCCATCGGCCGACAGCGAAGCGGAATTGACGTTCCAGCCGGCCGGGGTGATCTGCTTCGGCGGCGCTGCGTCGCGGGTACGCAGGTTGCGCGCGTACAGCGCGGTGGAGGCCTTCAGGTTGGCATCCACGCTGCGCTTGGCGAACACCACGGTGCCGCCGTCAGCGGTCAGTACCGGTGCGGAGACGCGGTCCATGGCCACCATGTCGCGGACTTCCAGGCCACGGGCAGCGGCGACGCTGGGCAGGGCGGCCAGCAGGCTCAGTGGCAGCAGGGCATGACGCAGTTTCATCGGGGTCTCCGCAGGACGGCAAAAAACCGATGGTAGGCCCGTGCGGCCGGGGCTGCCAAGGCCATCGGTCATGGCTGCCGGTGGGGCGCGGCCCCGCCGCCAGAAAAAGCAAACCGCGCCGTGGCGCGGTTTGTGGGGACACCGGGGTCGGATCCGATTCCGACGGAATCGGCTCTGACCCCAGACGCTGTCAACCCGGGGGCAGAGCCCTTCCCTGCGGGAAGGGATCCGACCCCAACCCTTACGCCATGGCGCGCTTGCCGGTGCGGTAGATCAGCCAGCCGACCAGGAACAGCACGGCCAGGCCGATCCACTGTGCGCCCGGCAGGTGGAACGGCACGGCCAGCACGTCGGCGCGACTGCTCACCACGATCGGAATCGCGATGGCGATGCCCATCAGTGCCTCACCGGTGATCAGGCCGGCGGCGAACAGCACGCCCGGCTTGTGCACGCGGTCGCGACCTTCTTCGTCATCGGCACGCACCTTGTGGAAGCGCTCGACGAGGTAGGCGATCAGGCCGCCGAGGAAGATCGGCACCATCAGTTCCAGCGGCAGGTAGATGCCGATGGCGGCGGCCAGCACAGGCACGCGGAAGCGGGCGTTGCGCGACTTCAGCCAGCTGTCGAACGCGATGATGGCGGCACCGACCACGGCACCGATGCCGATGAAGGTCCACGGCAGTTCACCACCGAACAGGCCCTTGGCCACCGAGGCCATCAGGTTGGCCTGCGGCGCGGCCAGCGCGTTCGGGTGCAGCTCCGACTTCACGCCGATGCCGTAGGCGGTGGCCAGCAGGTTCAGCACCGGGGCCATGATCAGCGCGCACGAGAACGCACCGATGCCCAGCATCAGCTGCTGCTTCCACGGGGTGGCACCGACGATGTAACCGGCCTTGAGGTCCTGCAGGTTGTCACCGCCGACCGCTGCAGCACAGCACACCACCGCGCCGATCATGATCGCGGCCACCGCGCCCAGCGGCGCGCCGAAGGCGCCGACCGGCTGCAGGCCATCCTTGCCCAGCAGCACCACCAGCACGGCCGAAGCGAACAGGATGGTGGAGATGGTGATGCCCGAAACCGGGTTGTTGGACGAGCCGATCAGGCCAGCCAGGTAGGCCGAGACCGAAACGAACAGGAAGCCGGCGACGATCATGATGAGGGTCATCGGGATGGACACGTGCCACTGGCCGACGATGGCCTGGTACAGGGCCAGCAGCGGCAGCACGAACACCACCAGGGCGACCAGCATCCACTTCATCGGCAGGTCGCGCTCGGTGTGCGCCAGCACCGGGCCACCGCTCTTGCGGGCGGCGGCAAAGCCGCTCTTGACGCCGTTGAGCAGCGACTTGCGCAGCGAGATCAGGGTCCAGATGCCACCGATCAGCATCGCACCGACGCCCAGGTAGCGCATCTTCGCGCCCCAGATAGCGAACGCGGCCTCGGTGGACGAGGCAGCGGCAACCGACGCGGCCAGCGCCGGGTCGGTGTTCATGAAGAACGCCTGGTAGATCGGGATGGCAATGTGCCAAGTCAGGATCGAGCCGGACACCACCACGATGCCGACGTTGAGGCCGACGATGTAGCCCACGCCCAGCAGTGCCGGCGACAGGTTGGTGCCGATGAAGGCGGTGACCTTGGAACTGCCGACGTAGGCCGAGGTGGCCCAGGCATCGGGAATCAGGCGCATGCCGCTTTCCGCGGCCAGCTTGACGAAGGCACCGATCACCGCCGACAGGCCGAGGATCTTCAGGCCCGGGCCCGGGTTCTCACCGGCCTTGAGCACTTCGGCCGCAGCCTTGCCTTCCGGGAACGGCAGCGGGTCTTCGACAATCATCGAACGGCGCAGCGGCACCGAGAACAGCACGCCCAACAGGCCACCGAGGCCGGCGATGCCCAGCACCCACCAGTACTTGAAGTCCGGCCAGTAGCCCATGATCACCAGCGCCGGGATGGTGAAGATCACACCGGCGGCGATCGATGAACCGGCCGAGGCGCCGGTCTGCACGATGTTGTTCTCGAGGATGGAGCCACCGCCCAGCAGGCGCAGCACGCCCATGGAAATCACCGCGGCGGGAATGGCGGTGGCGATGGTCAGGCCTGCGAACAGACCGAGGTAGGCGTTTGCGGCCGACAGCACCACCGCCAGCACGATGGCCAGGGCCACTGCGCGGAAGGTGAGCTGCTTGGGCGCAGCGTCGTGGTTCATGGGAGCCCCTGCTGGCAAAAAATCCCCTGCACGCTAGCGTTCAGGAGGCGGCAAGTCCAGTGCGGTTCGGGAGGGTTGCGGCCAGGTCGGCAGTGAGATAGTCGTTTCTGGCCAAACTCGGCCAACGCATCAAGCGCGTGAGGCACATCCCGGAGGGCTGCCGGGCCTCGCGGTCTCTTTGTCCTGCAGGGGCCAGGCCAACCAGTACTGCAGCATTCCAGCCATCATCGTTTGAAGTGCCTCAACGCCCCGTGCATCGTGTTCATGATCTGAACCGATGACGCTGAGCCGCCCGATGAACAACCCACTGCGGATCCGCCCGATCAAATCACCGGTCGTAGCTGTCGTGACCCTGACCTGCCTGATGCCGCTTTGCGATTACGCATCTGCCTGGAGCCGCATTGGCGCAGTCGAGATCACCGACCACGCCGGCAAACCTTGTTTCGGACTACCCAAGAAGGAGCGCAAGCGTATCGGTAAAACTCCAGAGGTGTTTGGTGTGGAGGTGCATGACGCAATTACTCCACCGCTGCGGCGGCAATGGTCTTTCTACTTTGCCCATCCCGCATCAATCCCACTTCCCCCCGGAGCCTGCGTGGTCTACGGAGAAGTGCCAGCCAACGCCATTACAAGGCAGACGGCGATGCCGCTGCAGCCCGGACGCCTGTACGACGTATCGCTGTCGGCCACCAGGACCGGCGCCACGCAACACCACAGCGCCCGATTCTGCTTGAAGGCCAACCCCGACGGGAGCCTGCGAGCGATCCAGGTCCACTACGACGAGGCGCTGGGCTGGAGCCCCTCGGTTTGCCTGCCCTGAGCCGACGCGCGCGCTCGTCGGAACAGCTCAGCACGCGCTGGAAAGACGCAATTGTTATGTTATATCCTGCCACGCCGACCGAACTTCGTACGTGGCCCCTTCCCCCACTACCCGCCTGGCCTCCATCGACCAGCTGCGCGGCACCGTGATGCTGTTGATGCTGCTGGACCACGTGCGTGAGACCTTCTTCCTGCAACACCAGGTGAGCGACCCGATGGACGCAGCGACGGTCTCCCCTGCGCTGTTCGCCTGCCGTCTGCTGGCCCACCTGTGCGCCCCCGTGTTCGTGCTGCTGACCGGGCTGTCGGCCTGGCTGTACGGCCAGCGCCAGGCGGATCCGCGCGGGGCCACAGCTGCGTTCCTGCTCAAGCGCGGGCTGTTCCTGGTGGTGCTGGAACTGACCCTGGTGAATTTCGCCTGGACCTTCCAGCTGCCGCCGGAAACGCTGTACCTGCAGGTGATCTGGGCCATCGGGCTGAGCATGATCGCGCTGGCCGGGCTGCTATGGCTGCCACGCCCGGCCCTGCTGATGCTGGCAATCGCGGTGGTGGCCGGGCACAACCTGTTCGACGGCCTTCGGGTGCAAGGAAACGGCCTGCTGGCGGTGCTGTGGAAAGTGCTGCACCAGCGCGACTGGATCGAGGCCGGCGCGCTGCGCCTGCGCACCTCCTATCCGGTACTGCCGTGGATCGGGGTGATTGCGCTGGGTTATCTGATGGGGCCCTGGTTCGGCCGCGCGCGCGCGCCGGAGCAGCGCCAGCGCTGGCTGCTGTGGGCAGGCGTCGGCGCGCTGGCCCTGTTCGCGCTGCTGCGGTTCGCCAACCAGTATGGGGATGCTCCCTGGTCGTACCAGACCACTACGCTGCGCACGTGGTTGAGCATCTTCAACGTCACCAAGTACCCGCCGTCATTGCAGTTCCTGTTGCTGACCCTGGGCGTGGGGCTGTTGCTGCTGCGGCTGTACGAATGGCCGCCGCTGGCGCGGGCACTTCAGCCGCTGGCCGATATCGGCGCTGCGCCGATGTTCTTCTACCTGCTGCACCTGTACGTACTGAAGGGGCTGTACCTGGCCGCGTTGGCGGCCTGGGGGCCGACCCATGGCGAGCTATATGCCCTGGATTCGGTCAGCGGCCTGCTGCTGGTGGCCTGTGCGCTGGCGGTGGTGCTGTACCCGCCGACGCGGGCCTTCGCGCGGTTCAAAGCGCGAAGGCGCGATCTGCCTTGGTTGCGATACCTGTGAGCGGTGGCCGCCGGGGGAGCGCCATCCCTGCATGGCGTGGATCCACCGGCGGCTGCCTGCCCAGGCCCAGAGGCCTATAATCGCGCCCTTTCCGCTGTCCCCGCCGTCGATGACCGTTGCCGCCTCTGCTTCCGACGACTTCCTGGGCCACCCCAAGGGCGTCTACGTCTGCTTCTTCACTGAAATGTGGGAGCGCTTCTCCTTCTACGGCATGAAGGCGCTGTTGCTGCTCTACCTGACCAAATACCACCTGTTCGGCGACAAGGCCGGCCTGGACCTGCTCGGTGCCTACGGTGGCCTGGTGTACTGCATCCCGGTGTTCGGCGGCATGCTGGCCGACCGCTGGCTGGGCATGCGCCGGGCAGTGCTGTTCGGCGGCATCCTGCTGGTACTCGGCCACCTCGGCATGGCCTTCGAGGGCCACGCCGCGTACCGGGTGAACGGCGAAGTGGTGCGCGACACCTCGGCGCTGGCGGTGACCTACCTGTCGCTGGCGCTGATCATCATGGGCGTCGGCTTCCTGAAGCCGAACATCTCCACCATTGTCGGCAAGCTGTACGCCAAGGACGACCCGCGTCGCGACTCGGGCTTTTCGCTGTTCTACGCCGGCATCAACCTCGGCGCGCTGTTCTCGTCCCTGGTGTGTGGCTTCCTCGGTGAGGCCTACGGCTGGAAGTACGGTTTCGGTGCGGCCGGCATCGGCATGCTGGCCGGCCTGGCGATGTTCCTGTGGGGCCAGAAGTACCTGCAGGGCCATGCCGAACCGCCGCAACCGGCGGCGCTGAAGCAGAAGGTGCTGGGCCTGCCACGCGAATGGCTCATCTATCTGTGCGCGGTGCTCGGCGTGCTGCCGGTGGCATGGCTGATGTGGGCCGCCGGCAACGGCGCGTTCGCGCTGGGCGGTGAAATCAGCCTGGCGCTGATGCTGATGCTGGTGGTGCTGGGCGGCGTGCTGGTCTGGTTCGCCTGGTTCACCGGCACGAAATGCACGCCGGTGCAGCGCCAGCAGATGATCGCGCTGATGGTGCTGATCTTCATGGCGCTGGTGTTCTTCACGATGTACGAGCAGTCCTACGGCTCGTGGGTGACCTTCACCGACCGCCTGCTGACCAAGGACATCGTGCCCTCGTTGGTGATCACCGGCGGCACGCCGCTGCCGTGGTCGATCCTCTCGCTGCTGCTGGCACCGCTCGGCTTCGTGGTCAGCGCGCGCCTGTCGGAACGGCGCCCGGGCTCGGCCGCGCCGCGCACGTTCTTCGCCGCCATCGTCGTACTGATGCTGGTGCTGCTGGTGCGCGACTGCCTGGTGATTCCGCAGACCGCCGGCTCGCTGACCTACCTCGGCGGCCTGTTCCTGGTGCTGCTCGCTCCGGCCTTCGCCGCGCTGTGGACGTGGATGGACCGCCGCGGCTGGGAACCGGGCAAGCCGGTGAAGTCGGCCTGGGGCCTGGTGATCGGCGCGCTGTCGTTCGTGCCGCTGGCGCTGGCCGCACAGCAGGTGGGCGCCACCGGCGAGATGGCCAGCGTGTGGTGGCTGGTGCTGGCCTACTTCCTGCTGGCCAGCGGCGAGATGTGCCTCTCGCCGGTCGGCCTGTCGGCGGTGACCCAGCTGGCCGTGCCGCGGGTGATGAGCCTGATGATGGGCACCTGGTTCCTGGCCACCGCATTCTCGGAAACGCTGGCCGCGCTGTTCGGCAAGCTGGCCGCGATCGAGGTGCCGGAAGGCGAATCGCTGGACATGGTGGCTGCCGCCGGTGCCTACGCGCACCTGTTCTGGCTGCTGATGTGGATCGGCCTGGGTTGCGCGTTGGCGGCCTTCATCGCCGCGCCGCTGCTGAAGAAGATGATGCACGGGGTGAAGTAAGTCCCGCGTGCGGAAGACCAGGGCGGCGGAAAATTCATCCGCCGCCCTGTCAGCTCAGGGCGCCTTGTCCTTGCCGGCCACGGGCGCGGTCGTCGCGGTCTTGCCCCCCAGGCTGCGCGCCAGGAACGCCAGCAGCTTGTCGTAGTACTCGCTGCGATGCGCCTCGGTGTAGAAGCCGTGGCCTTCGGTCTTGTAGTACAGGCTTTCCACCGGTGTGCCGGCGCGCTTGAGCGCCGCTTCCATGCGCTCGGTATGCTGGATCGGCGCACGCTTGTCTTCGCCACCGGCGGCGAGGAACACCGGCACCTTGATCCGTTCGGCCAGGTTCACCGGCGACACCGCGCCCAGCTTGGCCGGATCACCCAGCCATTCGCGCAGGTAGGTCACGCCTGAGCCGCGGTCCTGGATATCGCCACGGGTGTACATCATCGGCAGGTCGTAGACCCCCACATAGCCGGCCGCGCACTGATACAGCCCGGGTTCGCGGGCCGCCCCCATCATCGCCGAGTAGGCCCCGTAGCTGGCGCCATAGATGCAGATGCGACGAGCATCGGCGATGCCTTCGCTGATTGCCCAGCGGGTGGCATCGGTGACATCGTCCTGCATCGCCGCGCCCCACTGCTGCGCACCGGCCTGGGTGTGGGCCCGGCCGTAATTGCCCGACCCACGGAAGTTGACCTGCAGCACCGCATACCCGGCGGCGGCCAGCATCTGGGTTTCGCGGTCGTACTGGCCGGAATCGAAGATGTCGAACGGACCGCCATGCGGCATCACCACCATCGGCAGGTTGCGGCCGTTGCTGCCGGCCGGCAGGGTCAGGAAGCCATGCAACGGCAGCCCGTCCCGCGCCTTCAGTGCAATCGGCTTCACGCTGGCACTGCGGTCCACGTCAATCCAGTCGCTGCGGCTGATCAGGTGGTCAGCCTTGCGCGCCACCGTGTCGTAGACGTAGAAATCGCCCGGGTTCGAGCCCGACCAGGTTTCCACCAGCACGACACGGCCATCGCGGGTGCTGGAGGTGATGTAGACCGGCCCTCCGAAGGCGGCTTCCAGGCTGCGGTACAGGCGCGCCTCCGGCGACTTCTCGTCGAAGAACCGGGTACGCGGCGTATCGCCCAGATAGAGCGCGCCCACCGGCACGTGGGTGCCGGGCCGATGGATGATGCGATACGGATTGACCACCTCGTCGCGCAGCAGCGTGGCACGCTCGCCGGTCTGCGGGTTCCAGCTGACGATCGCGTCCGGGCCCTGGGTCTGCTCGACGTTGAGGTAGGCCAGGCTGTCATCGGCCGAGAAGCCGAGGGCGGTTTCGATGCGCTTGCTGACGGCCTCGTCGTTGATCAGCTTCCAGCTGTCGCCACTGCGTTCGCGGAAGTACAGCTTGTTGATGTTGTCGCTGCCCGAGCCATGCACGAAGCGCACTTCGCCGGCGCCGTCGGTGGTGAACTCGCCGCGCCGTACCGGCGAGGACGCCACCCGCGAGCGACGACCCGTAGTCACATCCATGCGATCTACGCGGGTGTACGGATCCTCGGCCAGCGGCCATACGGTCACCAGCACGTTGCGCTCGTCGCCCGGCAGGTCGTCGGCCAGGAAGGCGGCCACTGCTTCGACCTTCTTCGGCTGGATGCGGGTCCCCGGGCCCTTGCTTTCGACGCGATAGCCGACCAGCAGCTCGCCACGGTTGCCGTTGGCGTCGATGGCATAGAGTTCGCCGGTGGGATTGGGTTGGTCGAGCGAGCCCCACTTCTGGGCCAGGCCGATCAACAGGCGCTCGTTGCTGACCCAATCGAATTCCTGCGCGTGGTTGCGGCTGGGCGGCCAGAAACTGCCGACCACCTCCTTGTCCTTCAGGCGCAGGATCGCGATCGCGGTGCTGTCCTCCCTCGGCACCGTTGCCGCTACGTACTCGCCCCCCGGCGAGATCTTGATGTCGGTGAAGGTCTCCCGCCGCAGGTACTGCGTCAGATCCACCGCCCCCGCGCTGCCTGCGGCAACGCCCCCGATGACGGCCAGTGCGGCCGCCAGAATCGTCCTGTGCATCCTTCCCCTGCTCCTGTGGACACCTTGTCCTGGTCTCCGATTCTAGGCAGGGCAATGGGTTTCCCGCCAGAGCCGGAAAAGACGACGGCACCGTTGCCGGTGCCGTCGTTGCCACTACCTTGGAGAGAGAGTCAGGACGTGGGTTCGGGGGGCGTGCGCCGGGTCAGTGGACCCCGCGCACCGCCAACATGAGGGCCAGGATGCTGAGGATCACGGCGATGGTGCCGTCGAGCACGCGCCAGGTGCTGGGCTTGGTGAACAGCGGCGCCAGCAGGCGTGCGCCAAGGCCCTGCGCGGTCAGCCACAGGCAGCTGGCCGTGACCACGCCCGCAGCGAAGGCCATGCGGGCATTGCCGAAGTTCTCGGCGATGGAGCCGATCACCATCATGTCCAGCCAGAAGTGCGGGTTGATCAGCGAGAAGCCGACCGCGGCCATCAGCACCGCGCGACGGCTGCCGTCGTCGCTGTCGGCCTCGCCCATGCCACCGCCGCCGGCGATCGCACGGCGTGCCGACTTCATCGCATACCAGGCCAGGAACGCGACACCGGTCCACAGCACGGCGGTGGTCAGCCACGGCAGCGCCGAGGTGAGCGTGCGCAGGCCGGCCACGCTGGCGAAGATGAAGATGGCATCGATGGCCGCGCAGGTGGCGACCACCGGCACGATGTGCTTGCGCAGGATGCCTTGGCGCAGAATGAAGGCGCTCTGGGCGCCGACCACGGCGAACAGGCCGATGCCGGTGGCTGCACCAGAGAACCAGGCACCGAGGCCGGTGCTGGCGGAGATGACCGAGAACATGGGATTCACTGCCTTGTATTGCTTGGGGGACGGTGCCTCGCGAAGGCGGACAGCACCGGAACGGGCGCCATTGTCGCGCCGCAACATGGAAAAGACGAGCTAAACTTCCTAAACCAACATTAGCGGAGCTTAATTCGATGCGCATCGATCATGCCCAGCTGCGCGCCCTGGCCGCGGTGATCCGCGAAGGCAGCTTCGACCGCGCCGCGCAATCGCTGAACGTCACGCCCTCGGCCATCTCGCAGCGGATCAAGGCACTGGAGGACCGGATCGGCCGCCTGCTGGTCAAGCGTGGCACCCCGGCCACCGCGACCGCCGAGGGCCAGTTGCTGGTGCAGCTGGCCGAGCAGACCGCCCTGCTGGAACACGATGCGCTGCACCGCATGGGCCTGGCGGATGAGGACCTGCCCCAGGCCAGCATCCCGGTGGCGGTGAACCACGACAGCCTGGAAACCTGGTTTCCGCAGGCCGCGGCGCAGTTCGCGCAGGGTACCGGGACCACCCTGGACCTGCGCGTGGAGGACCAGGACCACACCGTCGAACTGCTGCGCCAGGGCACGGTGCTGGGTGCGGTGACCACGCTGGACGAGCCGGTGCAGGGCTGCCAGATCCATGCGCTGGGCAGCATCCGCTATGCAGCGACCTGTACTCCTGAATTCCGCGAACGCCACTTCGCCAAGGGAGTGACCGCGCAGGCACTGGCGCAGGCACCGGTACTGGTGTTCAACCGCAAGGACGACATGCAGTCGCGCTTCGCCCGGCGCATGGCCGGCGATGACCTGCCCAGCACCGCACCGACCTGGTGGATCCCCTCCACCCGCGCCTTTGTGCAGGCCAACCTGGGCGGCATGGGCTGGACGATGAATCCGCTGCCGCTGGTCAAGCGGCACCTGGACGCCGGCCGCCTGGTCTACGTACGCCAGCGCGCGTGGGAAGACGTGCCGCTGTACTGGCAGCACTGGAAGGGCGACGTGCAGACCATGGCCCTGCTGACCCGCGCCGTGCTGGATGCATCCTCGGCATTGATCCGGCGCAAGCGCTGACGCACAGCGCAAAAAGGGGACGGAGGGGATTAAGTCGCTTAAGGCCAATACGACATCCAAGGCAAATACGGCTTAATCCCCTCCGTCCCCTTTTTCGGGGCTCCATCGGATCTCCATCAAGCCTACACACCGGGTCCATGCGCGATGCGGATACTGGCGGGCCGACCATTACAAGGATGTCCGGCATGCCCGTGTACCTGCGCGATGCCCGCCCCGAGGATGCCGCTGCCTGCATCGATCTGCGTGGGCGCACCCGCGAGAACGCCTTCAGCGCCGAGCAGCTGGCCCAGCTGGGCATCACTGTGGACAGCTGGGCGGCCGGCATCGCCCAGGGCGATTCGATCGGCCGCGTCGCCTGGGAGGGCGAGCGCATGGCCGGCTACTGCTTCGCCGACCGCGACAGCGGCGAGGTGCTGGTGCTGGCCCTGCTGCCGGACTACGAGGGCCGCGGCATCGGCCGCCAGCTGCTGCAGGAAGTGGTCAGCCTGACCCGCGATGCCGGCCACCGGCGGCTGTTCCTGGCCTGCTCGGCCGACCCGCGTTCGCGCTCGCACGGCTTCTACCGCCGCCTGGGCTGGCGCCCGACCGGCGGGGTCGATGAGGCTGGCGACGAGATCCTTGAGCTGGTCTGATCCCACCGTCGCCGGGCATCGCCTGCCGCCCATGTGGCAGCACCGCGAAACATCGGATGCTGCGTTGCATCAAAAAAGGACCGGATCCGGTTAGAATCACCGGTGGATGATGCAAGGCGTTGTTTCTTCACGCCCTTTCCCTGCCCCACGCGCATCCTGACCCCTTCCCCTCCGCCAACGATCCCGCCCCCATGAAGAAATTTGGCAAGGCTCTTCTCGCCCTGCTCGTGCTGCTGTTGCTGGCCGCCGCGCTGTTCCTGTACTGGCCGCTGACCCAGCGCTCGGTGCCTGCCGCCAGCAACGACAAGCCCGTCGATGTTGTGCTGGTCGGCGCCGGCATCATGAGCATCACCCTGGCCACCTACCTGCAGGAGCTGCAGCCGGACTGGAACATCCAGGTCTACGAACGCCTCGACGGCGTCGCCGGTGAAAGCTCCGATGGCTGGAACAACGCCGGCACCGGCCACTCGGCGTTCGCCGAACTGAACTACACCCCGGAACTGCCCGACGGCAGCATCGAGACCAAGCGTGCGGTCGGCATCGCCGAATCGTTCGAGGTCTCGCGCCAGTTCTGGTCGCATCAGGTGAAGGAGGGCCGGCTGAGCCAGCCCAGCGACTTCATCAACCCGACCCCGCACATGAGCTTCGTCTGGGGCGATGACAACATCGCCTACCTGCACAAGCGCCAGCAGGCCCTGGTCAAGAATCCGCTGTTCTACGGCATGCAGTACTCCGAGGATCCGGCCCAGATCAAGCAGTGGGCCCCGCTGCTGATGGAAGGCCGTTACCCGAAGCAGAAGGTTGCCGCCACCTGGATGCCGCTGGGCACCGACGTCAACTTCGGCGTGATCACCCGCCAGCTGACCGCCGGCCTGCAGCGCAGCCCGAACTTCAGCCTGCACCTGAACCATGAAGTGAGCGCGCTGCGGCAGAACGCCGACAAGAGCTGGAACGTGACAGTGAAGGACCTCAAGGCCGGCACCGAATCCACCACCCACGCCCGCTTCGTGTTCATCGGTGCCGGTGGCGCCGCACTGAAGCTGCTGCAGATGTCGGGCATTCCGGAATCGAAGGACTACGCCGGCTTCCCGGTCGGCGGCCAGTTCCTCGCCTTCCAGGGCCAGGACGTGACCTCGCGCCATGGGGTGAAGGCTTACGGCATGGCCGAGACCGGCTCGCCGCCGATGTCGGTGCCGCACCTGGATGCGCGCAAGCTGGACGGCAAGCCGGTGGTCCTGTTCGGGCCGTTCGCGCTGTACAGCACCAAGTTCCTCAAGCACGGCTCGTGGTGGGACCTGTATTCCTCGGTCACCCACAACAACGTTGGCCCGATGCTGGAAGTGGGCAAGGACAACCTGGACCTGGTGCAGTACCTGATGGGACAGGCGCGCCTGAACGATGCCGACCGCCAGGCCGAACTGGTCAAGTACTTCCCCAATGCCAAGCCGGGTGACTGGAAGCTGGTCACCGCCGGCCAGCGCGTGCAGATCATCAAGCGCGATCCGCTGAAGGGCCCGGTGCTGCAGTTCGGTACCGAGATCGTGACCGACAAGGACCACACCCTCGCCGCCCTGCTCGGCGCGTCGCCGGGCGCGTCGACCTCGCCGCCGATCATGCTTGACCTGATGGCCAAGGCCTTCCCGGAGCAGATGAAGGCCGGCTGGGAAACCCGCCTGCGCGAGATCGTGCCGTCGTACGGGCGCAAGCTCAACGACAGCGCCGCGCTGGTCAACGAGATCCGCACGCTGACCAGCCAGACCCTGCAGCTGCCCTACCTGGAGGTGCCGGTGGACGCGAACGCGGCATCGCCCGCTCCGGCGGCGGTTCCGGCGCCGGCCAAGGAAAAGCGCAACGCCAACGAGGAACTGCAGGCGCTGTAAGCCCGCAGGTTCCTTTCGATGCAGACGGACGGCCACCTTCGGGTGGCCGTTTGCGTTTGTGCAGGTTACGCCTGTAGAGCCGAGCCCATGCTCGGCTCCGGCAAAAAGCAGCCGAGCATGGCTCGGCTCTACAGAAAGCGATGCCCCGTGCCGGGAACCCTGCGCACAATGACGCGAATTGTAATGTTGTTAAGAATTATTTACATTTGCGTCCTGCGCAGTGACCGCGCCTCGCCCCAGACGGACCTGACCGTGCCCGAAGCCGCCGCCCCGGGTGCTGGACGACTGTTGCCGCCCCTCCCCGCCTCCACGCTTCGAGCCCACCATGTGCCTGACCTTCGATAACCGCCTGCCCCGCCGCGCGCTGCTGCCGGCTGCCCTGCTTTCGTCTTTGACCCTGCTGGCCGCGCCCAGCGCGTTCGCCGCCACTGATGGCGCTGCCGACGCCAAGACCCTGGACCGGGTGAGCGTGCGTGCCGAACAGTCGGCGCCGCCGGCCAGTACCACGCGCCTGCCGATCACCCTGCAGGAAACCCCGCAGTCGGCCACCGCGATCAGCCTGCAGCGCCTGCAGGACGAATCGCTGTTCAGCATCAACGATGTGATGCGCAACGTGACCGGCGTCAGCGTGTCCTTCTATGACACGCAACGCCCGCTGTACTACGCGCGCGGCTTCGCCATCACCGACTTCCAGGTCGACGGCATTCCCACCTACAGCGGCTCGACCAACCAGGAGTACGACACCGCCTTCTACGACCGCATCGAAGTGATCCGCGGTGCCAACGGCCTGCTCAGCGGCGCCGGCGTGCCGTCGGCCACGGTCAACCTGCTGCGCAAGCGCCCCGGCAAGGAATTCGACGCGTCGTTCGCGGTCAGCGCCGGTAGCTGGGACTACCGCCGCATGGAAGCCGACGTAACCGCGCCGCTGACCGCCGACGGCCGCTTCCGCAGCCGCGTGGTCGCCGCCTACACCGATCGTGGCCTGTATTACGACCGCTACAAGGAAAACAAGATGGCCGGCATGGCGGTGCTGGAAGGCGACGTCACCGACAGCACCACGGTTACCGTCGGCTACCAGACCCAGGACAACAACCCGACCGGTTCGACCTGGGGCACCGTGGCGTTCTTCGACAACCAGGGCAACTTCGCCCATCTGGCGCGCTCGACCAACCTGTCGCCGAAGTGGAGCTACTGGAAGCGCGAAAGCAATACCGCCTTCGCCAACCTGGAACAGCGTTTCGGCGACCACTGGCTGCTGAAGATCAACACCGCCTACACCCGCGGCAACGTGCAGAACGTGCGCCTGTACGGCACCGGCAACCCGGACCCGGTGACCGGCGCGGGCATCTACCTGCGCGCGGCCGCCGGTGATTCGAAGGACACCCGCCGCAATGTCGATGCCTACCTGACCGGCAGCTTCCCGCTGTTCGGCCGCGACCACGACCTCACCGTCGGCGCGCAGTGGTCGGACCTGGAAGGCACCACCAATACCGTGGCGCTGAACTTCCCGGGCGACTGGGCGACCTGCGGGCGTGAGCGCTGCTACTACATCCCCAACGTGTTCAACTGGAACGGCGACATCTCCGAAGTGACCTACACCCGCACCGGCGCACGCCGCGTGGCCAAGACCACGCAGAGCGGCGTCTACCTGGCCACCCGCCTGCGCCTGGCCGAGCCGCTGTCGCTGATTGCCGGTGCGCGCCTGAGCCGCTGGGAAACGCTCAGCCGCTCGTACAACGCTGCCGGCGCCTATACCGGCACCAGCGGTGCATACAAGGTGAGCGATGAGGTCACTCCGTACGTGGGCCTGGTCTACGAGATCACCCCGAACGTGTCGGCCTATGCCAGCTACACCGAGATCTTCAATCCGCAGAACTACAAGGACCGCAACGAGAACCTGCTGGCACCGGTGCAGGGCTCGAACCTGGAAGCGGGCATCAAGACGCAGTGGTTCGATGGCCGCCTGACCGCCAATGCGGCGGTGTTCGAGGCCAAGCAGGACAACTACGCGGTACGTGACATGAGCGTGCCGGAAGGTACGCTGAGCGACGGCAGCTCGGCCTATATCGGCATCAACGGCACCAAGGCGCGCGGTTGGGAGATGGACGTCAACGGCGAGATCCTGCCGGGCTGGACGGTCAATGCCGGCTACACCCGCGTCAAGGTGACCCGCGCCGCCACCGACCTGCTGTACGCCAATCCGCCCAAGGACCTGCTGCAGCTCAACACCCAGCTGCAGCTGCGCGGCGCGCTGGAGCGACTGAGCATCGGCGGTGGCCTGCAGTGGCAGAGCCGGGTGCAGGGCTACAACATCGCCTACCCGCTCGGCGGCACGGTGACGGTGAACCAGCCGGCGTATTCGCTGGTGCAGTTCAACGCCAACTACCGCATCAGCGACAACTGGACCGCGACGCTGAGCGTGCGCAACGCGCTGGACAAGACCTACTGGGCCAACCTGGACTACAACAACTTCGGCGAGCCGCGCTTCGTGTCGGCCAGCCTGCGCTGGAAGTTCTGAGCAAACGACGGGTGCAAGGTGGGTGCCGACCGTTGGTCGGCACGCCCTCCGCCACGACCACGGTCGTGGGCTACCTGAATGGGCCCGTCTCCGTGCGGGCCTTTCCTTTTGCTGCACTGCAGGTTGCACCCTACGCCGTAATTATGCCGTAATTATTCCAACACCCGTCGGAAGCCGGTCAATGAACCCGAGCTGGGATACGTTGGAACGCAGTCGCCAGGCCCGCCTGGAACGTGCCGCGCCGTGGGCCCGGGAACGCGAGGTCGCCGCCGGCGACGTAGGCGAGCTGCTGCATGCACTGCTGGAGCCCGGCGACAAGGTCTGCCTGGAGGGCAACAACCAGAAGCAGGCCGATTTCCTCGCCCAGGCCCTGGCCGATCTTGATCCGGCCCGCGTGCACGACCTGCACATGGTGCAGTCGGTGCTGTCGCTGCCCTCGCATCTGGATGTATTCGAGCGTGGTATCGCTTCGAAACTGGACTTCTCGTTCTCCGGCCCGCAGTCGGTGCGCCTGGCCAACCTGGTGGCTGAAGGGCGCATCCAGATCGGTGCCATCCACACCTACCTGGAACTGTTCGGCCGCTACTTCATCGACCTGACCCCGCGCGTGGCCCTGGTCGCCGCGCAGGCCGCAGACCGGCACGGCAACCTGTACACCGGCCCGAACACCGAAGACACGCCGGTGATCGTCGAAGCCACTGCCTTCGGTGGCGGCATTGTCATCGCCCAGGTCAACGAGATCGTCGACACCCTCCCCCGCGTCGACATTCCCGCTGACTGGGTCAACTTCGTGGTGCAGGCGCCGAAGCCGAACCACATCGAACCGCTGTTCACCCGCGACCCGGCGCAGATCTCCGAGATCCAGGTGTTGATGGCGATGATGGCGATCAAGGGCATCTACGCCGAGTACGGCGTGAACCGCCTCAACCATGGCATCGGCTTCGATACGGCGGCCATCGAACTGCTGCTCCCCACCTACGCCGAATCGCTCGACCTGAAGGGAAAGATCTGCCAGCACTGGGCGTTGAACCCCCACCCGGCACTGATTCCGGCGATCGAATCGGGCTTCGTCAGATCGGTGCATTCGTTCGGTTCGGAACTGGGCATGGAGAAATACATCGCCGCGCGAGGTGATGTGTTCTTCACCGGCGCCGATGGCTCGATGCGTTCCAACCGCGCGTTCTCGCAGACCGCCGGCCTGTATGCCTGTGACATGTTCATCGGCTCCACCCTGCAGATCGACCTACAGGGCAACAGTTCCACTGCCACCCGTGACCGCATCGCCGGCTTCGGCGGTGCACCGAACATGGGCTCGGACGCACGCGGCCGCCGCCATGCCAGCGAGGCCTGGATCAAGGCCGGGCAACAGGCTGCGCGCCCGGGCGAAATGCCACGCGGGCGCAAGCTGGTGGTGCAGGTGGTGGAAACCTTCCGCGAGCACATGGCACCGGCCTTCGTCGAACGGCTCGATGCCTGGGAACTGGCCGAGCGCGCGCAGATGCCGCTGCCGCCGGTGATGATCTATGGCGACGACGTCAGCCATGTGCTGACCGAAGAAGGCATCGCCAACCTGCTTTTGTGCCGCACCCCTGAGGAACGCGAACAGGCGATCCGCGGCGTGGCCGGCTATACCGCCGTGGGCATGGGGCGCGACCGCGCGATGGTGGAGAACCTGCGCGACCGCGGCGTGATCCGCCGTCCCGATGACCTCGGCATCTCCGTGCGCGATGCCAGCCGTGACCTGCTGGCGGCGCGTTCGGTGAAGGACCTGGTGCGCTGGTCCGGCGGCCTGTACGACCCGCCCAAGCGCTTCCGCAACTGGTAAGGGGCTGAGCATGGAAACCCTCGACTATCGATTCGAAGGGCACACTGCGGTGCAGTTTCCGCGCGACGCGGTGCTGGTCGGCGTGCTGGCCTCGGGCAACCTGGAAATCCTGCTGGAGCCGGCCGCACTGGACGGCGCGATGACGGTGCGCATCATCACCGCCGCGAAGGGTTTCGGCAGCGTGTGGCAAGCGGTGATCAGCGACTTCGCACAGCGTCATCCGCTGCGCGATGTACGCATCTCGATCAACGATGCCGGTGCCACCCCGGCGGTGGTCAGCCTGCGCCTGGACCAGGCCGTGGAAACCCTGCGTGCTGGAGATCCACGATGAACCGGAGGCAGCGCTACAGCTACTACGAAGCCGATGCGCGCGAGCGTATCGCCAGCCTGGTCGATGCCGGTTCCTTCAGGGAATTCCTCGGCCCGGCGCGGCGGATGATGAGCCCGCACCTGGCACAGCTCGACCAGCCCGCGGCGTTCGACGACGGCATCGTTGTCGGCGAAGCCACGCTGCGTGGCCGACGCGTGCTGCTGGCCGCGCAGCAGGGTGAATTCATGGGCGGCGGCGTGGGCGAAGTGCACGGTGCCAAACTGACCGGGCTGCTGCGCCGCGCAGCCGAAACACATCCCGAAGGCGTGCTTCTGCTGCTGGACACCGGTGGTGTGCGCCTGCACGAAGCCAATGCAGGGCTCATCGCCATTTCCGAGATCATGCGCGCCACCCTGGACGCGCGTGCAGCGGGTGTGCCGGTGATCGCGCTGATCGGCAGCGGCAACGGCGCCTTCGGCGGCATGGGCATCGTCGCCCGCTGCTGCAGCACGGTCATCATGTCCGAAGAGGGGCGCCTGTCGCTGTCCGGCCCGGAAGTGATCGAAACCGTGCGCGGCGTGGAAGAGTTCGATTCCCGCGATCGCGCGCTGGTCTGGCGCGTAACGGGAGGCAAGCACCGCTACCTGATCGACCAGGCACAGGTGCTGGTGCCCGATGCCATCGAGGCCTTCGCGCAGGCGGCCAGCAACGCGCTGCAGCCTGATACCAGTAGCACCGATCCGGATACTGCACTGGCTGCGCTGCAGGAACGCCATGCGGCATTGAAGGCGCGCGTGCAGGCCTGGGGCGATTGCCGCGATGGCCTGGAGATCTGGGCCCGCCAAGGCATCGCAGCCCCCGAGCGACTACCGCTGCTCGACACCGATGAGTTCCTCATCGCCACCGCCGACCGGAGCCTGCCATGAGCATGCCGTTGCAGAACCTGCTCGATGCCCTGTTCCCGCATGGGCATGCCATTGCGGTGAACGATTCGGTGCTGACCGGCAGCGCCACCACCGAGGATGGCGAGGTGGCCGTGATCGGTACCGCCGACAAACTTGAAGTCGGCGTGGACCACGCACTGGCACTGGCCGAAACCGTGCTTGCCAGCACCGGCGCACATCCACAGCGACCGATCGTGATGCTGGTGGATACCGCCGGACAGCGCCTGGCGCGGCGCGACGAACTGTTGGGCATCAATGGTTACTTTGCGCATCTCGCGCAGACGCTCGATCTGGCACGCCGCCGTGGTGCGCGCCTGATCACCCTGGTCTACGGCGAATCGGTCAGTGGTGGCTTCCTGTCATTCGGCCTGATGGCCGACCACATCCACGCCCTGCCCGACGCACAGGTGCGGGTGATGGACCTGCGCGCGATGGCACGGGTTACCAAGCAACCGCTGGAGAAGCTGCAGGCGCTCAGCCAGAGCTCGCCGGTATTCGCGCCGGGCGTGGCCAACTACGTGGCGATGGGTGCGGTGGACTCGTTGTGGGAAGGCGATCTTTCCCAGCACCTGCTGCAGGCCCTGCGCACACCCGCCGAAGGCGACCGACGTGCCGCACGCGGCGCACAGCGCGGCGGTCGCGCCCTGGCGGCAGCGGTTTCGACTGCGGTGGCCCACGGCGATGCCTGAGCGGCCCGCCCGCCACACGCTGGCCTGGCTGTCGGCCGATGCCGACTGGCGGGCTGACGTGACTGGACACGAACCGCGCCTGGCAGCATGGTTCGCACAGGGCCTGCCAGCCATGGTGGCACGCAGTGCGGCGGGTGATCCCGACCCGCGGCTTCGCCTGGGGGTGCCGCTGCCGCCAGGCGAAGGCAAGCAACGGCTGGCGCTGCGCGTGGCCCTGCAGGACATCCAGCACCTGCAGCCTCCCCCTGCCCTGGATCAGATTCTCGCCGGCGGCGTTCCGGCTGATTGGCAGGCGGCACTGCAGGCAATGCTGCGGCTTGCACCGGCCCGCGTGTTCGGCGCCTTCGCCTGGCAGCACCTCAGCGGTCTGCCCTATGTGCACGCACGCTCGGACATCGACCTGCTGTGGCAGGTGGGCGACGCGCGCCAAGCCGACCTGCTGGTCGAGCGCCTGCAGCACTGGGAAAGCGCCTTCGGGCATCGGGTCGATGGCGAACTGTGCCTGGTGGATGGTGGCGCGGTGAACTGGCGCGAGTACGCCGGGCGCAGCCGCGAGGTACTGGTCAAGCGCCTCGATGGTGCCGCACTGGAACTACGTGATGCGTTGTTCGCCTCCACCGGGGTGAGCGCGTGAACGCCCTCGTGCAACCGGCGGTCAGGCCAGCTGCCGTGGACAGCGCGCGTCTGGGGCGCCTCGCCATCGCCAGCCTGCACGCCGAACTGGCCCTTGCACCCAAGCCAGGGTTGGTCACCCCCTTCGACAGCGGCAGCCACCACGACATGGACGCCGGCACGTTCCTGCGCAGCCTGTTCACGCTGCGCCACTACTTCATCGCCGTGGCCTGCCTCGGTGCAGCCGAGGCGGACTTCAATGCCTTGCGCCGGTGTGGCATCTCCGCCGAAATCGCGATGCTGCGCGCGACCGCCGGCATCAACACTCATCGCGGTGCGGTCTTCAGCCTTGGCCTGCTGGTCGCGGCTTCCGCTGCCTGTCGGGGCCGCACGGGCGGTGCCATCGCAGCCGAGCAGGTCTGCCAGGAAGTGCGCCGCTGGGCTGCCGAGCTCGCCGGCGCACCACTTGATGCGAACAGCCCTGGCCAGCGCGCGCGCGCACGGCACGGCGTGCAGGGTGTGCGCGAACAAGCGGCCGCCGGCTACCCGCTGCTGCGCGAGGTGGCACTGCCTACACTGCGCCACGCGCTGGCCAGCGACCTGCCACGCGAGGCCGCGATGTGCCAGACCCTGGTGCAGCTGATCGCGTGCGTGGATGACCTCAACCTGCTGCACCGTGGCGGCGCCAACGGCCTGTGCTGGGCCCAGCAACAGGCGCGAGGCTTCCTCGATGCCGGTGGCGCCTTCGTACCCGGCTGGCAGGCACGCCTGCACAGCATCGGTGATGGATTCGTCGCACGCCGGCTGAGCCCCGGCGGCAGTGCCGACCTGCTGGCCTGTGCCTGGTTCCTGCTGCAGCAGGAGGTCGCATGAGCCTTGCCCTGCTCTGCCCCGGCCAAGGCGTCCAGCACGCGGAGATGTTCGAACGCGTGCGCGATCTTCCGGCCGCACGCCACATCCTTGATCTGGCCAGCACGGTGCTCGGACGCGATGTATTTTCCGCCGCTGGGGCCGAAGACCGCTTCGACAATGCGCAGGCGCAACCGCTGCTGTGCGCGGCCAGCCTGGCGCAGTGGCAAGGACTGCGCGACTGCGTGCCAGCGCCGACGCTGATCGCTGGCTACAGCATCGGCGAGCTCGCCGCGCACGCCATTGCCGGCAGCTTCGATGCGGCCACCTGCCTTGCCCTTGCGGCGCAGCGCGCGCGATTGATGGACAGCGCCAGCCCCGCCGATGCAGGCCTGCAGGCGGTGCTTGGCCTGGAACGCCATGTACTGCAGCCGCTGTGCGATCTGCACGGTGCGCACGTGGCCATCGCCAACGGGCAGGACCATTTCATCGTGGGCGGCACGCACGCCTCGTTGCAGCGGCTGGCCGATGCAGCGCGGGCGCAGGGCGCGGACATCCGTCTGCTGCCGGTGCGCGTGCCCGCACACACACCATTGCTGGCGGCGGCGGTCGCACCGTTCGCTGCCGCACTCGATGCATCGCCACTGCAGGCCCCACGCCTGCCGCTGCTGGCCGGCATCGATGCGCGACCGGTGCGGGACCGCGCAACGGCAGTCAACACGCTTTCGTTGCAACTGGCGCAGACCATCGAATGGGCGCAGGTGATGCGCCAGGCCTTCGAGCGCGGCGCGCGGGTATTCCTGCAGTTGGGCCCGGGCAACGCGCTGGCGCGCATGGTCGCGCCGGCCTATCCGTGCTGCGAGGTGCGCGCGGTGGAAGAGTTCCAGAGCCTTGAAGGCGCGGCGGCATGGGTCCGCAGCGCGCTGGAACGGCTGCAGTAACGGGTTCGAGCAGTACGTATCACGCAACACGCCGTACGTCGCCTTACCCCGGGATGGCGGGTCTCCATCCGCGCTGTACGTGAGTCACGTGTCTGGGAGGGCGCATGAGTCCACAAATCGCAACGATCATCGGTCTGGTGATCATGTTCATCGTCGCCACCGCGATGCCGATCAACATGGGCGCGGTCGCCTTCGCGCTGGCCTTCATCATCGGGGGGCTGTGGGTCGACATGGGCGGCAAAGAGGTCCTGGCCGGCTTTCCCGGCGATCTGTTCCTGACCCTGGTCGGCATCACCTACCTGTTCGCCATCGCGCAGAAGAACGGCACCATTGACCTGCTGGTGCACTGGGCAGTGAAAGCGGTACGCGGCCATATCGTGGCCATTCCGTGGGTGATGTTCGTGATCACCGCGGTCCTGACCGCGTTCGGTGCGCTGGGCCCGGCCGCGGTCGCGATCATCGGCCCGGTCGCCCTGCGCTTTGCCAAGCAGTACAACATCAATCCACTGATGATGGGCCTGCTGGTCATCCATGGTGCGCAGGCCGGCGGCTTCTCGCCCATCAGCGTGTACGGCAGCATCACCAATGGCGTGGTGCAGAAAGCCGGGCTGGAAGTGACCGAGATGGCGGTGTTCCTGACCAGCCTGGGCTTCAACTTCATGATGGCGACGATCTGCTTCTTCGCCTTCGGTGGCATCGCCCTGCTGCGTCGCGGTTCGATCACGGCAGCGGGAACGATCGGCAATGCCGAGCTGGCGATGGCCGGTGGCCCGCAGGCATCCTCGCGCCAGTTCGCGATCGAAGGCCATGGCGCGCTGGTCGCAGCGGGCGGCGGCACCCTGTCCAACGATCCGGCGGCACTGGATGAGGTCAGCCTGACCCGCGAGCGGTTGTTCACCCTGATCGGCCTGCTCGGCCTGGGCGTGGCCGCGCTGATCTACAACCTCAACGTCGGCCTGGTCTCGATCACCGTGGCGGTGGCGCTGGCGCTGCTGTCGCCGCAGAGCCAGAAGGGCGCGGTTGACGGCATCAGCTGGTCGACCGTGCTGCTGATCTGCGGCGTGGTGACCTACATCGGCGTGCTGGAACATGCCGGCGCGGTGGACTTCATCGGCAACAGCGTCTCCGACATCGGCATCCCGCTGCTCGGCGCGCTTTTGGTCTGCTACGTCGGCGGCATCGTCTCCGCATTCGCCTCGTCGGCCGCGGTGCTCGGCGCAACGATTCCATTGGCCGTGCCGTTCCTGATGCAGGGTCACCTCAGCGCCGCTGGCGTGATCTGCGCGCTGGCGGTGTCGTCCACCATCGTCGATGTCAGCCCGTTCTCCACCAATGGCGCACTGGTGGTGGCTTCGGCAGCCAAGGAAGAGCGCGAGAGCCTGTTCCGTCGCTTCCTGGTGTACAGCGGTCTGGTGGTGGCGCTGGGGCCGTTGCTGGCCTGGCTGGTGTTCGTGGTGCCGGGCTGGATGTAACCGCCATCGGGTCGTGCCGGCCGCTGGCCGGCGCGACCTGGCGTTACACTCTGCGCATGGCCATTGCCCCTGCCCCGCGGTCACCGAAGAAGCGCGCGCCTCTGTACGAAGAGGTGGCCGAACACGTGCGCGAGCGCATCTATGACTACCGCTTGCCGCCGGGCGAGTGGATCGACGAGCCCGCGCTGTGCGAGGAACTGGGTATCAGCCGTACGCCCCTGCGCGAGGCGTTGAAGCTGCTGGCAGCCGAAGGCCTGGTGCAGATCGATGCCGGTCGTGGCAGCCGGGTCACCCGGCTGACGCTGGAAGACCTCAACCAGCTGTTCCCGGTGATGGCCATGCTGGAAGGCCGTTGCGCACACGAGGCGGTGAGGCACATCGACGATGCCGGCGTGCAACAGCTGGAGGCCCTGCATGCGGCGATGGAAGCGGCGGCGGCCGAGGGCAACATCGCCGAGTACTACCGCAACAACTACCTGATCCACGAAACCGTGCAGCATTACGCCGGCAACCCGTGGCTGATCCGCATCACCCACGACCTGCACCGCATCCTGAAGATGCATCGCGGCCGCCAGCTGCTGACCCCAGGGCGCACCGCGCAATCGCTGGCCGAGCACCGCGAGCTGATGGAGTGCTTCCGCCGCCGCGACGCGCAGGCCGCCGAACGCACCATGGAACGCCATCTGCTCAGCCAGGGCCAGGCCCTGGCCGCCTATGTGGCGGCAGGCGGGCTGTTGAACGTGCCGGCGCCCTTGCCGACCGAAGGCGGCGGCTGAGCGGATGTGGTTGCCGGCCAGCGGCCGGCACTACCGGGACGTGCCCTTGGTTGGACTGTTGAACGTGCCGTGGGCGCTTGCCCGCCGAAGGCGGCGGCTGAGCGGATTTGGTTGCCGGCCAGCGGCCGGCACTACCGGGACGTGACCTTGGTTGGGCTGCTGAACGTGCCGTGGCCGCTTGCCCGCCGAAGGCGGCGGCTGAGGGGAAGAGGTTGCCGGCCAGTGGCCGGCACTACCGGGACGTGACCTCGGCGGGTTAGTGCCGGCCGCTGGCCGGCATCCCGAAACGTCTGATCAATCGCCACCGCAGCTGCCGCCGTCCCCCCCACCACCATCACTGCTGCAGTCGGAGCTGCTGTGGCTGTGATGGCTGTGGCTGTCACCGGAATAGCCAACGGAGGTGTCATGGCTTGCACCGCCATCCCCCCGGCTGCCTGAGCCATCGGCCGTGGCCACTGCCAGGCACAGGATGGCGCCGACCAGCGGCAGCAGCCAGACCAGCAGCAGCTGCACCGCGCGGCCACCCGCCGACAGGCCATCACGCCTGACGATCACCACGGTAGCCGCCACGTTCAGGCCCAGCACCAGCAGGACCAGCAGAAGGGCAACGGTCAACATTCGGCGGCTCCATGCCTGGACTGGAGGGCATTATGGGCCTGCCAGCCCGGCAATGGCCCTGCCCGTCATGAAGATGGGACAATGCAGGGCGCGCCTGCCTGCTTCCAGGCCGCCGGCGCCCCCCGCACCACACGGAAGAAGAAGAACAACAACATGCTGAAAGTCATTTTCGATACCGACCCGGGCGTCGACGACGCCCTGGCCCTGCTGTACCTGCACAAGCACGCCCAGATTGACCTGATCGGCGTCACCACCACCTTCGGCAATGCCTCGGTGGAGTCGACCACGCACAACGCGCTGTACCTGAAGCAGGCCTGGGGCTTCGCCGCCCCGGTCGCGCGCGGTGCCGGTGGCCCGCTGCAGCCGGAAGCCACCCCGGAAGCCTGGCCGGTGCACATCCACGGCCACAACGGCCTGGGCAACCACCCGGTGCCGACCGAACTGGACGTGGCCGCCGACGCGCGCCCCGCTCACCAGCTGATCATCGACCTGGTCCGCGCCCATCCGGGCGAAGTGACCCTGGTCGCGGTCGGCCGCATGACCAACCTCGCGCTGGCCCTGCAGCAGGCCCCGGACATCGCCGGCCTGGTGCGCGGCGTGGTGATCATGGGCGGCGCGTTCCACGTCAACGGCAACATCACCCCGGCCGCCGAGGCCAACATCTGGGGCGATGCCGAAGCGGCCGACGTGGTGTTCACTGCCAGCTGGCCGGTCACCGCCATCGGCCTGGACGTGACCACCCGCGTGGAAATGGACCGTGACGGCCTGGATAAGCTGGCAGCGATCGGCGGTACCGACGCCGAGCTGGTGCGTGCGCTGTCGCAGGATTACGTGGACTTCTACCTGCAGGCCGGCCACAAGGGCATGGTCGTGCATGACTGCTGCGCCTGCATCGCGCTGACCCGCCCGGAGCTGTTCCAGTTCGAGCGCGCCAGCGTGCGCGTGGCCACCGACGGTGTTGCCCGCGGCATGACCATTCCCAAGCCGGAAGGCATGGCATTCGGTCCCAGCGTGTGGGACGGCCACGTGGTGCAGTCGATCGCCATCGGCGTGGATGCGGCCGCGGTACTGGCCGACATCGAGCAGACCCTCAAGGTCTGACCCGCTAGCGCTTGGCCCTGCCCGGGACCGTCTCGGGCAGGGTCCACAGCACCGGCAGCACCAGCACCGCCACCAGCGCGATCATCGCGCCTGGCGCTGCTGCCCAGCCGCTGCGCTCCACCCACCATTGCGCCAGCCATGGCGTTGCCCCGCCGAAGAAGGCCGTGGCCATGGTCACCCCCAGTGCCAGCCCACTCACCCGCCCTTCGCCGGGGAACTGCTCGGCCGTGGCCGGGGCCGCGACCGCGCTCACGCCGCCGGCCACGCAGGCCAGCAGCACCGCCGCCAGCGCAATGCCCAACGGCGGCGCCTGTGCCATCCAGGCGAACAGGGACAGCGGCAACAACGCTGCCAGCAGGGTCAGGCCCAGCAGCATCGGCCGCCGCCCGACGCGGTCGGACAATGCGCCACACAGCGGCGTGATCGCAATCACTGCGACCGCCGCAATTGTCGAAAGCCACAGTGCATCGCCCTCATCGTGGCCCTGCGCGTGCAGGAACGCAGGCACATAGGTGATGCCCACGTAGTAGGTGATCGATCCCAAGGCCGAGATCGCGAAGGTGCGCGCCACCGCCAGCGGGTGGTGCTGCAGCACATGCCGCAGCGGCGTGGCAGGAATGCTGCCTTCGCGGCGCTGGCGTTCGAACTCAGGCGATTCGTGCATGCCCGAGCGCGCGACCAGGATCACCAGTGCCAGCGCAGCGCCGACGAAGAACGGAATACGCCAGCCCCAGCTGTCCAGCTGCGCGGGCGCGAGCAGCGCCACGGTGACCGCCGAGATCGCTACCGCCAGCAGTGCGCCTGCTTCACTGGCGGCCGAGGCCAGCGAGGTCACCAGGCCACGCCGCCGCGCCGGTGCGCTTTCCAGCAGGTACGCCACCACGCCGGTGTACTCACCGCCCACCGAAAACGCCATCACGCAGCGCAATACCAGCAGTAGCACGCCCGCCGTGGTACCTGCGGTGGCCGCGGTCGGCAGCAACGCAGTGGCCAGCATCGCCGCCGCCATCAACGCCATCGAAGCCAGCAGCATCCAGCGCCGGCCCAGGCGGTCGCCCAGGTGGCCGAAGCACAGCGCGCCCAGCGGGCGCATCAGGTAGGACACCGCGAAGCCGGCCAGGGTGACCAGCAGCGCCTGTTCGCCGCCGCCGAAGAACACCCGCGACAACACCGTGGCGAAATACAGGTACAGGGTGAAGTCGTACCACTCCACTACCGTGGACAGGCCCGCCACCCACATCGAGCGCTGCCGCGCCGCGGTCATTGCGTGTTCGCCTTCAACAGCCTCGGTCCCGGTTGCGCAGGTTCGGGGCAGGATGTCATGGCCCGGGTGAAATACCGGTCATCGGCCATCCGCTGCCTGCATGTACTGGGTTTCATGGCCGGTGAAGCGCTCACCGTCAAAACCGAAGCAGAAGCGCCCTTCCTCGAACACGCGGTAGACCAGCAACGCGCCATCGAGGCAGAACTGCGGCTGGTCCACGCCCGTCTCCAGTGTCCCGTAGCCGGTAGCATCACCGCCCTTTCCCGCCGGCCCGGTGAAGGCATCGAACGGCAGTGGCGTCGCCCTGCCCGTGCGGGTATCGACCAGCACCAGCGTGCGCTGGAAATACTCCGGACGATCATCGACCTGTACCAGCAGGTAGTGCCGGTTGAAATTGGGTTTCTGATGCTGGAGGGCATCTTCGATGGCTGCGCGGTGCCGCGCATCGCAGAAGTCGACCGGGCTGTAGCGGTAACTGCAACCGTCGTGGTCGTAGGGCAGGTTCATGCCGGAATAGCTGATGCTTCCCTCGCTGTCCACGTCGTGGCCCAGTTCCGGGGTGCTGCACAGCAGCCACGAACGCTGCGCATCTTCGGGATCGGCCATCAGCTTCGGCTCGCGGCCCTCCTCGTAAGCCGCACCACCCGGGAAGTCCTGGCCGAAACGCTGGCGGACGATGGGACGTGCCTTCTCCAGCGGCAGGCCGATCCTGGCCCCACGGAACGAAACGAATGTCATCGTCGGCAGGATCACCTCTTCCACCGGCAGCCCCTTCCACTGCCCCTGCACGCAGAACGTGGCGATCTCGTTCTCCACGTCTTCCTTGCAGGGCTTCGGCGCGTTCGCCGCCAACCAGGGATGGGCCGGGCGCCCGGTCAGCTGATCGATGTACCAGCCGTCCAGCGCGCAGGTCGGCAAGGCGTCGAGCAGCGGAGAGAGGTCTGTTGCGGTGGCCGGGGCGGCAGGCGGTGTGCCCGCTGCGGGTGCGTCGGTCGGTGCGTCCGGTATGCGCTGGCAGGCCGCCAGCGCGAGCAGACCGACCAGCAGCGCGACGTGGCGCGGGCGCTGGATTGAATGCTGCGTTCCCTGCATTGCGTGCTTCCTGGTTTTGACACTCCCTGCAGATGATCGCCGATCCCAAGGCCGTGCAGGAACGTCACAGATCCCACATCGGGGTCAGAGCCCTTCGCTCCCGCAAGGGGATCCGACCCCGCCCGTTACCCCGGCAGCTGCAGCTCAGCCATCAGCCCGCCACCCTCGCGGTTGCGCAACCGCAGCGAGCCGCCCAGCGACTGCGCCAGTTGCACCGCGATGGCCAGTCCCAGGCCAGTGCCACCGGTATCGCGATTGCGCGAGCTTTCCAGCCGATGGAACGGCGCCAGCACTGCCTGCAGCTGGTCCTCGGGGATGCCGGGGCCACGGTCGGAAATTCCGATCCATACCCTTCCGGCCTCATCGCGGCCGGCCTCGATCTCGGCAGCGCCGGCGTAGCGGAGTGCATTATCGACCAGATTGCCGACCACCCGTCGCAGCAGCTGCGGCCAGGTCTGCACGACCAGTCCAGCGGGCGCACCGCCACTGACCGGCTTGCCCATGTCCTCGTAATCGCCGACCACACTGGCCAGGAACGCGCCCAGGTCCATCGACACCGGCGCGCCACTGGCGACGTGGCTGCTGCGCGCATAGGCCACACCCTCGCGCACCAGTTGCCCAAGGTGGTCGAGGTCGGCCAGCAGCCGCTGCTGGGTGCTGTCTTCAGGCAGGGTCTCCACCCGGAGCTTCATGCGCGTGATGGGGGTCTGCAGGTCATGCGAGATCGCGGCCAGGATCTGCAGGCGTTCACTGACATGGCCACGAATGCGTGCCTGCAGTGCGTTGAGCGCGGCTGCTGCGCCGCCCACTTCCGCCGGGCCATCTTCAGGCAGTGCAGGCCCGTCCTTGCCCGGCTGCAGATGCTCCACCGCATGCGACAACTGCTGCAGCGGGCGCATGGCCAGGCGCACCGCCAGCCACGCGCACACCAGCAGCAGCGCCAGCTGCACCAGCAGCACGGCGGGCAGCCAGCGCGCCAGCGGCAGGCCCGACGGGGTGACTTCAATGGTCAAGGGAGTGCCGTCGTGCAGGCGCAGTTCCACCTCGAACCGCTCCGGCAGGCGAGCCACCTGGCGCGCCTGCAACGGATAGCGGTGCTGCAGGCTGTCATCGATGATCGCCGTGACCTGGCGTGCACGATCGGTCTGCAGCCCCGGTCCGGCCGCGGCCGGGCGCAGCAGGTAACGGTAGGTGCGCCGCTCCAGCCGCGGCACCCAGGCATCGCGCTGGTCCGCGGGCAGGTGCTCCAGCAGCGCAACACTCACGGCCACGTCTTCGTCCAGGTTGCGCAGCATCATGCTGCGGGTGGACTGGTAGCGTTCGAAGAACAGCAGGCCGAAGGACAGTGCGTGGGCCAGCGCCAGTCCGCCCAGCAGCACCAGCAGCAGCCGCGCCGACAGCGTGCGCGGCCAGCGTGGGCGGCGTGCGGTGGCGTTCATTCGTCCGGCCCCAGCAACTGCACCGGCACGCTGAACACATAGCCTTCGCTGCGCACGGTCTTGATGTAGGTCGGCTCGCGTGCGTCGTCACCCAGGCGCTGCCGCACGCGGCTGACCAGCAGGTCGATCGAGCGGTCAAACAGTTCGGCATCGCGGCCCTGCGTGAGGCTGAGCAGCTGGTCGCGGCTGAGCACCCGATTGGCGTGATCGAGGAATACGCGCAACAGGCGGAATTCGGCGCCACTGAGTGGATACGCGGTGTCCTGTGCATCCAGCAGATGGCGTGCGGTGGTGTCCAGGCGCCACTCGCCGAAGGCCAGCTGGCGACCGGCTTCGCTCACCTGCAGATTCGGCGGCAACATCCGGGTGCGGCGGATCACCGCATTGATGCGTGCCAGCAGTTCGCGCGAAGAGAAGGGCTTGGTCACGTAGTCATCAGCGCCCATTTCCAGGCCGATGATGCGGTCGGTTTCGTCGTCGCGGGCGGTCAGCAGCACCACCGGCACCGCACGATGCTTGCCGGCGCGCAGGTTGCGGCACAGGCTCAGTCCGTCCTCGCCCGGCATCATCACGTCCAGCACGACCAGATCCACGGCATGGGTATCCATCAGCGCGCGCATGGCCCGGCCACCGTCGGCCTGGCTCACGCGCAGGCCGTTGCGTTGCAGGTAATCGGCCAGCATCTGGCGGATCTCGCTGTCATCGTCGACGACCAGGATGTGCGGTACGTGGTTCATTGCGTTCTCGATGAGGACGAAGGTCAAGGCCGCGCGGTGCGGCCATGGTAGCGCGGCTCAGGGGTTGGCCAGCAGGCGCTGGATCTCGCTTTCGGTACGTGCGTAGTCGCCCTCGCCGTAATGGCGGTAGACCACCCGCCCCTGCCGGTCGAGCAGGTACAGTGCGGGCCAGAAGCGGTTGCCCCAGGCGTTCCAGATCCGGTACTGGTTGTCCTGCACCACCGGCCAGGCGATGTCCAACCGTGCGATGGCCTTGCGCACGTTGCCAGGCAGCCCTTCATAGGCGAACTCCGGCGTATGCACGCCGATCACCCTCAGGCCCTGCGACGCGTAGCGCGCATGCCACTGGTGGACATACGGCGCCACGTTGAGGCAGTTGCTGCAGGTGTAGGTCCAGAACTCGACCAGCACCACCTTCCCCCGCAACTGCTCCAGTGTGAGCGGCGGGCTGTTGTGCCAGGGCCCGCCACCGTCGAACCCGGCGGCGGGAACGGCCCGTGCCGGCTGCGCATCGGCCTCCGGGCTGGGCCAGGCCATCAACAGCGCAGCCCCACCCGGCACGCCCATCAGCAACGGCAGCACGTACGCACGCAGGCCGGCCATCGCTCAGCCCCCCTGCTCGGCCAGTGGCAGTTCCGCCGGCTTCACCCCCGCCGCTTCCAGGATACTGTCGGCCACCTGCGCCGGATGCGAAAGCAGCGACACATGGCTGCTGCCGATCGATTGCAGCTGCGCGCCAATGCGCTTTGCGGTGGCGGCCTGCAGCTGCGGCGACAGCATGCGATCGTCACGGCTGAGCACGTACCAGCTCGGCTTGCTGCGCCACGCCGCAACGTTCACTACTTCGCCCAGCGCGCTGGCCTTCAACGGGACCTGCGTGCTGTACAGCAGTGCGGCCGACTTCTTCATCACGTCCGGCGCGAAGTCCTGGGCGACAGCGTCAGCCGGCAACGTCAGGTAGCCGTCCCTTTCCTGCAGGCGGGTCAGGCCCGGACCGACCGGGAAGCCTTCGCCCTGTTGCGCCGATGATTGCCCTGCATCCGGTGCGAACGCCGCCACATACACCAGCGCCTGCACCTTCGGGTCATTGCCCGCTTCGGTGATGACCGTGCCACCCCAGCTGTGGCCGACCAGCACCACCTTGCCAGGCGCAGCGGCAATCGCACGACGGGTGGCGGCGACGTCGTCGGCCAACGAGGTGAGCGGATTCTGGACGGCCACCGCCGGCAGCTTCCAGTCATGCAGGGTGCTGATGACCTTGCTCCAGCTGGAGCCATCAGCGAACGCGCCGTGCACCAGGATGACGGTGGGCGGTGCAGCGGTATCGGCCCGGGCAGCGAAGGCAGGGGCGGCGGCGGCAAGGGCGAGAGCGGCGGCCAGCAAGCAGGTACGGATCATGGGGGCACTCCGGAGTTGGGAGTGGCCATTTCCGCCTGCCGGTGTATCGGCGCTGTTTCTCCGCAGCGCGGAGTTGTACCGGACTGTAGGGCGCAGGCGGGTTTCTACAGTGGGATACATTCGCGCGCCGGTCCTGGCCGGGCGCTTTCGGGTGGATATCGCTGCCCGCACGCGGGCGCGCAACGCCCCGATGCGCATCCGCGCATCGTCTTTGTATCTGACTGTACGAAACCCCGGCCGCGGCCACAGTCGCTGACAAAACCCCGGGCAACGGCACACGTTGCCGATACCTGCGCCGCCTGGAATGGCTTCCATCGACCACTGGCCCGCAGGACACCACCATGATCAGCACCGCTTCTTCCGTGTATACGCCCCGCCTGGACGCCGTCGGCCGCTGGCTCTCGCCGTTGGCGCTGCGCACCCTGCTGGCCTGGGAGTTCTTTGAATCCGGCCGCGAGAAGCTGGGCGGCCAGAACTGGTTCGCCGACCTGGAAGGCCGCTTCCCGTTCCCGTTCTCCACACTGCCCGCGTCGCTGAACTGGCAGCTGGCCACGTGGCTGGAACTGGTGGGTGCGGTGATGCTGCTGCTCGGCCTGGCCACGCGCTCGGTGGCCTACGTCTTCTGGGTACTCACCATCGTTGCCATCGCCGCCGTGCACTGGCCCGACCAATGGAACGGCCTGGGTGAACTCTGGCAGGGCTATGCGATCACCGACCAGGGCTACGGCAACTTCAAGCTGCCGTTGCTGTTCCTGGCCATGCTGCTGCCACTGATCCTCAACGGCGGTGGCGCACTCAGCGTGGACCGGCTGCTGGCCGGGTCCGGCCGTGCCACGGCACGCAATGACGGCCTGGGTTGGGGCGTCAGCCTGATCGCCCTGCTGCTGCCGGTTGCCGCGCTGTTGCCCGGCATCGGCTTCGGCGGTGCCCTGCTCGGCGGTGTGCTGGTGCTGGGCCATCTGCTGCGCCGTCGCCGCGCCGCCTGAGCCGACTCCCCTGTTCCCGCGCGTTTCGCTTTCCGTCGCCTCTTCGGCGGCGTCCATCCCGCACGCCCCGCGTGCTTTCCCAAGGAGTCACCACCATGTCCATCTCGACCAAGAACACCTCTTCCTCCCGCCTGCCGCGCATCGGTGCCATCGGCATCGCCCTGGCCGGTGGCCTGCTGCTGGCCGGCCAGGCCGCGGCGATCCAGCCGCTGGCGATCAGCGCGGTGGCCATGAGCGCCGCCGCCGAAGGCAAGTGCGGTGAAGGCAAGTGCGGGGCCAACAAGGCCACCACCGGCAAGCCCGCCGGCAAGGCCAAGGTGGCCGAGGGCCAGTGTGGCGAAGGCAAGTGCGGCGACGCCTCGTTTGCCCGCACTGATCGCGACCACGACGGCAAGGTCTCGCGTGCCGAATTCAACGCTGTGGCCGCCAAGCGTGCCGCCGAGTTCGACCGCATCGACACCGACCACGACGGTTACATCAGCGAGCAGGAAGCGCACGACTACCTGCGCAGCGTCTACACCGCCAACGGCAAGCCGATGCCGAAGGGCCTGTTCTCCCGCGTTGCCGATTGATCGACGTTCACCCGGCGCCGCCTTCAAGGCGGCGCTCTCTGTGGAGCATCCGCCATGTCCCTGCCCCTGCCCACCCATGCCGCCGGTCTTGGCCTGCGCCGTGGCCTGATCGACGAACTGCTGGCCATGCCGGCCGGTGCCATCGACTTCCTCGAAGTCTCCCCCGACAACTGGATCGGCGTCGGCGGTGCACACGGCAACGCGCTGCGCCAACTCAGCGAGCGCCACCCCTTGACCTGCCACGGCCTGTCGCTGTCGCTTGGCGGTCCTGATCCGCTGGACCGCACCCTGCTGGCACAGACCCGTGCCTTCCTCGACCTGCACCAGGTGCAGCTGTACAGCGAACACCTGAGCTACTGCGCCGCCGGTGGCCATGTCTACGACCTGCTGCCACTGCCGTTCACCGCCGAGGCCGTTCACCATGTCGCCGGCCGTATCGCCCAGGTGCAGGACATGCTGGGCCGGCGCATCGCCGTGGAGAACATTTCCTACTACGCCGTTGCCGGCGCGGACATGAGCGAGATCGACTTCATCAACGCCGTGCTCGCCGAAGCCGACTGCGACCTGCTGCTGGACGTCAACAACGTCTTCGTCAATGCCTGCAACAACGGTTACGACGCCTTCGAATTCCTGGCCCACGTGCCGTCCCACCGTGTCGCCTCGCTGCACGTAGCGGGCCACTTCGATGAAGACGACGGCTTCAAGATCGATACCCATGGTGCGCCGGTGAAAGGCGTGGTCTGGGCGCTGTTGCGCGAGGCCTACATGCGGGTGGGCGTGCGTCCCACGCTGCTCGAGCGCGACTTCAACTTCCCGCCGCTGGCCGGGTTGCTGGCCGAGGTCGCGCAGATCCGCCAGGCACAGGCTGAGGCACGTTGGCCGGAGGTGGCCCATGGCTGAGCCGCTGGCTACCCTGCAACGGCGCTGGGCCGATCATGTGCGGGACCCTGCAAAGACCGCACCCGATGGCGTGGAGGCGCGCAGGCTGGCGGTATACCGCCGCCTGTGCATCGACAGCCTGGACACCCTGCTGGCCGGCAGCCTGCCGCGACTGCAACAGCAGTTGGGCACGTCGCGCTGGCGCGACACCGTGGCGCACTACTACGCCCACCACGCCTGCCAGACCCCGTTGTTCCCGCGGATCGCCGGCGAGTTCGCGGCCTGGCTGGCAGTACAGGACACGCTGGCACTGCCGGGCTGGGCGGCGGAACTGGCGCACTACGAGAGCACGCAGCAGTCGCTGCACATTGAAGCGCGTGGCGCTGGGTGTCTGCTGCAGCGCGTACCCGAGGACAGTGATGTGCTGGCGGTTTCGCCGCTGGTGCGGGTGCTTGGGTACCGGTGGCCGGTGCATGAAGACGAGGGGCTGGAACCGGTGCTGGGCGCAGCTCCCACGCTGCTGGTGATCCAGCGCCGCGCCGATTTCAGCCTGAAGGTCGAGCAACCGTCACCGCTGGCCTACGCGCTGCTTTCGGTCTTCGGTGACGACGGCGCGCGTGTGGATGAGGCACTGCAGGCGCTGTCCGAAACACATGACGTGGCAACGGACGCATTGCGTGCTGCCTGCGTGCCCGTTCTTGGCGAGCTGTGCACGGCGGGGGTGCTGGTTGCATTGCCTGCTTTCTGAGGTTGCCGGCCAGCGGCCGGCACTACCCGTTCATTGACCGGCAAGCGGCCGGCACTACCCGCCCCCTACTTCGAGGTCTCATCATGGCTGCTTCCAACATTTCCTTCCTGCACGGCTGGCGCCTGTTCGTAGCCATCGCCGTGGTCCTGATCGCGTTCGCACTGACCGCCTTCGCCCTGTATCCCGATGCAGCCGAAGGGAGCCGCGCGGCGATCCGGCTCACCGCCCGCACATCGTTCCTGCTGTTCCTGGCGGCATTCACGGCATCCTCCTTCGCCACCCTGCTGCCCGGCCCGTTCACCCGGTTCCTGCTGCGTGAACGGCGCATCATCGGTCTGTCCTTCGCGTTCTCGCACCTGCTGCACGCAGTCGCCATCACCAGTTTCGGCATCCTCAACCCGGCGTTCTGGCCAGCACGCTCCGCGCTGGCCAACCTCCCGGGCACGGTGGGCTACATCGCCATCCTGGCGCTGGCCATCACCTCGCACCGGGGGCTCGCCCGGCGCATGGGACCCACCGCCTGGCGTCGCCTGCACGTCACCGGCATGTGGATCATCGCGGCGGTGTTCACCTACTCGTACTTCAAGCGCGTGCCCGGCAACTTCTGGTATGCGGTGCCGTCGGCGCTGCTGTTCACCGCCTTCGTGGTGCGCTGGATCGCCAAGCGGGCGCAGGCCCTGCGTCGAAGTGCGCATGCGCGGCCGCCGCTGCGGGCGGCCTGACGGGCCGGGGTCAGATCCCTTTGCCAAAGGCAAAGGGATCTGACCCCACATCAGGTCAAGGCGCGCGGCGCAGCGTGATCAGGGTGATCTCCGAAGGCACGCCGATGCGCGCCGGGAAACCGGCCCAGAGGCCCGCGCCGTTGCCCACGTACAGCGTCATCCCCTCCACGTCGTAGCGGCCGGAGACAAAGCCACCATTGGCCCGCTTCACCAGCTGGTCCATGCCGATGATCTGCCCGCCGTGGGTATGCCCGGACAATTGCAGCTTTACCCCGCGCGCCGCCGCCTCGCGCGCATTGCGCGGGCGGTGGTCAAGCAGGATCACCGGTGCAGAGGGATCGGCACCGGCCAGTGCAGCGTCCAGATCCGGCAGCGGCAGGCCGTAGCGTGCGGCCACCGGATCGGTGACACCGGCGATGGTCAGCGCCGCGTCGCCGCGCCGCACCTGCAGGTGGCTGTTCTCAAGCACCTGCATGCGCAGCGCGCGGAACGCCTGCATCCATTGCTGATACTGCGCGTAGTACTCATGGTTGCCGGTGATGGCAATGACGCCGTCCGGCGCCTGCAGATCGGCCAACGGGCGCGCGTCGTCACGGCGGGCCTCGACGCTGCCGTCGATCAGGTCGCCAGTGATCACGATCAGGTCCGGCTTCAGCGCGTTGCTCTCGTCCACCACCCTGCGCACCCAGTCGCCGGTCAGCAGGCGGCTGGCGTGGATGTCGGTCAGCTGCAGCACGCGATAGCCGTCGAACGCAGCAGGCAGATCCTTGATCGCCACGTCGATCTGCCTGGGCTGGGGCACGGCCATGCCCTGGCTGACGCCATAGCCACTCACAAGCAGCGCCAGCAGGCCAGCCAACGGCCGCAGCTTCGAGGCGCGCAGGGCCGATACGATGCACGGCCAACGCAGCAGGCGCGAAAGCAGCAGGCCCACATCCAGCACCAGCATCAGCAACGCCAGCAGCAGCACCGCCGTGGAGCCGGTGGCCAGGACGGCGATGGCCATCCTCGGGATTTCCGGTGATGCCATCGTGCCCCAGAAGGTGGCCACGATGCGCAGCTGCACGGCCATGGCCACCACCAGCAGCGAGAGCACGACCTTCAACCCGATGGGCATGCGCAGCGGCCAGAACAGGCGCCAGGCCACATACAGGCCCATCAACAAACCGATCGTACTCAGCACTGCAACCATCCATGACAGAAAGCGGGCCCGCCATGGTGACGGCTGCGGGTCGTGTTGTGTAGAGCCGCGCCCATGCTCGGCTTCTCGACACGCAGCCGGGCATGGGCCCGGCTCTACAACAACAGGCGGTCAGGCCATTCCGTCGAGGCGCTCCACCCGCAGGCGGGCGATACGGCGCTTCTCCATTGCCAGCACGGTGATGCGCACGCCGGCCACCTCCACCGCGTCGCCGACGTCCGGCAGGCGGCCCAGCTGCTCCAGCACCAGACCCGAGATGGTCATGTAGTCGGCACTGCGGGGCAGCGACACGCCCGCCAAACGCTGCAGGTCGTCCAGGGTCAGCGCACCATCGGCCTCCCATTGATCCTCGCCCTGCGCCACCACGCCATAGCGCTCGTCCTGGGTATCGACCAGGTCACCGGCAATCGCCGCCAGCAGGTCGTTGGCGGTCACCAGGCCCTCCACGCTGCCGTACTCGTCCACCGCCACCGCCAGCGGCACCGGATGCTGGCGGATCAGTTCCAGCGCCTGCAGCGCACTGGCAGTGGACAGAACGTACTGCGGTTCGCGCAGGTTGCCCTCCAGCTGCAGTGGCTTGCCCTGCAGCAGGTCGGCCAGCACGTCCCGGCTCTGCACCACGCCACGCAGGCTGTCCAGGTCACCGTCGCCGACCAGCAGGCGCGTATGCGGCGAGGCCACCAGGCGCGCCACCACATCCTCCTGACCACGCGCCAGGTCGATCCATTGCACGTCGGCACGCACAGTCATCACGCTCGACACCGGACGATCGGCCAGGCCCAGCACGCTGCGGATCATTTCGTGCTCCGCCGGCTGCAGGCGCTCGTCGGCGTCCACCTGCTCGTCCACGCCTTCGTCGTCGTTGCCGTTCGCTGGACGCGCGCCCAGCATCCTCAGCACGGCATCGGCGGTGCGCTGGCGGAACGGCTGGCGGCGCTCGTTGCGCTCACGGTTGAAACGCACCCACTGGTTGAACGCCTCGACCAGGATCGAGAAAGCGATCGCTGCGTACAGGTAGCCCTTCGGGATCTTGTAGCCCAGGCCTTCAGCCACCAGGCTGAAGCCGATCATCAGCAGGAAGCCCAGGCACAGCACCACCACGGTGGGATGCTTGTTGACGAAGCGGGTCAGCGGCTTGCTGGCCAGCAGCATCAGCGCCATGGCGATGGTCACGGCCGCATACATCACGCCCAGGTTGTCGACCATGCCGACGGCGGTGATCACCGAGTCCAGCGAGAACACCGCGTCGAGCACCACGATCTGTGCCACCACCATCGCGAAGCTGGCATAGACCTTCTTGCCATCCTCGTGATGCGCGCGGCCTTCCAGCCGTTCGTGCAGTTCCATGGTGCCCTTGAACAGCAGGAACAGGCCACCGCCCAGCAGGATCAGGTCGCGCCCGGAGAAGCTGCGGTCGAACAAGGTCACCAGCGGCTCGGTCAACTTCATGATCCAGGCCAGCGCCGCCAGCAGCACCAGCCGCATCAGCAGTGCCAGCGCCAGGCCGATCACCCGCGCGCGGTCGCGCTGGTGCGGCGGCAGCTTGTCGGCAAGGATCGCAATGAACACCAGGTTGTCGATGCCGAGAACGATCTCCAGCACGACCAGGGTTGCAAGGCCCATCCATATCGAGGGGTCAGCCAACCATTCCATTTCAGGTCCGTTTCGTCAGTGGGTAAGGGAAAAGGGCGTCCACTCAGTCGGCATCCTGCGCCTGCGCCGGGTCATGCCCAAGCAGGTCGCCGGGCGTGCACTGCAGCTCGCGGCAGATCGCATCCAGCGTGGAAAAGCGGATGGCTCGCGCCTTGCCGGTCTTCAGGATCGACAGGTTCGCCAGGGTGATGTCGATGCGCCCGGCCAGCTCGGACAGGGTCATGCCCCGTGCCTGCAGCATGCGGTCCAGGGTGATGACGATCGCCATCAGATGACACCATCGAGGTCATCGCGCATCGCCGCGCCCACGGCGAACACGCGTGCGAGCACGAACAGCATCAGCACCGCCACCAGCCCAGTGATCGACATGCCGCCGCCCACCTCCATCCAGGTGAAATCCGGGCCCATCCAGGCCGCGTAGGCACCGATCAGGATCGACAGCAGTTCCATTGCCAGCATCAGCCAGGCCATGCGCTGCAGGCGCTGTGCATTGGCATGGGTGAACGGCCGCTCGCGCGCCGCCGACTTCAGCAGCCTCAGCAGATGGCGCAGGAACAGCAGGCACAGCACCAGCAGCGCGACGATCGCGCCCAGGCCCAGGCAGAAGTGCAGGAACAGGTCGTTGCCATGCGCGGCGGCGGCCTCGGCGTCATGCACGCTGTCGAGCAGCCAGCGGCGGTCATGGGCGACCAGGGGCACCGCCAGCAGTGCGGCCAGGATGCCCAGCCAGCACATCGCCCGGACGGCCTGTACGGCGGCCTGGGCCAGGGTGAACAAGCCTCGCGCGGGTCTGGCGCGGGCGGGACGAGCGGTCAAGCGGCCTCCGGCATTGGGGTGGCCTCGCCGCCCCAGGGTGGATTTATCGATAAACGATATAACACATCCTGCGTGAAAGGCTGAATCGCGGGCATGGTCCACCGGCTGGGCGCGGGCCCCGGCAGGCGTTACGGGGTGGGAGCCGCGGGTTCGAGCATCGCGTCCCCCGGCGTCACCGAGGCCATCGCCTGTACGCCGGCCTCGGCCGCCTGCCGCGTCACCAGCCGGAAGCGCACCTGCAGCTTGGCCTGCCCCGGCGTGGCCCAGCCGTATTGGATCGCCACCTGGTCGGCCGACAGCGGACCACGGCCCGGCAGCGAGCGCGCCTGCAATGGCTTCGGTGCCGCCTGCACCAGCCGTGCGAAGCCCTTCTGCACCACCGCCGCATCGGCCTTTTCCGCATACACCGAGCAGGTGCCGTCGTCGGCCCAGCTGACCGCATAACGGCCGCTGGCCAGCGGCACCATCCAGGCCACGCCCGACTGCCCCTGCAGCAACGTTGCCGCTTCGGCAGGCTGCAGCGGTGACAGCCCGTTGGATTCCATCAGCGACTGCAACCGCGCCGGCGCGCCGATGTGCTGCATGCAGGCGGTATCGAACAACTCGCTGAAGGGATCCTGCGCCGGGGCCTTGGCCTTGGGAGTACGCGCGGGTTGCGCCACCGCCAGGGTGGGCAGCAGGGCCAAAGCCAGCCAGAACGCAGGACGCATCGGGATTCCACGCTACGGAAAACAGCAGGGAGGATGGCAAAGCCCGGGCGCGCCGCGCAATGGGTCATGGCTTGACAGTCTCATGGCTTGACAGTCTTAAGCTGCGGGAGCAACATTAATTAACGAATTAGTTAATTCCCTCGCCATGGACCGCATCTTCGAAGCCCTTGCCTCCACCGCCCGCCGGCAGATCCTGGCCTATCTCAGCGCCGGCGAGCTCAGCGCGGGCGAGCTGGCCGAGCGCTTCGACTTCAGCAAGCCGGCGTTGTCCAGCCACCTGCGCATCCTCGAGGAAGCCGGACTGATCGAACGCGAGAAACGCGGCCAGTTCGTGTACTTCAGGCAGGTACCCGACCGTTTGGCCAACACGTTGTTCTCGTGGGCGGCCGAAGTCTGCCCGGTCGGCGGCCCGCTCAAGCGTGAAGCCCGCGCCCGCCGCAAGTCCCCCGCCCGCTGATCCGCCCCGCCAAGGAGCATGACCATGCCTGGTTCGACCCGCGATCGCCGTTCGTTTCCAGCAGTGCAGCTTCCGGCACAGGACGGCGGCAGTCCGACCGAAGTCACCCTGATCGCGCAGCTCGGCATCGGTGCCGGCGACGCGCTGGTGAGTGACGCCGGCCAGCGTCAGCGCCACCACCCGGCGTTCATCGATGCGTTGGATGAACCTTCGGCGCGACTGGGTGGCATGCACCTGCAGCACGGGGATGCCTCCTCGCTGTACAGCTTCACCGTCGGTGCCGGTGGCCACCCGTTTCATCGCCATGCAGGCCCGCGCATGTTCACCGCCATCGCCGGCAGCGCGGGAGCCGAGCTGCGTTTCGCTACCGCCTCCGACGCGCAGCTGGCAGCAGGTCCTGGTGCCTTCGCGCGCACGCTTCGGCGCGTCCGCATCCCACCGGACTGCCTGTTTACCGTGCGCTTCGGCGGCGGCACCTGGCACCAGTTCGCGTCGAACCATCCTGCCCATCCGGCGCTGTTTGCGCTGTCCTGCCACAGCGATGAACTGGCAGGCCGAATGAGCGAGCAGACCCGTACGCAGGTGGAGCGCAATGCCGCCGATATCCCCAGCCTGACCGAGGTGCTTCCGGAATCGTACTGGCCTTCGTGCACCTCGCTTGCGGCGGCACCGCTGTTGCAGCTGTCGCTGCAGGCGGCACCTCCCAGCGTGTGCGCGCACCTGTGCGCGCGTACCCGTGCCCTGCTCGGCCCGCTGCGCCGCATCCCCATGCGGCCGCTGCGCGGGTTCGTCGAACGTGCCACACCGGCCTATCCCATCCATTCGCGGCCCGCGCCCACCGATGGCCTGCTGACCACAGCGCTGCCGCACAGCCACTACCAGGACCTGACCACCCTGTGCCTGGAACCCTCGCAGGTGGTCCACCGTTCCGCGTCGGCGCTGCTGGCCGACGTACTGGAGGGCTTCCTGCGCAATCCACCCAGCGGCGTAGGCCAGCTGATGGCGCTGCGAAACCGACTGGTGGCACCGTTGCGGTTGCGCACGTCGCCGCTGGGATGCCCGGTGTCGTCATTGCTGTCGACCGATCGCAGCCGGTTGTTCGCTGGTCGATTCCCGGTGCTGGATTCGCACATCGATACGCAGGACAACGACGCCGAAGTCCTGCTCGGCGCCGACGATCGGCACCTGCGTTTCCGCAGCAGCGTGCGCGTGCAGCGGCATCGCGATGGACATGTCGAGATCAGCCTGGGCTCACGCGTGCAGACCCTCAATGCGTTCGGCGGCATGTACATGGCCCTGATCGACGCCGGGCACCGGCACTATGTCGCACCGGCACTGCTGCGGCGTGCGGTGGAGCACGCCTTGGCACCGGAACTGGCCAACCTTGAGGATCCGGCAGCACACCCTGCGCGCTGCTGACCCTGGAACGCGATGCGCCGGGCGCTGCGCGGTTCCGGTCAGATCACGATTTCGCCCTCGTCCTCGCCATCCCAGTAGTGGATGCGGCTGGCGCGCACGTGAATCAGCACCAGTCCCGGTGTATCCACGCCCTGTTCGAACCAGCGCTCCAGGTCCTTCACCCAGTGCTGGCTCATCGTGGCCCGGTCGCGCACCAGCACAGCCCTGCCCTGAACGTGCACGAACAGCGGCGGCTTGCCCAGCAGCGACTTGCTGCCGGAAAAACCCAGCGCAACGGCGGGGTCAGCTTCAATCTCGCGCACCATGTCGGTGTCTTCGGTGGTGAAGAACCAGCTGTCACCGTCATAGTCCACGTCGCCATTGTTGCTCATCGGACGGCCGGCAATCGCTCCACCGGCGTGGGTCTGCAGCAGGCTGAAATCAATGCCGGCCATTTTCCTGGCCAGTTCGGGCAGGGTGAGCTGGGTCATGGCGTCGTCCTTCATGGAATGGAATCCCAGCGTCTGCGCAGCGCGGTGACCTGGGCGTGGAGGGGTAGTTGCGGCCTCTTCACAGGAAACGAGATAGAGCGCATGGCGCGTACGTGACGCATTCCTCACCACCACACTGGCGTTAACGGCAGATGGAGGAACGGCCCTGCAAGCCGCGACACGCCCCCAACGGCGTGCTGCCCCAGAATCGCGCAACCCCGTGGCGCGACCGGCATGGCTGCCGGTACAAACGCGGCCTTTCCTCCGCAACCGCATGGCCTCCACATGGACCTGTCCGCCTGGCTCGCGTTCGGCTGCTACCTGTTGGCGTTCTTCATTGTCTGCCTGTTTGCTGCGGCCTATCTGAAACGCTCCGACTTCATGCCCTACCACGGCCAGGCCGTGGACAGGCCGTGGGCACAGATCGACCCCCGCATGCAGGTGCTGCTGATGGCACTCATCCGCGTGGTCGGCGCTGCCTGGATCGCACTGGCCGGTGCCGGCGTGATGCTGGCCTGGTTGATCTTCTTCGGAGGTCACTTCGCACTGCCGCAGCTGCTGGCGTTCCAGCTGTTCTGCCTGGTCGCCACCCTGCCGCCGGTCCTGGTCGCTTCCGGCGTGCGGCGACGCACCGGTGCGCGTACACCGGTGCCCGCCGGCGCCGCGGTGGTGCTGCTGTCGGTCATCGGATTCGTGCTGGCCCTGTTGTCGCTACCGCAGTGAGTTCTTTTTCTCCCCTCTCCCCCGCGAGGCTCCACGATGAATCCCGAATCGATCTTCTACAGCGTGGTCAACGGTGATCTTCCACGCTCCCAGGCCGGCACCCTGCTCGGCTGGCGCTTCGTCGGTTACGACGATGCACTGCGCCGCATCCAGGTCGAGTTCGAGGCCGGGCCGGTGCTCACCAACCCGATGGGCAACGTGCAGGGCGGTTTCCTGTCAGCGATGCTGGACGACTGCATGGGGCCAGCGATCTACGCCACCCTGCCTGCCAACCGCATCGCGGTCACGGTCGAATCCAAGACCAGTTTCGTCAGCCCCGCACGGCCCGGGCGGATCATCGGCTGGGGCGAAGTCGAGCACAGCAAGGGCAGCATCGCCTTCACCCGCGGCTGGCTGACCGACCCGGCCGGCAAGGTGCTGGCCACTGCCAGCGCCACCTTCCGCGTGGGTGCGCTGCGCTGGCGTGGACTCTCGGTGCCGCGTCCCATCGCGCGCCGGATGATTGCGCGCACGCTGCGGCGCGTGCATGCGCAGATCGGCTGATGGGTGCCGTCAACGTGCGTTGCGGCCGCCGCCGGCCACGCGCACGCGGTCGCGGCCCTGCGCCTTGGCCTGGTACATGGCCGCGTCGGCGGCACGCAGCAGGGTGCGCCAGCCCAGCGCGTCGGTGCCGCCCTCGGCCACACCGAAGCTGGCGGTGACGCGCAGCACCTTGCCACCGACCAGGGCGATGTCCAGCCGCTGCAGCGCCACCCGCAGCGACTCGGCCAGCTGGCGGCCACCGGCCAGATCACCGTCGGCCAGCAACACGAGAAACTCCTCGCCACCATAGCGGGCAATGCTGTCGCTGCGGCGCAGGTGGCGCTGCAGCAGCTGCGCCACCTGCACCAGCACCTCGTCACCGGCGTCATGCCCGTGGCCATCGTTGATCGCCTTGAAGCGGTCCACGTCCAGCAGGATCACCACCGCGCTGTTGCCACCGTCGGCATGACGCTGCTGCACCAACTCGTCCAGCGCGCGCCGGTTCAACAGCCCGGTCAGCTCATCGGTGCCGGCCAGCTGGCGCAGCTCGCTGGTCAATGCCGAGCGCTCGCGCGACTTCTCGCGCAGCACTTCGATGGCATCGAACAGGCGCTGCATCTCGGCCAGCGGGTGGGTCACATGCTGCTCCGGGCCGGGCGCTTCCGAGGCGATCTGGATGACCTGCTTCTGCGCCTGCAGCAGCGGCCGCAGGATCTGAAGATGCGCGATGCGCAGCGCCACGCCCAGCACCACCAGCGTGCCCAGCACCGTCGCCACCAGCACCACCAGGCGCGTCGCTTCGCGATTGCGGGTGCGCTCGAAACGGGCGATGGACACGCTCAGGTAGCCGTCCCGCAGCGCTTCCAGCGACCGCAGGGTCGGCACGTAGCGAGTGGTGAATTCGGCGGTGGTCCACGGCGGCGGCACGCCGCGCCGGCCATCCTCGATCAACTGTTCGATCATCGGCAGCGATTCGCCGAAGAACTGCCGGCGCGCCATGTCCCAATGCCAGGACAGCGCCGGATCACTGCGGAACACCGCTTCATGGCTGCCTGCCAGCCGCCACAGCTCCAGCAGGCGGCCTTCGGTCTGCAATGCCGCCCGCACCTGTTCGTCACGCCAGGCCCCCGGTACCGCCACCGGCGCCATCACGTTCGAGGCCAGGCGGCCGCCATGCTCGCGCAGGTCGATCAGCACCTGGCCCTGCATCGCCGGAATCGCCGCTTCGCGGTCGGCGCTGACCAGCACGTTGATCTGCGCCGAGGTCAGCACGTGCAGGCGATCAACCACGGCGAACATGCTGCTGATCGCGCGCTCCACGTCCTCCACCTGGCGCGCGCCATGCGGCTGTGCCGCCACCCGGTCCACCGCGGCCCGCGCCGATTGCAGGCGACGTTGCGCATCGGCCAGCAGCCCGTGTTCGTCGACCGCGCCCGGGTCAGCGTTGAACACGGTGTCCAGGCGTTGCAGGGCGGTATCGACCCGCTTGCGCGCGACTGCCAGCTCCGCCGCCAGCCGGGCCTGTTCGCCCGCATCGGCCGTGTCGGCCCCGAGCAGGCTGTTGGCGGGGCCGCGCTCGGCCGACACCAGGTTGGCCAGGTCGAAGGTCTGCCGCAGCTGGCGCAGGCTGACCAGGTTGTCCTCGGCGGCAGTGAAGCGCAGCGTGCCCTGCACCAGCGCGATGGCCATCAATGGCAGCGTACAGACTACGAACAGCCCGGCCAGGATCCAGACCCAGGTCCGCAATCCGATGGGCGACGCCTTGCGGGCCATGCACATTTCCCCTGTAGTGCACAACACTGTAGCGGCCGCCTGCACAGGCGCCAAGCCGCTACCGGATCAATCGTTGCCATGGGTATACCGCGCCCGCCGCGAACGCACCGACAAAGGCCGCACGGGTTGTCGAATCGGGGCAAATTACGTCATGCCCCGCCGCGTCAGATCCAGCGCTGGTCGACCAGTTCGCGCTTCACGTAGGCATAGAACACCGGTGCGGCGACCAGGCCCGGCAGGCCGAAGGCCGCCTCCATCACCAGCATGGCCAGCAGCAGCTCCCAGGCACGCGCCTGGATCTCGCCACCGACGATGCGCGCGTTGAGGAAGTACTCCAGCTTGTGGATCACGATCAGGTACAGCAGCGCCGCCACCGCCACATAGAACGAGACCGACAGCGCGACGATGGCGATGATCGTGTTGGAAATGATGTTGCCCACCACCGGCAGCAGGCCGGCCAGGAAGGTGATCAGCACCAGGGTCTTAGACAGCGGCAGGTGCACGCCGAACAACGGCAGCACGCCCAGCAGGAAGATGGCGGTGAACACGGTGTTCAGCAGCGAGATCTTCACCTGCGCGAACACCACCTGGCGGAACGCGGTGGCCAGGCGGCTGGTGCGCCCGACCAGCTCCTGCGCCAGCGGGCCCATCTTCGGCAGCGGCAGTTCGTCATACAGCGCGATCATCGCGCCCAGCACCATACCGATCAGTACGCGTACACCGACCTGTACCACCGAGGTACCGGCCACGCCCAGCTGCCGCTGGTGCTCGGCAGCCCAGTCGTTCAGCGCCGCGCGCAACGCCGGCATGTCTTCGGGAATGTAGGGTTGCAGCAGCGCCGGCACCTGGTGCCGCGAAGTGTTGAGGATCTCCATCAGGCGCGCCAGCAATGCGTCCGGGCCGCCGGTCTCGTTGCGGAAGAACGAGGCCACGCCGATGCCGGCCAGTACCAGCCCGCTGATGATGATCGCCGACAGCACGATCACTGCGATCGCTCGTGCCCGCCCCGGCGGCAGCTTGCCCTCCACGGTGGAGGCCAGCACGTGCGTCAGCTGGAACACCAGCAGGCCGGACAGCAGGGTCACCACCAGGCCCAGCTTCAGCGCCAGCCACATGCCCAGCAGCATCATCAGCCACGCCGCGATCCTTGGAATGGGGGGCTTGGGCTGGGCAACGAGAGCGTCTTGCATGGGAGCGCGTCCGGGCGGGGTGGCCCATGGTAGAGGATTGGCGTGCCGATTCCGCGTGCAGGATGAACCGGCATTTCACCCTCGTTCGGCGGCGGCCGTGCCGCACTCACTCGCCGTAGCTGGCCGTGTTCTTGCCCTGCCGCTTGGCGTGGTACAGCGCGCGGTCGGCCAGTGCCAACCAGTCCTCGACACTGCCGCCACGCGGTGTGGCGGCAATGCCGATACTGACGCTGAACTCCACACCCGGCGTGGCCTGCTGCGCGGCCTCCAGCAGGTGCAGGCGCACCCGCTCGGCCACGTGCATCGCATCGACGGGTGCGCAGTCGCGCAGCAGCACCACGAACTCATCGCCCCCCAGCCGCGCGGGCGTATCACCGGGCCGGGCAAAGGTGCGCAATGTCGCCGCGATATGCCGCAGTACCTCGTCACCGGCGCGGTGGCCATGCGAGTCATTGATGCGCTTGAAATCATCCACATCGAGCATCAGCAGGCAGGCAAAACCGCCCTGGCCCTGTGCCCGGTCCAGCGCCTGCTGCGCACGCAGGATCAGGAAGCCACGGTTAGCCAGCTCGACCAGCGGGTCCATCCGGCTGAGCCGCTGCAGCTGACGGTTCTGCGATTTGACCCGGCGCGCCAGCTGCCAGCTGAGAATGCTGAGGCCGATGCCATACACGAACAGGAACGGGACACTCAGCACGATCGTGCGCTGCGAGGTGACCGGCTGGTAAGGGAAGCCGAGCAACCACCAGGTGAGTGCGAAGCCCAGCAGCAGGGCCAGCGTGGCGCGCATCGCCAGGCGCACGCCACCGGCGGCGATCTTGTCGGCCACCAGCAGCGCGGCGAACAGTGCGCTGGGCACCGCGCTCAACGCCATGAAGGCGATCCAGCCACCGCCGAAGAAGGAGTCGGCCACCATGCAACGGAACTGGACGACCGCCGGCTGGCGGGAGCGCTGGGTCAGCCGCAGTGCCAGTGCCGGCCACGCCAGCGCGTTGAGCAGCAGCAGGACCCAGGCCAGCCCGCCGTCATGGCGTTCAAGCATGATCGAAGCGATGGGGATCGCCCCCAGCCCATTGCCGACGAAACGCATCCAGCCGATGCGACGTGCCGCGCCAATGCCTTCGACCGCGCCTTCCGCCGAATCGGTGAAGAATGGCATTGCCGACCCCCTTGCGCGATCGCACCTGGTGCTACGGCCCTTGCCGGGCTGCCTGCGATGAGTCTGACAGCTTTGCGTCAATTCGGGATCAAGGTTGCGCGATATCGCGCGGGCCGCTGCCGCTGCCCCTCCCGCTCCCCGTGGTTACCCGGGGCGGGGCGCAGCCGTCGAGCCACGCAGCTTGAAGCTGAACTCCAGCGTCTGCTGAAGCGGCACATCGACGTGCTCGATGATGGCGAGCAGCAGGTTGACCGCACGCTCGCCAATCTCCCGCATCGGCTGCCGGATGGTCGTCAGCGGGGGCGTGAGGTAGCGGGAGGACGCCAGATCATCGAAGCCGACCACGGACAGCTCGTCCGGCACGCGGATGCCCAGGTCCCGGCAAGCGGCCAGGGTACCCAGTGCCATCTGGTCACTGAAGCAGAACACCGCGGTCGGCGCGGCCGTGCCATCCAGCAGCGCCATCGCCGCTGCATGGCCGGATTCCACGGAAAAGTCACCCGGCACGATGCTCAGCTGGCGCAGGCGGCCACGCGCCTTGCCGGCCGCGCGGACCCCTTCCAGCCGTTGCTGGTGCAGGGGATTGTCAGGCGGCCCGCCGACCACCGCAATCCGTTCGTGTCCCAGCCCGTACAGATGCTCCATCACCGCGCGTGCGGCGGCGGCGTTGTCGATGTGGACGCTGGGGATGCCCAGCGCGGGGTCGAACTCGCAGCCGTTGACCACCGGTGCGGCGGCGCCGCGCTGCTCGACGATCTCGCGCGCGGTCGGTGGCAGGCGATGGCCCAGCACGATCATGCCGTCGGCCTCGTTGCGCCGGAGCATCTGCGCGTAGCGCTCCTCACGATCGGGTTGATGCTGGGTATCGCCCAGCAGGACCGCATAGCCCACCGCCTGCGCGGCCTCCTCCGCCCCCTGCAGGATCTGCGCGAAGAACGGATTGGCGATGTCCGGGACGGTGACGAGGATCTTGCCGCTGCGCTGGGTCTTGAGCGTGCGCGCCACCGTGTTGGGCACATAGCCCAGTGCGGCGGCGGCCTGCTCGATGCGCGCGCGGGTGGCCGGCAGCACCTTGTCCGGCCGGGAAAGCGCGCGCGACACCGTACCGGCGGACACGCCGACGTGTTTTGCGATGTCGTAGATGGTGGCCATGGCGTTAGTCCTCCTGCCCGCTGTGCACTGCACAACAGGTCCTGCGTAAGCCCCTGCTAGGATAATGCAATCGATTGCATCGAGGGCGAATCACGTTGAAGACGCTCAAGGGTCCAGCGCTGTTCCTGGCGCAGTTCATCGGCGACACAGCTCCTTTTGATCGGCTGGACACGCTGGCCGGATGGGCCGCGGGTCTGGGCTATTCTGGCGTACAAGTCCCCACCTCCGCGCCCCACCTGTTCGACCTGGCGGAGGCGGCGCGCAGCCAAGCGTACTGCGACGACACTGCCGGCATGCTGGCCGGGCACGGCCTGCAGATCACCGAACTGTCGACGCACCTGCAGGGGCAGTTGGTTGCCGTCCATCCTGCCTACGACAGCCTGTTCGACGGATTCGCGCCACCGGACAAGCGCGGCAACCCGGCCGCCCGCCAGGCCTGGGCGGTGGAGCAGCTGCGGCTGGCGGCGCAGGCCAGCCAGCGCCTGGGGCTGACCGCGCATGCCACGTTCTCCGGTGCATTGGCCTGGCCCTACTTCTACCCCTGGCCGCAGCGCCCGCCGGGACTGGTGGAAGAAGCCTTCGCCGAACTCGGCCGTCGCTGGCGCCCGATCCTGGATGCGTTCGATGCCTGCGGCGTTGACCTGTGCTTCGAGATCCACCCGGGCGAGGACCTGCACGATGGTGCAACCTTCGAGCGCTTCCTCGATGAGGTCGACCACCATCCCCGCGCGAAGATCCTGTACGACCCCAGCCACCTGCTGCTGCAGCAGATGGATTACCTCGGTTTCATCGACCGCTACCACGCGCGCATCGGCATCTTCCACGTCAAGGACGCGGAACATCGCCCCAGCGCAAGCAGCGGCGTGTACGGCGGCTACCAGGACTGGATCGACCGTCCGGGCCGGTTCCGTTCACCCGGTGACGGCCAGATCGACTTCAAGGCGATCTTCTCGAAGTTCGCGCAGTACGACTTCCCCGGCTGGGCGGTACTGGAATGGGAGTGCTGCCTGAAGCACCCGGAAGACGGCGCGCGCGAGGGTGCCGCCTTCATCCGCGACCACCTCATCCGCGTGACCGAACGCGCCTTCGATGACTTCGCCGACAGTGGCACCGACGCCGCATCACTGCACCGCATGCTGGGAATCTGAGCCAAGACCGCCCCGGGAGGGCAAGCCATGACGCACGCCATGTCGCGCCTGGGCGCGATGATGTTTCTGCAGTTCTTCATCTGGGGGGCGTGGTTCGTCACCCTGGGCACCTACCTGGTGCAGGGCCCGCTGCAGGCCAGCGCGAGCCAGGTGGCGACCGCGTTCCTCAGCCAGTCGATCGGTGCCATCGTGGCGCCGTTCCTGGTCGGGCTGATCGCGGATCGCTACTTCGCGGCGCAGCGCATTCTTGCGGTACTGCATCTGGCCGGTGCCGCGCTGATGTGGCTGGCGTCCACGGCAACCAGCTTCAGCATGTTCTCTGCGTGCGTCATGGGCTACATGTTGCTGTTCATGCCGACCCTGGCACTGGCCAACAGCGTGGCCATGCGGCACATGCAATCACCCGAGAAGCAGTTCCCGCTGGTCCGCGTGGCCGGCAGCATCGGCTGGATCGTGGCGGGCGTGCTGATCGGCTGGCTGGGCTGGGAACAGGCGCATCGGCTTGAGCTGACGTTCCGGATGGCGGCGGCGGCGTCGCTGGTGCTCGGGCTGTATGCGTTCACCCTGCCGCACACACCGCCACTGGCGCAGCAGCGCGATGCCGGGCTGGGGCAGATCCTGGGGCTGGATTCGCTGCGGCTGCTGAAGTCACGCGCCTACCTGGTGTTCTTCCTGGCCTCCATCGCCATCTGCATCCCGCTGTCGTTCTACTACAACTTCACCAATCCCTATCTCAACGACCTCGGCGTGCGCGGCGCGGCGGGCCTGCAGTCGCTGGGCCAGGTTTCCGAAGTGCTGCTGATGCTGGCCATGCCGTTCCTGTTCGTTCGGCTGGGGGTGAAAACCATGCTGGCGGTCGGCATGGCCGCCTGGGTGGTGCGCTACGCGCTGTTCGCCTTCGGCGATGCAGGTGGCGGTTTCCCGCTGCTGGTGATCGGCATCGTGCTGCACGGCATCTGCTACGACTTCTTCTTCGTCACCGGCCAGATCTACACCGATGCACATGCCGGCCCTGCCGCGCGCAGCAGCGCACAGGGGTTCATCACCCTGGCCACCTATGGCGTGGGCATGTTGATCGGCACCTTCCTGTCCGGCGCGGTGGTGGAGCACTTCACCACCGAGGCCGGTCCCGACTGGCAGCAGATCTGGCTGTTCCCGGCCGCTGTTGCGCTGGTGGTGCTGGTCGCCTTCCTGCTGCTGTTCCGCGACCGGCCGGCGGCTGCGGCCGCGCCCTCCACACCCTGAGGATCCCCGTCGATGCCCAAGCTTGGAATCGCCATCGTCGGCACCGGCATGATCGGCGCCGTGCACCGCCGCGCGGCCTTGCTCGCCGGCGCCGAGGTACGCGGCGTGGCCGCCTCGTCACCGCAGCGCGCGCATGAGGCAGCGCACTCCTGGAATGTCCCGCGCGCCTACCGGGATATCGAGGAGGTGATCGCCGATCCGCAGGTACAGGTGGTGCACGTGTGCACGCCCAACCATCTGCACCGCGCCATGGCACAGGCTGCGCTGGAAGCCGGCAAGCACGTGATCTGCGAGAAGCCGCTGGCGACGACGCTGGACGATGCGCAGGCGCTGGCGGTACTGGCCGCCTCGACCGGATTGGTTGCCACCGTCCCCTTCGTCTACCGCTACCACCCGGTGGTGCGCGAGGCCCGTGCACGCATCGCCCAGGGTGACCTGGGGCCGCTGCACCTGATCCATGGCAGTTACCTGCAGGATTGGCTGCTGGACCCGGCCAGCAACAACTGGCGCGTGGACCCGGCGCTGGGCGGCACCTCGCGCGTGTTCGCCGACATTGGTTCGCACTGGTGCGACCTGGTCGAATGGGTCAGTGGCGAGCGCTTCACCGAAGTGAACGCGGCGTTTGCCACGGTGATCGCCGAACGCAGCGCCGTCACCGGCCAGAGCTTCAGCACACCGGCAGCGAACGGCGCGACGCAGGCGGTCGCGAGCGAGGACGTGGCAACGGCGATGTTCAGGACCGGCGCCGGTACGCTGGCGTCGTTGACGGTGAGCCAGGTTTCGGCCGGACGCCGCAACCGCCTCTGGTTCGAGATCGACGGCGCCAACGCCAGCATCGCCTTCGACCAGGAGGACGCCGAGCGGCTGTGGATCGGCCTGCCCGACCAGCGCGAGGAAATCTTCGTGCGCGGGCCCGGCGCGGGCACTGCCGAACAGCGCCGGCTGTCGGTGCTGCCGGCCGGGCACGCGCAGGGCTACGCCCAGTGCTTCGAGGCGTTTGTCGCCGACACCTATCGCGCTATCGACGGCGAGCAACCGGACGGCCTGCCCACCTTCGAGGAAGGCATGCGTTCGGCGCGGATCGTTGATCGTGTCATTGCATCGGCCAGGTCACGCGCCTGGACCACCATCGTTTGAATCCCGGGAGGATCTGTTGATGAAAGCCCTTGTCCGTCGAAGTGCAAGCCTCGTCCTGCTGCTCGCGGCGCTGCCCGCCTTCGCAGTCGAAGCCGCCAGCGCGCAGAAGCCGATAGCGGTGCAGATGTACACCCTGCGCAATGCCGGCTCGCTCGAGCAACAGTTGAAGATCGTCCACGATGCCGGTGTGCACGCGGTGGAAACCGTCGGCACGCAGAACGTCAGTGCCGCGGAACTGAAGCAGCTGCTGGACCGGTATTCGATCAAGGCCATTTCATCGCATGTGCCGCTGGCCGAGCTGCGCAGCAACCTGGATGGGGTGGTGACCTTCAACCGGTCGATCGGCAACACCACGCTGGTGGTGCCGTACCTGGACAGGAAGGAACGCCCGAGCGATGCCGCCGGCTGGACCGCCCTGGGACAGGAACTGGGCCGGATCGCGAAACAGGTGCGCGGCAAGGGCATGCGCCTGGCCTATCACAACCACGACTTCGAGCTGGTCGACTTCGATGGCAGGACCGGGCTGGAACTGCTGTTTGCCGCCGCCGGCCCCGACCTGCAGACCGAGCTGGACCTGGCCTGGGTCGCGCGTGCGGGCCTGGACCCGGCGGTGATGCTGGGAAAGTTCCGCGGCCACGTATTCGCGGTACACGCCAAGGACAATGCGCTCAAGGGCCAGGCCGAAGACGAAGGCGGATTCGCTGCGGTCGGCCAGGGCGTACTGGACTGGAACACGATCCTGCCTGCTGCGAGGGGCGCCGGCGTGCATTGGTACATCATCGAGCACGACCAGCCACGCGAGCCGGCCAAGGTCGTCCAGGCCGGCGCCGACTATCTGCGTGAACACCTGACCACCAATACGCCTGCCCGTGCGCGGCGCTGACGCATCAAGGAGCCCCACATGAAAATGATCCTGGCAATGGCGGTGGCCCTGGGCGGCATGAGTGTTGCGACAGCCGCCTGGTGCAAGGGCGACCCGGCTGCGGGAGCAAAGCTCTACACCGCGAACTGCGTGGCCTGCCACGGCGCCGATCGCGCGGGCATGCCGGGCGCGTTCCCGGCACTCACCGACATCGGCAAGCGCATGGCACCTGCACAGATCAAGGAAAAGATCAGCAAGGGCGGCGGCCTGATGCCGCCCTTCTCCCAGCTGTCACAGCAGGAGATCGACGATATCGCCAGCTACCTGGCGAAGTAAGCGGCCGGCGACCACGCCGGCCGTGTGCGGCTACAGCTCGCGCGCCCAGATGTTGCGGTAACTGACCCTGGAGTCATGCTCCTGCAGATAGAGCGGCGCACACGCATGGGGCGAATACGAGGGCGCCCCGATGTACTCGGTCTTGCCTGCCAGCACGGTGTCATCCTGCACCAGCACGCCGTTGTGCAGCACCGTGATGCGCGCGGGCGACACAAGCCCACCGCCCACCGAGAAGCGCGGTGCCTTCCAGATGATGTCGTAGGCCTGCCACTGGCCCGGCGCGCGCGAGGCATTCACCCGCGGCATGGCCTGCTTGTAGATGGAGCCCGCCTGGCCATTGGCATAGGTCGGGTTGTTGTAGCTGTCGAGCACCTGCAGTTCATACAGTTCCTGCAGGAAGATCCCGCTGTTGCCCCGGTTCTGGCCGTCGAAGCCCTTCGTGTCAGTGGGCGTGCGCCACTCCACATGCAGCTGGACATCGCAGAAGCGTTGCCGGGTGCGGATGCCCTTGCTGCCCGGAACGACGGTCATGGCGCCCCCGGCAACCTTCCAGGGCACGCGTCCGCCCTGCTCCGATTCCCACGCCGAGACATCCTTGCCATCGAACAGCACGATCGCGTCGGAGGGGGCCTTGCCTGGCGGCGTGGCCACGACAGCGGGCACGGGGGTCCACACTTCGGTCTTCTTCGGGTCGCGCGCAGCGTCGGCACTGTCCTGCGCGAATGCAGATGCAGCGGCCAGCAGGCCAACAGTGATCAACGCAGGGCGGATCATCAGGGTGGTGTCCATCAGCTGGTCCCCCACGCGGGCGTACCGGGGACATAGGCGAGGTCGCCGTCGTAGCGGCCGGGCACCGCGACGTACTGCAGCACGCCGGTCGCCCCGACCTTGGAGGTGAAGAAGCCGAAGATGGCCAGCTGCTTGATCATCGTGAAGTAATGCGGCATCGCCTCGCCCTCTTCAGGCGTACCGGTCTCGGTCACGTCGGCAGAGCGCGCCTTGGCTTCGGCGTCCAGCGTTCGCAGCAACTGGGTGCGGGCTTCCGGCGCAAGCGCCACAAACCGGCCGCCGGCGCGCTTGTCGATATCGACCAGGCCTGCCCGGAACGTTGCCTGCTGCCGGGCGGTGTAGCAATCGCTGACGAAGGTCGCCATGAACAGGCCAGCGCCGGCATCCTTCGCCCCTGGCGTCCGGGTCCGCGGCAGGATGGTCTCGGCGATCTCGTCCAGCGTGCCGATGTCGGCATCGGAGAACAGGGTCTTCACCGGTGCCGCAGCGGCGTTTCCCTGCGCGAGCGCAGGCAGGCCGACCATGGCCGCGCCGGTGGCGGCAACGATCATCTTCAACAGTTCGCGGCGATCCATCAGAGGTTCCCCGCTTTCAGTTCGCGTACCGCGTGGTCGGCCGCGCGCGCGGTCAGCGCCATATAGGTCAGCGAAGGATTCACGCAGGCGCTGGAGGTCATGCAGGCACCGTCGGTCACATAGACGTTGGGCGCATCCCAGACCTGGTTGTGCGCGTTCAATACCGAGCTCTTCCGGTCACGTCCCATGCGTGCGGTCCCCATCTCGTGGATGCCCTTGCCCGGGGCATAGTCGTGGTCGTGCATCTTCACGTCCTTGACGCCAGCCGCCTCCAGCATCTCGGCAGCATCGGCGGCCATGTCCTTGCGCATCGCCAGTTCGTTGGCGCGCATGGACACGTCCATCGCCAGCACCGGCAGCCCCCACTTGTCCTTGCGGTCGTGGTCCAGGCGGATCGTATTGTCGTGGTGCGGCAGCATTTCACCGAACCCGGTCATGCCGATGCGCCAGTCGCCCGGTACGGTCAGCGCCTCCTTCAGGTCGGCACCGATGTTGAGCTCGGCGATCTCGCGCGACCAGCCGGTGCGGCTGGCACCGCCCTGGTAACCGAACCCGCGCAGGTAGCCGCGCTTGTCGGCCGCGACGTTGCGGAAGCGCGGAATGTAGAAACCGCACGGACGGCGGCCGAAGTAGTACTTGTCTTCGTAGCCCTCGACCCGGCCCGAGGCGCCCGCACCGAAATGATGGTCCATCACGTTGTGCCCCAGCTCGCCCGACGAAGAACCCAGTCCCCCCTCCCACACATCGGTCGCCGAGTTCATCAGCAGCCAGGTCGAATTGAACGACGATGCATTGAGGAAGATGACCTTGGCGGTGTACTGGTAGGTCTGCCCGGTCTCGGCATCGATCACCTCCACGCCGCGCGCACGCTTGCGATCCTTGTCGTAGAGCACTTCCTTGACGATCGAGAACGGCCGCAAGGTCAGGTTGCCGGTCTTCATCGCCGCTGGCAGCGTCGCCGCCTGGGTCGAGAAATAGGCACCGAAGGGACAGCCCAGGATGCACTTGTTGCGGTACTGGCAGTTCACGCGCCCCTGCTCGGGCATCGGCTGGGTGATGTTGGCGGTGCGCGAGTGGATCATGTGCCGCGTTCCGCCGAAGGCCTTCTTGATCCGCGCGGCCACGTCCTTCTCGACGATGTTCAACGGGATCGGCGGCAGGAACTCGCCGTCCGGCAGCACGTCCAGTCCTTCGCGCGTGCCGGCGATGCCGGCGAACCTCTCTACATGGTCGTACCACGGCGCGATGTCGGCATAGCGGATCGGCCAGTCGGTGGCGATGCCATCCTTGAGGTTCGCTTCGAAGTCCAGGTCGGAAAACCGATAGCTCTGCCGGCCCCACATCAGCGAGCGCCCGCCTACGTGGTAGCCACGGAACCAGTCGAAGCGCTTGGTTTCGATGTAGGGTGAGTCCTGCTCGTTGGCCCACATTCCTTCCAGGTTCTCGGCCAGGCCGTAGTCGCGCATCAGCACCGGGAAGGCGGCCTTCATCGCCTGCGTCGGCCGGTTGCGATGCGGGAAGTCCCACGCTTCCTTCATCGCATTGACGTAGTCCTTGACGTGCTCGATGTTGCGCCCGCGTTCCAGCATCAGGACCTTCAGGCCCTTCTCGGTCAGCTCCTTCGCTGCCCAACCGCCACTGATTCCCGAGCCAACAACAATGGCGTCGTAGTGATTATCTGCCATGGTCTCTCACCTGGGTGGATATCGTTTCAGACGTCGCAGAGGCGGATCGCCTCGCGCAATGAGGCAACGGGATCGGGCGCTGCAGGCGTGAATTCCTGCGCCAGATACCCCTTGAAACCGGTGTCGCGGATCGCGCGACAGATGGCCGGATAGTGGAGCTCCTGCTGGTCTCCAATCTCGTTCCGGCCCGGCACGCCTGCAGTGTGGTAATGCTTGAAGCAGGCGTGATGCTTGCCGATGGTGGCGATGATGTCGCCCTCCATGATCTGCATGTGGTAGATGTCGTAGAGCAGGCCGAAGTTGTCCGAGCCGAGCCGCTGGCACAGCTCCACGCCCCAGGCCGAGTGATCGCACAGGTAGTCGTGGTGATCGACCCTGGAGTTCAGCAGCTCCATCACCAGCACCACGCCGCGCTTCTCGGCATGCCCGAGGATGCGCTTGAGGCCCGCCTCGGCATTGGCCATGCCGTCCTGCGGGTCCATGCCGTTGCGATTGCCGGAGAAGCAGATGAGGTTGCGGTAACCGGCATCGGCGACCAGGTCGATGTGCCGCGTGTAGCGCTCCACCAGCGGGTCGTGGAATTCGCGGCCGGCAAAGCCCTTGGTCAGGCCCAGCTCCGCGCCATTGCACATCGAGCTGTAGACGCCGTTCGCCTTCAGCGTGGGCCAGTCTTCCGGGCCGACCAGGTCGATGGCGGCGAAGCCGATGTCCTTCACCGTCGTGCAGAGCTGGGCGACCGACAGCTGCGGGAAGGTCCAGCGTGCGACGGAGTGCTTCAGGTTGCCCTTGAGCGCTGCGGTGGCGGCGAATGCAGGCAACGCTCCCGCAGTACCCAGGGCTACGCCTCCAGCAACCGCCATGCGCAACGCATCACGCCGCGTGAGGCCCGTCGCCAGAGCCGGTCTGATCGAATGGATGGACATCCACCTGCCGGCCTCCCAACCGACATCAACACTGAGGATTCACTGCAATGCAATCGATTGCACCATAGGGGAGGAATTTGTGTGTTTGCAAGTCGCAGTGCACGAAAATCAATGCTGCGAGGCACAACTCCGCAACCGACCTGGAAAACAAAAGCCCCGCGTGAGCGGGGCTTTCCTTCTGGCGGTAGGAGCAGGACGACGCCTGTTGGCTACAGGGTCGAAACCGTGCCGCCGTCGATCCGATACTCCGTTCCGGCAATCGACGCCGACCGGGGAGACGCCAGGAACACAATCAGATCGGCCACCTCCTGCGGTGCCGCGGGCCGTCCCACCGGAATCCCGCCGAGCCAGTCCATGACCACCTTCTTGCCTCCTTCATAGTCGGTTCCCGCTTCCGCAGCGATCCGTTCTGCAAATTCCCTGGATGCTTCTGTCTCGATCCAGCCCGGCGCTACGCTCAGCACCCGCACGCCCTTGGGGGTGACCTCTCGTGAAAGCGACTTGCTGTAGGTCGTGAGTGCCGCTTTGGCGGCGGCGTAGGCGGTGGTGGACTCCGGCAGAGGCAGCATGCGCTGGATCGAACTGACGTGGATGATCACGCCAGCGCTCTGCGCGAGCATGGATGGCAGCAAGGCACGATCCAGGCGGACCGCCGGCATCAGATTCAGGTTCAGCTCGGCAAGCCAGTGCGCATCACTGATCGCTGCGAAGCCACCGGCAGGTGTCTTTGATCCCCCCAGCACATTGACCAGGATGTCTGCGCCGCCCCATGCCTGCAGCACGGCGTGGGCGAAAATGCCGGTGCCCTCGGCCGTCGACAGATCGGCGGCTACGTAGGCGACTCCTTCCACCGGGCGTGCCGGCAGGCTGCGCGCCGACGTCATTACCCTGGCCCCGGCCTCGGCGAGGGTCCTGACCACGGCCGCCCCCACACCGGCCGTGCCGCCGGTCACCACGGCCCGCAGGCCACCGAGTTGAAGATCGAAGCTCATGCCGTGATCTCCAGCGATGCGATCAGGCCCCGTTCCAGTTCGAAACGGTAGCTCAGCAGAATCGGACTGCCGGGGAAGTTACCGCTCACGATGGCACGGACAACGTGGTGTTTCTCCTGCCGTTCGATGGCGCTCGGCACGCTGGTGGCGCTGTATTTGGCCGATGCCTCGGCCAGGAAGGCTTTGATGGCGTCGACGCCGACGAGGGTGTGCCCGTCGTCCTTCAGCACAGCCTGGGCGGCAAAACAACGCGCCAGCAGTTCAGGGTCATGTTCGGCCGCGAAGTACGCGGCAATGGGTTCTGGGAGGGTCAACGCATTCATTCCTGGCTCCTGCAGTGGTCAGGCGCTCAGGATGTGCACGCAGGTCAGTTAAGTGAATGCCCTATAATCCGAATGGGTTATGTCAAGAATCTCACATAATGCGCGGATCCGAGTTCGCTGAACTGAAGGCCTTCGTGGCGGTAGTGGAACGTCAGAGCTTCGCGCGGGCGGCGGAACATCTGGGGGTATCGCCCTCGGCCCTGAGCCAGACCATCCGCCAACTGGAAGGCCGTCTCGGCACCCGCCTTCTCAATCGCACGACACGAAGCGTGGCGCCCTCGGCAAGCGGCGGGCGACTGTACGCGCGCATCGCGCCGCTGTTCCAGGAGTTGGCCGTCGCGGTCGCTGAAACCAGCGAAGCCAGCGGACGGATCAACGGGACCCTGCGAATCAATACGCTGGGCATCGCCGCGAGAACACTGATTGCCCCGCGGCTTGCCCGCTTCCACCAGGCCTACCCTGATGTCGTTGTCGACATCGTGGTCGACGACGCGCTCAGCGACATCGTCAGTGGCCGGTTTGATGCGGGCATCCGCGTGGGTGGTCAGCTCGAGAAGGACATGGTGGCCATCCGCCTCACCCCGGACCTGAACATGGTGGCCGTGGCGTCACCGGATTACCTGGCACGCCGCGGAACACCGCGAACTCCGGCGGAACTGCAGGATCACGCCTGCATCAACTGGCGGCTGCAGAGCGATGGCAGGCAGTACCGATGGGAGTTCAAGAAGCGAGGTCGCCACCTCGAGGTCGCCGTGGACGGTCCTGTCGTCACCAATCACGCTGACATCGGGATTGCGTCGGCCCTGGCCGGCCTTGGAATCGCCTATCACTTCGAACAGGATGGTGTGGGCGAACTGTTGGCACAGGGACTGCTGGTGCGGGTACTGGCGGATTGGTCGGTCTCGCGGCCCGGGCTTTTTCTCTACTACCCGAACAGGCGGCATCGCCCCGCCCTGCTGGGCGCGTTCATTGACTGCCTGCTGGACCAGGGAATGTTCGGCAATCGGTGACGAGGTCGACGAACGTCCGCATCCTGCCGCCGGGCAATGGGATCCTGCCACGTCGCCTGTAACGAGAAGGGCCCCGGGCACGCGTGCCAGGAGCCCTTGTCGGGATAAACGGAAGATACGCTTAGAACGGAATATCGTCGTCAGCGAAGTCGTCCATCGGCGGCGCCTGCTGCGGCTGCGGGCGCTGGTTGCCGCCCTGGTTGCCGTAACCCCCGCCCTGGTTGCCGCCCTGGTTGCCATAGCCACCGCCCTGGCCGCCACGCTGGCCACCGCCGCCACCGCCATACTCCTGGCGCGGCGCCTGCTGGCGCTGCGGACGATCGCCGCCGTAGTTGCCACCACCACCGCCACCGCCTTCACCGCGGCCGCCCAGCATCTGCATTTCATCGGCGATGATGTCGGTGGAGTACTTCTCCACGCCGTCCTGGCCGGTGTACTTGTCGTAGCGCAGGCTGCCTTCGACGTAGACCGAGCTGCCCTTGCGCAGGTACTCGCCGGCGATCTCGCCGAGCTTGCCGAAGAACACCACGCGGTGCCATTCGGTGCGCTCCTGCTGGTTGCCATCCTTGTCCTTGCGGACGCTGGTGGTGGCCAGGCTGATGCGGGTGATCGCCATGCCGCCCTGGGTGTACTTCACGTCCGGGTCGTTGCCGAGATTGCCGACCAGGATGACTTTGTTGATGCCGCGCGCCATAGGTACCTTCGTCCGTTGTCCAGGGGCAGACCGCCAGTGATAGCACAGCCCCGGCCGGGGGTGCAGTACGCTGGGCCGCCCCTGTTGAAATTTGGGGGAATGCGAGAACGACGCATCTTACCATTGCCGCCGCCATCCGCCCGGTCAGGAGACCCCGACCGCACCGAAGGATCACGCTGATTTCCTTGTCCGGCAATGACTTACCTGTGCCCAGGCCGACGTTAAGAGGGGCATTCGCGTCTGCGCATGGCATCATGCCCGGGCACCTCCCACCTGCCCGCTCCGCCCACACATGACGATCAAAGGCAAAGCCACCTCCCTGGACATCGCCCACCTGGCCGGGGTCTCCCAGCCGACCGTGTCGCGGGCCCTGCGTGGCAGCCCGATGGTCAACGCCGAGACCCGTGAGCGCATCCTGCGCATTGCCCGCGAGCTGAACTACAAGGTCGACAAGAATGCCTCCAGCCTGCGCCTGCGCAATGCCGGCACGCTGGCCCTGCTGTTCTTCGAGGACCCGACCAACGACGACTCGCTGATCAACCCGTTCTTCCATTCGATGCTGGGCTCGATCACCCGCGCCTGCGCCCTGCACGGGCAGGACCTGCTGGTCTCGTTCCAGCAGCTGTCCACCGACTGGCAGGCCGATTACGAGGACAGCAACAAGGCCGACGGCATCATCCTGCTCGGCTACGGCGACTATCACGAATCGCGCGACCGCCTGCAGCGGCTGGTCGAACAGGGCACGCACTTCGTGCGCTGGGGCGCCGCCCTGCCCGGCCAGCCCGGTGTCTCGATCGGCAGCGACAACTTCCAGGGCGGGCATGACATCACCACCCACCTGCTGCAGCAGGGCTGCCGCCGCATCGCCTTCCTCGGCCATGCCTCCAGCCACTACCCCGAATTCCAGGAGCGCTACCGCGGCCACGTCGCGGCCCTGCAGGACCACGGCCTGGCCGCCGAACCGGCGCTGCAGCACGATGCGATCACCACTGAAGCCTCCGGCCAGGAAGCCTGCCAGGCCCTGTTGGCGCGCGGCGAGCCGATCGATGCGATCTGCGCGGCCAGCGACCTGATCGCCATCGGTGCGATGCGCGCCCTGCGCGAGGCCGGGCTGCGGGTGCCGCAGGACGTGGCGGTGACCGGCTTCGACGACATCCCGCTGGCCGCTTCGGTATCCCCCGCGCTGACCACGGTGCAGCAGGACACCAAGCAGGCCGGCCAGCTGCTGGTGGAACGCCTGCTGGCGCTGATCGGCCGGCAGCCGGTGGACAGCCAGAGCATCCCGGTGAAGCTGGTGGTGCGCGAATCATCCCTGCGCGGGTAAGGCGCCGCTGGGCCGGCGCGCTGGCCAACGCACGACGGCGGGATTCTCCCCCCATGACCAACGGCGGATGCGCACGGAGGCGGTTGCGCGGATAACGCGCAGACATTGCCCAGGGAAAGGTGTACGTCGCATGCTGAAGATCGATTCGCTGTCCAAGACGTACGCCAACGGCGTGCATGCCCTCAACAACGTCACCCTGGACATCCCGCGGGGCATGTTCGGCCTGCTCGGCCCGAACGGCGCCGGCAAGTCCTCGCTGATGCGCACGCTGTCCACCCTGCAGGAGGCCGACAGCGGCACGGTGACGCTCAGCGTTCCGGGCGAGGCGCCGATCGACGTGCTGCGCGACAAGGACGCCGTGCGCCGTCGGCTGGGCTACCTGCCGCAGGATTTCGGCGTGTACCCGAAAGTCAGCGCGCTGGACCTGCTGGAGCATTTCGCAGTGCTCAAGGGCCTGACCCAACGCGCGCAGCGCCGCGAGGTGGTCGATGGGCTGCTGCAGCAGGTGAACCTGTGGGATGCCCGCAAGCGCAAGCTGGGCACCTACTCCGGCGGCATGCGCCAGCGCTTCGGCATTGCCCAGGCGCTGCTGGGCGACCCACGGCTGGTGATCGTCGACGAACCCACCGCCGGCCTCGACCCGGAGGAACGCAACCGCTTCCTCAACCTGCTGGCGGCGATCGGCGAGAACGTAGCGGTGATCCTGTCCACCCACATCGTCGAGGACGTGACCGACCTGTGCCCGACGATGGCGATCATGAACAAGGGCCAGGTGCTGCTGACCGGCCGCCCCAGCGAAGCGATCAACGCCCTGCAGCACCAGGTCTGGCGCAAGCAGGTCGATCCTTCGGAGCTGGCCGACCATGAAGCGCGCTACGTGGTGCTGTCGACCCGTCTGGTCGGTGGCCGCCCGGTGATCCATGTGCACAGCGCCAACGACCCCGGCGACGGCTTTGCGGCCGTGGCTCCCGACCTCGAAGACGTGTACTTCCAGCGCCTGCGCCTGCAGGCCCGTGCTCGCGCAGCAGCCTGAGCGGAGCACGCCATGATCCTCGATTTCTTCCGTTTCGAGCTGCGCGAGCAGCTGCGTTCCCCGCTGCTGTGGCTGCTGGCCGGGCTGTTCGCCCTGCTCGCCTTCGCCGCTGCGTCCAGCGACGCCGTACAGATCGGTGGTGGCAGCGGCAACGTGCACAGCAACGCGCCCACCGTGATCGCGCAGATGCTGGGCATCTTCACCCTGCTCGGCATGCTGGTCACCGCCCTGTTCGTCAGCAATGCGCTGCTGCGTGACTTCGAACTGGGCACCGCCGAGCTGATCTTCGCCAGCCCGGTGAAACGCCGCGATTACCTGGCCGGCCGCATCGCCGCCGCCCTGGCTACCGGCCTGCTGTTCTACCTGCTGGTCGCTTTCGGGCTCTGGCTGGCACCGTTCATGCCCTGGGTGGACGCCGAGCGCATGGGGCCGATCAGCTGGCAGGGCTATGCCTGGAGTTTTGCGGTCATCGTCATTCCCAACCTGTTGTTCACCACCGCGCTGCTGTCACTGCTGGCAGCGGTCACGCGTTCAATCCTGTGGGTCTACATCGGGCTGGTGGCCTACCTGGTCCTGTTCGGCGCCAGCGCGGCGGTGCTGCGCGACATCGACAACACCTGGCTGGCGGTGCTCAGCGAGCCTTTGGGCATGCGCGCCCTGTCGCGCACCATCCGCTACTGGTCCACCGCCGAGCACAACAGCGGCGTTCCCGGCCTGGCGGGCTACCTGCTGGCCAACCGTGCCCTGTGGCTGGGCGTGACGGCGCTGCTGTTCGCCGCCACGTTCGCCCTGTTCCGCACCGAGCGCAGCGGCAGCGGCCGTCGTCGCTGGGGCCGCCGGCAGGCGCAGCCGGTTGCCGACGCCGCCGCCCTCCGGCCCAACCGCAACCCGTTGCCGCGCGTGGTACCGGCATTCAGCGCGACCACCGCGTGGCAACAGTTCCTGCGCCAGGTGCGCTTCGACACGCGCGGCGTCCTGCGCAGCGTGCCGTTCATCGTGCTGCTGGTGCTGGGCCTGGCCAATTTCCTGCCCAACGCGCTGTTCCGGCAGACCCTGTACGGCACCTCGATCTGGCCGGTCACCTCGCAGATGATCATGGGCCTGCAGGGGGCCTTCAGCTGGCTGCTGGTGATCATCGTGCTGTTCTTCGCCGGTGAGCTGGTGTGGAAGGAACGCAGCGCGCGCATCAACGAAGTGACCGATGCCATGCCGGTGCCGAACTGGGTACCGCTGCTGGCCAAGTTCACCGCACTGCTGGCAGTGATCATCTGCTTCCAGGCCGCCGGTGCACTGGCGGCGATGGGCGTGCAGCTGGTCAAGGGCTACACCCACCTGGAGCCGCTGCTGTACCTGCGCAGCCTGGCGCTGGACTCGGTGATCTACATCCTGATGGGGGGCCTGGCACTGGTGCTGCAGGTGCTCACCAACAACAAGTTCGTCGGTTACGCGCTGCTGATCGTGGTGATGATCGGCCAGGGCGTGCTCGGCATGCTGGACTACACGCAGAACCTGTACACCTTCGGTGGCTGGCCCAACGCTCCCTATTCGGACATGAACGGCTACGGCCACTTCCTGCCGGGGCAGCTGGCATTCCAGGGCTACTGGGCGCTGTTCCTGCTGACCCTGATGTGCCTGGCATCGGCGCTCTGGGTGCGCGGTGTCAGCCAGGGCCTGCGCCAGCGCCTGGCCCTGGCCGGCCGCCGCCTGCGCGGCCCGACCGGCGTCTTCGCCGGACTTGCGGCATTGGCCTTCGCCGGCGTGGGCAGCTGGCTGTACTGGAGCACCAATATCCGCAACGAGTTCATCTCGCCCGACCAGCAGCTGGACCTGCAGGCCCGCTACGAGCGCGAGCTGTCGAAGTACCGCACCCAGCCGCAGCCGCGCATCGTGGCGGTGGACAACCGCGTGGACCTGTTCCCGGAATCGCAGTCGATGGTGATCGATGCGAACTGGACGGTGCGCAATACCCATGCCACGCCGATCCAGGACGTGCATGTCTCGATAGGCGATGACAAGCAGCTGGTCGACGTCGACCTGGGTGGGCAGACGCTGTCGTTGCACGATGCCGATCTCGGCTACCGCATCTACCGCCTGCAGAAGCCGCTGCAGCCGGGCGAAACCCGCAGCGTGCATTTCCGGGTGGTGCAGAAACCCAACGGCATCACCGCCGGGCTGGCGCCGAGCAACATCGTGGACAACGGCACCTTCTTCAACAGCCGCGTGCTGCCCTCGTTCGGCTACAACGAGGGCGCCGAGATCAGCGACCGCAACGAGCGGCGCAAGCGCGGCCTGGGTGAGCCGCGGCGCATGCCCAGGCTGGAGGACGACGCCGCGCGTGCCAACACGTACATTGCCAACGATGCCGACTGGCTCGACTTCCGCACCACGGTCTGCACCGCACCGGACCAGGTGGCGCTGGCCCCGGGCTACCTGCAGCGCGAGACCACGGTCAACGGCCGGCGCTGCTTCAGCTACGCCATGGACCGGCCGATGCTGAACTTCTATGCCTATCTATCGGCACGCTGGGAGGTGCGCAAGGCGAAGTACAAGGACATCCCGATCGAGGTCTACTTCGATCCGGCGCACGGCTACAACGTGGACCGGATGATCGAGGCGGTGCAGAAGTCGCTGGCCTATTACGAGGCGAACTTCACCCCGTACCAGCACCGCCAGGTACGCATCATCGAATTCCCGGGCTATGCCCGCTTCGCGCAGTCGTTCGCCAACACCATCCCCTATTCCGAGGCCATCGGTTTCATCGCCGACCTGCGCGACCCGGACAAGGTGGACTACGTGTTCTACGTGACCGCGCACGAGATCGCGCACCAGTGGTGGGCGCACCAGGTGATCGGCGCCAACGTGCAGGGTGCGACCGTGCTGTCCGAATCGCTGTCGCAGTACTCGGCCTTGATGGTGATGGAGCAGGAATACGGCCGCCAGCACATGCGCCAGTTCCTCAAGCGCGAACTGGATGGCTACCTGTCCGGCCGCGGTGGCGAAGCCATCGAGGAACAGCCGCTGGAACGCGTGGAAAACCAGCAGTACATCCACTACCAGAAGGGTTCGCTGGTGTTCTACCGCCTGCGCGAGGAAATCGGCGAACAGGCGCTGAACCGTGCGTTGAAGCGCTTCCTGCAGGACAAGGGCTACCAGCAGCCGCCGTACACCACCTCACGCGAGCTGCTGGGCTACATCCGCGCCGAGACCCCGGCCGACCGCCAGCAGCTGGTCACCGACCTGTTCGAGAAGATCAGCTTCTACGACAACCGGGTGATGGCCGCCAGCGCCCGCAAACGTGCTGACGGCCGCTACGACGTGACCCTGGACCTGCATGCCGCCAAGCAGTACGCCGATGGCAAGGGCAGGGAGAGCGACGCGAAGATGGATGACTGGGTCGAGATCGGCGTGTTCGCCACCGGGCCGTCGGGCAAGGAACGCGACCAGAAGGTGCTGTACCTGCAGCGCCACCACATCACCAGCGCCGCGCCGAAGATCACGGTGACGGTGGATGAAAAGCCGGACGAAGCAGGCTTCGATCCCTACAACAAGCTGATCGACCGGGTGAGCGATGACAACCGGCGCAAGGTGACGATGTGAAGCAACGGGGCGCCGGCCGATGTGCCGGTGCTCCGCGCGACGCGTGCGGGCTTGGCTTGGCCTTGCTGTAGTGCCGAGCCCTGCCCCGCACACCGTCCACGACAACCGCGAAAGTTCAGCGCACCGGGGCCTTCGGCCCCAGCAACGCCAGCAGCACGAAGACCACGATCGAGGCGACGGTGCCAAGCACCGCCGGCAACCCGAATGCCCACGCCGGACGGCCCTGCTGGCGCGCCCACTGGCCCAGATGCCAGGCCGCCCCCAGGTTGATCAGCCAGGCAATGGCGAACACCGGCCACAGCACCATGCCCACCGCACGCAGAACAGGCATGGACACCAGTGCGGCGACGATGGCCGCGAACAGGAAGACCAGTGCGGAGCGGGAATGGCGTGATCGTGCCGGTGCGTCGGCGGGTGATTCGCTGAATTCCATGGAGAGTGCCTCGATCCCGATGTAGTCCAAAGGGGATCACGTACGGTGCCCGAAGGGAAGCTCTCTGTAGTATCGAGCCGTGCTCGACTGATCCGGCATTGCGCGAACGGCAGCCGAGCATGGGCTTGGCTCTACATGACAATCAACCCTGGGCGAAGTCCTTCAGGATCTCGCCGACGCCACTGGGCGAGATCTCGAAGCCCAGCGAAGTGCCCGGGTTGATCACCACGCCGTAGCCACCCGGCACGCGGCGCAGCACGTCCAGCATCCGCCAGCGGATCTGGTGTTCGGCCTGCTGGCTGTAGATGCCCACCCGCGACGGATCGGTGAACACGGCCACGTGCAGGGTGCCCTGCTTGTCGAACAGCAGCGGGTCGAAGCCGCTGCCATCGGGGGTCACCAGGCTGCCGGTCAGCAGTACCACCTCGGAGGCGACGAAGGCCTCCATGAAGGCGCGGATCGGCACCGACCCGTCCATCGCCGCCTTCAGCAGGGTTTCGATCGGGGTCTGCGGGGCGAGGTCGGTCATGGCGATACGGCGGGGCATGAGGGGGGCCTATTGTGCCGGATATGGTCACCCCGGTAGTGCCGGCCGCTGGCCGGCACCTGAAGGTGCCATGGATTCATGGGTTGCCGGCCAGCGGCCGGCACTACCGCCCCAGCCGCACGTCCCGCGCCCGCTGGTCGGCCATCGCCTTGTCCAGCTCGGCCTGCAGCGCCGGCTGCTGCACGGTGGCATCGAGCACGTACACCTTCACCCCGTGCGCCGGCACTTCGGCCTTCAGGGAAGCATCCACCTGCAACGAACCGCCGTCCAGCGCATCACGCCAGCGGCCCGCCTGGACGTACCGCGCCACGGTGAAGGTCTTCGCACTGTCGCCCTTGTTCAGCAGCACCAGCGCGGTCTGCGCCACCTCGCCATGCTGCAGCACGCGGAAGAACACCGCCTCATCACCCTGCAGGCGCTCATTCACCTGCAGGCCGCGCTGCAGCGCCGGAGTGGCTGCGCGCAGCCGGGCGATACGCTGCAGCGGCGCGAAGATCGGACTCTTCGGCGCAGCATCCACACGCGGCTGGCCGAAGTAAGCGCGATTGCCGGCATGCTCGGCACGGCCACGCATGAAGCCCGTCTCCGAGCCGTAATAGACCACCGGAATGCCGCGCGCGGTGAACAGCCAGTTGTGTGCATCGATGAAGCCACTGTCGCTGGCCTGCAGTCGTGGCATGTCGTGGTTGTCGTAGAAGCTCATCAGCTCATACGGGTTGGCATACGGCCCACCGCTCAGATGCAGCGGCTCGGCCAGGGTCTCGAAACCCTTGCCGGCGGTGCCGAACGCCTGCTCCAGTGCACCGCGCAACGGGAAGTCGAGCACGCTGACGTTGGCGTTGGCCGGCCAGGTGTGCTCTGCAATGCGCGCGGCATCGTAATCGAACGCTTCGCCGAACATGAACATGCCCGGGTGCTCGGCGCGGATACGCTTGACGAAGGCATGCCACCACGGGTGCGGCAACCAGCCGATGGTGTCGATGCGCAGCGCATCCACGCCCTGAGCGGCCCATTGCAGGTAAGCACCGACCAAGTAGTCCATCACCGCCGGATTGTCCTGGTTGAAGTCGGACAGCTCGGCAAGGTTGCCATCGAAGATCGAGCCGTCCTTGCTGTCGACCGGTCCAATGCTGTTGTAGAACGCGTGCAGCGGGTTGTGCTTCGGATCCAGTTCCTGCGGCGGCAGGTTCTGGTGGTCGGCGATCAGTTTTCCGTCCTTGTCGAAGATCTGCCCGAACTGCGGCTGCCGTGTCGGCATGGTCCAGGCCGGCGAACCGTGGTTGCCTACGATGTCCAGCACCACCTTCAAGCCGGCACCGTGCAGGCCCTTGGTCAACCCGGCGAAATCCAGGTCTTTGCTGGGCAGGTGCTCATCGAGCTTGTAGAAGTTGATGCCCCAGTACCCGTGGTAGCCGGTCTTGCCGCGGTCGGTCAGCGTGCTGGTGCAGCTGATCGGCTTGCTGCCGGTAAAGGCCTCGTCCGGGTTGTCGACGATGGGCGTGATCCACACCGCGCCGAAGCCGAGGTTGCGGATGTACTGCGCATTGTCGAGCACGCCGCGGAAGTCGCCGCCGAGATAGCCGATGTTGCCGTCCACCTTGTCCGGGCAGGGCACCGGAATATCGAAGGTGCGGTGCACGCCGCCCTGGTCACGGTGATCGTTGGACGGATCACCGTTGACGAAGCGGTCGGTGACCACGAAGTACACCGCATCGCTGGCGAACGGTTCGGTGGTGCCCACATAGTCCGGGCGCGGCGCGGCCGCCGCATGGCCGGCCAGCAGCATCAAGGAAACAGCAACAGACAACGCAGCACGCATCACACCACCTCCGGACGGGACGGAACCCACAACACGCACAGGCCGGCAATGAACAGGCTGCAGCCGCCCAGCACCAGCACATGCATCGGCTGGCCGCCCAGCAACGTGCGCAGGGCGAAGCCGAGTGCACTGGCCGCCACCAGCTGCGGGATCACGATGAAGAAATTGAAGATGCCCATGTACACGCCCATCTTCGATGCCGGCACGCTGTCGGACAGCAGTGCATACGGCAGCGAGAGGATGGACGCCCAGGCGAAACCGACGCCGACCATCGACAGCAGCAGCCAGTGCGGGTCGCGGATGAACATCAGCGAGACCAGGCCGGCACCGCCCAGCCACAGGTTGACCAGGTGGCTCCAGCGCAGGCCGATCGCACGCACCATGAGTGGAATCAGCACCGCCGCCAACGCGGCGAACCCGTTGTAGGCGCCAAACAGCACGCCCACCCAGTTGGCGCCCTCGTTGTAGGCCGCCGACTCTGGTTCAGTCGAACCGAAGTGGGCGCCAGCCACCGCGGCGGTGGTGTAGATCCACATCGCAAACAGCGCGAACCACGAGAAGAACTGTACCCACGCCAGGCGACGCATGGTGACCGGCATCGCGCGCAGGTCGCCGACGATGGCGGCCAGCATGTGCGTGGCCGGCAGCGTACGCGCGAGCGCCAGCAGCAGGCCATAGCCGGCACACAGGCCGGCCAGCACGTACAGCATCCGGTCGCCCTGCCGCCAGGTTATCAGCAGCGCCAGCAGTACGCCCAGCCCCAGCCATCCGGCCACCTGCACCCAGGGCGCCGGGCCGCTGATCGGCGCCGCTGCGTGACGTGCCGGAGGTTCGGCGTCATCGAAACCGGCCAGCTCCGCCGGTGAGTATTCGCGGGTGCTGACCACCGTCCAGGTGATTGCCGCCAACAGCACCACCGCGCCGAAGTAGAACGCATAGCGCACGGTATCAGGCACCTCACCTTCGGCGGCCGTATTGGCGACCCCGAAGTGGGCCAGGATGAACGGCAGGAAGCTGGCGACGATGGCGCCCACGCCGATGAAGAAGCTCTGCATGGCATAACCGGCCGGACGCTGGCGCGGCGCCAGCTGGTCGCCGACGAAGGCGCGGAACGGCTCCATCGACACGTTGATCGAGGCATCGAGTACCCACAGCGTGCCGGCGGCGATCCACAACGTCGGCGAGTTCGGCATCACCAGCAGCGCCAGCGTGGTCAGCACCGCTCCGATCATGAAATAAGGACGGCGGCGCCCCCAGCGCGTCCAGGTGCGGTCGGACAGGTAACCGATCACCGGCTGCACCAGCAGGCCGGTCAGCGGCGCGGCGATCCACAGCCCGGGCACCGCGTCGATGTCCGCGCCCAGCGTCTCGAAGATGCGGCTGGCATTGGCGTTCTGCAGGGCGAAGCCGAACTGGATGCCCAGGAAGCCGAAACACATGTTCCAGATCTGCCAGAACGACAGCTGCGGCTTGGCGGTACGATTCATCGTGCGCCCTCTGCCGCGGCCACCGGCGCCACCATCAGCGCCTGCACCTGGGCCTGGTTGAGCACGCCATCGCGTCCGCCCTTGCCCCCGGTGTAGTGCGCGAAGTGCTGCAGCGCGCTCATGTTGAAGCCTTCTTCAAGCGTGACCGTGCATCGGCCCTTGGGCACCGTGAATGTCGCCGAGGTCGAGTCCTGCACGGCCACGCTGTGCGGCAGGGTGACGGTGTGCCGCTGCAACGGCTGGCCCGGGCACTGCAGCACCAGCTGCTTCACCGCAGCGGTGACGCCGGTGTTGATCGGCCCGTTCGGATTGCGGTACTGCAGGCGCAGGCGCACCTGCCCGGCCCTGGCGGAGGTGAACTGCCAGCGCTGCGTACCCTTCAGTCGCTGCTGCGGACCGACGCAGACCATCGGGCTGTGCAGCGATTCAATTGCACCGTCGCGCCGGGTCAGGCTGAGGCAATGCTGCAGGCCATCGTCACCGATGCGTGCCAGGCCATTGCTGGCGGCGAGCGCCCGGCCGTCCTGCCACAGCACCTGGCCGGCAGCGACCACGACATTCCAGCCCATGCCCTTGCGTTGCACCTGCGGTGCGGCCGGCGTGGCCGGTGCGCGCGCATCTGCGTCGGCCGTCGTCGCCGCGCTGCGTGGCGCCGCTGCGGCGGGCACCAGCTGCACGGTGGTGGTGGCGCCACGGGTCTTCACCTTGCCCGCCACCAGCAGGCCATCACCCACCTGCTTCGGTCGCTCCAGCACATAACGCCTGCCATCGGCCTCCAGGGAGATGCGGCGCTGATTGCCGAACAGTTCGGGCACCAGCACGGCCGGCAGCTTGGGCTGCACGCGGCCATCGTCCTGCACGCCGAATACGCCCTCGACCACCATCGACAGATAGCCGGCCACCGACCACAGCTGGCGTTCGGAGTTGACCACCGGGCCGCTCAGCACGCCCTCGTCAACATGCACCGCCTGGCTGACCAGCTCGTAGTTCTCCATGTTGGAACCGGCCAGCGCGGCGCCCTGCATCAGCGAGCGGATCTCGGCGGCGATGCGCGGTGCATCGTCCAGCTGGCGCGCCGCGCGCAGCGAATAGGCACTGACGAACGGCCAGATCGCGCGGTTGTGGTAGATCGGCTGCTGCGCCTCCTGCGGCCACACCACCGGGCTGCCGGCCGGGCCCATCGGATACGCCGCCAGCGCACGCCGCGCGCGCTCGGGCGGCAGCACCTCGGCCAGGATGCCCAGCGACAGGCCGAGCAGATCGACCTTGGCGTACGGCACCGGGTGCGCGGCCTCGCCGATGTAGCTCATGTACTGGCCGATATCCTCGCGCCAGAAGCGCGCATTGATCTGCTGCGCCAACGCATCGGCCCAGGCCCTGTAGTCGGTCGCGCGGGCATCGCCGTGCTGCCCGGCCAGGCGTTCGGCCAGGCGCAGTGCCTGGTAGTGCAGCAAGTTGGTGGACAGTGCGTAGGAATCACCGATGAAACGCACGTCCTCGCGGGTCCAGTCTGGATAGGTCTGCTCGCGCCAGTCCAGGAAGGAGGTCTCGCCGCGGTACAGGCCCATCTGCGCGTCGAACACCATCGCGCGGTCCTGCGCCAGCGTGCCCTGCAGCGCCTGCCAGACCTGATCGGCAAACGCTCGGTCCTCCAGCAGGTGGCGTGCCGCCAGGAACCACACCACGCGATCACTGCTGATCGGCCAGCTGCCGCCGGAACCGGTGTCCTGCGCCACGAACAGGCCGGGCGTACGCCCGTCACGGGCTGCCGACAGCTTGAACTGCAGCGACTGCCGGGTGCGCTGCGGGTCCAGCCGCGCCAGCGCCAGGTCGGCGGCGAAGCTGACATCACGGGTCCACACATAGGGCCAGCGTGCACCGGTCTGGAAGCACTCGCACGGGACCGGCCGGCCCTCGTCGAACGCCGGATCACGGATCGCGTCCACGCGGTCCTGGGACATCTCCTGCTGGGCGAGCGCGAACAGGGCATCGAACATCACGCTGCCGGTCTGGCTGCGCATCGGTGCGGCTGCGATCTGCACTGCGCCCTTCGGCGCATGCAGCACGAAGCTGCCCTTGGCAGCGGCTTCGGCGCGCGCATGGCGACCGTCGAATTGCAGGTCGGCCGCCTGCGCGGTCGATCCCAGCGCTGCCCCCAGGGCAGCGGTCAGGCAAATGATCTTCAGCATCGAAGCGGCGGACCGGCTTGCGCCCGTCGGCCTCCCTCCCTCTCTGCACGCGTTGTAGGTCCGCACCGTCGTTGCCGGCGGGCGGGCGCGGCCCCTCCCTCAAGGTGCCTGGGCCCCATGGTAGACGCGGGGCTGTCGGCTGCGTCCAGTTGCATACGTATTCATGGCATCGCGCGGTGGCGCGCCCGCCGCGCTGGCTTATGGTCCGGGTCTGCCAACGGCGCCTTGGGAGGGGAATTGCCGATGTCATCCACTGCTGTACGCGCGGTGTTCGCGCACATGCTCGGGCTGGCCCTGATCGGGTGGTCCACGCTGGTACAGGCCACGCCGCAGGTGGCCAGCGTCGAATCGCCGGGCAAGGTATTGAAGGTCAGTCTGCTGCTGGACGGCGGCACCGCCCGCTACCGTGTCGAGCGCCTGGGCGACACCGTGGTGGAGGATTCGAAGCTTGGCTTTGCCCTGCGCGACGGTCGCCTGGACCGCGATTTCGCCCTGCTGGGCCAGCAGCGGCGCAGCGTCGACGACACCTGGGAGCAGCCGTGGGGCGAGCGCCGGCTCACCCGCGACCACTTCAACGAGCTGACCGTGCAGCTGACTGAAACCACCGGCCGCAAGCGGCGGCTGGATGTGGTGTTCCGCGTCTACGATGATGGCCTTGGCTTCCGCTATGTGTTCCCTGAGCAACCGAACCTGCGCGAAGCCATCATCGATGACGAACTGACCGAATTCGCCATCGCGCCCGAATCAACCGCCTGGTGGATTCCCGCCGGCGAACCGATCCACTACGAATACCTGTATCAGCACACGCCGCTGCGCGAAGTGCCGCTGGTGCATACGCCGATGACCCTGCGCAGCCGCGATGGCCTGCACGTGGCGATCCACGAGGCCGCGCTGGTGGACTATGCCGGCATGTGGCTGCGGCGCACCGAGGGGCAGCGCCTGCGCGCGCAGCTGTCGCCCTCGGCCGAAGGCTGGAAGGTACGCCGCACCCTGCCCTTCGCCACGCCGTGGCGCACGCTGCAGATCGCCGATCGTGCCGGTGGCCTGGTCGAATCGGACCTGATCCTCAACCTCAATGAACCCAACGCGCTGGGCGATGTGAGCTGGGTGAAGCCGGCCAAGTACCTGGGCGTGTGGTGGTCGATGCACCTGGACAGCGAGAGCTGGGCAACCGGACCGAAGCACGCGGCCACCACCGCCAAGACCAGGAAGGTGATCGACTTCGCCGCCGCGCATGGCTTCCGTGGCGTGCTGGTGGAAGGCTGGAACCCGGGCTGGGACGGCAACTGGGTGGGCAATGGCTACGACTTCGATTTCACCCGTGCCACGCCCGATTTCGATATCGAAGCGCTGTCGGTGTACGGCCTGAAAAAGGGTGTGCACCTGATCGGCCACCATGAAACCGGCTGCGCCATCGAGCACTACGAGGACCAGTTGGGCGCCGCGCTGGACCTGTACGCACGACTGGGCGTGGACCAGTTCAAGACCGGCTACGTCTGCGACGACGGCCAGGTCGACCGCCGCAATCCGGCCGGGGGCCCACTGTGGCGCGAGTGGCACGACGGGCAGTTCATGGCCCGCCACCACCTGAAGGTGGTGCAGGAAGCCGCGCGCCGGCACCTGTCGGTCAACCCGCATGAGCCGATAAAGGATACCGGCCTGCGCCGCACCTATCCCAACTGGATCTCACGCGAAGGCGCGCGCGGCATGGAATACAACGCCTGGGGCCAGCCGCCGAACCCGCCGGAGCATGAGGTCAACCTGGTGTTCACCCGCATGCTGGCCGGGCCAATGGATTACACCCCCGGCATCCTCAGCCTGAAGGGCCGCCACGGCCAGGCCATTCCCAGCACGCTGGCCCGCCAGCTTGCCCTGTACGTGGTGCTGTACAGCCCGATCCAGATGGCCGCGGACCTGCCCGAACACTACCTGCAGCATCGCGAGGCGTTCCGTTTCATCGAGGACGTGGCGGTGGACTGGGAGCAGAGCCGCGTGCTCGATGGCGAAGTGGGTGACTACGTGACGATCGTGCGCCGCGACCGCAACAGCCGCGACTGGTTCCTCGGCAGCATCACCGACGAACACGGCCGCGTGCTGCCGGTACCGCTGGGCTTCCTGGAGCCAGGCGTGCGCTATCGCGCCGAGATCTACCGCGATGGTGAAGGCGCTGATTTCCGCAGCAACCCGTTCGCGTTCGCACGCGAAACCCGCGAGGTGACCAGTGCCGATGCACTGACGCTGGTGCTGGCACCGGGCGGTGGGCAGGCCATTCGCTTCACGCCCATCCACTGAACGTTTTCCTACCTGCGCTCCCGTAGCGCCCGAGCCCATGCTCGGGCGGCGGTGCGTAGCACCGAAACGCAGCCGAGCATGGGCTCGGCTCTACCGAACAAGGCACCTGAAAGCGATTACAACCCTGCAGACGCCATTGAATACGTATGCAGGGTGATTCCCGCGAAGAACGCGCTGCCTACCATAGCGGCGACGACAGCGGCCACCGCGTCGCACGTTCTCGGCCCCGCCGGAACGCTCACAAATCGATCTGCAACATTGCCTGGGAGGGGAAAATGTTGAACCACAAGCGCAGCGCGCTGAGCATCGCGCTGGCCGTTGTCCTGGCGCCGACGCTGGCGTCGGCACAGTCCACGCAGAACACCACCACGCCGGCCGGCACCGCCGCCACCAACCTGGATACGGTGCAGGTCACCGGCATCCGCCGCGGCATCGAGAGCGCGATCGCGGTCAAGCAGGACGCCACCTCGGTGGTCGAGGCAATCTCCGCTGAAGACATCGGCAAGCTGCCCGACGTCAGCATCGCCGAATCCATCTCGCGCCTGCCCGGCCTGGCCGCCCAGCGCGTGGCCGGCCGTGCGCAGGTGATCAGCGTGCGCGGCCTGTCGCCGGACTTCGCCACCACCCTGCTCAATGGTCGCGAAGTGGTCAGCACCGGCGACAACCGCGGCGTCGAGTTCGACCAGTACCCGTCCGAGCTGGTCAACGGCGTGACGGTGTACAAGACCCCGGACGCGGCGCTGGTCGGCCAGGGCCTGTCAGGCACCATCGACATGCAGACCGCGCGCCCGCTCAGCTTCGGCGAGCGCGTGATCGCGGTCAGTGGCCGCTACCAGAAGAGCTCGCTGGGCCGCGCCGCCAACACCGATCCGTACGGCAACCGCTTCAGCGCCAGCTACATCGACCAGTTCCTGGACAAGACCCTGGGCATCGCCATCGGCTATGCGCACAGCGACATGCCGATCCAGGAGAACCAGGTCGGCCTGTACGAGCCGTGGACCACCGAGCACACCGACAAGGGCGACCGCCCGGGCGTGGGTGCCGGCACCTACTTCTCCGATGGCATCAAGGCGCTGCGCCGCACCGGCAACAACAAGCGCGACGGCGTGATGGCCACGATCCAGTTCCGCCCGAACAACAGCTGGACCAGCACCTTCGATGCCTTCCACACCGAAGCCGAGCAGATCGACACCGCCAACCAGTTCGAGCTGAACCTCAGCAACTACAACGGCAACTACACCCCGGGCCTGCTGGTCAGCAACCCGCAGGTCAACGCCAACGGCTCGTTCACCGGCGGCACCGCCAGCGGCGTGTATCCGCTGGTGCGCGGCATGTACAACAAGCGCAAGGACAAGATCGATGCGTTCGGCTGGAACAACGAGTTCAACTTCGGCGGCGTCAAGCTGGTCGCCGACCTGAACTACTCCAAGGCCACGCGCGACGAGCTGAACCTGGAAAACAACCTGCAGCTGACCCCGATGCCGCAACTGGATACGGTCGGCGTGTCGATCCGCCAGGACGGCTTCTCGCAGATCACCCCGGGCCTGAACTACTCCAACCCCGATGCACTGTTCCTGACCAACACGATCTACGGCTCCGGCTACGGCAAGGTGCCGCAGGTGGAAGACCGCCTGAAGGGCGGCAAGCTGGCTGCCACCATCGCCCTTCCTGATGCCATCGCCTCGTGGGCACCGGACATCGACATCGGCGTGAACTATGCCGACCGCCGCAAGGTGAAGACCCAGTCCGAAGGCAACATCCTGCTCGGCGCACAGGGCGATGCCAACATCGCCTCGGACCTGCAGTACCGTCCGGTGGACCTGGGCTTCGCCGGCCTCGGCACCATCCCGGCCTGGAACGTACCGGCCGCTGTGGGTCGTTACATGACCTTCAACCCGGTCGACAACCTGGACTACCTGATCCCCAAGTCGTGGACGGTCGAAGAGAAGATCACCACCGCCTGGGCGCGCCTGAACATCAACACCGACATCGGTGAAGTGGGCGTGCGCGGCAACATCGGCGTGCAGATGCAGCACACCGACCAGAGCTCGGATTCGCGCTACTTTGACCGCTCCCGCCCAGCGGGCGAGAACGTTCTTCCTATCGCCAGCGGGAAAACTTATAACGATTGGTTGCCGAGCCTGAACCTGGCCTTCCTGTTCCCGCACCAGCAGACCCTTCGCTTCGCCGTCGCCAAGCAGGTCGCACGCCCGCGCGTGGATCAGATGCGCGCCGGTCTGGATTTTGGTGTTGCCCGAGAAACCGGCAAGCCCGGGGCCAGCGGCGGCAACCCCCTGCTGGATCCCTGGCGTGCAACCGCGGTCGACTTGTCTTACGAGAAGTACTTCGGCGAGAAGGCCTACGTAGCGGCGGCGATCTTCTACAAGGACCTGAAGAGTTACGTCTATACGCAGACAATTGATGGTTATGATTTCAGCGACCAAGTGGCCAACTGGGTTTCTCAACCAGGTGATGCGCCGGTGCTGACCACCGGCACCTTCTCCGCGCCGCAGAACGGCAAGGGCGGCACGTTGAAGGGCCTGGAACTGACCGCATCGTTCCCGCTGGACATGCTGACCGACAGCCTGCGTGGCTTCGGCCTGCAGGCCAGCGCGACCTTCAACAAGAGCGACATCACCATCCTGGATCCGGAGAGCGCCTCCAGCGTGGGCAGTGACCCGATCAGCCTGCCGGGCCTGTCCAAGCGCGTGTACAACTTCACTGCCTATTACGAGCGCAGCGGTTTTGAAGCACGCGTCAGCCAGCGCCGGCGGTCGGACTTCATCGGTGAGATCGGCAACTTCAACGGCAACCGCAGCCTGCGCTATGTCGTCGGCGAAAACGTGACCGATGCGCAGGTCAGCTACACCTTCAGCGACAGCAGCGCCCTGCGTGGCCTGACCCTGCTGCTGCAGGGCAGCAACCTGACCAACGAGCCGTACCGCACCTACGCCGGCAGCAAGGACCGCCCGCTGGAGTACATCGAATGGGGCCGCACCTACATGCTGGGCGTGAACTACAAGTTCTGAGGCAGCGCCGGGCCCTGCCCGGCAGCCCGGACCCGGTAGTGCCGGCCGCTGGCCGGCAACAGGAAACAGGGAGCAGGACCGGAAACCCGCTGCGCAGGCAGCGGGTTTTCCTTTGCGCGGATGCCGGCCGCTGGTCGGCAAGGCCCAGCCACAAAAAAGGGACGGGGCGCTTCGGCCCCGTCCCCGCAAGTACCGCCACCGGAGAAAACGGTCAGCTGCGTCGGGCGCAATACACCGCGCGTGGCGGCAGCTGGAGTTCATTGCCCTGCACCGTGCCCGCATCCGGGCCCGGTACCACCACCTGCTGCCAGTTGCCCGGCGGCAGCGGATGGCTCACCGCTTCGGCCGACAGGTTGAAGGCCAGCAGGAGGGTTTCATCTGCAAGCATACGCTCGAACAGCAGCACGGGCTCGGCGCTTTCAAGAAATCTGATGCTGCCATGCAGGAGGGCCGGCTGGGTATGCCGCCAGGCCAGAAACGCGCGGAACGCCGCCAGCACCGAATGCGGGTCGCGCTCCTGCACGGCGACCGCCGCGGCCCGGTGTTCAGCCGGGATCGGCAGCCAGGGCTGGCCAGTGGTGAAGCCGGCCAGCGGTGCATCGGTCCACGGCAGCGGGGTACGGCAGCCGTCACGGCCCTTGAAATTCGGCCAGAAGGTGATGCCATAGGGGTCCTGCAGGGCCTCGAACGGCACCTCGGCCTCGGCCAGGCCCAGCTCCTCGCCTTGGTACAGGCAGACCGAACCGCGCAGCGAGCACAGCATCGCCACCAGCATCCGCGCCAGGCGCGGGTCGGCGGGGTGGCCGCCCCAGCGGCTGACCGCGCGCTCCACATCGTGGTTGGACACCGCCCAGCACGGCCAGCCTTCGGTCATCGCTGCTTCCAGGCGCGAGACCGTATCGCGGATGTAGGCCGCACTGTAGTCGTCCACCAGCAGCTCGAAGCTGTAGCCCATGTGCAGGCGGCCATCGCGGGTGTACTCGGCCGTGGTGGCCAGCGAGTCTTCCGAAGAGATCTCGCCCAGGCTGACCGCCCCCGGGTATTCGTCCAGCAGCGCGCGCAGGCGCTCCAGGAACGGCAGGTTCTCCGGCTGCGTGTTGTTGTAGTAGTGGTACTGGTAGGCGTACGGGTTGTCCGGGCTGAAGCCGCGCCCCACCCGCTTGTCGGCGGGCTTGGCCGGGTTGTCACGCAACTGTGCGTCGTGGAAGCAGAAGTTGATCGCATCCAGGCGGAAGCCATCCACGCCGCGGTCGAGCCAGAAGCGCACGTTGTCCAGGGTCGCCTGCTGCACGTCCGGGTGATGGAAATTCAGGTCCGGCTGGTCGACCAGGAAGTTGTGCAGGTAGTACTGCTCACGGCGCGGCTCCCACTGCCAGGCGCAGCCGCCGAACAGCGACAGCCAGTTGTTGGGCGGGGTGCCATCCTCGCGCGGGTCGGCCCAGACGTACCAGTCGGCCTTCGGATTGCTGCGGTCCTGGCGGCTCTCACGGAACCACGCATGCTCGATCGAAGTGTGGCTCAGCACCTGGTCGATCATCACCTTCAGGCCCAGGCCGTGGGCCTTGGCCAACAGGCGGTCAAAGTCGTCCAGGCTGCCGAACAGCGGGTCGACATCGCGGTAATCGGCGATGTCGTAGCCGAAGTCGGCCATCGGCGACCTGAAGAACGGCGAGATCCAGATCGCATCCACGCCCAGCGCGGCAATGTGGTCCAGGCGCTGGATGATGCCGGGCAGATCGCCCACGCCATCGCCGTTGGCATCGAGGTAACTGCGCGGGTAGATCTGGTAGATGACGGCTCCGCGCCACCATGGATAGTGCGACATCGACAGCCCCCCTCCGGGCATGCGGGACCCGCCGGCAGCGGGCCGAAATCCTGATCCGGCAAGCTTAGCGGCGGGCTCCCGGGCATGGCGCAACCTGCATACGTATTCACGCGGAGGGCCGCGCAGGCCGGGCTGGAATTGCCGCTCGGGCCGGTTTGCGCCCGAATTCACGGCCAGCGCCTATAATCGGTGGTGAGCCTGAAAGCCTGATCGCATGACCATCACCGAAGACACCCGTCCCGCCCTGGGCCTGCCCCAGATCCAGTCGCTTGCCGCGGCCGACATGGCCGCCGTCGACGCCCTGATCCGGCGCCGGCTGTCCTCGGACGTCGTGCTGATCAACCAGATCGCTGACCACATCATTTCCGCCGGCGGCAAACGCCTGCGCCCGATGCTGGTGATGCTGGCCGGCCATGCGGTCGGCCAGGCCGGCCCGGAGCACCACCAGCTGGCGGCGATCATCGAGTTCATCCACACCTCCACCCTGCTGCACGACGACGTGGTGGACGAATCCAGCCTGCGCCGTGGCCGCAGCACCGCCAACGCACTGTGGGGCAACGCGCCCAGCGTGCTGGTCGGCGACTTCCTGTACTCGCGCAGCTTCCAGCTGATGGTCGAGCTGGAGCGCATGCCGGTGATGCAGATCCTGGCCGACGCCACCAACCGCATCGCCGAGGGTGAAGTGCTGCAGCTGCTGCACGTACACAACCCGGACACCGACGAAGCCGCCTACCTGCGCGTGATCGAGCGCAAGACCGCGGTGCTGTTCGCCGCCGGCACCCGCCTGGGCGCGCTGGCCAGCGGCGTGGATGAAGCGACCCAGCAGGCCCTGTTCGACTACGGCATGCACCTGGGCTACGCGTTCCAGATCGCCGACGACGTGCTGGACTACTCGGCCAACGCCGAGGAGCTGGGCAAGAACCTGGGCGACGACCTCGCCGAGGGCAAGGCCACGCTGCCGCTGATCCACGCGATGGCCCACTCCGACGACATCACCCGCGAGCGCCTGCGCACCATCGTGCAGGACGGTGACGCCTCGGCGATGCCGGAAGTGCTGGCCGCGATCCGTGCCACCGGCGGCCTGGAGTACAGCCGCGCGCGTGCAGAGGAATATGCCGAAGCCGCCGAGCGCGCGCTCGACGGCCTGGGCGACAACGATGCCGTGGCCGCCCTGCGCGGCCTGGCCCGCTACGCGGTGCAGCGCTCGCATTGACCGTTGGTCGGCACTGAAGCATCGGTAGTGCCGGCCGCTGGCCGGCATTCCCGATGACATCCGCAGCATCATGAGGTTGCCGGCCAGCGGCCGGCACTACCACTGCACGAATCAACGTTTCTCGAAGCGTTCCTCGAAGAACTCATCCAGCGCCTTCCACGCGCGCTTCGCCGCCCGCTCGTTGTACTGGCACCCCGGCGGACTGTTGGCATCGCGCTCGGCGAAGCAGTGCACCGCACCGCTGTAGTTGGTGAACTCCCAATCGACCTTGGCCGCGTCCATTTCCTTCTGGAAGCCAGCGATGTCCTCGGCAGTCACGCTCCTGTCGTCGGCGCCGTTGAGCACCAGCACCGACGGATGGCTGCCACCGGCCTGCGCCGGCAGCGGTGAACCCAACCCACCGTGCAGGCTGACCACACCGGCCAGCGGCGCACCGGCACGGGCCAGTTCCAGCACCGTGGTGCCGCCGAAACAGAAGCCCACCGCGCCGATCCGGCCGGCATCGAGCGGCACCTTGCCCGCCTGCGCCCTGAGCACGTTCACCGCCTCCAGCGCACGTGCGCGCAGCAGCGGCCTGTCATTGCGCAGCTTGGTTGCCACCGGCCCGGCCTCGGCATCGGTCTTCGGCCGCACGCCCTTTCCGTAGACATCGGCCACCAGCACCACGTAATCATCGCCGGCCAGCTGCTTGGCCTTTTCGACCGCCGATTCGTTCACGCCCTTCCAGTTCGGCACCATCACCAGACCCGGGCGCTTGTCGTTGTCGCCGTCGTCATAGACCAGCACGCCACTGAAGGTCGTGCCCTGGTGTTTCCATTCCACCGGCTGGGTCTTCATCGCCGCCCACGCCGGCATCGCCGCCAGCCCCAGGATCACCGCCACACCGCATCGCCAACGATTCATGCGTCTGCTCCACCGAGAGGGAACCCGGAGTGTACGGGGCCGGCGTGAAGCCGAAGCACGCAATGCAGCCCCCACTTCAGATCCAGACGAACAGGCCGATAGCTAGTGTCCAGCTGTGTGCCCCCCCCCCTTCCCCAACAAGGATGTCCCGTTTCGTGAAAAACCTGGGTTCCACTTCGCTTGCCTCGCTTGCCCTTCTGCTGCCTGCTGCCCAGCTGAGCGCCAGTCCGCTGGACGAGACTTTCACCGCGTTCAGCCGCTGCGACGCCAGCTTCTTCTCCAGCCTGCACACGCACGCAGATGCATGGGCCGCGCACGCATCGTTGGGTGGGACAGGCACGATCAACTGGATCGAGACCAAGGATCGTTCCGAGACCACCAACGAGGTCCAGCTCCGTGGCGGACCCCGCATCGGCGGCCTGCCGGTCGCCACCTACTTCGACAACACGTCGGACCTGGGCGTCCTGGGTCGTTATATGAGCTGGGGGTTCACCTTCGATGCGCCACTGGACACGGTTGTCAAGCACCTGTCGCCCTTGATCGAACATGCCGAGCGCCTGCAGGGCGATCGCGGAATGCATGCCCGTAGCGAGGTCCGCGCAGGCGATCAGTGGCTGCCCACTTCCAATCGCGGCGGCATTGCCTCCGGACGCATGCTTCTGGAACGGGTGCTGATGGTGGAATCCAGCGGCGGCAGGACCATGGTGGGATGTTCGCTGCAAGGGGCGGTAGATGCAGATGTCATGGCCCAGCTCCGCCCCGACGTACCCGCTGCCGATCGCCCGCAGCCGCAGGCGGCCGGCCGGCGACTGGAAGATGTGCCGGTTATCAAGGCTGTTGTTGATGGCGTGGACAACCCGTTGCTGGCCCCCCGGTTCACATCGCTGACCTACCGCTACCGGATCAAGGGAAGGGCCCCCTCCACTACTCCGACCACCATTACGATGGTGGCCGACAACGGCCTGTTGAAGATCACCGAGGACTACACCTCGTTCACCATGCATCGGCTGTCAAAGGCAAATCTCTTCCAGCTGGCATCCATGCGCGACGCTGCGATGACCCTGCAGACCCGGTCGCTGAAGCAGGATCTTCCCGCAGCGTGGACACCCGGCAGCCGGTTCCGCGCAGAGACGACGATGGTCTTCTATCCGGAACGCAGCACTTCCAAGCCACTCACCACCACGCTGTCCTGCGTGATCGGAGAACGCTTCCCGGCACGCGATGTATCAGCCTCGCTTTCTGGCGATGCGATCCGGCTGGAGTGCAAGGTCGACGGCGATCGCAGTGTTCGTGCCTTCATCGAGGACCTCGGCATCGCGATCTCCCTGGAATCGCATGGCAAGTACGGCTCATCGGTCTACGACATCATCGATTTCCAGGTGGTACGCTGATACGCCGCGCCGCACGGCCGGCCTCGATGCGCGAAGCCGGCTGTGCCTGCCCTGCTCTTGGCATCTTCCGATGACCCTTGTTGATCGCTTTCTGTCTGGCCTGATTCCGCGCTTGCCCGCCGAGGATGCTCCGCAATGGGCGTGGGTACAGGGTGCCACTGTCGAAGACCTACAGCGCCTGCGGGCGCAGTGGCCACAGGTCCCTGACAGCCTGATGGAACTGTTGTCGCGCGTGGATGGCACCCACTTCCGCGAATACCCCGGCGGCGAGGTCTGCGTGCTGATGCTCGGCTCGGACGTTGAGGACGGCGGCTATCCGTACTACCTGCGGTCGGTCGCACAGATCTTCGAGGACCAGCAGCAGTGGGACGACAGCATCCGTTCGATCTACGAAGAGTGGCTGGATGACGAACCGGAGATCCTGGGTGGGGGCATCGACGCCGATCTGCCGATGAACCGCCGCCTGTGCTTCTCGCACTGCATGAACAACGGCGGCACGTCGATGCTGTACCTGGATTTCGACCCGGGGTCGGGCGGCACGGTCGGCCAGGTGGTGCGCTACCTGCACGATCCGGACAGCTACGCGGTGATCGCGCCCAGCTTCGACGCCTACCTGCAGCAGCTGATTGACGGCGATTACGCGTTCATCGACGAAGATCTGTAGATCCACGCCATGCGTGGATAGCTGCACAGGATCCCGCCGGGGTCAGAGCCCTTTCCTGCGGAAAAGGATCCGACCCCTTACCCGATGCCCAGCCCGGGAATCGCGCTGATGCTGTCCGGATCGAACCCGGCCAGCGCGGCGAAATGACGGCCACGCGCCACGTAGTCGCGGTACGCACCAAAGCTCGGTGCACCCGGCGACAGCAGCACCACCCCGCCCTGTTCGCCCAGCGCGGCGCGCGCCAAGGCCATCGCCTCGGCGAGATCGCCCGCCGCATGCAGGCCGAAGCGACCGGCGTCGGCCAACGGCTGCAGCATCGCGTGGATGCGCGGGCCGTTGCTGCCCATGGTCACGATCTCCACCGGCGGCACATCGTGCGCCATGTGCTGCATGAAATCGGTCCAGTCCAGGCCACGGTCATGCCCCCCCACCAGCAGCGCGATGCGCTGCCCGGCGAAGCACTCCAGCGCGGCCAGGCTGGCATGCGGCGTGGTGCTGATCGAATCGTTGACGTAGGTCAGGCCATCGGCCACGCCGATGCGCTGCAGGCGGTTCGGCAGCGGACGGAAGTCCTGCACCGCCGGTGCCAGCGCTACGGCATCCAGCCCCAGCGCTTCCAGCGCGGCCAGCACCGCGCACAGGTTGCCGCGGTTGTGGCGGCCTGGCAGCGGCGTGTTGCAGGTATCAAACACGGCCTGCTCACCGCGATACACGATGTCGCCGCGCATGTGCCAGCCCTGCGGCTGGTTGAACCAGACCACTTCGCTGTCGGGCAGCGACAGCGCGGCCAGGTGCGGATCGGCGGCGTTGAGCACAGCGATGCGCGGTGCGGCTTCAGTCACCAGCCGCAGCTTGTCTTCGATGTAACGCTGTTCGCTGCCGTGCCAGTCCAGGTGCTCCGGGAACAGGTTAAGCACCACCGCCACCTGCGGGCGGGCGCCACTGCGTGCCACCTCACCGGTCTGGTAGCTGGACAGTTCCACCGCCCAGTACTCGGGCGCGGGCTGGGGATCCAGCACTTCCAGCAGCGGCAGGCCGATGTTGCCGACCAGGCCGGTGCGATGGCCGGCGGCACGCAGCAGGTGCGCAACCAGCGCGGTGGTGGTGCTCTTGCCCTTGGTACCGGTCACGCACACGGTGTCGTGCACGATGCCATCGTCGGCCGCGTGTTCGGCGAACCACAGCGCGGTGCCACCGATGAAGCTGGTGCCCTGCCCTGCAGCCGCCAGCGCGATCGGCTGGTACGGGCTGATGCCGGGCGATTTGATCACCACGTCGAACGCGGCCAGCGCTTCAGCGGAAGGCTCGCCACGCACGTCCAGCGCGCCCTCCGTTTCCGCACGCGCCGCCTCGACCTCGGACACCGGGCAGAACAGGCTCAATGCCAGCGTGGGCAGGCGCGCGCGCAGCACCGCAAACGCGGCGCGGCCCTCACGGCCCCAGCCCCACAGCGCGACGCGCTTTCCTTCAAGCTTCGAAATCTTCACGCACCCGTTCCCACAGCGCAGCTGGAACACGGTGCTCGCCCTGCAGCTGCAGCAGCGGTGCCAGTTCCAGTTCGGCGGCATCCAGCTGCGGCTGGATCTCGTTGCAGAAGCGCTTCACCAGCACGTCTTCCTTCCACTCCGGGCGCTGTGCCAGGGTCGCCATCGCCGCACGCGATTCGCGGCCTTCGCCCACGCACTCGAACGGCTTGTGGTCCTGGAATTCCAGCAGCGCATCGAAGCCACCGGCCTGCTCGGCATCGTCCAGCAGGTTGCGGCCGAAGATGCGCACCAGGCGCGTCTTGGGCATGAACGGGGCCAGCGCCAGGAACACGAAATGGCATTTCGGGCAGACGCCGCACCAGCGGTTCACCGGGCGCTCGCCGAGGATGTGGAAGTTGCGGTTGCAACTGGAGAAATGCGCGTCGTAGAAGTCACTCTTGGCGAACTGGCGGGCCACCGCCAGCTCGGACATCGGGCGCAGCAGCGAGTAGTACTGCAGGTCCGCCGCCACGTACTTCTGCACATGGCTACCGAAGGCCTGCTCGCAGGCCCACCCCTTGGACCACTGGTGGTTCACTTCGCCGGTGCCTGGAATCTGGCTGCCGTAGCTGGCCGAGCGCTCGTTGGAGAACACAACCTGGTCCACGCCGTGCAGCAACGCGGCCAGCACCATGATCGCCGAGTTCACCACCGTCACCGGGATATGGCCGTTCCAGGCGCCCTGGCGGTTCAACTCGAACAGTTCCGGTGCCAGCGTGCGGCCCAGGTTCAAGGTCGGCAGGCCAGTGCGCTCGGCGCACGCACGGATCAGCTGCGAGCCACCGATCCAGGTCACGGTCTCGTCCACGCCGGCACGGCGCAGCGCTTCGATGCTGACCAGCGAATCCTTGCCGCCGCCGATGGCCACCAGCGCATGCGGCTGCAGGCCCAGCGCCGGCGCCTGCACGGCCTCGCCCTGCACCGGCAACCGGAAGCGGCCGCGCAGGTTCAGGCCGTTGCGGTAGGCGAATTCGCCCAGGCCGTTGAGGTAAATGGTCTCCACCAGCGCGGCGGTATCGGCATCGATGCTGTAGCTGTCGATGCTGACCGTATCCGGTACGCCGGCCTTGTAGTAGCTGACACCGGCGATCAGGTGCAGCAGCTGCAGCGCGCGCTGCACGGCGGCGCTACGCGCTTCGTCCAGCACGAACGGGGCGCCCGGCACGGTGATGGTTTCCACCATCTCCGGGCCGTCATCAAAGGCGTAGACCAGCTTGGCCACGCCGGTATCCGCGGCGAATTCGCAGCGGACGAAGCGGAAGCGGGAAACCTGGTGTTTGTCGAAAGCAGTCATGGTGTATCCGGTCAGGCACGGGCCCGCGCGATGGCGCGGGGCGTGTCGGTGGGCGGGTGCAGGGCGCGCGCGGTGGTCATTCGATCACGTCTTCGCGCGGCAGCATCCGCTGGTTGTAGGTGTTGGCCATCACATAGCCGTACGCGCCGGCGTCGGCGATCAGCATCACGTCGTCCGGCGCAGTTGACACCGGCAGCTTGCGGCGCTTGCCGAACACATCGCTGGATTCGCAGATCGGGCCGACCACATCGAACGCCGCTTCGGCATAACCACCCTGGCGGCTGAGGTTCTCGATGTCGTGCCAGGCGTCGTACAGCGCCGGGCGCATCAGCGTGTTCATGCCGGCATCCAGGCCCACGCGGCGCACGCCGTCCTTTTCCACCACCTGGGTGGCATGGGTCAGCAGCACGCCCGATTCGGCCACCAGGTAGCGGCCCGGCTCGATCGCCAGGCGGAATGCCGGGTGCAGCGCCTTGACCTCGGCCAGGCCCTCGGCCCAGGCGTTCAGGTCGAACGGCTCGTCTTCGTCGCTGTACGGAATCGGCAGGCCGCCACCGATGTCGATGGTGTGCACGCTGCCGATGCGGCGGGCGAAGCCGGCCAGCTCATCGCACATCAGGCGCCAGTGCTGCGCGGTTTCCACGCCACTGCCCAGGTGCGCATGCAGGCCGACCACGCGGCTGCCCAGCTCGGTGGCCGCGCGCACGAACTCGTCCACGCGGGCGATCGGCAGGCCGAACTTGGACTCCTTGCCGCCGGTGCGGACCTTGGCATGGTGGCCTTCGCCACGCCCCAGGTCGACGCGCAGCCACAGCTCGCGGTTGCGGAACAGGTCCGGCCAGCGCTGCAGCGCTTCGACGTTGTCGACGGTGACGGTCACGCCAAGGGCGAACGCCGCCTCGTACTCGCTGCGCGGGCAGAAGCTGGGAGTGAACAGCACGCGCCGCGGCGACAGCTCCGGCAGGTGCTGGAACACATGCTTCAGCTCGCCGTACGAGACGCACTCCAGCCCGAAGCCCTCGGCTTCCAGCAGCTGCAGGATGGCCGGGTGGCTGTTGGCCTTGATCGCGTAGTAACGCTGGTCGATCGGCTTGATCGCGGCCAGCGCGCGGGCGCGGGCGCGCACCGTCGGCAGGTGGTAGACATAGCGCGGCGTACCGGCATCGGCCAGCTGCAGCAGGTGCGCACGCTGGCCGCGCCACCACGGCGTGCCGCGCGGGCGCACGGTGCCGGCAATCTCGCGCCAGCGCGGGCCGAACACTTCGGTTTCTTCCACCGGCATCGCACCGCTGTCGATCAGCTCGGCATGCAGGATCGGCAGCAGGCCATCGGCATCGGCCTCGTCGATGACGAAGGTCAGGTTCAGGTCGTTGGACGACTGCGAAATCATGTGCACGCGCTCGCGGCCGAAGGTGGCCCACACGTCCGACAGCTTGTGCAGCAGAGAACGCATGCCACGGCCGACCAGGGTGATCGCCGCGCACGGCACGATCACCTTCACCTTGCAGATCTGCGACAGGTCGGCCGACAGCGCGGCCAGCACATCGGTGTTGACCAGGTTCTCGGACGGGTCCAGCGACACGGTGACGTTGGTCTCGGCCGAACCGATCAGGTCCACCGACAGGCCATGCTTCTTGAACAGGTTGAACACATCGGCCAGGAAGCCGACCTGCTGCCACATGCCGATGCCTTCCATCGACACCAGCACGATGCCGTTGCGGCGGCTGATCGCCTTGACGCCTGGTACCGGTGCAGCACTGCCGTCAATGCTGGTGCCCGGCAGTTCCGGACGCTCGGTATCGAGGATGGCCATCGGCACGCCTGCATCGCGGCACGGCTTGATCGAGCGCGGATGCAGCACCTTGGCACCAGTGGTGGCGATTTCCTGCGCCTCGTAGTAGTCCAGGCGGGTCAGCAGGCGCGCGTCCGGCACATCCTTCGGGTTGGCACTGAACATGCCCGGCACATCGGTCCAGATTTCCACGCGGCTGGCGCCGAGCAGCGCGCCGAAGTACGCCGCCGAGGTATCCGAGCCACCACGGCCGAGGATGGCGGTACCGCCATCGGCATGCCGCGAGATGAAACCCTGGGTGATCAGCAGGCGGGTCGGCTGCGCGCGGAAGCGCTGCATCCACTCCGCGTCGGCACGCCACTGGCAGTTCACCGACAGGCGCTGTGACCAGTCGCTCTGGTTCGGCTGCGGCGGCATCGCGTCCAGCCACTGGCGGGCATCCATCCAGCCCATGTCCAGGCCCGAGGCGTGCAGGTAGGCCGCGCCCAGCGTGGACGACAACAGTTCGCCCTGGCCCAGCACTTCGGCCTGCCACTGCAGCGGACGGGTGGCCGCACGCGGGTCGTCGAGCAGGCCCTGCAGTGCCGCCAGGCGCTCGGCCAGTACTTCGCGGCCCAGGCCCAGTTCGGCCAGGAAGCCTTCATGGCGTTCGACCAGCGCGGCCACGCGATCACGGCTGTCCGGCGCGCCATCGGCGATCGCGGTCAGCTCGTTGGTGACCCCGGACAGCGCCGACACCACCACCAGCACGCGCGAGCCGGTCTCTTCCGCGCGTTTTTTCGCCAGCTTCCCGATCGTGTCCCAGCGGTGACGACGCGACACCGAGGTGCCGCCGAACTTCAGTACGATCCAACGATCGACAAGGGGGGAAGCTGACATGGATTGGCTATGTAGAATGTGGGGAAGCCGCCCTCGGGGGCGGAACCTTTGATTCTAAGCGCAATATCCCCGTAGATGGCCCTCCTCCGTTACCTGCAGCTCGATGTCTTCGCCTCCCGCCCCGGAACCGGGAATCCACTGGGTGCCCTGCTGGACGCCGATGCGCTCTCCGGCGAGCAGATGCAGGCCCTGGCCGCCTGGCTGAACCTGTCCGAGACGGTGTTCTTCCTGCGCCCCAGCGCGCCCGGCGCCGACTACCACATCCGCATCTTCACCCCGACCCGTGAGCTGGCCTTCGCCGGCCACCCGAGCGTCGGCGCGGCCTGGGCGGCGGTGAGCTGCGGCCTGGCCCAGCCTCGCGACGGCGCCCTGCTGCAGCAGTGCGCGGCGGGGGTGCTGCCCGTGCGGGTGAGCGGCCCGGCCGAGGCACTCCAGATCCAGCTGGCCAGCCCACCGGCGCGGCAACTGGCGACTGGCGCAGATGCGGCACCCGAAGCACTGCTGGCCCTCGCCGCCAACGGGCACGTGCCCGAACTCTGGGACAACGGCGCGCGCTGGTGGCTGCTGCCGCTGCGCGATGCCGCCGCTGTGCGCGGCCTGGCGCCGGACATGGCCGCCCTGCGCGACTGGAGCCTTGCCACCGAGGCCACCGGCGTGGCCGTATTCGCCGACGAAGCCGGTACCGACCACACCCGTGTGGTGCGCGCATTCTGCCCCGCCGATGCGGCCAGCGTGCCGGAAGATCCGGTCACCGGCAGCGCCAATGCTCTGATCGCTGCCTGGCTGCGGCAGCGCAACGCCCTGCCCGGCCGCGAGGGCCACTACGTGGCCAGCCAGGGCCGCGAAGTCGGCCGCGATGGCCACGTGCAGGTGCAGGTCGACGCGCAGGGCACGGTCTGGATCGGCGGCCAGGTGCAGCCGGTCATCGACGGCCACCTTCGCTGGTAGCGCACGAAAAAAGGGGACGGAGGGAATTAAGTCGCTTATGGCACTTGGGGCACAAGCGACTTAATTCCCTCCGTCCCCTTTTTTGTGCCCCGCGCTACGCTATGCCGCCTGTCTACTGGAGTCCTGCCTGATGTCCACCCGCCGTTTCCTGCAGCTGGATGTGTTCTCCCCGCGCGCCGGTGCCGGCAATCCGCTGGCCGTGGTGCTTGATGCCGAAGGCCTGGACGATGCCAGCATGCAGGCCATTGCGCGCTGGACGCGCCTGCCCGAGACCACCTTCGTGTTCCCGCCGCAGGTCGCAGGCGCCAGCTACCGGCTGCGCATGTTCAGCCCGCAGAAGGAGGTCCCGTTCGCCGGCCATCCCAGCGTCGGCACCGCGCATGCGGTGCTGCAGGCGGGCCTGGCCGCGCCAGTCGACGGCGTGCTCGTGCAGGACGGCATCGCCGGTGCGCTGCCGCTGCGCGTGAGCGGCGAGGGCGCGCAGCAGCGCATTGCCATCCGCACCCCGCGCGCGCAGCTGGCGGAGATCGCCGAGGCCACCGACCCGCGCCTGCAGGCGGCGCTGAAGGATTGGCCGCTGGGCTCGCTGCCGCCGGCGCGCATGCAGGGCGGGCGCAGCTGGTGGGTGGTGCAGGTGGCCGATGAAGCGGCACTGCGCGCACTGCGCCCGGACTGGGACGCGGTCGCGGCTCTGGCCGAATCCACCGACAGCATGGGCGTGTTTGCCTACGCCTTCAGCGATGGCGGCGAAGGCTTCGATCTTGCAGTACGTGCCTTCGTCGGCAATGGCCGCCGCTTCGAGGACGCCGCCTCCGGCGCGGCTAATGCCGTGCTGGCCGCTTGGCTGGACCTGCGCGATGCGCTGCCCCGAGGCCGTGCACCGTTCGAAGTCAGCCAGGGCCGCGAAGTCGGCCATGACGCGCGCCTGACCCTGCGGGTCGATGAAGACGGCGAGGTCTGGTCGGGCGGGCAGGTGCAGACGGTGATTACCGGCACCCTTGATTGGTGATCGCGCTGGCGGGTGGTAGAGCCGAAGGCAGCGGCAGGAGCCGCTGCCAACGTCGGACGCGACGGCCCGGAGGGTGGGGACCAGGAAGGCCGCCATAACGCTGGCCGGCTGCTACATGGACCCCGGCATCATGCGGTTGCCGGCCCGCGGCCGGCACTACCGTGGCTCAGCCCAGTTCGGCTTCCAGGCTGATCGGCACCGCGCTCAGCGCCTTGGACACCGGGCAGTTCTGCTTGGCGTCATCGGCAATGGCACGGAACTGTGCGGCGTCGATGCCCGGCACCACGGCCTTCACCTTCAGCCGGATCTGCGACAGCTGCGGGCCGCCCTCCAGGGACAGATCGACCTTGGCCTCGGTGTCCAGCGAGGTCGGGGTGAAGCCGGCCTCACCAAGCTTGGCCGACAGCGCCATGGTGAAACAGCCGGCGTGCGCGGCGGCGATCAGCTCCTCCGGATTGGTGCCCTTCTCGTCGCCGAAGCGGCTGTTGAAACCGTAGCGGGTCTTGTCCAGCAGCCCGCTCTGCGGCGTGCTCAGCTGTCCCTTGCCCGACTTCAGATCGCCTTCCCAGTGCGCGGTGGCGTGTCGCGAGATTCCCATGTGCTGCTCCTGCGTGGCGGTGATGAACGGCCACTCTCGCACGGGACGCGTTAGCCCTGCGTCGCTCCGCCGCATGCCGCACGTCCGCCGGACATCGGACAGCTGGTCACTTCTTCGCCAGACTGACGCGGACTTTTCCCTTGTTTTCAGTGGTTTCGCACATTCCAGCAACGGGCAGGCAGCAGCCATCGCGCACGCTGCAGCGCCCCCGCCCCCCCACCGCCGGCCATGTACTGAATCGGCCTGGATATGAAAAAACATGCACTTTCCGCGCTTCGGGCTATTGGCGGCGCCCGAGAGTTGCCCTACATTGCGCTTGCCGACGGGGTTCGGCGCCGACCACACAACCAACCGTTCACGGAACAGGAAACCATGGCAAAGACCGCTAAGAAGGCTGCCCCGAAGAAGGCAGTGAAGAAAGTCGCGACGAAGGCAGCCGCCAAGCCGGCCGCTCCGAAGCCGATCAAGGAAGTGCTGACCAAGTCCGGCCTGGTTGCACACATCGCTGAAGCCTCCGGCGTCATCGCCAAGGACGTCCGCGCTGTGCTGGCCTCGCTGGAAAGCGCCGTCGCCTCCTCGGTGCACAAGAAGGGCGCTGGCTCGTTCACCCTGCCGGGCCTGCTGAAGATCACCACCGTCAATGTGCCGGCCAAGCCGAAGCGCAAGGGCATCAACCCGTTCACCAAGGAAGAGCAGTGGTTCGCTGCCAAGCCGGCCACCACCAAGCTGAAGGTGCGTCCGCTGAAGAAGCTGAAGGACGCCGCGCTGTAAGCGCGCGCCCCAACGCGGATTCCGACGGGACGGCTCTGGCCGTCCCGTTTTTTTTGTCCGCACCACACCCCGCAACACAGCGTTGCCGCGGCCCCGGCAATCCCCGTACAGGCCCGCCAGCATTGGCTGCCGGTGCTCCGCAAAGGGCGCGGGACGTACCGGGTGGAACACTGCGTGCAGCGCCGGCCGTCGCCGCCAGCCGTGGCCTTGCCTATGGTGGGCACATCCTCCACAGCTACGGCGAGCACACCCTCATGGCCAGCCCCTCCACCCGCTACCGGATCTCGGTAACCCCGATCGAAAAGGACGGGCTGCAGTGCACCGGGCGCTGCACCATCGAACTGGAACACCGCGCCGGCCGCGACCTGATGCGCCTGCTGGAAGCGGCCCCGCGTACCGCCGGCATCAGTGGCGACGAGCGCGCGACCCTGGTGATCGCCACCCAGCTGCTGCGCGACATCGTACAGCGCCACGCCGAGACCGACGGCCACGCACTGGCCGCCATCGCCGGCCAGGTCCTGCCGGCGCTGGACGCGCTGGAGCAGCTGCCCTCCTCCCGCTGATAGCGGCGCAACCGATACACTGCCGCCCTCCAGGTTGCCTCGGGGAGGAGGCGGGCATGCGCAGGATCCTGTTCCTGATCGCACCACTGGTGCTGCTGGGTTGTTCACGCCCGGCGGCACAGACGAATGATCACATCACGGCAGCGTCCGCTCCCGTCGCCGCAGCAGCGGACACCGGTACCGGCCCCGGTCCCGGTCCCGCAGCATTGCAGGCGAGCGATATGACGCTGCTGTCCGCCGTCGACGACGGCGCAGAGCCGCCGTCGACGATGCTCAACCGCTACGTCGCCGCACTGCTCAACCGCGACCGCGCCGCCAGCGATGCTGCCTGGACGATCCCACCCGGCGACCCGCGGCATGCAGACGACGCCGCGCTGCGGCAGCTGCAGGACCTGCGCACGCTGCGCCTGCACAGCGATACTCCGATCGCCCGAGATGACCGGCAGCCACCGCGGCTGCTTGAAGTCCCTGTGCAGATCCGTGCGGTCACCGCCAATGGCACGTTCCGCTTCGGCGGCTGGTACCGCGTGCAGCCCAGCAGCGACGGCAGCGCCTGGCAGATCCAGTCGGCACAGCTGCGTCCAACGCTGGACTGAACCGTTGCAGCGGCATGCACGCGCGATTCAGCCTGCGCGGCTACTCTTTGATCCATCCATCTGCTTCCCACCGGTCACCGACATGCGCCTGCGTTCCCTGATGACCCGCCTCGCGGCCTCCACCGTGCTGATCGCCGCTGCGATCGGTGCTCAGGCGGCTCCCTCCATTTCCGGCCGCGAACTGTCGGTGGGCGCCAGCGACGTGCAGCAGTACCTCGATGGCAGCTTCCCGCGCACCCAGGACGCCCTCGGCGGCCTGATCGCCCTGACCATGAGCCATCCGCAGCTGAGCCTTCCGGCCGGCGAACGGTTGACCCTGGGCATGGACGTCGCGCTGGCCACCGCCGGCGGCAACCCGGCCCGACTGGGCACGGTGAAGCTCAGCAGCGGCCTGCGCTACGACGCGCAGACCCAGGGCTTTCACCTGCAGCAGCCGAGCGTGGATGACTTCACCCCGGCCAACCAGGGCGGCCGCCTCGACTCGCGCACCCGTGGCCTGCTCAATGCGTGGCTGAGCGACTACGCCCAGCGCGAACCGATCTACAAGCTGGACCCGGCCGTGGCCGGGGTGCTCGGCGCCCTGCAGGTGCAGTCGGCACAGGTGAAGAACGGCAAGCTGGTGGTCACTTTCAACCAGAACCTGGGCAACCTGGTACCGGCAGGCCTGCTGGGCAAATGAGGTGGTGCCGGCCGCTGGCCGGCAGCACGTCACTGCATCTGCCGGCCAGCGGCCGGCACTACCGGTAGCGCATCAGGCGGCAAGCGCTTTTACCACCGCCTCGCTGAAAGCCGGAATGTCATCCGGCTTGCGGCTGGTGATGACGTTGCCGTCGACCACCACCTCGGCATCGCGCCATGTCGCACCCGCGTTCGCCAGATCCTGCTGCAGGGAAGGCCAGGAGGTCAGCTCGCGGCCATCGGCCAGGCCGCTGTTGATCAGCAGCCACGGGCCATGGCAGATCGCCGCCACGGGCTTGCCGGCTTCATCCACTGAACGGATGAAGGCCAGTACGGCATCATCGGTGCGCAGTGTGTCCGGATTGATGACCCCGCCGGGCAGAACCACCGCATCGAAGCGTGCAGGATCGGCCTCATCCAACGGGATATCCACCGCGACGGCGTCGCCCCAGTTCTTCTCCTTCCAGCCCTTGATCGTCGCTTCCTTTGCGGGCGAGACCACGCTGACGCGCGCCCCTTCCGCTTCCAGCAAACGCTTGGGTTCGATCAGTTCGGACTGTTCGAAGCCGTGGGTGGCAAGGATGGCAATCTGCTTGCCCTTCAATCGCTCTGCCATGGAGGCACTCCGGTTGGGGGAGCCCACAGAATGGAAGAACGGCCCTTGCGCGGCGGTGACCCTGTCGTGCACGGCAGGTGGAGAGCCGCCGGGTGGTGCCGGCCGCTGGCCGGCACCTGGATTGCGCCTTGCCGGCCAGCGGCCGGCACTACCCGGTACCGATCAGCGCTTGGGCTGCAGCATCGTGCCGGTGCACTTGGGCGAGCCGCAACGGCACTCCCAGATCTTCTTCAGCTTGGCGGTGTGGCGCTCGGCCAGGGTGATGCCGTAGTTGTAGGTCAGCTCCTCGCCGGCCTTGATATCACGCAGTGCCTCGATGAACACCTTGTCGCCCCGGCTGTCGCCGTCCTCGTCCTCCTCGATCACCGCCTCGCAGTTCGGGTCGCAGCTGTGGTTTATCCAGCGCGCGTCGTTGCCCTTGTAGTTGGCGTCGATCACCCAGTCATCGTTGAGGGTGAACAGGAAGGTATGGCCACTTTCGACGTCGCCGCTGTCATCGGCATCGACATCACCGTGGCTGCGCAGCAGGCCCTTGTACTGGATCACGCGCTCGCCCTGCTTGATCGGGGCCACGGCGAACACGCCGTTGCCATGGATGGCGGACTTGCGGGCTTGGATCTTCTTCGGCATCGGCGCGGGCTGTTTGCAGCGAATGGAATGGGGATTCTCGCCCATTCCGGGTGATTGCGAAAATCACCCCGTTGGCGCAGCATTGCGCCCCGGCAACGGCCGCGGTGTGTCCTCCCGGCCTGGCCCAAGCGCCGGCTGAATGCCCGGGTTGGATGGTGGCGAATAAAAGCGTACAATTTCAGTCCGCTTTAAGAACCACTCGCATCCCCATGTTGCGCGTCACCAAACTCACCGATTACGCCACCGTCGTGCTGGCCGTGCTCGCCGCCCGTCCGGGCGAAGTGCTCAGTGCCACCGAGCTGGCCGAATTCACCGGTCTGGAGCCGCCCACCGTCAGCAAGGTGCTCAAGCCACTGGCCCAGGCCGGCCTGGTCGAAGGCCTGCGTGGCGTCCGTGGCGGCTACCGCCTGACCCGCCCGGCCATCGAGATCTCGCTGTTCGAAGTGGTCGAAGCGATGGAAGGGCCACTGGCCCTGACCGAATGCAGCCACGACCACCACCAGTGCGGCATGGCGCCCAAGTGCGGCGCGCGCAGCAGCTGGCGGCTGATCAACGACGTGGTCTCCGAGGCCCTGCGCGATGTCACCCTCGCGCAGATCCTGCCCCCTCTCCCCCTTGCCGATGACGAACAGCGCCGCACCATCGCTGTCGACGTCGTCTCCTGATCCGTAGGCAGCCCCCCATGGCCACCGAAACCATCGAAAACGTCGCCCACGACGACACCCCCAACCGCGAGATCCACGAGCAGCTCGGCCGCAAGTATTCGGCCGGCTTCATCACCGAGATCGAGTCGGACTCCCTGCCGCCGGGCCTGGACGAGGACACCATCCGTGCCCTGTCGGCCAAGAAGGACGAGCCGGAGTGGATGACGCAGTGGCGCCTGGATGCCTACCGCCACTTCCTGACCCTGCCGATGCCGGACTGGGCCAAGCTGGAGATCGCGCCGATCGACCTGCAGGCGCTCAGCTACTACTCCGCGCCGAAGGGCCCGAAGTACGCCTCGCTGGATGATGTGCCGAAGGAACTGCTCGACACCTACGACAAGCTGGGCGTGCCGCTGCACGAGCGCGCCAAGCTGGCCGGCGTGGCGGTGGATGCGGTGTTCGACTCGGTATCCGTGGGCACCACCTTCCGCAAGGAACTGGCCGAGAAGGGCGTGATCTTCTGCTCGATGTCCGAGGCCATCAAGGAACACCCGGCGCTGGTGCGCCAGTACCTGGGCACCGTGGTGCCGGTCGGTGACAACTACTTCGCCGCGCTCAACTCGGCGGTGTTCTCCGATGGCAGCTTCGTGTTCATTCCCAAGGGCGTGCGCTGCCCGATGGAACTGAGCACCTATTTCCGCATCAACGCCGGCCACACCGGCCAGTTCGAGCGCACCCTGATCGTGTGCGAGGACAAGGCCTACGTCTCCTACCTGGAAGGCTGCACCGCGCCGATGCGCGATGAGAACCAGCTGCACGCCGCGGTGGTCGAGCTGGTCGCGCTGGAAGATGCGGAGATCAAGTACTCCACGGTGCAGAACTGGTACCCGGGCGACGAGAACGGCGTCGGTGGCATCTACAACTTCGTGACCAAGCGTGCCGAATGCCGTGGCGCGCGCAGCAAGGTCACCTGGACCCAGGTCGAGACCGGCTCGGCGATCACCTGGAAGTACCCGTCCTGCGTGCTGCTGGGCGACGATTCGGTCGGTGAGTTCCACTCGGTCGCGCTGACCCATCACCGCCAGCAGGCCGACACCGGCACCAAGATGATCCATGTCGGCAAGCGCACCAAGAGCAAGATCGTCAGCAAGGGCATCAGCGCCGGCCGTGGCCAGAACACCTACCGCGGCCTGGTGCGGGTGGACCGCAATGCTGATGGCGCGCGCAACTACACCCAGTGCGACTCGCTGCTGATCGGCAAGCAGTGCGGCGCGCACACCTTCCCCTACATCGAGGTGAAGAACCCAGGCGCCACCGTCGAGCACGAGGCGACCACTTCCAAGATCTCCGATGACCAGCTGTTCTACTGCCGCGCCCGTGGCATCAGCCAGGAAGACGCGGTGTCGATGATCGTCGACGGCTTCTGCAAGCAGGTGTTCCGCGAACTGCCGATGGAGTTCGCGGTGGAAGCCAAGAAGCTGCTGGAAGTCTCGCTGGAAGGTTCGGTGGGCTGACCGCCCGCCCCTGCCCCTCGCAAACGCATTCTCTTTACCGGCGGGCCCTGGCCCGCCCCACGGAAACCCCCACCATGCTGAAGATCGAAAACCTCCACGCCCGCATCGGCGACAAGGAAATCCTCAAGGGCCTGTCGCTGGATGTGAAGCCCGGCCAGGTGCACGCCATCATGGGCCCGAACGGCGCCGGCAAGTCCACCCTGGGCAACGTCCTGGCCGGCCGCGACGGCTACGAAGTGACCGAAGGCAGCGTGCAGTTCGACGGCGTCGACCTGCTGGAGCAGGACCCGGAAGCACGTGCCGCCGCGGGCCTGTTCCTGGCGTTCCAGTACCCGGTGGAAATCCCGGGCGTGAACAACACCTACTTCCTGCGCGCGGCACTGAACGCCCAGCGCAAGGCGCGCGGCGAAGAAGAACTCGATTCCATGCAGTTCCTCAAGCTGGTGCGGCAGAAGCTGGCCGTGCTGCACCTGAAGGACGAACTGCTGCACCGTGGCGTCAACGAAGGCTTCTCCGGCGGCGAGAAGAAGCGCAACGAGATCTTCCAGCTGGCCGTGCTGGAACCGAAGCTGGCGATCCTGGACGAGACCGACTCGGGTCTGGACATCGACGCGCTGAAGAGCGTGGCCGACGGCGTCAACGCACTGCGCGGCGCCGACCGTTCGTTCCTGGTCATCACCCACTACCAGCGCCTGCTGGACTACATCAAGCCGGACGTCGTGCACGTGCTGGCCGATGGTCGCATCGTCAAGAGCGGCGGCCCCGAGCTGGCGCTGGAGCTGGAAGCGCACGGCTATGATTTCCTGAAGGACCGGGTCGTGCCCGAGGCGGCGGTCTGATGAGCGCCCTGCTTGACTCCATGGCCCAGGCCTTCTGCGGCAGCGATGCGCGCCGCGAAGTGCTGGATGCGGCCCTGCGCGACGGTCTTCCCGCCGCCCGCAACGAAGCCTGGAAGTACACCTCGCTGCGCCAGCTGGAGCGCCGCGCGTTCGCTGCGGCACCGCTGCAGGCGCCGGCGCTGGACGCCGCGCTGCTGGACGACATCCCGGCGCCGCGCCTGGTGTTCGTCAACGGCCGCCTGGATGCCGCGCTGAGCGATGTGCAGGCCCTGCCGTCCGGCGTGCAGCTGCAGCCGCTGTCGTCCGCGCTGGCCGCTGGCGAAGACGCCGTGCGATTCCTTGGCCGTCGCTACGAGCGCAGCGAAGAGATCTTCGCCCGGCTCAACGCCGCGCTGGCCGATGAAGGCGTGGTGCTGCGCGTGGATGAAGGCGTGCAGGTCGAAACGCCGCTGCAGCTGGTATTCGCCAGCGTCGCCGGGGAAGCCGACCTGGCCTGGCACCATCGCCACCTGATCGAACTGCGCGCCGGCGCCAGCCTCGGCGTGGTCGAGCACCGCTTCAGCGTGGGTGACTCCGCCCACCTGGACAACACCGTGCTGCATGCCCACGTCGCCCGCGATGGCGTACTCAAGCACGCCCGCGTGCAGGCCGGCAGCGCCCGCCAGACCAGCTTCCTGCGTACCGACGCGGTGCTGGCCCGCGACGCGCAGTACCACCGCGTGGACCTGGAACTGGGCGCCGCGCTCAGCCGCCACGAACTGAACGTGCGCCTGGAAGGCGACAACGCCCGGCTGACCGCCAACGGCGTGCTGCTCGGCAATGGCCGCCGCCACGTCGAGACCCGCCTGGGCATCGACCACATCGCGCGCGATACCGCCTGCGAGCTGCTGTGGCGCGGCGTTGCCGCCAACCGCAGCCGTGTGGTGTTCCATGGCGGCATCCAGATCCGCGAAGGCGCCGACGGCACCGACGCGAACCTGTCCAACAAGAACCTGCTGCTGTCGGCCGATGCCGAGATCGACACCCAGCCGACGCTGGTGATCGACGCCGATGAAGTGAAGGCCGCGCACGGCGCGACCGTCGGCCAGCTCGATGCCAATGCGCTGTTCTACCTGCGCTCGCGTGGCCTGCCCCAGGTCCAGGCGCAGGCACTGCTGAGCGCTGCGTTCTGCCATGAACCGCTGAAGATCCTGCCGGACGCGTTGCGCGAGCAGCTGGCACGCCGCCTGGACAAGGCCCTGGCCGAGGCGGGTGTGGCATGAACCTGTCCACGCCACGCCCGATCGAAGAACGCACCGGCGCCCCGGACTGGGATCGCGTCCGCCTCGACTTCCCGCTGCTGATGCGTGAAGTGCACGGCAAGCCGCTGGTCTATTTCGACAACGCCAACACCGGCCAGAAGCCGGTACAGGTGATCGGCGCGGTGGATGAGTTCTACCGCCGCTACAACGCCAACGTCAGCCGCGCGGTGCATGCACTGGGCAGCGAAGCGACCGACGCCTACGAAGGCGCACGCAACAAGCTGGCACGCTTCCTCAACGTGCGCGCCAGCGACCTGGTGCTGTGCAGCGGCACCACCTTCGCCATCAACCTGGTGGCCTACTCGTGGGCGCTGCCGCGATTGAAGGCCGGCGACGTGATCCTGATCACGCGCATGGAACACCATGCCAACATCGTGCCGTGGCAGCTGGTCGCGCAACGTACCGGCGCCACCATCCGCGTGGCCGAGATCACGCCCGATGGCGCGCTGGACCTGGATGCGCTGCGCGCGGCGATGACCCCGGAGGTCAGGCTGCTGGCGGTCACCCATGTCTCCAACGTGCTGGGCACGGTCAATCCGGTGCGCGAGATCTGCCGTGAAGCGCGTAAGCGCGGCATCATCACCGTGGTCGATGGCTCGCAGGCGGTGCCGCACCGCAAGGTCGACGTCGCCGCGATCGGCTGCGACTTCTACGCCATCACCGGCCACAAGATGTGCGGTCCGACCGGCACTGGTGCGCTGTGGGCGCGCCGCGAGCACCTGGACGCGATGCCGCCGTTCCTCGGCGGCGGCGAGATGATCAAGGAAGTCAGCTTCGACGGCACCGTGTTCAACGATGCCCCGCACAAGTTCGAAGCCGGCACCCCGAACATCGCCGGTTTCATCGGCCTGGGCGTGGCCGCCGACTACCTGCAGCAGCTCGGCCAGGAGAACGTGGAAGCCCGCGAAGCCGAACTGCTGGCGCACTTCACCGAGGAGCTGCGCCGCGTCGACGGCCTGCGCATCATCGGCGAAGCGCCGGAGAAGGCCGCCGTGGTCTCGTTCCTGATCGATGGCGCGCATGCGCACGATCTGGCCACCCTGCTCGACCTGGAAGGGGTGGCCGTGCGCTCGGGGCAGCACTGCGCACACCCGCTGCTGCAGTACTTCGGCGTCGCCGCCACCTGCCGTGCCTCGCTGGCGTTCTACAACACGCACGCCGAGATCGAGCGCTTCATGACCGCGCTGACCAAGGTACGGAAGCTTCTGGGCTGAGCCGGCACACCGGGGTCAGATCCCTTTCGCGACGCGAAAGGGATCTGACCCCACCAGTATTCCCGACAGCCGCCGCTGCGACCGCAATGCCCGTCGGATCGCGACCAGATGAACGCGGCATACCGCCCGCAGCACACCGGGGTCAGATCCCTTTCGCCACGCGAAAGGGATCTGACCCCACCAGCATTCCCGACAACCGCCGTTGCGACCGCAATGCCCGCCGGATCGCGACCAGATGAACGTGGCATACCGCCCGC
>NZ_JCAFRJ010000010.1:0-173769 GCF_059367975.1 Stenotrophomonas sp. YJH_SMC_131 | reverse complement strand
TTACGCTGGCCTGAAGGCCAAGGGCAAAGCGAGCAAGGTGGCGCTCGTGGCGGTCATGCGCAAAATGCTGGTGATCCTCAACGCCCGTAAGCGGGACGCCGAGGTGGCCCTCGGCTGCCCCTGACAAGACAGTTGCTACTGCGCGGCTGTTGGGTCCGCCTTGAAGCGAGCCGAGCACCGCAGGTCCGGTGGGGGCGAAGAGGCGCGGGTGTCTGAGCGCAGCGAGTTCCGCGCCGTCCCCCGGCGGGCCGAGGAGCGCAGGGTACCGGTGCGCAGCACCGGCTCGCGGATGGCGGCGCGTTTCTTTTGGTTACTTTTCTTTCCGCGCGGAAAGAAAAGTAACGCCCATGAACGCATGCGCGCGCTTCAGCAGTCGGGCGCAAGGGAGAAGCATGGCCTCACGCGCCGCCGGCAAACCCATGCTGCCGCCACGCCTCGTACATCACCACGGCAACGGTGTTGGAAAGATTGAGGCTGCGGTGGCCCGGCCGCATCGGCAGGCGCAGGCGGCGGCCATCCGGCAGCGCATCGAGCACGTCCTGCGGCAGGCCACGGCTTTCCGGGCCGAACAGGAAGGCATCGCCATCTTCGAACGCCACGCTGTCGTAGCGGACGCTGGCACGCGTACTCAGGGCGAACAACCGCTTCGGTGCGATCCGCGCCAGCGCGGTGTCCAGGTCGGGGTGCACCTGCAGGCGCGAGTACTCGTGGTAGTCCAGGCCGGCGCGCTTGAGCTGCTTGTCTTCCAGTGCGAAGCCGAGCGGCTCGACCAGGTGCAGCTGCGCGCCGGTGTTGGCGCAGAGCCGGATCACATTGCCCGTGTTGGGCGGGATTTCCGGTTGGAACAGGATTACGTGGAACGGGGGCGCGGCATTCATCGGCGCAGTGTACCTGCGACGGCGGCCGCCTCTAGGGCGCACGCCCTGCGCTGGGCAGGGCGGCACCGCTTACGGGCGCAGCAGGACCTGGGCGGTTTCGGTAGCCAGGGCCTGCAGGTCGGCAGCGCTCGGACGCACCTGCAGGGCCGGCAGGTTGACGATCACCTGGTTGGCGACGCTGGTGGCAGCGGCAGCCAGGGTGGCGGCGTAGCGCTGGGCTTCCAGTTCGGCGGCCAGGGCGACGCGCTGTTCCAGGCTCGGGCGCACTTCCACCGAGGCCAGGGTGGTGATCGGCATCGCGGCGGCGACCGGGGCGGCGACGTAGCCGTTGCGCTCGGCCAGCTGGTCGGCGCTCGGGCGCACTTCCACGGTGGCCAGGGTCGGGATGCCGCTGGCCTGTTCCCAGGCCTGCTGGGCCAGCTGGTCGGCGGCCGGGCGAACCTGCACGGTGGCCAGGGTCTTGATGGATTCGGAGGCCTGCACCGACGAAACAACCGCGGTGCCGGCGATCAGGGCGATGGCGATGGCAATGGTCTTGGCGTTCATGACGGGGCCTGTTTAGTGTTGGTGATCAGTGGTGTGGTAGTAAGGTAGTACACCAATTCTGGGGATGCAAGAAGAATTTTCGATTTCCTGCATTTGTTCAGTCTTCAGTCAGCTTGAGTCTGAAGCCCTTCCTGGCGCAGGAAGTACCAAGCAATCCCCGTGCCAACTTTTATTCATTGATTTACAAGGGTTTTTTATCAATCGAAAAGTGTCCGGTGGGCGGACACCTGTCCATTCGATATGCCGCGGACACTGTCCGGACGCCTTCAGCCGGCACATGTGACGGTTCACGCCCCCCGGCTGGGGCCGGGCCGGATGGCCTTCAGGGCAAACACCCCCAGTGACTGGCGACCGATTCCTGCCGTTGCCTGCGCAGGCTAGGATCGGGATTCACCTATGTGACCAAGGATCCGGATATGTCTCTCGCCCTTCGCCCGCGCGCCGCATTGCTGGCCGTCGCCCTCAGCACCGCCCTGGGCACGCTTGCGCCCACCTCCGCGCTTGCCGCCAGGCCGACGGCACCGGCCAAGGTCGATATCCCGTACGAGCAGTTCACCCTGCCCAACGGCCTGCGCGTGATCGTGCATACCGATCGCAAGGCGCCGATCGTCGCGGTCAACGTCTGGTACCACGTGGGCAGCAAGGATGAGCCGGCCGGCCGCACCGGCTTCGCGCACCTGTTCGAGCACCTGATGTTCCAGGGCAGCGAGAACCACGACGGCGAATTCTTCGAACCGTTCAAGCAGGTCGGTGCCACCGGCCAGAACGGCACCACCAACACCGATCGCACCAACTACTTCGAGAACGTGCCGACCACCGCGCTGGACATGGCGCTGTGGATGGAGTCGGACCGCATGGGCCATCTGGTCGGTGCGATCGACCAGGCTGCGCTGGACGAGCAGCGCGGCGTGGTGCAGAACGAGAAGCGCCAGGGCGAGAACCAGCCCTACGGCCAGGCCTGGGACCAGATCAACAAGGCGCTGTATCCAGTTGGCCACCCGTACCACCACGGCGTGATCGGCTCGATGAACGATCTCAACGCGGCCTCGCTGGATGACGTGAAGACCTGGTTCCGCACCTGGTATGGCCCGAACAACGCGGTGCTGGTGCTGGCCGGCGACATCGATCTGGCCACCGCCAAGGAGAAGGTCGCCAGGTACTTCGGCAGCATCCCCGCTGGCCCGACCATGGCGCAGCCGGCGGTGAACGTGGCCAAGCGCAGTGCCGATACCCGCGAGACGATGACCGACAAGGTGCCGCAGGCGCGCATCTACCGCGCCTGGAACGTGCCGCAGGTCGGCACCGCCGACATCGACCAGTTGCAGCTGTTCTCCGAAGTGCTGGGCGGCGCCAAGTCCTCACGCCTGAGCCAGCGCCTGCAGCACCAGGACAAGCTGGTGGACAGCATCGGCTCGGGCCTGTCGACGTCGCAGCTGGGCTCCAACTTCGTGATCGTGGCGACCGTCAAGCAGGGCCAGGACCCGGCCAAGGTCGAGAAGATCATCGACGAGGAACTGGACCGCCTGATCAAGCAGGGCCCGACCGCGGCCGAGCTGGAGCGCGCCAAGACCGGCGCCCGTGCCGGCTTCATCCGTGGCATCGAGCGCATCGGTGGCTTCGGCGGCAAGGCCGATGCGCTGGCCGAGTGCGCGGTGTTCACCGGCGACCCGGGTTGCTTCCGCACCTCGCTGGCCAACATCGAGAAGGCCAGTGCCGCCGATCTGAGCCGCCTGGGCGCAGAGTGGCTGGACAAGGGCAGCCACACCCTGGTGATCGCACCGGGTGAGCGCGTGGCGCTGAAGGAAGAACCGAGCCAGACGCCGAAGCCGTTCACCGTGCCGGCGGTGGACCCGAAGTACAGCACCCTGCCGGAACAGGTGGACCGCAAGGCCGGCGTGCCGCAGACCCGCGAGTTCCCGCAGCTGAAGTTCCCGGCACTGCAGCGCGCCACGCTGAAGAACGGCACCCAGGTGATCCTGGCCGAACGCCACGAGATTCCGGTGGTGCAGTTCAGCTACCAGTTCCCGGGCGGCTTCAGCGCCGACCAGGGCCGCAAGCCCGGCACCGCCAACTTCACCATGAGCCTGATGACCGAAGGCGCCGGCAAGCTCGGTTCGCTGGCCTTCGCCGACGCCGCCGACGCACTGGGCGCCAGCCTGGATGCCTCGGCCGGCCTGGACTCGATGAGCGTGGACCTGTCGGCGCTGAAGGAAAACCTGGCACCGTCGCTGGCGCTGTACCGCGACCTGCTGCGCGAACCGCGTTTCGAGCAGGGCGAGATCGACCGGGTCAAGGCGACCTGGATCGCCGGCATCCAGCAGGAGAAGGTGAACCCGGGTGCGGTGGCCATGCGCGTGCTGCCGCCGCTGCTGTACGGCAAGGGCCACCCGTACGCCATCCCGTTCACCGGCAGCGGCGACGAGGCGGCGATCAACGGCCTCACCCGCGAAGATCTGGTTGATTTCCACCACGACTGGCTGCGCCCGCAGAATGGCACCCTGATCGTGGTCGGTGACACCACCTTGGCCGAGATCGTGCCGCTGCTGGACAAGCAGCTGGGTGACTGGAAGGCGACCGGCGAGGCGCCGCAGGTGAAGGCGGCCACCGATGTCGCGCTGCCGAAGGGCCCGCGCGTGTTCCTGATCGACCAGCCGGGTGCGGTGCAGGCCAACCTGTTCGCCGGCCAGGTGGTGGCGCCGTCCAGCGCCGCCAGTTCGACCCGCTTCGACATTGCCAACGGCGTGATCGGCGGCGACTTCACCTCGCGCCTGAACATGAACCTGCGCGAGGACAAGCACTGGTCGTACGGCGCGCGCAGCAGCGCGACCAGTTCGGTGGGCCAGCGCCCGTGGATGGCCAGTGCGCCGGTGCAGATCGACAAGACCGGCCCGGCACTGGCGGAAATGCGCAAGGAGATCGCCGCATTCGCCGACGGCAGCAAGCCGGCCACCGCTGCCGAAGTCAACCGCATCCGCAACATCCAGACCCTCAGCCTGCCCGGTGCCTACGAGACCGCCAGTGCCGTGGCCGCGACCATCGGTTCGATCGTGCAGTTCAAGCGCCCGGACGACTATGTGCTGCGTCGCAAGGCCGAGATCGAAGCGATGACCCCGGCGCAGGTGCAGCAGGCCGCTGCCGAGATCAAGCCGCAGGCCCTGACCTGGGTGGTGGTGGGCGATCTCAAGCAGACCGAAGCGGCCGTGCGCGCGCTGAACCTGGGCGAGGTGACGGTGATCGACGCCGAGGGCAACCCGGTCAAGAAATAAGGCACGACCCGGCCCGCCTGTGGCGGGCCGGCTCCCCCGGTAGTGCCGGCCGCTGGCCGGCAACCCCTTAAGGGGTCGGAGCCCCCTGCGGGGGATCCGACCCCTCTGCCGACCTGGGGTCGGATCCCCCGCAGGGGGCTCTGACCCCGGCCCCGGCTACCCCCGATTCAGGCTGTTCAGGCAGAATCGCCCCATACCCTTCCAGGATCTGCCCATGCGCGTTCTGCTGCTTTCCTCTCTGCTGCTCACCGTCACTGCCTGTACCTGGGTGCCGATCGAACCGGCCGGCAAGGCGACCCGCGTGTTGCCGGCAGGTCCGGTTCCGGCCGGCTGCATCGCCAAGGGCGAGGTGGTGGTCACCGTGAAGAGCAAGGTCGGCTTCTACAACCGCAACCCGCTGCGCGTGCAGGAAGAGCTGGAAACCCTGGCCCGCAACGAGGCCCCGAGTGCCGGCGCCAACGCCGTACAGGCCGCCGCCGCGCCCGCAGATGGCAGCCAGCGGTTCGCCGCGTTCCAGTGCCCGCCGCGCTGAACGCTTCACCATACGGCCAAGCCTGAATTCGTAAAGATGCGGTGAAGGCCCCGGGGGTTATAGAATAGCGCCCCCTTTTGCCTGAGCCTTGGCGCTAACCTCGATGCTCTTCAAGAATGTCTCGATCGCCGGCCTGGCACACGTTGATGCGCCGCATACGCTGACGACCAAGGAAATCAACGAGCGGCTGCAGCCGACGTTGGATCGCCTCGGTATCCGCACCGACGTGCTCGGCGATATCGCCGGCATCCATGCCCGCCGCCTGTGGGACAACGGCGTGCTGGCGTCCGATGCCGCCACCATGGCCGGCCGCAAGGCGCTGGAAGACGCAGGCATCGATGCGACGCAGGTCGGCCTGCTGGTCAACACCTCGGTCAGCCGCGACTACCTGGAGCCGTCCACCGCCTCGATCGTGTCGGGCAACCTCGGCGTCAGCGACGAGTGCATGACCTTCGACGTCGCCAATGCCTGCCTGGCCTTCATCAACGGCATGGATATCGCGGCGCGCATGATCGAGCGTGGCGACATCGACTACGCGCTGGTGGTGGATGGCGAGACCGCCAACCTGGTGTACGAGAAGACCCTGGAGCGCATGACCGCCCCGGACGTCACCGCCGACGACTTCCGCAACGAGCTGGCCGCCCTGACCACCGGTTCGGGCGCCGCCGCGATGGTGATGGCGCGCTCGGAACTGGTGCCGGATGCACCCCGCTACAAGGGTGGCGTGACCCGTTCGGCCACCGAGTGGAACCAGCTGTGCCTGGGCAATCTGGACCGCATGGTCACCGATACCCGCCTGCTGCTGATCGAAGGCATCAAGCTGGCCCAGAAGACCTTCACCGCCGCGAAGATCGCCTTGGGCTGGGCCGTGGAAGAGCTGGACCAGTTCGTGATCCACCAGGTCAGCCAGCCGCACACCGCTGCGTTCATCAAGAACTTCGGCATCGACCCGAAGAAGGTCATGACCATCTTCGGCGAGCACGGCAACATCGGCCCGGCCTCGGTGCCGATCGTGCTGAGCAAGCTCAAGCAGCTGGGCAAGCTGAAGAAGGGCGATCGCATCGCACTTCTGGGCATTGGTTCCGGCCTGAACTGCTCGATGGCTGAAGTGGTCTGGTAAGCAACCCGCTGCCCGACCTCCTGTAGAGCCGAGCCTTGCTCGGCTCACGCGCGCAGCGCGGCTCTTCCGCAGCGGACCGGAGAGCAGCCGAGCATCGGTTCGGCTCCACATTGCGCCGCGACTCTCCCTAGGTGCTCCGCATGCGCGATCTTCCCGGTTACCCCGCCCACCCGCAGCGCTTCGAGGTTCGCCCCGGCCTGTCGATGAACTATCTCGACGAAGGCCCGCGCGATGGCGAAGTGGTGGTGATGGTGCATGGCAACCCGTCGTGGAGCTATTACTGGCGCACGCTGGTGGCCGGCCTGTCGGACACATACCGCTGCATCGTGCCGGACCACATCGGCATGGGCCTGTCGGACAAGCCCGATGACAGCCGCTACGAGTACACGCTGCAGTCGCGCGTTGATGACCTCGATGCGCTGCTCAAGCATTTGGGCATCACCGGCCCGGTGACCCTGGCGGTGCACGACTGGGGCGGCATGATCGGTTTCGGCTGGGCGCTGTCGCACCACGACCAGGTCAAGCGCCTGGTGGTGCTCAATACCGCCGCGTTCCCGATGCCGGCGGCGAAGACGATGCCGTGGCAGATCGCGCTGGGCCGCCACTGGAAGATCGGCGAGTGGATCATCCGCAGCTTCAACGCGTTCTCGTCCGGTGCCTCGTGGCTGGGCGTGGAGCGGAAGATGCCGGCCGACGTGCGCCGCGCCTACGTGTCGCCGTACAACAGCTGGGCCAACCGCATCAGCACCATCCGTTTCATGCAGGACATCCCGCTGTCGCCGGCCGACAAGGCCTGGTCGCTGCTGGAGCGGGCCGGCAAGGCGCTGCCGTCGTTCGCCGACCGACCGGCCTTCCTCGGCTGGGGCCTGCGCGACTTCGTGTTCGACCACCACTTCCTGAAGGGCTTCCAGGCCGCGTTGCCGCAGGCCCAGGTGCATGCCTTCGAGGACGCCGGGCACTACGTGCTGGAAGACAAGCACGAAGTGCTGGTGCCGGAGATCCGCGCTTTTCTGGACAAGAACCCGATCTGATCGGTGTGCCGACCAACGGTCGGCACCCACCCCTTCCTCTTCCGGTGGGTGCCGACCGTTGGTCGGCACACCCGAAGGGTTCATGAGGTTGCCGGCCAGCGGCCGGCACTACTACGCCGCGACCGGTGCCTGCGGCGGTGAGGACGGGCTGTTGCCGTTGTCGTCCGGGTGATCGTCGTCATTGTCGGCGTCATCGCGCCAGCGCCAGTCGGCCAGCGTCAGCGGGTCCAGGCCGTAGGCGATGCGTGCCTTGTCGCACTGCGGGCTGGCCTTGCCGTACTCCCACGATGCATCCACCTCACGGCACACGCTGGGCCGGTTGGGGTGAATGGTGCAGCGTGAGTACACGCCGATCTGCGCGTCCAGCGCCACGCAGCGCACCGGCTTGGAGTGGGTGCCGCGCATGCACAGACGGTGCGGGTCCAGCACCTCGGTCAGCTGGTGCGGCACGCCGCCGGGGGTGACCTCGTCCGATTCCATCCAGTGGAAGGCCACGCGGTATTGGGTGCAGCAGGCGCCGCAGGTCATGCAGGGATGTTGCATGGGCAAGCCGCCTCGGGCGGCAGTCGGAATCAGGAACGAGGGTGCGGATTTTCCACGAAGTGGGCCGCCGCGCAAGAAATTCCGTAAGCGGCGACAATGAACGGATGAACCGACCCTGCAACATTGCCGCGCGCCTGCCTGAACTGGCGCGTGAACGCCCTGACCAGATCGCCATCCGCTGCCCGGGCCGCCGGGGCGCCGGCAACGGCATGGCCGCCTACGATGTCACCCTGGATTACCGCCAGTTGGACGCCCGCAGTGATGCCATGGCCGCCGGCCTGGCCGGCTATGGGATCGGCCGTGGAGTGCGCACGGTGGTGATGGTGCGGCCGTCGCCGGAGTTCTTCCTGCTGATGTTCGCGTTGTTCAAGCTGGGCGCGGTGCCGGTGCTGGTCGATCCGGGCATCGACAAGCGCGCGCTGAAACAGTGCCTGGACGAGGCGCAGCCGCAGGCCTTCATCGGCATTCCGTTGGCGCACGTGGCGCGGCTGGCGCTGCGCTGGGCGCCGTCGGCGACCCGCCTGGTCACCGTTGGCCGCCGCCTCGGCTGGGGCGGTACCAGCCTGGCTGCGCTGGAGCGCGCCGGCGCCAAGGGCGGGGCGATGCTGGCCGATACCGATGGCGAGGACATGGCGGCGATCCTGTTCACCAGCGGCTCCACCGGTGTGCCCAAGGGCGTGGTCTACCGCCACCGCCACTTCGTGGGCCAGATCCAGCTGCTGGGCAGCGCGTTCGGCATGGAAGCGGGCGGCGTGGACCTGCCGACCTTCCCGCCCTTTGCCTTGTTCGACCCGGCGCTGGGCCTGACCTCGGTGATCCCGGACATGGACCCGACCCGGCCGGCGCAGGCCGATCCGGCACGCCTGCACGATGCCATCCAGCGCTTCGGCGTGACCCAGCTGTTCGGCTCGCCGGCATTGATGCGGGTGCTGGCCCGGCATGGCCGGCCGTTGCCGACGGTGACCCGGGTGACCTCGGCCGGTGCGCCGGTGCCGCCGGACGTGGTCGCCACCATCCGCAGCCTGCTGCCCGCCGATGCGCAGTTCTGGACCCCGTACGGCGCCACCGAGTGCCTGCCGGTGGCGGTGGTCGAGGGGCGTGAGCTGGAGCGTACCCGCGCGGCCACCGAGGCCGGCGCCGGCACCTGCGTGGGCAGCGTGGTGGCCCCGAACGAAGTGCGCATCATCGCCATCGATGACGCGCCGCTGGCCGACTGGTCGCAGGCGCGCGTGCTGGCGGTTGGCGAAGTGGGAGAAATCACGGTGGCTGGCCCGACCGCCACCGACAGCTACTTCAACCGCCCGCAGGCCACGGCCGCAGCGAAGATCCGCGAGACGCTGGCCGATGGCAGCACCCGCATCGTCCATCGCATGGGTGACGTGGGCTACTTCGATGCGCAGGGCCGGCTGTGGTTCTGCGGGCGCAAGACCCATCGCGTGGAAACCGCACAAGGGCCGCTGTACACCGAACAGGTCGAGCCGGTGTTCAATACCGTGCCCGGCGTGGCACGCACGGCACTGGTCGGCGTTGGCCCGGCGGGTGCGCAGGTACCGGTGCTGTGCGTGGAACTGCAGCGTGGCCAGAGCGACAGCCCGGCGTTGCAGGAAGCGCTGCGTGCGCATGCCGCAGCGCGCACCCCTGAGGCCGGCCTGCAGCACTTCCTGATGCATCCCGCGTTCCCCGTCGATATCCGTCACAACGCCAAGATCGGCCGCGAGAAGCTCGCCGTCTGGGCCAGCGCCGAACTGGAGAAGCGCGCATGAAGATCCTGGTCACCGGTGGTGGTGGTTTCCTTGGCCAGGCGCTGTGCCGCGGGCTGGTCGAACGTGGCCACCAGGTGCTGGCGTTCAACCGCAGCCACTACCCGGAACTGCAGGCCATGGGCGTGGGCCAGATCCGCGGCGATCTGGCCGATGCGCAGGCAGTGCTGCACGCGGTGGCCGGCGTCGATGCGGTGTTCCACAACGGCGCCAAGGCCGGCGCCTGGGGCAGCTATGACAGCTACCACCAGGCCAACGTGGTCGGCACCGACAATGTCATTGCGGCATGCCGCGCGCACGGCATCAACCGGCTGGTCTACACCTCAACGCCCAGCGTGACCCACCGCGCCACGCATCCGGTGGAAGGCCTGGGGGCTGACGAGGTGCCGTACGGCGAGGACTTCCAGGCACCGTATGCGGCGACCAAGGCGATCGCCGAACAGCGCGTGCTGGCCGCCAACGATGTATCGCTGGCGACGGTGGCACTGCGCCCGCGCCTGATCTGGGGCCCGGGTGACCAGCAGCTGGTGCCACGCCTGGCCGAGCGTGCACGTCAGGGTCGCCTGCGCTTGGTCGGCGACGGCAACAACAAGGTCGATACCACCTACATCGACAACGCCGCACTCGCGCATTTCCTCGCTTTCGAGGCATTGGCGCCGGGTGCCGCGTGTGCGGGCAAGGCCTACTTCATTTCCAACGGCGAACCGCTGCCCATGCGCGAGCTGGTCAACCGGCTGCTGGCCGCTGTTGGCGCGCCGACGGTGGACAAGGCGATCAGTTTCAAGACCGCCTATCGCATCGGCGCGGTCTGCGAACGGCTGTGGCCGCTGCTGCGCCTGCGTGGCGAGCCGCCGCTGACCCGCTTCCTGGCCGAGCAGCTGTGCACGCCGCACTGGTACAGCATGGAGCCGGCCCGCCGGGATTTCGGCTATGTGCCGCAGGTCAGCATCGAAGAAGGGCTGCGCAGGCTGAAGGCTTCATCTGCTGCATAGATCGCCGTCACTGGTTGCACACCGCAGGATCGGGAGGATGGACCCACGCCATCCAAGGCTCGACCACCCGCGAGGAGCGCCATGCTGCATTACGCCATCATTTTCTTTGTCATCGCCATCATCGCCGCCGTTCTGGGCTTTTCCGGCATTGCCGGCGCCGCAACGAACATCGCCTGGATCCTGTTCGTGGTGTTCCTGATCCTTGCGGTGATCTCGATGTTCCGCAAGCGCGGCTAGCCGGTAGTGCCGGCCGCTGGCCGGCATCGCTTTCCGCAGAGTCGAGCCATGCTCGGCTCTGCGGGCGATCACAACGCTACGCGGCGCTGTGCAATCCGCGATCGGCTTCGTGACGCTCCAGTGCCAGTTCGATCAGGCGCGTAATCAACGTCGTGTAATCGACTCCGCTGGCACCCCACAATTTCGGGTACATGCTGATGCGGGTGAAGCCCGGCAGCGTGTTGACCTCGTTGATGACGATCCCGCCGCCCGCAGTTAGGAATACGTCCACGCGCGCCATGCCGGCACACTCCAGCGCCTGGTAGGCCTGCAGTGCGATCTGCTGGATGCGCGCCTGGGTTGCGGCATCGATATCCGCAGGTACCACCACCTCGGCGCCAGTTTCGTTGATGTACTTGGTGTCGTAGGCGTAGAACTCGTCGTGCACCACCACCTCGCCGCACAGGCTGGCCTGCGGGTGCGCGTTGCCCAGTACCGCGCACTCGATCTCGCGGCCGACCACCGCCGATTCCACCAGCACCTTGTGGTCGTAGCGCAGCGCCAATGCCAGTGCGTCGGCGAAGCCCGCTGCGTCCTTGACCTTGCTCACGCCCACCGACGAACCCTGGTTGGCCGGCTTCACGAACAGCGGCAGACCGAGCTGTGCGATCACCGCATCGACATCGACCGTTGCCGCCTGGTGGCGACGGATGCACAGCCACGGTGCCACCTGCAGGCCAGCGTCGCGCAACAGGCGCTTGGTCACGTCCTTGTCCATCGCCACTGCCGAAGCCAGTACCGGCGAGCCGACGAAGGGCAGGTTGGCCATGCGCAGCAGGCCCTGCAGCGCACCGTCTTCGCCCAGCGGCCCATGCACGATCGGCAGCACCACATCGATCTGGCCCAGCGCGCTGGCCGGATCGGACGGCTGCAGCTGTGCCTGTTCCGCACCCGGGCGCACCGCCAGCGACTGGCCCGAGCGATGCAGCGCGATGCGCGACGGATCATCGGCGTTGATCAGGAAGGTGTCCGGCTGGTTCAGATGCCACTGGCCCTGCTTGTCGATGCCGACCAGCACCGGCTCGAAGCGCTCGCGATCAAGCGCATCGAGGATGTTCTTCGCCGACTGCAGTGAAACCTCGTGCTCGGAGGATTTGCCCCCGAAGATGATGCCGACCCGGGTCCGTGCCATGGGAATGCGATGTCCTGTGCGTTGCGTGGCCGTACAGCATGAACCTTCCATAGCCACCCAGGTGAGGCACAGATGAATCACCGGGCTGCCGGCTCGGGTAGCGGCCAACCATGGTTGGCCCCCTGACATCCAGCGCCGACCAAGGTCGGCATCTACCAACGCCAGATCCCATCAGCATTGGGGTCAGAGCCCGTTGCGCAGCAACGGGACCCACCCCGCCATCTCACGGATCGCCAGCTTTTGATGTTGATCTTGCCGGCCAGCGGCCGACACTACCGCGGGTGCCGGGCGGCAGCCCGGCGCAAGCCCCCCACCCACGCAGGTAGAATGCGCACATGGCTCTTTCCCTGCTCAAGTCCCTCAAGCCGGTCGCTGGCCGCGCCCTGCAGATCGCCCTGAACCGCGCGCTGGCGCTGGATCCGGATACCCGCCATGCACTGGCCAGTCTAGATGGCCGGCACATCGACCTGACCCTGGAAGCGCCGTCGCTGGCGATGCGCATCAGCGTCGACGGCGACCAGCTGCGGGTCGGCCCGGTGGATGCGCAGGAAGCCGACCTGGCCGTGCGCAGCAGCCTGGCCGGCGTGCTGGCGCAGCTGCCGCTGCTGGCCAACGCACGGCGCGGCGAGTCCAACAACAAGGGCCGTGTACGCGTGGCCGGTGACGCCGAACTGGCGCGACGCCTGCAGCAGCTGGCCAAGGGTTTCGATCCGGACTGGCAGCAGCCGTTCGTCAGCGTGTTCGGCGAGGTACTGGGTGTGCAGGTGGCCAACACCCTGCGCAGCGCCCTGCAGCACGCGCGCCAGGGTGCGATCGATCTGGCCCACAGCGCTGCCGAGTTCATCACCGAGGAATCGCGCGACGTGGTACCGCGCGCCGAACTGGATGCCTTCCACGATGATGTGGACGTACTGCGTGATGACGTCGAGCGCCTTGGCGCGCGCGTCCAGCGCCTGCGGGGTGCCGCATGAAGGCCGTGCTGCGGGCAAGCCGCATCGGCCGGGTGATCCTGCGCTACCGCCTGGACGACCTGCTGCACGGCACGCCGGCTGAGCGCTGGCTGCGCCTGGCCAAACCGTTCGTGCCGCGTGCTTCGGCCGACATCGCTGTACAGTCGCGCGGTGCGCGCCTGCGCCTGGCGCTGCAGGATCTCGGTCCGATCTTCGTCAAGTTCGGCCAGATCCTGTCCACCCGCCGCGACCTGGTGCCGCCGGACGTGGCCAACGAACTGACCCTGCTGCAGGACCGGGTCAAGCCGTTCGACGGCGATACCGCGCGCCGCATCGTCGAGGAAGCACTCGGCCTGCCGGTCAGCGAGGCATTCGCCAGCTTCGATACCGAACCGCTGGCCTCGGCCTCGATCGCACAGGTGCATGCGGCCACGCTGGCCGATGGCCGCCAGGTGGTGGTCAAGGTGCTGCGCCCGGGCATCGAGAAGCAGATCGACGCCGACATCGCCCTGCTCAACTCGCTGGCCGCCCTGGTCGAGCGTACGCATCCGCGTGCCGACAAGATCCGTCCGCGCGAAGTGGTGGCCGAAGTCGAGAACACCCTGGCCGCTGAGCTGGACCTGCAGCGCGAAGGCGCCAATGCCAGCGTGCTGCGCCGCTTCTGGGAAAACAGCGACGACCTGTACGTGCCGGAAGTGATCTGGAGCCACACCGCCGAGCGCGCGCTGACCCTGGAGCGCGTGTGGGGCATTCCGTCCGATGACATCGCTGCACTGGACAAGGCCGGCATCGACCGCAAGGCGCTGGCCGCCAAGGGCGTGCGGGTGTTCTACACCCAGGTGTTCCGCGACAACTTCTTCCATGCCGATGCGCACGCCGGCAACATCTGGGTCGATACCGATCCGTCGCGTCGCGCCAACCCGCGCTTCATCGCGCTGGACTTCGGCATCATGGGCCAGCTGTCGCAGGAAGATCAGTACTACCTGGCCGAGAACTTCATGGCCATCTTCAACCGCGATTATCGCCGCATCGCCGAACTGCACGTGCAGGCGCGCTGGATGCCGGACAACGTGCGCATCGATGATCTGGAAGCGGCCGTGCGTTCGGTGTGCGAGCCGTACTTCACCCGCCCGCTGTCGCAGATCTCGCTGGCCGAAGTGCTGATGAAGCTGTTCCGCGTGGCGCAGCGCTACCAGCTGACCCTGCAGCCGCAGCTGATCCTGCTGCAGAAGACCCTGCTGAACATCGAAGGTGTCGGGCGCCAGCTGGATCCGCAGATCGACATCTGGGCGGTGGCCAAGCCGGTGCTGGCGAAGATCCTGCGCGAGCGCTACAGCCCGCGTCGGGTCGTGCGCGAGATCGGCAAGCGCTTGCCGGAAATCATGACCCACGCGCCGGACATGCCGCGCCTGGTGCACGCCTGGCTGACCCAGCAGGTGGAGGGCCGCCATGAGCTGGCGATGCGCTCGCGCGATCTGGTCGCGCTCGATGCCAGCGTGCAGCGCCTGCAGAAGCGCGCGGTCGGTGCGATCACCGGCGTCGGCCTGCTGGCCATCGCCGCACTGGTGTACGTGCTGCAACCGCCAGGCTGGTACTGGGGCGACCTGCCGATGTGGAGCTGGGTGTCCGGTGCCGTCGGCGCGCTGGCGCTGGCGCGCGCGTGGTGGCGCTGAAGCCTGTTGATCGAGGGTCGGCGGCGTCACGCGCCGCCGACCGGCCACGGCTCTACCAGTGGTAGCCCAGGCCCAGGTGCGACTGCACGCTCTGGAAGCGGTCCAGGCGCGTCCTGTGCCAGGTCTTGCCAATGCCCATGTCCAGCACCAGATGCTCCCCCAGCGGCTGGCTGCGGCGCAGGAAGGCACGACGTGCATCGTGTTCGCGCAGCAGCAGCGGATCGGAATCGGCGGTGTAGCCGGACGTACCGCTGCCCAGCCACAGCTGGGTCGAACCACCGCCCTGCGCATCCTTCAGGCGCAGTGACAGCGTGGTGCCATGGCCGTCGGGCCCATTGGACTGGCGATGCCGCTCGTGGCGCAGTGAGGTGGTCACGCGCGGGAAGTAGTGCGAGGCACCTACCGACCAGCCACTCACGTATGCGCCGGCATGGTACTGGGCGTACTTGCCGCCCACGCTCAGCACGGTCTGCGGTGCCACCTTCCACTGGAAGTCCTGGTTGAGCTGGCGGTTGACGAATACCGGGTCATCGTTGGAGGCGGTGAAGGCGGTGCGGGTCGAAAAGCGTTGACTCCAGCGCTGGTGCAGGGAGCCCTGCACCCGATTGCCGCTGAAGCGCTTGCTGCCGTAGTCGCGTTCACCATGGGCCAGGCCCAGATGCCAGCGGCTGTCACCGCTGCGACCGGCCACATCCACGGTCTGTACGTCGCGCTTGCCAAAGCCATCGGTGTAGTCGGCATGATCCAGCTGCACCGACACCCGGTCGATGCCGGCATGGGCGCTGGACACAGCCAGCAGCAGGGCGCACGGTAGTGCGCCACGGATGATCAATCGCATGGGGTTACTCCAGGGGTTGGGAATGCAGCGACTGCAGCAGCCGGTAGCGACCGGGCGGCAGGTTTCGTTCCACGGTGATGCGCGGGCCGAACTGGCTGCCCGGGGCGACGATGCGACCGGGCAGAATGATCACGCCGACGCCCAGCGCGGCACCTTCGCCGATCCAGGCGCCGAGCTTGTCGCGCTGGCTGTCGATGACGGTGTCGCCGATGTGGACGGTGACCGTTGCGCCATCCAGGCGATGGTTGCTGGTACGCACCAGCGCGCCCAGGTAGGCACGGGCGTCGACGCGGCTGTCGGCGATGAAGCACTGCGGGCCGATGCAGGCGCCGTCGCCGATCAGTGCGTTCTTCAGTTCACTGGCAAAGCCGATGCGCACACCGTCACCGATGTGCAGCGGACCGCGCAGCAGTGCGTTGTTGCCGATCAGGCAGTCGCGGCCGATCGATACCGGCCCGTGCAGCTGGGCGCCGTCGCAGATGCGGCTGCCAGCGCCGATCCGTACCTCGCCCCGCACGATCGCACGCGGCGAAACCTGGGCGCTGGAATCGACGTGGGGTGGCAGCGTCGATAGCGCGTCGGCCATGGCGGCGAGGTCATTCCACCACATGCGGATACCTGGTCGGCTTGTCGCGTGCCGGCTCGCGGCCGGTAAACAGCCCGGCCACGCCATGCATCAGCCAGATCGCATAGGCGAGCAGCACGTACAGCATCGAGAACGCGGCGGCAGGGACCAGCGACGCGCGGCGGTGGTGGATCGCACTGATCACCGCCAGCAACATGACGATGCCGATCCAGAACAACGGCATCACCGACAGGGCGAGGCCACCCGGCCCATGCAGCTGGGCCGCACCGAACCAGACCTGCAGCGTCAGCACGATGCCGGCAAGGGCAAGCAGCATCATCGGCAGGATGCTGAACACGCCGAAGCGGGTCAGCAGCAGGCCGCGATGCAGGCGCATGCATACCGCATAGCCGACGATCCAGCGTCGCCAGCGCCGCCATTCCTCCACCAGCGTGTTGCATTCCTGCGGGTAGACCACGCAGCGCACGCTCTGGCGGACACGGTAGCCCTGCGCGACCAGCGACCAGGACATATCCAGGTCTTCGACGCGGGTGCGGTCGGAGAAACCGACCTTGCGCAGCACCGAGGTGCGGAACAGGCCACACGAGCCGGAGACGATGAACGGTGCGCCGCCCAGCCACTGCTGGAAGCTGCGCTTGATGACGATCATCGGCAGCTTCAGGCTGGCGCGCACATGCGGCAGGAAGCCGGCACCCTGCAGGCTGGACGAGGGTACGCCACCGACCGCATCGGCACCGCGCTCGATCTCGTCCAGCAGGTGGCCCAGGCCATGGCCGCGCGGATCGATGTGGGTGTCGGCGTCGGTCAGGAACACCTGCTCGGCGGTGGCGTGCCGCAGGCCATGCATCAGCGCGCCGCCCTTGCCGGTGTTGGCCTGGTGCACGGCCACGAGGCGCCCGGGCCAGCGCGCCTGCAGCGCATCAAGTACCTGGGCGGTGTTGTCGGTCGAACCGTCGTTCACGCAGATCACCCGTGCCACGTAGGGGTTCTGCAGCAGGCCGGTCAACGAGCGCTCCAGGCACGGCGCTTCGTTGTAGGCCGGCACGATCGCATCGATGCTGTACAGGCGCGTGCTGGGGCGACGCGAGGCCTGCACGCACACACGCACCAGGATGAAGGCACACATGGCCAGGAACAGCAGCGTTTTCATCACAGCACCAGCCGGTAGGGCACGAAGCCCTCACTGGGGCCGATGCCGATCTGCTGGCCGCGGAACTGCGCGTGACAGCGCAGGTGGTCCTCCTGCATGTAGTGGCGATCGCCCTGGCTGGCATGCTCGCGCAACGCATGGATCTTCAGGTCCAGTTGTGCGCTGATGTCCTCGAACACCTGCGGTGCGAACTGCGGCAGGGTGCTGGGGCTCTCGTAGCAGAGGATCTGCGGGATGCTGCGGCAGGCGATGATTGACGCTTCATGGACGGTGCGATGGTCCTGGTGGTGGTCTTCGCCGCACATCGTGTAGACGCGATGCGGTGCGATCTGCGCGCAGGCCTGCTCGATCACCGCGACGATGTCGTTGCGGCAGGCAGGAAAGCGCGTATCCGGGAAATCCTGCTGGATCACCTCGGTCACACCCAGGCGGCGCAACGCGCGGTGGGATTCGTCGCTGCGGTCGATGCCGGCATGGCAGCCACGGCCACCACGGCTGAGCACCAGCGCATGGATGCGTGCACCGTCGCGGGCCAGCTTGGCCAGGCTGCCGCCGCAACCGAGTTCGATGTCGTCGGGGTGGGCGCCGATTGCCAGAATGTCGAGAACCATGGCCGTGTCCTTGCGGAAACCAATGAGGGCCGCGGGCCGGTGGACCATCCCGCGTGAAGAAGGCGGGAACTATCGCAACCCCATCGGAGTACAGGCTTAAGACAAGTACGAAATGTGGCCGGACAGGCCACAATGCTCACCCTTGCTGTGGCAAATGAAAGAAGCAATGACGATGCAGCTTTCGGAATTGAAGAACGAACTGGCACGCTTCGGTGCTGAAAACGACGCGCATGAAACCGAGCGCGCCCGGCGCATGCTCAACATCACGCCGGACACCGGTGAATTCCTGTCGGTGCTGGTGCGTTTCGGCAATGCGCGCCGGGTGCTGGAGATCGGCACCTCCAACGGTTATTCCACGCTGTGGATTGCCGAAGCCGCAGCCGCCATCGACGGCCACGTGACCACACTGGAATACGCCGCGGACAAGGTGGTGATGGCGCGTGACCCCTTCGCGCGCAGTGGCCTTGCCGATCGCATCACGCTGGTCCACGGCGATGCCGGGCAGTGGCTGGCACAGGCCGCCGATGCCAGCATTGACCTGCTGTTCCTCGATTCGGACCGCGAACAGTACGCCGGCTGGTGGCCGCAGCTGCGCCGTGTGCTGCGGCGGGGGGGCCTGCTGGTGGTGGACAACGCCACCTCGCACGCCGCGCAGATGGAACCGTTGCGCGCGTTGCTGGATGCCGATCCGGACTTCGGCACCAGCCTGGTGCCGGTGGGCAACGGCGAGCTTCTGGCCGTGCGCAACGCTTGACCGCCGCGCCACCAACCCGGGGTCAGATCCCTTTTCCGCAGGAAAAGGGATCTGACCCCGATCAGGGCGCCCGTATAATCCTGCGGTGAGCACCGAACCTGACACCCTCGCCGCGGTCGAGACCGAAACCGCGCCCCTGCAGCTGCTGCACCTGGACGAGCGCCTGGCCGTGGTCAACAAGCCCGCCGGGCTGATGGTCCACGACAGCAAGCTGGCCCGTGGCGAAGATGATTTCCTGGCCGACCGCCTGCGCGAGCAGCTGGGCCGCCCGATCTTCCTCGTGCACCGCCTGGACCGGGCCACCAGCGGCTGCCTGCTGCTGGCCTTCGACCGCGAGACCGCCAGTGCGCTGGGCAAGGCGTTGATGGGGGGTGAAGTGGCCAAGGACTACCTGACGGTCTGCCGGGGCTGGCCGGCCGAGCTGTCCTGGCGGGTGGACCATGACCTGGACGGCGGGCCGGGCAAGCCGGTGAAGAAGCCGGCGGTCACCGACTTCCAGCGCCTGGCCACCGGCGAGCTGTCGGTGCCGGTGGGTGAGTTCAGCAGTTCGCGCTACGCGCTGCTGCGCTGCCAGCCGCAGACCGGGCGCTTCCGGCAGATCCGCCGGCACCTCAAGCACCTGTCGCACCACATGATCGGCGACACCAGCCACGGCGATGGCCGCCACAACCGCATCTTCCGCATGCAGGGCGTGCACCGCATGCTGCTGCACGCCGAGCGCCTGCGCTTCCCGCACCCGGACGGTGGCAGCGTGGATGTCAGTGCGCCGCTGGATCGCGAGTTCCAGAAGGCGCTGGACCTGTTCGGCTGGCAGGTGGACGACGCCTGATGCTGCTGCGGTAAGCCGAGCGTGGGCTCGGCTCTACAGCCAGCGGCCGGGCGTGGCCCGGCGCACCCCGTTATTTCTTTTCCGGCTCGTTGACGATCGCTTCCAGGTCCTTCTGCAGATCCGCGAACAGCGGCTGCATGCGCGCCTGGATCGCCACCATCACGTTCTGCATCAGCGCCGGGGTCTTGTCCAGCAGGCTCTGGCCGGCCGCGCTCTCGTAGAACTCGGCCATTGCCAGCACGTCTTCCTTGCTGAAGGTCTTCTTGTACAGGTCCACGTACATGGGCCGCAGCTGTTGCCACGACATTGCCTGGCGCAGGGTCTGGCTGGTCCGGGCCTGGATCCGCTTCAGCTGTTCCTGCTGCTGGGCGGTGAGCTGGCGCTGCGCGGCCACCTGCTGGAACTGCTGCTGCTGCATGGCTTCGATCTGCGGCACCATGGTGTCGATCATGCTCTGCGCGCGCGAGGCCGACAGCAGGCGGTTGATGTCGCCGTCGGTCGGCGGGGCGGCCAGGGCCGGAACGCTGGCCACGGCCAGCGCCAGCAGCAGGGCGGCGCGGCGCAGCAGGGACGGCAGGGCGGGTGTGGAGCGGGTCATGCGGGGCTTCCTGCGGTACATGGGACCGCCAGCATACCCGCAGCCCAGGCGAAGGCGGCGTGTTCGGTGCCTGATCGGCGGCATACGGGGCGCGATGGCGTACTTCACCACGTGCCTGCCGCTACAATGCGCGGATGGGCAGTGGACCGGTCACCATCAGCGCGCAGCTTGAAATCCCCGACGGCGAGATCGTCGAGCGGTTCGTGCGCGCCAGTGGCGCCGGCGGCCAGAACGTCAACAAGGTGTCCACCGCGGTGGAACTGCGTTTCGACGTGGCCAACTCGCCCTCGTTGCCCGAACCGTTGCGCGCGCGCCTGCTGGCGCGGCGTGACCGGCGCATGACCGGCGAAGGCGTGCTGGTCATCGACGCGCAACGATTCCGCACCCAGGATCGCAATCGCGAGGATGCGCGCGAGCGGCTGGCGGCCTTCATCCAGGCCGGGCTGAGCGTGCCCAAACCGCGCAAGGCCACCAAGCCGACCCTCGGGTCGAAACTGCGTCGTCTGGACGCCAAACGCGGGCGCGCGCAGATCAAGCGCGGGCGCTCATCACGTGACTGGGAGTGATTGCTTGAACAACCCGACTTCGTTGCTGCCGGCCGTGCCGCCGCAGATGCCACAGGTCAAACCCAACGCCTTCCTGCGCTGGCTGGCGCGCTGCACCCTGCGCATGGGCGGCTGGAAGGTGACCGGCACCCTGCCGGACATCCCCAGGCTGGTCTTCATCATCGCCCCGCATTCGTCCAACTGGGACGGGCTGTGGGGCATGGCGGCCAAGATCGCGCTGGGCATGAAGGTGAAGGTGCTGGGCAAGGCCTCGCTGTTCTGGTGGCCGCTGGGCCCGCTGCTGCACAAGCTGGGCGTGATCCCGCTCGATCGCAGCTCGCCGCAGGGCACCGTCGGCCAGGCCGTGGACCTGCTGCGCAACAACGAGAAGATGTGGTTCGCCATCACGCCCGAGGGCACCCGCAAGGCCGTGAAGGACTGGAAGGCCGGCTTCCTGAAGATTGCCCGGATGGCTGACGTACCGATCCTGACCGCGTATTTCCACTATCCGGAAAAGACCATCGGCATCGGTCCGCTGTTCACCCCGAGCGGCGACGATGTGGCCGACATGGCTGCCATCCGCGAGTTCTACCGGCCCTGGATCGGCAAGACCCGCGGCACGGTCTGAGCCGGTTGCAGGCCGCCGCATAGACGCCACGTCCGGCACATGCCGAGCGAGCGCGACAGGAGTAGGGTGGAGGGCTGGTATCCATACCGTCTGCCCAAGGAGCGTTTTACATGTCGCGTACCGTAGTCCTGGCCGCCGCCATCAGCCTGGCGCTGGCGGCCTGTTCCGGCAAGGAGTCCACCCCCGTGTCCGATGCTCAGAAGACCCCGGCCCAGCAGCCGGCCGAAGCCTCCACCAATCCGCTGCTGAGTGCCAGCACGCTGCCGTTCCAGGCCCCGCCGTTCGACAAGATCAAGGACAGCGACTACCTGCCGGCCTTCGAAGAGGGCATGCGCCAGCACCTGGCCGACGTGCGCAGGATCGCCGACAGCAGCGAGCCGGCCACCTTCGACAACACCATCGTGGCGATGGAGCGCAGCGGCGAGACCCTGACCCGCGTGTCGCGCATCTTCTTCGGCCTGGTCCAGGCCGATACCAACGACGCACGCCAGAAGATCCAGGAAGAAGTGGCGCCGAAGCTGGCCGCGCACCAGGACGAGATCAACCTCGATCCGAAGCTGTTCGCGCGCGTGAAGTCGCTGTACGACCAGCGTGACACGCTGGAGCTGGACCCGGTGCAGAAGCGCCTGGTGGAGCACTACTACGATGGCCTGGTGCGCGCCGGTGCGCAGCTGTCCGACGCCGACAAGGCGAGCCTGCGCAAGCTCAACGTGGAAGAGACCACGCTCTCCACCCAGTTCCACACCCGCCTGGTGGCCGCCACCGCTGCTGCGGCCGTTGTCGTTGACGACAAGGCCAAGCTGGCCGGCCTGGACGAGGGCGCTATCAACAACGCTGCCGCCGCCGCCAAGGACCGCAAGCTGGATGGCAAGTTCCTGCTGCCGCTGCAGAACACCACCCAGCAGCCGGTGCTCGGCTCGCTGAGCGACCGCGACCAGCGCGCCGCCGTGCTGAAGGCCTCGGAAACCCGCGCCGAGCGCGGCGATGCCAACGACACCCGGCAGACCGTGCAGCGCCTGGCCCAGCTGCGTGCGCAGAAGGCCAAGCTGCTCGGCTTTGACACCTTCGCCGACTACCAGCTGGGCGACCAGATGGCCAAGACCCCGGCTGCCGCGCTCAAGCTGCTGACCGACACCGTGCCGGCCGCCACCGCCAAGGCACGCGCCGAAGCCGGTGAGATCCAGAAGGTCATCGACGCGCAGAAGGGTGGATTCCAGGTCGCCGCTTCGGACTGGGACTTCTACGCCGAGCAGGTGCGCAAGGCCAAGTACGATCTGGACGAGTCGCAGATCAAGCCGTACTTCGAACTGGACAACGTGCTGCAGAACGGCGTCTTCTACGCCGCCACCCAGCTGTACGGCATCACCTTCAAGCCGCGCACCGACATTCCGACCTACAACCCGGACATGAAGGTGTACGAAGTGTTCGACAAGGACGGCACCTCGCTGGCGCTGTTCTACACCGACTACTTCAAGCGTGACAGCAAGTCCGGTGGCGCCTGGATGGACGTGTTCGTCGAACAGGACGGCCTGACCGGTGCCAAGCCGGTGGTCTACAACGTCTGCAACTTCACCAAGCCGGCCGCCGGCCAGCCTGCGCTGATCAGCTTCGACGACGTCACCACCATGTTCCATGAGTTCGGCCATGCGCTGCACGGCATGTTCTCGAACGTGAAGTACCCGTCGATCGCCGGCACCGCGACCTCGCGCGACTTCGTCGAGTTCCCGTCGCAGTTCAACGAGCACTGGGCGCTGGACCCGAAGGTGTTCGCCAACTACGCCAAGCACTACAAGACCGGCGAGGCGATGCCGCAGGAGCTGGTCGACAAGATCCTCAAGGCACGCAGCTTCAACCAGGGCTACGCGACGACCGAGTACCTGTCGGCCGCGCTGCTGGACCTGGCCTGGCACACGCAGAAGGCCGACGCGCCGCTGCAGGATGTCGGCGCCTTTGAAGCCAGCGCGCTGAAGAAGTTCAAGGTCGACCTGCCGCAGGTGCCGCCGCGTTACCGCACCACCTACTTCGACCACATCTGGGGTGGTGGCTACTCGGCCGGTTACTACGCCTACTTCTGGGCCGAAGTGCTCGACCACGATGCCTACCAGTGGTTCACCGAGCACGGTGGCCTGACCGCGGCCAATGGCCAGGAGTTCCGCGACAAGATCCTCTCGCGCGGCAACAGCGTGGAGCTGTCGACCCTGTACCGCGATTTCCGCGGCAAGGACCCGTCGGTGGAACCGCTGCTGAAGTTCCGCGGGCTGAAATAAGAAAGCGAAAACGGCGGGGGCAACCCCGCCGTTTTTCTTTCTGTAGCGTCGAGCCATGCTCGACGTTCTTCTGTAGAGCCGAGCCCACGCTCGGCTGATGGTTCCTGGAAAGGCAGCCGAGCATGGGCTCGGCTCTACAAGCAGCGTTACGTTCCCACGTGCACCCGGTTGGCCTGCTCGGCCAGGCCCAGGTGATCCAGCGCGATATCCAGCGCCAGCACGTAACTCTGCGCGCCGTAGCCGGCGGCGATGCCCAGGCGCTGGCCGACACCAGCCGGCAGGCACGGCTCGGCTACCGCGCCGTCGTCATGCACTTCCACATAGGCGTTGTGCAGGTACGGCAGCAGGCGCTGCAGGCGCAGGCTGTTGGCACACGCGCCCGGGTCGAGCAGGGTCACCTCGCCGCGGCTGTGGTCGGCCACGCGTAGGGCGTCCAGCAGTTCCTGTTCAGAACCACAGGCACGGATCGCCACGCTGGTGCCGGCGTCGATCGCACGATGCACCAGTGACTTCAGGACCGGTGCCGGCAGCGGCATCGCGGTGCGGATCAGGGCGCCGGCCGCTTCCGGGCCACGGATGATGAAGATCGACATGGCTCAGCCCTCCTGTGCCAGGCGGCGGCCGACAATGGCCAGCGACAACGGGTAGCCGGCCTGCTGGCTGCGCTGGTCGACCACCACGGCGGCGGGACCGTGCTGCAGGCGCAGGCGCGCATCCAGCCCTGGCTCGCTGGGGGCCTGCAGTTCGATGTACTGCGCCGGCAGCCGTTCCAGCGCCGCCTGCAGCGCGCCACCTTCGGCCTGCCATTGCGCCTCGTCAGCGGTACCGACATCCAGCAGTACCCAGTCGGCCGAGCGCGCCTGCGGCTGGCACAGGCACTGGCGTACCTCGGACAGGCTGGCGCAGTCGCTGCACAGCACGCGATGGCCGGCCAGCTGCGTCGGCAGTTGGGGACGCGGTGCCGACGAAGAGGCGTGGCGGATCACCAGGAGGGTCATACAACACCTTGCGGAATGCGCCCTGCGGCGCGGTGGGCACACGATGCGCGTGCCGCCCGTAAAGGTGCGATGCCCGCGGCCGGTCCCGCGCGTAAAACCTGCGTAACCCTTCCTGTAGAGCCGAGCCTGCGCTCGGCCGCTCTGCGCCCCAGTCGGGCAACCTCGACGCTGCAAGGAACAAGCCGAGCGTGGGCTCGGCTCTACCGGATCGCGTCGCGGGAACCTCTCCCGCCTGGATGTGGTCTGATGCAGCTACCACCTACCCGGAGCCTGTCATGGATGCTGCTGCCCGTCCTCCCTTGTCCGAACGCGCGCTGGTCTGGCTGAAGAAGGAAGCATTGCCGCTGCTGGTGATGCTCGGCCTGCTCGCCGCCGCCCGCGATACCCTCGCCAACCACTACGTGGTGCCGAGTGGCTCGATGCAGCCGACCCTGCAGCCGGGCGACCGGGTGGTGGTGGACATGCGCGCCTACGGCCTGCGCCTGCCGTTCACCGGCAAGGAACTGATGGCCACCGGCGTCCCGCAGCGCGGTGAAGTGGCGGTGTTCGATTCACCGGCCGACGGCACCCGCCTGATCAAGCGCGTGGCGGCGGTGGCCGGTGACCACGTGCAGATGCGCGAGGGCCATCTGAGCATCAACGGCCAGCCGCTGCAGATCGCCGATCTGCAGGACGTGGAAGCCTTCGGCGAGCGCCGTGCCCGCCTCGACCTGGACATGGGCGGCGGTCCGGACATCGCCGATCTGGTGGTGCCGGCCGGCAAGGTGCTGGTGCTGGGTGACCACCGCGGCAACAGCTTCGACGGCCGCTTCTTCGGCTTCGTCGACGCCGACAAGGTCTACGGCCGTGCGGTGGCGGTGTACTACCGCCGCGGCGACGGTTTCGAGTGGCAGCGCCTGTAAGCTGAATTGATACTTCTTGGGTATCAATCCTGACTTATCAGGTTATGGATCGACTGGATCGACAGGCCTAGTCTGAGGCCCGTTCCCTCCCATGCCCGGCCGCCCCACCGGCCCTTCGATCCCATGACTGGCGAAACCGCGGCGGCCGTCGAGCGCCGCCCCCCCACTGTCGATCCCATCGCCGAGACCCGCATCCAGCAGGGCACGCCGGCCTTCCGCCGCACCGCGCTGGCACTGTTCCTGGCCGGCTTCTCCACCTTCGGCCTGCTGTACACCGTGCAGCCGCTGCTGCCCGAGTTCAGCCGCCACTTCGGCGTGTCCGCCGCAGGCAGCGCGATGTCGTTGTCGCTGACCACCGGCACGCTGGCGGTGGCGATGCTGTTGGCCGGCCTGCTGTCCGATGCGGTCGGCCGTCGCCCGTTGATGATCGTTGCGCTGTTGGCGTCGGCCATGCTGTCGCTGAGCACGGCGCTGGTGGACGACTGGACCACGCTGCTGGTGCTGCGCACCCTGCTTGGCCTGGCGCTGAGCGGCGTGCCGGCAGTGGCGATGACCTACCTGGTCGAGGAGATGGACAGCCGCGCGCTGGGCCTGGCGATGGGCCTGTACATCGGCGGCAACGCCATCGGTGGCATGAGCGGGCGCCTGCTGGCCGGCATCATCGCCGATCACTGGGGCTGGCGCTGGGGCATCGGCGTGGTCTCGATCATCGCCGTGGCCAGCACCGTGCTGCTGTGGCTGCAGCTGCCGCCGTCGCGCCATTTCAGCGCGCGACGCGATGGCCTGCGCGAGTTGCCGTCGCGCTGGCGCACGCTGTTCGCCGACCGGGGCCTGCCGTGGCTGTTCGCCACCTCGTTCGTGCTGATGGGCGTGTTCGTCACCCTCTACAACTACCTGGGCTATCACCTGCTGGCGCCGCCGTACCACCTCAGCCAGACCGTGGTCGGGCTGATCTTCAGCGTGTACCTGGTGGGCACCTTCAGTTCGGCGTGGATGGGCCAGCAGGCCACGCGGTACGGGCGCGGCCGCATCCTGTCGATCTCGTTCGCGCTGATCGGCGCCGGCATCGCGCTGCTGGCGATGCCGTGGCTGAGCACGATGGCCCTGGGCATCGCGCTGGTGACCTTCGGCTTCTTCGGTGGCCACTCGGTGGCCAGCAGCTGGGTCGGCAGCCGTGCCGGTACGATGCGCGCGGAAGCGTCGGCGCTGTACCTGTTCGCCTACTACCTGGGCTCCAGCGTGCTGGGCGGGGTGGGTGGCCTGGCCTACGCGGCCTGGGACTGGCTGGGCGTGTGCGCGTTCGCTGCCGTGCTGACCCTGATCGGGGGCGGCATCGTCTGGGCGCTGCAGCAGCACGCGCCGCAGCCGGTCACGGCCTGACGCCAGCCTCGCGTTCCGCACGGGCGCGGCGTTGCTCTGGTAGATGCCGACCTTGGTCGGCGCTCTGGCACGGCAGCCAACCAAGGTTGGCGTCTACCAAACCTAGGTGGGTGGCACTTCACCCTTCGGCGAACGCCCCGCGCAACAGCCCGGCGAAGTTGCGGATCAGCGGCGTCACCCCCTCGCGGTGCCATGCCAGCTGCACCTCCGAATGCGCACCGGCATCGGCCAGCGCCACGAAGCGCGCGCCTTCCACGCGGATGTGATCGCAGGACGAGGGCAGGATCGCCGCACCCAGGCCTGCAGCCGCAAGACTGATCAATGTCGATGCCTCACCGGCTTCCTGCACGATGCGCGGCGTGAACCCGGCGGCCGCGCACAGCGCGATCATGTGGTCATGGATGCCCGCGCCCGCGCTGCGGCGAAATGCCACGAATGGCTCCTGCGCGAAGTCGCGTAGCGACAACGTGCCCTGCTTCGACAGCCTGCGCAGGGCAGGGTGGTCGGCATGCACGATCAACGCCAGTGGATCGACGAACAGGCTGTGCGCCACCAGCTCCGGCGGCAATGCGCGCTTGCGGATGATGCCCACGTCCAGTGAACCGTCGAGCAGCGCATCGATCTGCTGCAGCGTGTTCATCTCGCTCAGCTGCAGCCGCACCTGTGGGTACTGCTGGCGGTAGCGCAGGATCGAACGCGGAATCTGCGGCGACAGCGGCGTGGCCCGGGTCAGGCCGATACGCAGTTCGCCCTGCTCGCCGCGCTGCGCGCGCTGTACCTCGTCCACCGCGGTTTCCACCTGCTGCACGATGGCCCGTGCGCGCTCCTGCAGCAGCTCACCCGCAGGCGTCAGCTGCACACGACGATGGCTGCGCACGAACAGGCGCGCCCCGATCAGGTCTTCCAGCTGGCGGATCTGCTGGCTGAGCGGCGGTTGCGACATGCCCAGCCGCTCCGCCGCCTGGCCGAAGTGCAGCGTATCGGCAACGGCGAGGAAGTAACGCAGGTGGCGGAGTTCGATGGACATGGGTGCAGTCTATTCATCGCCAGCCGGAAATGGGGTCAGATCCGTTTTCCTGCGGAAAACGGATCTGACCCCGGTCACCCGTCATCCACGCATGGCGTGGATCTACCGTGTCGACCAAGGTCGACACCCACCAACAGCAGCGACCAACTGTCAGAGGCGGGGCGGTGTGGGTGGGCAGGACCGTTGGCGCCATGGATGGCGCCATCGAGCCCCCAAGGAGGGGTTCACGGCGTGTCCTGCCCACCCACACCGCCCCACCATCTACGGATAGCAGGCTTTTGCTGTTGCTTTGGCTTCAGCAGGTGCAGGGCGCAGCCCTGCCGAACACCCCTCACCGCTCCGAATGCCCGCTCTGGTCGTAATCGCGCGGACTGAACAACTCCGGCTGGATCAGCTCGATGAACGCGCGCGCCTGCGCCGACAGCGCCTTGCCCCGGCGCACGATCACCCCGTAACTGCGCTCGGGGAACCAGCGCTTCATCGACCGCGCCGCCAACCGCTCGCGGTCGGCCTCGTTCAGGCACAGCGCCGGCACGATGGAAATGCCCATGCCCATCGCCACGTACTGCTTGATCACCTCCCAGCCGCCCACTTCCAGTGCCACGGTGTAGGCGATGCGGTGGCGCTGGAATACCTGGTCAACCAGCCGGTAGGTGATCTGCCGCTTCGGCGGCAGCACCAGCGGATAGCGCGCGATGTCGGCCAGCTCCAGCTCGCCGCCACTGGCCAGCGGATGGTCGTGCGGCGCGATCAGTACCTGCTCGAAGCGGTAGGCCGGGGCGTAGGTCAGGTCGGCCGGTACATCGGTCATCGAACCGATCGCCAGGTCGGCGGCATCCTCGCGCAGCAGGTCGGTGCCATCGGCGCTGATCGCGTTGTGCAGGGTCAGGCGCACGTCCGGGTGGTGCAGGCGGAAGCGCTCGACGATCTTCGGCAGCAGGTACAGGATCGTCGAGCTGTTGGCGGCGATGTTCAGCTCGCCCGCATCCAGGCCGCGCACCTTGTCGCGGAAGCGCGCCTCCAGCCCGTCCAGGTTCTCCACCAGCGGCTGCGCCATCTCGTACAGCAGCTGGCCCTCGCGGCTGGGTACCAGGCGGCGCCCACTGCGCTCGAACAACGGCACCCCCAGTTCCCGTTCCAGCGCCTGCAACTGCAGGCTGATGGCCGGCTGGCTGACGAAAAGTGCCTCAGCCGCCCGTGAGACCGAGCCCAGGCGCACCGTCTGGCAGAACGCACGCAATGGCTTCAACCGGTCGGATTTGTAGGAAAAACGCGGACTTGGCGGGGTGCGTGTGCTCATCGTGTCACGAGTATTAGCACAACTTATGTAGAACATTGCAAAAACTGTTTTGCCAAATACTCCGGCCCAGCGGCACCGTGGAGACGTTCCCCCACCGCTGGAGTCGCCCCATGTCCGCCGTCGCTTCCGCTGTTCCCACCCCTGCCAGCAAGGCTACCCCCGGCATCGCCCTGGCGACCCGCGTGGCCGGCCAGGACACCGTGCTGCCGGCGCCGCTGCTGGCCCTGCTGGTGTCGCTGCACCGTGCGGTGGAACCGGGCCGGCAGGCACGGCTGCAGGCGCGCCGCGAGCGCCAGGCGTTCTTCGACCAGGGCGGCCTGCCGGACTTCCGCGAGGACACCGCTGCGATCCGTAGCGGCGACTGGCGCGTTGCGCCGCTGCCGGCCGCGCTGCAGGACCGCCGCGTCGAGATCACCGGCCCGACCGATCCGAAGATGGTCATCAACGCGCTTAACTCCGGCGCCAAGGTGTTCATGGCCGACTTCGAGGATTCGACCTCGCCGACCTGGCGCAACCTGCTGGCCGGGCAGCAGTCGCTGGCCGCCGCGGTGCGTGGCGATCTCGACTACACCGCCCCCAATGGCAAGCACTACACGCTGCGCCCGTATGACGAGCAGGCGGTGCTGATCGTGCGCCCGCGTGGCTGGCACCTGGACGAAAAGCACGTGCGCATCGATGGCCAGTTCATCGCCGGCGGCCTGTTCGACGCGGCGGTGTTCGCCTTCCACAACGCCCGCACCCTGCAGGCAGAGGACCGCGGCCCGTACTTCTACCTGCCCAAGCTGCAGAGCATGGAAGAGGCGGCGCTGTGGGAAACCGCGCTGTCGCACATCGAAGGCATGCTCGGCCTGCCGCACGGCCAGATCAAGGTAACCGTGCTGATCGAAACGCTGCCGGCGGTGTTCGAGATGGATGAGATCCTGCACGCGCTGCGTGACCGCATCGTCGGCCTGAACTGTGGGCGCTGGGACTACATCTTCTCGTACCTGAAGACCTTCCGGCGCCACGCCGACCGCGTGCTGCCCGAGCGCGGCCAGGTGACCATGACCCAGCCGTTCCTGAAGGCCTATTCGGAACTGCTGATCCAGACCTGCCATCGCCGTGGTGCACATGCGATGGGTGGCATGGCCGCGCAGATTCCGATCAACAACGATGCCGCCGCCAACGAACAGGCGATGGCCCGCGTGCGCGCTGACAAGCTGCGCGAAGTGACCGCCGGCCACGACGGCACCTGGGTCGCGCATCCGGCGCTGATTCCGGTGGCGATGGCGATCTTCGACGAACACATGCCCGGTGCGAACCAGCACAGCGTGCTGCGCCAGGATGTGTGCGTCGGCCGCGACGAACTGATCGCACGGCCGCCCGGCACCATCACCCGCGCCGGCTTCGAAGGCAACGTGGAAGTCTGCGTGCGCTACCTGGCGGCATGGCTGGATGGCAACGGCTGCGTGCCGATCCACCACCTGATGGAGGACGCGGCCACCGCCGAGATCAGCCGCAGCCAGTTGTGGCAGTGGCTGCATACGCCGGGCCAGCAGCTGGACGATGGCACCGCCATCGACCTGGCGCTGCTGGATGCCACGCTGGCACAGCTGCCGGCACGGCTGGGTGACACCGCCACGCTGCCCGGTGGCGCACGCATCGGCGAGGCCATCGCCCTGCTCGGCGAACTGAGCCGCAGCGACGAACTGACCGATTTCCTGACCCTGCCGGCCTACGCGCGCATCGACTGATCGCCGCCCGCGATTCCCGGCGTTTCCCTCCCCGCTGCACGCACGAACCGAACTGGAGAAAGACATGAGCAAGCTGCCCACTGCCGAACAGATCCAGCACGACTGGGATACCAACCCGCGCTGGGAAGGCATCCAGCGCAACTACAGTGCCGCCGACGTGGTGCGCCTGCGCGGCACCGTCCACATCGAGCATTCGCTGGCCCGCCTGGGTGCGGAGAAGCTGTGGGCATCGCTGCATGAGCGCGAGTTCGTCAACGCGCTGGGTGCATTGACCGGCAACCAGGCCATGCAGCAGGTCAAGGCGGGCCTGAAGGCGATCTACCTGTCCGGTTGGCAGGTGGCGGCCGACGCCAACCTGGCCGGGCAGATGTATCCGGACCAGTCGCTGTACCCGGCCGATTCGGTGCCGGCAGTGGTCAAGCGCATCAACAACACGCTGCTGCGCGCCGACCAGCTGCACCACGCCGAAGGCAAGGACGACATCGACTTCCTGCAGCCGATCGTCGCCGATGCGGAGGCTGGCTTCGGCGGCGTGCTCAACGCCTTCGAACTGATGAAGGCGATGATCGAGGCCGGTGCTGCGGGCGTGCATTTCGAGGACCAGCTGGCCTCGGTGAAGAAGTGCGGCCACATGGGCGGCAAGGTGCTGGTGCCGACCCGCGAGGCGATCGAGAAGCTCAACGCCGCGCGGCTGGCCGCCGATGTGCTGGGCGTGCCGACCCTGCTGGTGGCGCGCACCGATGCCGAAGCGGCTGATCTGCTGACCAGCGATATCGACGGCAACGACAAGCCGTTCACCACCGGTGAGCGCACCGTCGAAGGCTTCTACAAGACCCGCAACGGCCTGGACCAGGCGATCAGCCGCGGCCTGGCCTATGCGCCCTACGCCGACCTGGTGTGGTGCGAGACCGGCAAGCCGGACCTGGAGTTCGCACGCAGGTTCGCCGAGGCGATCCACGCGAAGTTCCCGGGCAAGCTGCTGGCCTACAACTGCTCGCCCAGCTTCAACTGGAAGAAGAACCTGGACGACGCCACCATTGCGAAGTTCCAGCGCGAACTGGGCAGCTACGGCTACAAGTTCCAGTTCATCACCCTGGCCGGGTTCCATGCGTTGAACTACGGCATGTTCAATCTGGCCCACGGCTACGCACGCCGCCAGATGAGCGCGTTCGTCGAGTTGCAGGAAGCCGAGTTCGAAGCGGCCGAGCGCGGCTTCACTGCGGTCAAGCACCAGCGCGAGGTCGGTACCGGCTACTTCGATGCGGTGACCCAGGCGATCCAGCAGGGCCAGTCGTCGACCACCGCGCTGACCGGCTCGACCGAGGAAGAACAGTTCCATGGCGGGCGCAGCGAACGCGCGGCGTGATGCGGCGCGCCGCGTGATCCGGTGGTGCCGGCCGCTGGCCGGCAACCCATCGATGTTTCCGAAGCCCATGCAGTTGCCGGCCAGCGGCCGGCACTAACGGGCTCCGGGTGATCAGGGTGGCCAGGGAAGGGCCAGACAACGCCGGCCGGTCGGGGGACCTGCCGGCGTTGTTGTATCGATGCAAGGGCGCAGCACGCGCGGAGCGTCAATCAGGCGCACCCCGGTGCCAGCAACTTGGCCGAAACCCTGTGAAACCCGGCATCGGATTGATCCAGCAGGAGTTTTGCCCGGACACCCGTGACCAGAACGGGCCATCACCGATCTTCACATCAATCAAGATCGGCAGAAGGGTCAAAATGAGATAGGGCGCACACTTTAAAGCGGTGCTATGCTCCGCGGCTCACCAGGGGACGCTGGCGGCGGGTGCAGGGAATGACCGGCAGGGGTGCGGCCGAGAACAGTGATGTGACGACAGGTATCGCCCGGGTGGCGATGGCCGAGATCGTGCACGCTCTGTTGTCCGATGCCGAGGTGGCATTGTTCGCCAGATTCGCCCGCGCATGCAAGCTCCGTGCCGGACAGTGGCTGTTCCAGCGTGGCCACCGCGGCGAGCGCATGTATGTGATCCTCGAAGGCCAGATCGAACTGGACTTCGGCGAGGACCTGGTGATCAAGACGCTCGGGCAGCACGAGTTCTTCGGAGAACTGGGCCTGCTGGTCGGCGACCACCTGCGCAGCGCCAGTGCGCGCGCGCTGGTCGACTGCGATGTGCTGGAGCTGGGCCCGGCCGATTTCCATCGGCTGGTCGAATCCGATCCCGGCCTGGTGGCCTATTTCCTGCGCCGCACGATCATGCGCGTGCTGGCCAACGAACAGGCACTGATCGCACAGCTGCGCCGGCGCAACCACGATCTGGAAACCGCGCTGGACAATCTGTACATCACTACCCATCAGTTGACCCACACCCGTGAGCTGGTGCGTACCGATGAACTGACCGGGCTGCACAACCGGCGAGGCCTCACCCTGTACCTGCAGGAGTGCCGCGAGCGGGCCGAGGGGCCGCCGCAGGCGCTGCTGCTGATCGATTGCGACCGCTTCAAGCAGATCAACGACCGCCACGGCCACCAGGCCGGCGACCGCGTGCTGCAGAGCATGGGCAACATCCTGCGCTCGATGGCCGGCGAGCAGGACCTGGCCTGCCGGCTTGGTGGCGATGAGTTCTGCCTGATCCTGCGCCGCGGCAATCACGAGATCGTGCAGCACGCGGCCGAGTTCATCATCAGTGCGGTGCATGGCCTGCTCGAGCGCAGCCATGGCACGCCGCATGTGAGCCTGGTCAGCATCGGCGCCTGCCTGCTGGCGCCGGAGGCAGGCTGGAGCGAGTGGTATGCCTGCGCGGATCGTGCGCTGTACCAGGCCAAGCGCGATGGCGGCAACTGCCTGCGCTGGGCGGATGATCCGGACGGCCAATAGGGAGAGGCAGGCGATGAATGGCGACAACGGAACGTCAGCCCCGCATAGCCCACAGCTGCGCGCCCTGCTGTTCACCGATCTGTGTGATTCGCTGCAGCTGGTCGAGCGGATCGGCGATGTGGCGGCGGCAAGCCTGTTCCAGGAACACGATCGCCTGGTACTGGTGCTGCAGCAGCGCTGGAACGGCCAGCTGATCGATCGCTCCGATGGCTTGTTCATGCTGTTCGAGCGCGTCGTCGACGCACTGGGCTTCGCCCTGGACTACCAGCGCGAACTGCACGCGCTGGGCCAGCAGCGCGCGATTGAACTGCGCGCGCGCGCCGGCCTGCACGTGGGCGACGTGCTGACCTGGGAGAACAGTGCCGAGGCGGTCCGTGCCGGTGCCAAGTCGATGGAGGTGGAAGGCCTGGCCAAGCCGATGGCGGCGCGCCTGATGATGCTGGCCCGCCCCGGCCAGATCCTGCTGTCGGCGGTGGCCGAATCGCTGACCCGCCGTGCCACCGATGCACTGGGCGAGCGTGGCACGCGCCTGCTGTGGAAATCGCACGGGCGCTGGCGCTTCAAGGGCGTGCCGGTGGTGCAGGAAGTGATCGAAGTGGGCGAGATCGGTTCGGCGCCGCTGCGCATGCCGCGCGCCAACGCCAAGGCGCGCCGCGACCTGCCGCTATGGCGGCAACCGCTGGTGCTGGCCGCCGAAGGCCTGATCCTTGCCGCGGCCGTGCTGGGCGGCTGGCTGCTGCTGCGGTCGGAGCCGGCCATTGCCTTCGCCGAACGTGACTGGGTGGTGCTTGGCGATGTCGACAACCTCACCGGCGATCCGATCTTCGATGACTCGATGCGGCACGCGATCCGGATCGCGCTGGAACAGTCGCGCTACGTGAACGTGCTGTCGGAAGGCAAGATCCGGGAAAGCCTGGAAATGGCGCGGCTCTCGGGCGATACCCGGCTCAACCGCGATACCGCGGTCGATGTGGCGGTGCGGGAGGGCGCGCGCGCGGTGCTGCTGCCGACCGTGCGGCAGAAGATCGGTGGCTACGAGCTGGCCATCGATGTTGCCGCACCGGGCAGTGGCCAGGTGATCCAGACCTTCACCGCCACCGCCGATCGATCCGACCAGATGGTGTTCGCCGTGGACGACGTGGTCGGTCGCCTGCGTCGCGGACTGGGCGAGTCGGTGGCCAGCCTGGAGCAATCCCTGCCGCTGCCGCGCGCCTCGACCCAGGACCTGCGCGCACTGCGTGCGTTCGCGCTGGCCGAGAGCGCACTGGGTCAGCGTCGCTTCGAAGAAGCACGCAACCTCTACCAGGCCGCGATCGACATCGATCCCGGTTTTGCCCTGGCCTACATGGGCGTGGCCAAGCTGCATGCGCGCACCGCGCAGGTCGCGGACGCGCGTGACGCGCTGGAGCACGCGCTGGCCCAGCAGCAGCGCCTGCCCGCGCGTGAGCGCCTGTACCTGAAGGGCTGGCAGGCCGAACTGGAACCCGGTGGCTGGCCGCTGGAACAGTGGCGTGCACTGGCCAAGATCTATCCGGATTCGTTTGCTGGGCTGTCCAATACCTCCTGGGGGTTGCTGCAGGACAATCGCTTCACCGAGGCCGAGCCCTATGCGCGCGCCGCGACGGTGCCTCAGGACCCGTTGCGGCTGTATCCGACCATCCATCTGGCGCGGGCACAGCTGGGCCTCGGCCAGCCGCAGCAGGCAATGCGCACCTTGCGCCAGGCACGGATGCTGCGCGGCAATGACGAGGCCGACGACCTGGATGTGGACGTGCTGGTTGCGCAGGGCCTGGATGCACAGGCGCAGCAGCTGTTGATGCGGTTGCCGCGGGGGGACGACCTGCAACAGCGCATGCGCCTGCGGGCCCACCTGCTGGTGGCTGCGGAGCAGCGTGATTGCAGCAGTTTGCATGCCGCGATTGCTGCGGACGGTCCAGCACCGGATCTGATCGACTACCAGATCCATCAACGCCTGCAGCACGCCACCGTGACCACGCTGTGCACGGCCGGCGATGCGAAGGAGCTTGAATCCATTGCCGCCGTGCTGCGGCCGCTGCTGCGGAACAACGACGACTCCGCCGTGGGCAGCCGCAGCCTGCAGCTGCTGGCCCTGACTTATCTGGCCCAGCGCCAGGGCCAGCATGCGCTGGCCGCAGAGTGGCTGCGCGACCATGGCGAACTGCTGGAGCGGCAGCGCAGCCCTGTGGTGGGCAAGTGGCGTCGGGTTGTGTTGGCGATGGCCGAACTGGCGCAACAGCGTCCGCGGGCGGCACGCCATCTGCTCGAGCCCACCTTTGATGGCAGCGAACCTGTGCAGGCCCACGTTGTGCTGCTGCAGGCACTGCGTGCCGAGCAGGACACTGCCGGCGTGCGTCGCGAGCAGGCCTGGCTGGCCCGGCACCACGGCCAGGCCATTGCCGAGGTGGCGTCCATGCAGGTCTGGCAACCCCTGAATGTGCACGACATCGCCACCGAGGCGACGTCGGTGCGAGTGTCGCGCTGATGCGGACTCAGGCGTTGACGCGCTCGTCGATGCGGTCGGCTTCGAAGCAGAACACCACGGTCATCGAGGCGGTCGAGGTACTCAGGTACGCATGCAGCGAATCACGGGTGCGGCTCAGCTCCTCGACCGAGGCCAGGGTGCCGATCTTCATGCAGTCGTTTTCGCCAACGGCACCGTCCAGCCCGATCGAGGCCAGGGCCTTGGCCGGCGAAGCGGTGAAGTGGCTGCGGAACGCTTCGCTGCCGATCAGGTGCTCCAGCAGGGTGCTGGCGTCGGCGGCGGAAAGACGGGGATGGCTCATGGGGATTGTCCGTAGGTGGAGCTACTCGTATCGGCCGCGACAGCCCGCCATTGAGGGCCGCGCTGTGCACGTCGCTAAAGTTGGCCGCGCTGCGGTCGTTGCTGCTATGCCGGCTGTGCGGCACAAGGAAGGAAACCGATGCGCCTGCGCCGCTGCGCCAGCCTGATGTTCGAGCCTCGCGAGGCGGTCACCCTGGACCTGCGCGCGATGCTGGCCGGCCACGCCGAGATGGACAGCCAGATCAGCTGGGTGGCGCTGGCCGCCCACCTGGACCAGCCACTGCCGGTGGACGCCGAGGAGCGCCAGCTGCTGGGCGGGCTCAGCGCGCACCGCTGGAGCGAACCGCCCGCCGATGCCTGCCCGGCCATGCTGGCCCGCCTGGTCGAACAGGGCCTGCTGTTGACCGACCCACCGAGCGAGGTGGGGCACCAGATGCGCGACGAGGCGCTGCGGCGCAGCCAGTGGTGGCCATTGGCTGCGCTGGCCCATCGCCATGCGCGCTGGCAGGCCGTGGACAGCGTGGAGGACATGCGCCGGCAGGGGTTGGACACCGCGGCCGGCCTGCGCCAGCGCCTGGGGCCGCCACCGCCGGTGGTGCAGCCGATGCAGGGCGACTACCAGCCGCTGCCGCGCAGCGAAGAGGCCGCGTTCGATGCACTGCTGGCGCGTCGCACCACCTGCCGCAATTTCGACCCGCAGCGCGCGTTGCCGCTGCCACTGCTGGCCCAGGTGCTGCAGCGGACGTTGATGGCGCACGCGGTGCAGAAGGTCGAGCGCGATACCGAGTTCCTGAAGAAGAACGTGCCTTCCGGTGGCGGCCTGCATCCCACCGAGGGCTTCCTGCTGGTGCAGAACGTGGAAGGATTGGCACCGGGCTTGTACCACTATCATCCGGTGCAGCACGCCGTGCTGCCGCTGCCCTCGCCACCGCCGCAGGCGTTGCCTGCGATGGCGCGGCGGATGCTGTCCGGGCAGGCGTGGTTCGCCGATGCGCCAGCGCTGCTGGTACTGGCACCGCGTTATGACCGCTGCTTCTGGAAGTATCGCAACCATGCCAAGGCGCACCGTGCGGTGACGCTGGACGTGGGCCACATTTCGCAGTTGCTGTACCTGTGCGCCACCGAGCGCGGGCTGGCAGCATTCGTGACAGCGGCGATCAACGATGCCGATGTCGATCGTGCTTTTGGGTTCGATGGCATCGGCCAGAGCGCGATGGCCATCTGTGGCCTGGGCTGGCGCAGTGCCACGCTGGACACGGCCGAATTCGATCCGGCCGGGCGGGTGGCGACGGGCGACGACCGCTGAGCGGCCGCCGCCCCGGCGATCAGGTCGCCTCGAAGTCCACCAGCACCGCGCCGTCGCCGACCTGGTCGCCGGCCTTGGCACGGTAACCCTTCACCGTGCCATCGGCCGGTGCCTGCAGGGTGTGCTCCATCTTCATCGCTTCCAGCACCACCAGCGGCGTGCCGCGCTTGACCTCGGTACCGGCCGCGACCAGCGTGGCCACGATCCTGCCCGGCATGGGTGCCAGCAGGCTGCCGGCGTCGGCCACGGCGTGGTCCGATTCACCCACTGGATCATGCAGGGTGAAGCGGTGCTGGCCGTCGGCGCCGAACAGGTACAGCTGGTTACCGTCGCGCAGCAGCTGCAGCGACCCGCGGCGCTCGCCCAGCTGCACCGTCAGTCCGTGCACATCGGCCCTGCCGATCACCCGCACCGGTGCAGCGTCATCGCACTGCACGCGCCAGCCATCGGCCTGCGCCCACACCTTCAGCGTGTGCTTGCGTTCGCCCTGCTGCAGCGGCACTACGCGCGGCGCGGACGCACCGAGGCGCCAGCCATCCTGTGACCGCCACGGCGAATGCGGATCGCGCACGTCGGTGCTGGCGGGCGCCGTGCTTGCCACCGCAGCCACGGCGGCCAGCAGCCACAGGTCCGCACCCGCGTCGCCCACGGCACTCAATGCCGCCTGTTCGCGTTCGATCAGCGCCGTATCCAGCCTGGCGTGCGCGAACGAATCGGTATTCACCAGGCGGCGCAGGAAGCCGGCGTTGGTGGTCACGCCCACCACCTGGCAGTCGGCCAGGGCCTGGCTCATGCGGCGCAGCGCGGCGTCGCGGTCCACGTCCCAGACGATCAGCTTGGCGATCATCGGATCGTAGTACGGGGTGATGCTGTCACCTTCCTCCACGCCGGTATCGACGCGCACGTTGGCCGACGCTGCCGGCAGGCGCAGGCGGCGCAGGGTGCCGGTGGAGGGCAGGAAGCCACGGTCGGCATCCTCGGCGTACAGCCGCGCTTCGATCGCGTGGCCATGGATGGCCAGCTGGTCCTGGCGCAGCGGCAGCGGTTGGCCCGAAGCCACGCGCAGCTGCCACTCCACCAGGTCGGTGCCGGTGATGTATTCGGTGACCGGGTGCTCGACCTGCAGGCGGGTGTTCATTTCCATGAAGTAGAAATCGCCGTCCGGGCCGGCGATGAATTCCACCGTGCCCGCCCCCTCATAGCCCACTGCGCGTGCGGCATCGACCGCGGCCTTGCCCATTGCAGCACGACGTTCGGGGCTCATGCCCGGCGCGGGTGCTTCTTCCAGCACCTTCTGGTGGCGGCGCTGCACCGAGCAGTCGCGCTCGAACAGGTAGACCGCCTCACCGTGGCTGTCGCCGAACACCTGGATCTCGATATGGCGCGGGCGCTCGACGTACTTCTCGACCAGCACGTGGTCGTTGCCGAACGCCGAGGCCGCCTCGCGCTGGCAGCTGGCCAGCGCATCGACGAAGTCCTCGCTGCGTTCGACCTTGCGCATGCCCTTGCCACCGCCACCGGCGCTGGCCTTGATCAGCACCGGGTAGCCGATGCCATCGGCCTGCGCGCGCAGGAAGTCCGGCGCCTGCTGGTCACCGTGGTAACCCGGCGTCAGCGGCACACCGGCCTTGGCCATCAGCGCCTTGGCCGCGCTCTTGTCACCCATCGCGCGGATCGCGCTGGGCGGTGGCCCGATGAAGGTGATGCCGGCGGCGGCACAGGCATCGGCGAAGTCGGCATTCTCGGACAGGAAGCCGTAACCGGGGTGGATGGCCTGTGCGCCGGTAGCGCGCGCGGCGTCAAGCAGGGCATCGCCACGCAGGTAGCTCTCGCGTGCGGCGGCCGGGCCGATGTGGACGGCTTCGTCGGCCAGGCGCACGTGGCGTGCGTTGCGGTCGGCATCGGAATACACCGCCACGGTGGCGATGCCGAGGCGGCGGCAGGTGGCGATGACGCGGCAGGCGATTTCGCCGCGGTTGGCGATCAGGACTTTGCTGAACATGGCAACGTGCTTCATAGGAGCGTGCTCGGTCATGGCACGGGTCACATGCGGAACACGCCGAAGCGCGTCTGCTGCGGGGCGGCGTTGAGGCTGGCCGACAGCGCCAGCGCCAGCACCTGGCGGGTGTCGGCCGGATCGATCACGCCGTCGTCCCACAGGCGCGCGCTGGCGTAGTACGGGTGGCCCTGCTGTTCGAACTGGTCGCGGATCGGTGCCTTGAAGGCATCCTCTTCCGCCGCCGGCCACTGGCCGCCCTTGGCTTCAATGCCATCGCGCTTGACCGTGGCCAGCACACTGGCGGCCTGCTCGCCGCCCATCACGCCGATGCGCGCGTTCGGCCACATCCACAGGAAGTTCGGCGAGTACGCACGGCCACACATGCCGTAGTTGCCGGCACCGAACGAGCCGCCGATCACCACGGTGAACTTGGGCACCCTGGCACAGGCCACCGCCATCACCAGCTTGGCGCCGTCCTTGGCGATGCCGCCCTGTTCGTACTTGCGGCCGACCATGAAGCCGGTGATGTTCTGCAGGAACACCAGCGGGATGTTGCGCTGGGTGCACAGCTCGATGAAGTGCGCGCCCTTCAGGGCCGACTCGGAGAACAGGATCCCGTTGTTGGCGATGATGCCGATCGGGTAGCCGTTCAGATGGGCGAAACCGGTCACCAGCGTTGCGCCGTAGCGCGGCTTGAACTCGTCGAAGCGCGAGCCATCCACCAGCCGCGCGATCACTTCGCGAACGTCGTAGGGCTTGCGCGTATCGGCCGGGATCACGCCATACAGCTCATGGGCCGGCAGCAATGGCGCTTCAGGGGGCCGCACCGCCATCGCCGGTTCCGGCTTGCGCCAGTTGAGCTGGGCGATGATCGCGCGCACCCGTGCCAGTGCCTGCAGATCGTTGTCGGCCATGTGGTCGGCCACGCCGGAGATGCGGGTGTGCACGTCGGCGCCACCCAGTTCCTCGGCCGTGACCACTTCACCGGTGGCCGCCTTCACCAGCGGCGGGCCGCCGAGGAAGATCGTGCCCTGCTCGCGCACGATCACGGTCTCGTCGCTCATCGCCGGCACATAGGCGCCACCGGCAGTGCAGCTGCCCATCACGCAGGCGATCTGCGGAATGCCCTGCGCCGACAGGTTGGCCTGGTTGTAGAAGATGCGGCCGAAATGGTCGCGGTCGGGGAAGACTTCGTCCTGCAGTGGCAGGAACGCGCCACCGGAATCGACCAGGTAGATGCACGGCAGGTGGTTCTGCTCGGCGATCTCCTGCGCGCGCAGGTGCTTCTTCACCGTCATCGGGTAGTAGGTGCCGCCCTTGACCGTGGCGTCGTTGGCCACGATCACGCATTCCACGCCGCTCACCCGGCCGATGCCGGCCACCACGCCCGCGGCGGGCACGGCGTCTTCATACATGCCGTGCGCGGCCAACGGCGCGATTTCCAGGAAGGCGCTGCCGGGGTCGAGCAGGGCGTCGATGCGGTCGCGCACCAGCAGCTTGCCGCGCGCGGTGTGCTTGGCGCGTGCCGCCTCACTGCCACCCAGCGCGGTGCGCGCGAGGGTGGCATGCAGGTCGTCGACCACGGCCTGCATGGCCGCGCGGTTGCTTTCAAACGTTTCGCTGCCCGGTTGCAGCTGGCTGTTCAGGACGGTCATCGCGGTGGCCTTACAGGGTGCGCTGGAACAGTTCGCGGCCGATCAGCATGCGGCGGATCTCCGAGGTGCCGGCGCCGATTTCATACAGCTTGGCGTCGCGCCACAAGCGGCCGGTCGGGTATTCGTTGATGTAGCCGTTGCCGCCGAGGATCTGGATCGCCTGGCCGGTCAGCCAGGTGGCCTTCTCGGCGGCGTACAGGATCGCACCGGCGGCGTCCTGGCGGGTGGTGCGGCCCTGGTCGCAGGCGCGCGCCACGGCATAGACATACGCGCGGCAGGCACCCAGGCCCACGTACATGTCGGCGATCTTGGCCTGGATCAGCTGGAAGCTGCCGATCGGTTCGCCGAACTGGTGGCGCTCGTGCACATAGGGCATGACCACGTCCATGGCCGCGGCCATCAGGCCCAGCGGGCCACCGGACAGCACCACGCGCTCGTAGTCCAGGCCGGACATCAGTACGCGCACGCCACCGCCGACCTGGCCCAGCACGTTCTCTTCGGGAATCTCGCAGTCCTGGAACACCAGCTCGCAGGTGGGCGAGGAGCGCATGCCGAGCTTGTCCAGCTTCTGCGCGGTGGAGAAGCCCTTCATGCCCTTCTCGACCAGGAACGCGGTGATGCCCTTGGCACCGGCCTCCATGTCGGTCTTGGCGTAGACCACCAGCACGTCGGCATCCGGGCCGTTGGTGATCCACATCTTGTTGCCGTTGAGCACGTAGCGGTCGCCGCGCTTGTCGGCGCGCAGCTTCATCGACACCACATCCGAACCGGCACCCGGTTCGCTCATCGCCAGCGCGCCGACCAGGCTGCCGTTGCACAGGCCGGGCAGGAAGCGCTGCTTCTGTTCTTCGTTGCCGTTCTTGCGCAGCTGGTTCACGCACAGGTTGGAGTGCGCGCCATAGGACAGGCCGATGCCGCCGGAGGCGCGCGAGATTTCTTCCATCGCCACCACGTGGGCCAGGTAGCCCATGCCGGTACCACCGTATTCTTCTTCCACGGTGAGGCCGAGCAGGCCCTGTTCGCCCAGCTTCGGCCACAGGGCCAGCGGGAACTGGTTGCTGGCATCAGCCTCGGCGGCCAGCGGTGCGACCTCGGCGGCGGCAAAATGGGCCACGCTCTGGCGCAGCAGGTCGATGTCTTCGCCAAGATCGAAGTTCAGGGATGGCACGTGCATTGTGGTGGCTCCACGGCGGGATGGCAGGGAATGGACGCACCCGGCGGGGGAGCGGGCGGCGGTCGGCAGGACCGCCACCCGCACGGGCGATGGCCCCAGCGTAGCGGGGTTCGGATAAGAAGTGAATACGAATTCAAAAATTGAAACTAGAATCAGAACATGGCCTATAAACGCTCTGCATTGATGGAAGAACGCCTGGCGGGCGCCCGTGAACGGATCCTGCTGGCCACCCGCGAGCTGGTCGCCACCGGCGGCTGGCGCAACGCCCCGGTGACCGCCGTGGCGACCCAGGCGGGGGTGTCCACCGGCCTGATCTATCGCCACTTCCCGTCCAAGGCCGAGCTGTTCGTGGAGGTGCTCAACGCCGCGGTGGCCCACGAGGTCGCGATCATGGAGCGCATCGCCAGCGGTCCGGAGGTGGCCAGCGAGCGCCTGCGGCTGGCAATCACCGCCTTCGTCCGCCGCGCCCTGGCCGGGCCGGGGCTGGCGCACGCCTTCATCGTCGAACCGGTCGATCCGGACGTGGAGGCCGAGCGCATGCGCGGACGTCGCGCGTTCGGCGACGTGTTCCTGCGGCTGGTGGAGGAAGGCGTGGCCGCCGGTGAGCTGCCGGCACAGGACGCGCATGTGGCCGCCGCGTGCCTGGTCGGCGCCTTCACCGAAGCGATGGTCGGCCCGACCGCGCCCAGCCGCGAAGCGCACCGCGACGAAGACGCGCTGGTGGATGCGATCTGCAGCTTCTGCCTGCGCGCGATCGGTGCCCCGGTAATCCGGTAGCGCCGGCCGCTGGCCGGCTTCTGTTGCTGGGGTCAGATCCCTTTTGCGGCGCAAAAGGGATCTGACCCCATCCCCGACCCCAGCCCCCGGCATGTTGCGCCGCACCAGCAGTGACGCCTGTTGTCGCACGCAAGGCGCGTTCTATACTCGGTCCATCACGCAGTCGCTCAGCCGTGGTCCAACGACTATCAGCCAGGGGTAACGAAGAGTGCGGAATTACGATCTGGAGTTCCTGAAACGCTTCTCCATGGTGATCGCGCTGCTGGCGACCATCACCCTCGGCCTCATCCTCCTTGCCGCCTACATCCACACCCGGATTCCGCCCGAGGTGTCGCCCACTGCGGCCAAGCGCACCGAACAGCGCATTTCGCCCACCGGCGCGGTCTATGCCGGCAGCACCGGCGCCGCCGCGCAGGCCGCGGCCAAGGCCGCCGCGCTGGCCAAGGCGGCGTCGCAGGTGGCCTACGGCGGCACCAAGGATGGCAAGGTGATCTTCGACAACCTGTGCACCGCCTGCCACACCAACGGTGTGGGCATGGCACCGACGCTGGACCATTCGCATTGGGACAAGCGCATCGCGCAGGGCAAGGACACCCTCTACAAGCACGCCATCGAGGGCTATACCGGCCCCGACGGCGGGATCATGCCGCCCAAGGGCGGCAACCCGGCGCTGACCGAAGAACAGATCCACGCCACCGTGGACTGGATGCTGGGCAACCTGAAGTAACCGCCGCAACGCGCCGCTTCCTGTAGAGCCGAGCCCGCGCTCGGCTGCTCTCCGCGCGGTGTGGCCAGGTGCAGCCGAGCATGGGCTCGGCTCTACGATCCCCCGGCTTTGCCCACCGAGGCCTGATCGCTCATATGCCCCCGCTGCGCAGGCGGGGTTTCGCATTTCAGGGTTAGTCTGTGCGCCTCTTCCATGGAGTCGCCCGTTGATGCGCCGCCGTTCCCTCGCCCTTGCCCTGTCCCTGCTGCTGCCGGCCGGCGCCTTTGCCCAGGCCCAGCCGCAGGCCACGCCGGTCGCGCCGCCCTCCGTCGCGCGCGGCAGCGCCACTGTGGTGCTGACCGCTGCGCCGGCCGACTGGCGCGCGCTGGATGGGCAGCGCGTGCGCATCGCCGCGCCGCTTACCCTGGCCGGTACCGATGGCCTGCAGCACTTCGGCCAGCTCACGGTGGCGTTCGATGGCCGCCTCTGGCAGCCGACCGAAGTGGCCGCGCCGGGCACTGCCGGCTATGAGCAGGTGATGGCCGACAACCAGCGCCGCCGCCTGGTGCTGGAGGATGGCAGCGATGCCCGCGACCCCGCCAGCGTGCCCTACCTGCCGGGCAACCCGGTGCTGCGCACCGGCATGCAACTGCGCAATGTGGAGGGCATCGTGCGCGTGGACGCGCAGGGCCATCCGCGCCTGCAGGTCGAAGGCGCGCTGAAGCTGCCGGAACTGAAGCGCCCGGCAGTACCCACGGTGCCGGGAAGCCTGCACGTGGCCGCCTTCAACCTGGAGAATTTCTTCAATGGTGACGGCCAGGGCGGTGGCTTCCCGACGCTGCGCGGCGCGCGCACGCTGGACGAGCACAAGGCGCAGCTCGCCAAGCTGGTCACCACGGTCAATGCGTTGGGCGCCGATGTCGCTGCGCTGATGGAACTGGAGAACGACGGCTACGGCCCGCAGTCGGCCATCGCCGAACTGGTCGATGCGCTCAACCGCGACCGCGGCGCGCAGGGCGACTGGCGCTTCGTCGACGCCGGCAACGGCCCCGGCGACAACCCGATCCGGGTCGGGATCATCTACCGAAGCACGCGCCTGCAGCCGGTCGGCAAGCCGGCCACGCTGACCGGCGGCCCGTTCGTCGAGCACAGCCGCGTACCGTTGGCGCAGGCCTTCCAGGGCAAGCAGGGCGCGCCGTTCGTGGTGGTTGCCAACCATTTCAAATCGAAGGGTTGCCGTGACGCGGCCGGTGCCGACGCCGATCGCAACGACAATCAGGGCTGCTGGAACGCCACCCGTGTGACGTCGGCGCAGCAGCTGCACGCCTGGCTGCAGACCGATCCGACCGGTACCGGCGCCAGGGACGCGGTGCTGCTGGGTGACTTCAATGCCTACGCGATGGAAGACCCGATCCGCGCCCTGCATGATCTGGGCTGGCAGGACGCGTTCAAGGTGGCCAAGGTCGAGCATCCCTACAGCTACGTCTACAACGGCTACACCGGCCGCCTCGACCACGCGCTGCTGAACCCGGGCATGGCCAGGCGCCTGCGCGGTGCCGCCGAATGGCACAGCAACGCCGACGAGCAGGACGCCAGCGGTTACCAGGGCCGCAACGTGCAGGGCCCGTGGCGCAGCTCCGACCACGACCCGCTGCTGCTGGGCTTCGACAAGTAACGCGCCAGGCCGGGGTCGGATCCCATTCCCACGGAATGGGCTCTGACCCAAGGCATCGCGGGGTCTGAGGCGTAGGGGTCAGAGCCCATTCCGTGGGAATGGGATCCGACCCCGGGGTATCGCTCACCCCCAGGCGATCATCCCGATCGCCAGCACCGCCAGTGCCAGGCCGGCGCGGTTCCACTTCGTGGTGGCCTCGCCGAAGGCGAGCACACCCACCAGCGCGCCCAAGACCACCACCCCGATGTTCATGCCGGCGAACACGGTGGCCGGGCTCTCTGGCATCGCCTGGTGCGCATGCACATAGAACAGGATGTTGCCGCCATTGAGCAGGCCCAGCAGTGCACCCGCGCCGAGGTTGCGCCAGGCCAGTCGGCTGCGGCCACTGACATGCCGCCACAGCTGCATTGCCAGCATCAGCACGAAGGCGACGCTGAAACTGGCCAGCACCGCCGCCATCGACGGCGTGCCGGACAGCGCCACCTGCTTGAGCAGCACGTCCACCACTGCGAATCCGGCCCATACGCCCAGCAGCCAGCCCCAGCCGCCGGGTGAGGACGCCACCGCCGGGCCGCGCGGGCGCAGGCTGATGGCCACCATCGCCAGCAGGCCCAGGCCCAGGCCGGCCAGTTTCCAGGGCGTTGCGGTCTGGCCGAAGCACAGGAAGGCGGCGGCCAGGGAAAGCAGCAACGACAGCCGCTGCGCCACGTCGCTGCGGACGATGCCGGCCACCGCCACCGCGCGGCCCAGTACCAGGAAGATCGAGGGCAGCACCACCGCCAGCGCCAGCAGTGACAGCCACGGCGCATGCGGCGCGCGCAGTGCATCCAGCGGTGGCTGCAGCACCACGGCGGTGAGCGTTGCCGCCACCAGATAGTTCCAGGTGACCATCTGCGCAACATCCAGCTGGCGGCGTGCGGCCACCTTCAACAACACCGAAACCAGCACACTGCAGATCACGGCCAGTGACAGATAGAGCATGGGGCGGGCACAGGGCAGGGGCGGGGGACGGTATCATGGTGCCATGCACAAGCCCTTGTTCCCCGTCGCCCCCGGCGAAACCGCCTGCCTCGAACTGGACGGCCCGGCCGGCCCGCTGGAAGTGGTCGTCGACCTGCCCAAGGCCGATGTGCCGGTGCAGCCGATCGTGGCCATCGTCTGCCATCCGCTGTCCACCGAAGGTGGCACCCTGCACAACAAGGTGGTCACCATGACCGCCTCCACCCTGCGCGAGCTGGGCATCGCCACGGTGCGCTTCAACTTCCGCAGCGTGGGTGGTTCGGCTGGCACCTTCGATGGCGGCGTGGGCGAGCAGGATGACCTGAAGGCCGTCGCGGCCTGGGTGCGCAGCCAGCGCCCGGATGACCGCCTGTGGCTGGCCGGTTTCAGCTTCGGTGCGTTCGTGTCGCTGAAGGCCGCCGCCACGCTGCAGCCGGAAGCGCTGATCTCGATCGCGCCGCCGGCCGGTCGCTGGGATTTCGACGGCATCGCGCCGCCGGCGCGCTGGCTGGTGATCCAGGGCGAGCAGGACGAGATCGTCGACCCGCAGGCCGTCTACCAGTGGCTGGACACGCTGGACGCCCCGCATGAGCTGGTACGCATGCCCGAGACCAGCCACTTCTTCCACCGCAAGCTGATCGACCTGCGCGGCGCGCTGACCCACGGCGTCAAGCACTGGCTGGGCGCGGCGGCATGAGTGCACCCGAGCTGACCCCGTCGCAGCGGTATGCGGAAGGGGTTGCCCGTGGCGACTGGCAGAACGATCCGGCCCAGCATGCGGCGCTGGCCGAGCTGGACCGCATCCACCTGGGCCTGCTGGACAGTGCCGAGGATGGCTGGCTGGACCGCCTGTCTTCGTTCTGGAAGAAGCCCGAGCCGATCAAGGGCCTGTACTTCTGGGGCGGCGTCGGCCGTGGCAAGACCTTCCTGGTCGACCTGTTCTACGACGGGCTGCCGATCAAGCAGAAGTACCGCACCCATTTCCACCGCTTCATGCGCAGCGTCCATGAGCGCCTGCGCGAGCACCAGGGCCAGAGCGACCCGCTGGCGAAGATCGCCCAGGAATGGCGCAGCAACCTGCGCGTGCTGGTGCTGGATGAGTTCTTCGTCACCGACATCGGCGATGCGATGCTGCTGGCGCGGCTGCTCGAGCGCCTGTTCGCCGAGGGCGTGACCCTGGTCACCACCTCCAACACCGCAGTGGAGAACCTGTACCTCAACGGCCTGCAGCGCGAGAGCTTCCTGCCGGCCATCGGCCTGCTGCAGCGCTTCTGCGTGGAGCTGTACGCCGAAGGTACCGAGGATTACCGGATGCGCGCGCTGACCCGCTCGCCGGTATACCGCGCACCGCTGGCGGCCGACAGCGACGACTGGCTGGCCACGCGCTGGAACGAGCTGAGCGGCGGCCAGCCGGCCAAGCCCGGCAACATCGAGATCGAGGGCCGCAAGATCCCGGTGCGTGGCCGCGGCAAGAGCATTGCCTGGTTTGACTTCGCCGCGTTGTGCGAGGGCCCGCGCGGCCCGTCGGATTACATCGAGATCGCGCACGAGTTCAACACGGTGCTGCTGGGCGGCATTCCGGCGTTCGATCGCCTGAACGAAGATGCCGCGCGCCGCTTCGTCAACCTGATCGATGAGCTGTACGACCGCCACGTCAACCTGGTCTGCACCGCCAGCACCTCGCCGATCGAGCTGTACACCGGCCAGCGCCTGCAGGGCGCGTTCGAGCGCACCGCCTCGCGCCTGATCGAGATGCAGAGCGCCGAATACCTGGGTACCCCGCACCGGGCGTGAGGGCGGTTTACTGTAGAGCCGAGCCCACGCTCGGCTGCTTCTGGATGATGTGCCGAAAGGGAGCCGAGCATGGGCTCGGCTCTACAGCAGCGCCGCGCAGCTATCGGGAAGGCGCCACCGCATTCCCACGCGGCCGCTCATCCGGCCCGGCCGACACCTGCAGGCCCGAGCCATCGCCGTGCTCCACCCGAACGCTCTCGCTGCGCTCCAGCAGCCGCAGCGGTTGGCCTTGGTAGCGCACTTCCAGCGCGTCATGGGTGTCGGCCAGCGACTGCACCAGCGGGCACAGCGACTGTGCTTGGGCCTCGATGCGTTCGGCGCGGCCTTCCAGCTGCTGTTCCATCTGCGCGTCCAGACGGTCGGCGCGTGCCTCCATCGCATCGCTGCGTCCGGTGAAGATCTGCCACAGCATGCTGCGGGCGATGGAGGCGGACAGCGACTCGGCCATGTCCTGCACCTTGGCCTCGAAGCCTGGCCCGAACACAGCCTGTTCCCAGTAGCCCTTGCCCAGCGTGCCGCCGATCCAGTCATCGGCCTGCCGGCGCAGGCGCCGGACCTTGCGGCTGTTGGCGGTACCGGTGAGGCCTTCATAGACCCCGTCGAGCACGTCGAAGCTCAGTTCGCTCACTTCATGGGCCAGCGCCGTGGCGGCCGGCATCAGCTGCCGTGCCCCGGCCTCCATCTGCCGAAGGCGGGCCGCGTCGGCCTCGCTGACCAGCACGACCGTGTCGTCCAGGCTCAGCACGCCATCGTGGAACACCACCTCATGCGGTGCCTGCGGGCCATGCCGCAGCCAGATGCCACCGCTGTCCACCAGCACGTCATAGTCGGTGTGGATACCGCACTGGTCCGCGCGCAGCTTCGGGGTGTCAGCGGCAATTGCAGGTACGGTGACCACAGCAGCCAACAGGGCCAAGGCGGGTGCTGACAGGCGCATGGTGGAATCCTTTCCGGTCATTGCAGGACCCCAGCATCCCGCGTTCGGCAGGCGCCGTCACCCGCCGAAAGTCACTGCGCGATGGCGATTCGTCCGGCCATACCGGCTTTCCCACCGGCTGCCCACCACCTATCCACAGGGTTGTCCCTAGCCAGTTTCATCACTGTCATGTGAAGCTGTCATTGTTCCGTTTTCGCGGTGCGTTGTGCCACCGCAATGACGCCTTTCGGACTTGACTGCGCAGCCCGTTCCGGCAGGTCTGAAGCGTCTGATCAGGGCGCCGATGGCACGATCCTTGCGGCGCAAGGGATTGCCGAATTTCACTACATTTGGCGTTGACGGACCCCATTACCCCCACTATCTTGTGGCCGTCGGTCGCAGCAACCCCCATTCCAGGGGTTGCCCCGGGGTACCCATCCGCGATCGTCAACGGCAGTGGCAGGCGCAGGGTCTCATCCCCTGCGACGCCGTCCTGCCATCCTGGGCTGTCATGTCCCGGGCCGCGTCACCCGATGCATCGAGCACCCCCAAATCACGCCAAGAGGACACACGCCGTGAGCACCGAATCCAGCGCCACCATCGAGAAGGAAAGCGAATTCCTGTTGACGTCGCCGCCGACGGCCAACGCGATGAGTGTGACCAAGCGCAATGGGACCACCGAACTGGTGGACCTGAACAAGATCGTGCGTGCGGTGCAGCGTTCCTCCGAAGGCCTGCACGCCGTCGACCCGATGCGCGTGGCCACCCGCACCATTTCCGGCCTGTACAACGGTGCCACCACCCGCGAGCTGGACGAACTGTCCATCCGCACCGCCGCCCTGCTGATCGGTGAAGAGCCCGAGTACGGCCGTCTCGCCGCGCGCCTGCTGGCCAACTACATCGCCAAGGAAGTCTCGGGCCAGGAAATCTACGCCTTCTCGCAGTCGGTCAGCCGTGGCCATGAAGTCGGCCTGATCAACGACCGCCTGCTGAACTTCGTGCAGACCAACGCACGCAAGCTCAACGATGCCATCGACATCTCGCTGGACCTGAACTTCGATTACTTCGGCCTGCGTACCCTGTACGACCGTTACCTGCTGCGCCACCCGCACACCCGCAAGGTGATCGAGACCCCGCAGCAGTTCTTCCTGCGCATCGCCAGCGCGCTGAGCGAGGACGTGTCCGAGACCCTGGCGCTGTACAAGCGCATGGGCAACCTGGACTACCTGCCGTCCAGCCCGACCCTGTTCAATTCCGGCACCACCCACGAGCAGCTGTCCTCGTGCTTCCTGCTGGACTCGCCGCAGGACTCGCTGGAATCGATCTATTCCAAGTACGGCGACATCGCCCAGCTGTCGAAGTTCTCCGGCGGCATCGGCGTCAGCTACACCCGCGTGCGTTCGCGTGGTTCGCTGATCAAGTCGACCAACGGCCATTCCAACGGCATCGTGCCGTGGCTGAAGACCATGGATTCGTCGGTGGCCGCAGTGAACCAGGGCGGCAAGCGCAAGGGCGCGGCCTGCGTGTACCTGGAAACCTGGCACGCCGACATCGAGGACTTCCTCGAGCTGCGCGACAACACCGGTGACGAAGCCCGTCGTGCGCACAACCTGAACCTGGCCAACTGGGTGCCGGACCTGTTCATGAAGCGCGTCGAAGCCGACCAGGAATGGTCGCTGTTCGATCCGCGCGTCGTGCCGGAGTTCACCGACCTGTTCGGCGAAGCCTTCGAGCAGGCCTACCTGCAGGCCGAAGCCCAGGGCAAGGCCAACCGCACCATCTCCGCGCGCAAGCTGTATGCCCGCATGATGCGTACCCTGGCCGAGACCGGCAACGGCTGGATGACCTTCAAGGACAAGTGCAACCGCGCCAGCAACCAGACCCTGCGCCCGGGCAACGTGATCCACCTGTCCAACCTGTGCACCGAAATCCTGGAAGTCACTTCCAACGATGAAACCGCCGTGTGCAACCTGGGTTCGATCAACCTGGGCAACCACTTCGACGAGCACAACGAGTTCGACTTCGACAAGCTGGCCGAGACCGTTCGCCTGGCCGTGCGCCAGCTCGACCGCGTCATCGACCTGAACTTCTACCCGATCGAAACCGCCCGCCGCGCCAACCTGCGCTGGCGTCCGGTCGGCCTGGGCTGCATGGGCCTGCAGGACGTGTTCTTCCGCAAGCGCCTGCCGTTCGACAGCGCCGAAGCCCGCGCCCTGTCGAAGAAGATTGCCGAAGCGATCTACTTCCACGCGCTGGAAACCTCCTGCGAGCTGGCCCAGGAACGTGGCAAGCACCCGTCGTTCAACGACACCCGTGCCGCCGGTGGCGAACTGCAGTTCGACGCCTGGAACGTGGTGCCGGAAGACACCGCGCGCTGGGATGCCCTGCGCGCCCGCATCAAGGAACACGGCCTGCGCAACTCGCTGATGATCGCGATCGCCCCGACCGCGACCATCGCCTCGATCGCCGGCTGCTACGAGTGCGTCGAGCCGCAGGTGTCCAACCTGTTCAAGCGCGAGACCCTGTCCGGTGACTTCCTGCAGGTCAACCGCTACCTGGTCAACGAGCTGAAGAAGCTGGGCCTGTGGACCGCCGACATGCGCGATGCCATCAAGCTGGCCGAAGGCTCCATCGCCGGCGTGGCGCAGATTCCGGAAACGCTGCGCGAGGTCTACCGCACCGCGTGGGAACTGCCGATGCGTTCGCTGATCGACATGGCCGCCGAGCGTGGCGCCTTCATCGACCAGTCGGCCTCGCTCAACCTGTTCATGGAAAGCCCGAACATCGGCGCGATGTCCTCCATGTACATGTACGCCTGGAAGCAGGGCATCAAGACCACCTACTACCTGCGTTCGCGCCCGGCCACCAAGATCGCCAAGACCACGGTCAGCGCTGCGGCCCCGGCCAAGGTGTTCAGCCCGGACGAAGCCATCGCCTGCTCGCTGGAAAACCCGGAAGCCTGCGAGGCCTGCCAGTAAGACACCGCGCGGTGGGTGCCGACCGTTGGTCGGCACTCGAACACCTCGCACCTGTAGAGCCGAGCCATGCTCGGCTGCGGAAAAACACCCACGGTAGCGCCGGGCCACGCCCGGCGGCTCACCCAGGAATTCAAGGAAACACCCATGGCCGACAAGCCCAAGCAGATGCTGCTCGATCCCGGTTTTGAACTGACCCTGCGCCCGATGCGCTACCCGCAGTTCTATGACATGTACCGGAATGCGATCAAGAACACCTGGACGGTGGAAGAGATCAACTTCCAGATCGACATCACCGACCTGCACAGCAAGATGTCGCCGGGTGAGCGCCACCTGATCCACCGCCTGGTCGCGTTCTTCGCCACCGGCGATTCGATCGTGTCCAACAACCTGGTGCTGAACCTGTACCAGCACTTGAATGCGCCCGAAGCGCGCATGTACCTGTCGCGCCAGCTGTATGAGGAAGCACTGCACGTGCAGTTCTACCTGACCCTGCTGGACAACTACCTGCCGGATCCGGAAGAGCGCGCCAAGGCGTTCTCGGCGGTGGAGAACATCGACTCGATCAAGAAGAAGGCCGATTTCTGCTTCAAGTGGATCGACTCGATCCAGGACCTGACCCGCATCGAGACCCGCGAACAGCGCCGCCAGTTCCTGCTCAACCAGATCTGCTTTGCCGCCTGCATCGAAGGCCTGTTCTTCTTCGCTGCGTTCGCCTACGTGTACTACTTCCGTTCGCGCGGCCTGCTGCCGGGCCTGGCCTCGGGCACCAACTGGGTGTTCCGCGACGAGAGCGCGCACATGGAGTTTGCGTTCGAATCGGTGCGCGTGGTGCGTGAGGAAGAGCCGGACCTGTTCGACGACGAGATGAAGCAGCAGGTCTACGACATGCTGGCCGAAGCCATCGAATGCGAAGTGCAGTTCGCCGAGGACGTGCTGTCCGGTGGCGTGGCCGGCATCTCGACCCGCGACATGCGCCAGTACCTGCAGCACTGCGCCGACCAGCACTTCGCCAAGCTGGGCATGGAAAAGAAGTACAACGTGCGCAACCCGCTGCCGTTCATGGAACTGCAGGACGTGCAGGAGCTGACCAACTTCTTCGAACGCCGCGTCTCGGCCTACCAGGTCGGCGTTCAGGGCGAAGTCGCCTTCGACATGAACTTCTGATCGAACTGGCCAGGCCTGCCGCAACGAAGAACCCCGGCCAATGCCGGGGTTTCTTGTTTCCGTAGCGTCGAGCCATGCTCGACTGCTGCTCGCAAGAAAGTCGAGCATGGCTCGACTCTACAATCAGCGCCGCCCTTCCACCGCCATGCGCACCGCCAGCCCGGCCAGCACCGTGCCCATCAGCCAGCGCTGCACCATCTGCCAAGTGGGGCGCGCGGCCAGGAAGCCGGCGATGCTGCCGGCGGTCAGCGCGATCATGCCGTTCACGCTGACGCTGACCAGGATCTGGGTGGAGCCCAGCACGATCGACTGCATCAGCACGCTGCCTTCGCCGTCCGGGTGCAGGAACTGCGGCAGCAGCGACAGGTACATCACCGCCACCTTCGGGTTCAGCAGATTGGTCAGGAAGCCCATCGTGAACAGCTTGCGCGGGCTGTCCTGCGGCAGGTCGCGCACCGCGAACGGCGAACGGCCGCCGGGCCTGAGCGCCTGCCAGGCCAGGTACAGCAGGTACAGCGCGCCGCCGATGCGCAGCGCGTCGTAGGCGAACGGCACGGTCATCAGCAGGGCGGTGATGCCCAGTGCCGCACACAGCATGTAGAACACAAAGCCCAGCGCCACCCCGCCCAGCGAGATCAGGCCAGCCATCGGCCCCTGGCAGATCGAGCGCGAGATGACGTAGATCATGTTCGGCCCGGGCGTGAGCACCATGGCCAGCGAAACCAGCGCAAAGGCCAGCAGGTCGGAAGTGGCGGGCATGGGCAGTCCTGGCAGTGGGCGTGGCGCAGTGTAACGCCTGCCGCAGGCGCGGCCTGCGCAGGCACCGCTGCCGGGTGACCGTTGCACGTGCATGCCGATGGCCATCACGCCGGTCGCTTAGAATCCGCAGCACCCCACACCGAAGCACCCCCATGACCCCGATCCCCGAGACCGTGCCGCCCACCGAAGTGCGCATGGCTGAAATCGTCTTCCCCAACCACACCAACCACCTGGGCACCCTGTTCGGTGGCCAGGCATTGGCATGGATGGACAAGGCCGCGTTCCTGGCCGCCGCCCGCTATTCGCGCCGCACCGTGGTGACCGCGCGCAGCGACCAGGTCGACTTCAAGCTGCCGATCCGCATCGGCCAGATGGTGGAAACCATCGGCCGCATCGTCGAAGTCGGCCGCAGCTCGATGAAGGTCGAGGTGGAACTGGTCGCCGAAGACCTGCACAGCGGCGAGCGCAAGCTGTGCACCCGCGGCCACTTCGTGATGATCGCGCTGGACGAGGAAGGCCACCCGATCGCGGTGCCGCCGCTGCCGGCCGCCTGAGACCAGCGGCTGAACCGGTGCTTGCGGGGGCGCTGCGGCGCCCCCATCTGGCAGCCATGACCCCGCCACTGACCGACTTCATCGACCGCGCCGAGCGCCTGTTCGTGCTGACCGGCGCGGGTTGCAGCACCGCCTCGGGCATACCCGATTACCGGGACGCCGACGGCCAGTGGAAACGCACGCCGCCGGTGACCTACCAGGCCTTCATGGGCGAGGCGACCACCCGCCAGCGTTACTGGGCGCGCAGCCTGCTGGGCTGGCCGCGCTTCGGCCTGGCCCGGCCCAACGGCACCCACCAGGCCCTGGCCGCCCTGGAAAGCCGCGGCAAGCTGCAGGTGCTGTTGACCCAGAACGTGGACGGCCTGCACCAGCGCGCCGGCAGCCGCAACGTGATCGACCTGCATGGCCGCCTGGATCTGGTGCGCTGCATGGGCTGCGAGCGCCGCAGTGGCCGCGAGGATTTCCAGCAGCGGCTGCTGGACGCCAATCCCGGCTGGGACGCGCTGGAGGCCGGCATCGCCCCCGACGGTGATGCCGACCTGGAGACCGATTTCTCCACATTCGTGGTGCCCGATTGCCCGCACTGCGGCGGCGTGCTGAAGCCGGACGTGGTGTTCTTCGGCGAGAACGTGCCGCGCGAGCGGGTGGCGGCGGTGCACGATCATCTGCAGCAGGCCGATGCGGTGCTGGTGGTGGGCTCGTCACTGATGGTCTATTCCGGCTTCCGCTTCGTGCAGGCGGCGGCGAAGGCAGGATTGCCGGTGGCGGCGCTGAACCGCGGCCGCACCCGTGCCGACGACCTGCTGTTGTTCAAGGATGAGCGGGACTGCGCTGAAGCCTTGTCCGGTTGGGTGGCGGGCTGAGCCGAGCGTCGGCTCGGCTCTACAAGGGGCTGTTCGGCGCTCGGCGGCATGATCGGCTGCGAAACAGCGATCCATCCAGACGGTTGATCCAGAAGCCGCGCAGCGGTGCAATACACACCCCCTACGTCGTTCATCACCCCCTTGAGCCAGCTGTTTTCGCCGATCTCGTTCGGCCCCCTGACCCTGTCCAACCGCATCGTCATCGCGCCGATGTGCCAGTACTCCGCCGAAGACGGCCGCGCCAGCGACTGGCACGCCATGCACCTGGGCAACCTGGCGCAGTCCGGCGCCGGCCTGTTGATCCTGGAAGCCACCGCGGTCGAGCCGCGCGGCCGCATCAGCTGGGCCGACCTGGGCCTGTGGGATGACGGCACCGAGGCCGCGCTGGCACAGGTGCTGGCCAGCGTCCGCCGCTGGTCGCCGATGCCGCTGGGCATCCAGCTGGGCCATGCCGGCCGCAAGGCATCCACCGCCCGCCCGTGGGACGGGGGTGGCCAGTTGCCGGCCGGCGATGCGCGTGGCTGGGCCACCGTGGCGCCGTCGCCGCTGCCGTTCCATGCCGCCGATCCGGCACCGCAGGAACTGGACGAAGCCGGCATCGCCGAGGTCATCGCCGCCTTCGCTGCCAGTGCGGTGCGCGCCGAGCGCCTGGGCTTCGAGCTGATCGAGCTGCATGCCGCGCACGGTTACCTGCTGCACCAGTTCCTGTCGCCGCTGAGCAACCGCCGCACCGATGGTTACGGTGGGTCGCTGCCGAACCGCCTGCGCCTGCTGGTGGAAGTGTTCGACGCGGTACGCGCGGCGGTGTCCGACAAGGTCGCCGTGGGCGTGCGCATTTCCGCCAGCGACTGGGTCGAGGGTGGCTGGGACCTGGTGCAGAGCGAAGCACTGGCCCAGGTGCTGGACGCGCGCGGCTGCAATTTCCTGCATGTCTCCAGTGGCGGCCTGGACGAGCGCCAGAAGATCACCGTCGGCCCCGGTTACCAGGTGCCGTTCGCGGCGGCGATCAAGGCCAAGGTGCGCATGCCGGTGATCGCCGTGGGCATGATCACCGAACCGGAGCAGGCCGAATCGATCCTGCGCCATCGCCACGCCGATGCCGTGGCCCTGGCGCGCGGCATCCTCTACGACCCGCGCTGGCCGTGGCATGCCGCCGCCGCATTGCGCGACAGCGTGGAACCGGCGCCGCAGTACCTGCGCTGCGAGCCGCGCGATGCGCGCGGCGTGTTCAAGGCGCGCTGAGGCTCACACCCGCCAGGCCGGCGCCATGCCGGCCCGCAGGTGCTCGAACAGCGCGCGGATCTTGGCGGTGAAGTCGCGGCGATCGCTGACGCAGAAATAGACCTCCATCGGCTCCGGACGCCACGTGCTGTCGGCGCCGAACACGGCCTGCAGGCGTCCATCGCGCAGGTAGGGCTCGGCCACGAACGCAGCCAATCGCGTGATGCCGGCACCGGCCGCCGCCAGCGACGCCAGCGCATCGATGTCATCGCAGACCATGCTCGGCGGTAGCACGGCGTCCACACGCTGGCCGTCCTTCAGCAGGCCCCAGCGCAACGGCCGGCCATCGGTGGGGAAGCGGTGCAGCAGCCCGCGATGGCTGCCCAGATCCGATGGTTCCTGCGGGGTGCCATGGGCCTTCAGGTAGGCCGGCGAGGCGCAGAACACGAACGGTACGCGTGCCAGCTGCCGTGCGACCACGCCGTCTTCCAGCTGCGCGCCGATGCGGATGCTGGCATCCACCGCCTCTGGACCATGCTGCACGGCGCGGTCGGTCAGCCGCAGTTCCAGCTGCAGCTGCGGGTAGCGTTGCTGCAGTGACGGCAGCAACGGGGCCAGCACGTGGCGGCCGAACGCGCTGCTGCTGGCGATGCGCAGCGGCCCGGCCGGTTCGATATCACCGGAGGTGACCATCGCCTGCGCGCGCGCCAGGTCGGCCTCGATGTGGCGGACCTGCGCCAGGTACAGCGCGCCGGCCTCGCTGAGCGCCAGCTGGCGCGTACTCCGGTTCAGCAGCCGTACGCCCAGATGCGCTTCCAGCCGGTTGATGTTCTGGCCGACTGCGGTGGCGCTGATGCCAAGGATGCGGGCCGCGGCGGCAATGCTGCCGGTCTCTGCGGTGCGGGTGAAGCTGCGGATCAGTTGCAACAGGTTCATGACCGACCAGCTTGCCACGGTGATGGCCAAGTATCGCTTGGGACTGAACCAAGCGGTTCGGTTGCATCGGTGATCATCCGGCTGCTGGACAGGAAGCTGCCCTACACTGTGGCGATGCGCCCCGATTCCATCCTCACCCTGTCCTGCCCCGACCGTACCGGCATCGTCTACCGCGTGTCCGGCCTGCTGTTCGACCACGGCTGCAACATCCTCGACGCCCAGCAGTTCGGCGATGAGGAAAGCGGCCGCTTCTTCCTGCGCGTGCATTTCGACCGTGACGCCGGCCTGCCGCTGGAGACCGTGCACGCCGCGATGGCCACGCTTGCCGAAGGCTTCGGCATGGACTGGCAGCTGCATGATGGCCGCCGCCGTGCACGCCTGCTGGTGCTGGTCAGCAAGCAGGGGCACTGCCTCAACGACCTGCTGTTCCGCGCCCACAGCGGCCAGCTGAAGGTCGACATTGCCGCGGTGGCCTCCAACCACGCCGACTTCGCGCCATTGGCCGCGTCCTACCAGGTACCGTTCCACCACCTGCCGGTAACCGCCGATACGCGTGCGGTGCAGGAGCAGCAGATCATCGACCTGGTCGAGCGCGAGCGCATCGACCTGGTGGTGCTGGCGCGCTACATGCAGATCCTGTCACCCACGCTGTGCCGCGCGCTGGCCGGCCGTGCGATCAACATCCACCACAGCTTCCTGCCCAGCTTCAAGGGCGCGCAGCCGTACCACCAGGCACACGCGCGCGGGGTCAAGATCATCGGCGCCACCGCGCACTACGTCACCGAGGATCTGGACGAAGGACCGATCATCGAACAGGACGTGGCCCGCGTGGATCACGCCATGGCGCCGCGCGAGCTGGTGCGGCTGGGCAGCGATACCGAATCGCTGGTGCTGGCACGCGCCGTGCGCCGCCATGTGGAGCACCGCATCCTGCTCAACGGGCATCGCACGGTGGTGTTCCGGTAACGCGCTGCCCCTTCCGGGTCAGCCGGGCATGGCCCGGCACTACCGTTGTGGGTCAGGCGGTCGCGATTCCCGCCTTGCCCAGCGCCTCGCGCACCATCGCGTCGTTGGCTTCGGTCACCGGCCGGGTCAGCTCCCACAGGAACTTCACCCGGAAGCCGGACTTCACCGCGTCCTGCGCGCTCCACAGCACGCAGTAATCGCGGGCCAGGCCGCATACGTGCACTTCGCGGATGCGGCGTTCGTGCAGCCAGCCGGCCAGGCCGGTGGCCGGGCGCTCGCCATCGGGGCCGTGGTTCTCGCGGAAGGCGCTGTACGAATCCACCCGTTGGCGCGTGCCCTTGCGCAGGATCAGGTCGGCCACGGTCCAGTCCACGCCCGGGTGCAGCGCGGCACCGGCGCTGCCCTGCACGCAGTGGTCCGGCCACAGCGTCTGCGGCTGCGCGTGCAGCAGGATGGTCTCGAAGGGGCGTTGGCCGGGGTGCTGGCTGGCGAACGAGGCATGGTCGGCCGGGTGCCAGTCCTGGGTCGCCACCACGGTGCGGTAGCGGCGCTGCGCCAACAGATCGGCGATCGGTGCCACCAGCGCATCGCCTTGGTCGCAGGCCAAGGCGCCACCGGGCATGAAGTCCGGCTGCAGGTCGATCACCAGCAGGGCGACATCGGCGGGCAGGGCGGTCATGGCAGGTCCGCTACAACAGAAGGGGCGACCAGCGTGGCCGCCCCATGCCTGCACGTCAATCGCCCTGTGGCGTCCCAGCGTCCTGCCCGTAGTACAGCAGGCCGATCCTGATCCGCTCGCGGCCATTCTCGCGGCGATGGCGGTTGGCATCGCGAAGCGAGTACACGCAGCCGCAGTATTCCTGCTGGTAGAACTGCTCGCGCTTGCTGATCTCGATCATGCGGCTGGCGCCGCCGCCTTTGCGCCAGTTGTAGTCCCAGTACTGCAGGCCTTCATAGCGCGACGCCGCACGGATCCCGCAGTCGTTGATCTGCGCCATGTTCTTCCAGCGCGAGATGCCCAGCGACGAACTGATGGTGTCGTAGCCGTGCTCGTGCGCATACAGCGCGGTGCGCTCGAAACGCATGTCGAAGCACATCGTGCAGCGGATACCGCGTTCGGGTTCGTTTTCCATGCCGCGCGCACGGCTGAACCAGTTGTCGGTGTCGTAGTCGCAGTCGATGAAGGGAATGCCGTGCTGCTCGGCGAAGCGGATGTTCTCCTGCTTGCGCAGCTCGTATTCCTTCACCGGGTGGATGTTGGGGTTGTAGAAGAAGATCGCGTAGTCGATCCCGGAGGCGGTGATCGCCTCCATCACTTCGCCGGAACAGGGCGCGCAGCACGAATGCAGCAGCAGGCGCTTGCCGTCGGCGGGCAGGGTCAGGGTGGGGCGTTGGAACTCGGTCATCGTCAGGTACCGCATGGACCGCCGGCAACGGCGGTGGCCCATGCATCAGTGCGTGGGTGAACGGGTCTGGCCGGATACCGTGAACAGGACGCGCGCGGCCACACCGCCTGCACGCGCAGGACGAGGACGGCCCCGGCAACCTCCCCGCGGAGATTCCAGGTCGAGTCAGGGGACGGTCGTGTCCCCCGGCCGGGGCCGGTATTCGGGCTGATGGACACGGGCCGCAGCCCACCTACTACCCGCCGCTTCCCAGGCGCGAGCCCAGTGCTGTTGGCAGGATTCGTTTCCATTCACCGCTGCGGGGCAGCTCCGGAATGGACGCGCGAGGCGCCTTCACCGGATTCCCGTTTAAATCCCTCCCCGCGCCGCAGCGATGGGAGGGATACCTTCGGCGTGTGCAAGGTGGACCTGTTGGTGGCGCCGGTCAAGAGCGCAGGGGTCAGAACCCGCTACGCTGCAACGGGATCCGACCCCAGCGGAAGGAAGGGGTCGGATCCCGCTGCCACGCAGCGGGCTCTGACCCCGGTCGGGATGCACCTTCAATGCCCCACGGCCGCCCGCGTGCGGATGTCGTCCAGCCGCTGGTCGTGCAGCAGGCGGCCGTTCTCCCACACGGTCACCATTGCGTCCTCGAAGCCGTCCGGCAGGGTGTCGTCGCCGTTGGCCGGCAGTGGCACCGTATGCAGGCTGCCATCGTCCAGGCGGCGCAGCAGGCGCATGCGGCCACGCTTGCTGGCCTTGCCGGCGTCGGTGACCGGATCCTTGTAGACGTCAATCCACCCGCCGTCCACCCGCGCCGCCGAGCACTTCAGTGCGAACTTCTGCGTATCGCGGTCCAGCCGCTGCAGCAGCGCACCGCCCATGCCGAAGGCCACGTTGTCGGCGGCGTAGCCGTCGTCGGTGATGCGTTGCAGGATGGTGCGGATGGTATCCGGGTTGATGCCATCGCCCTGGATCACCCGCACGTGGTTGAGCACGCGGTAGCCCTTGCCGTTGAGGCTGTGGCCGAACGCTTCATCCAGCCGGCGCAGGCTTTCGGCCACCACCTCCACCGGGTCCCCCGAGTCCGGGCGGATGACCAGGGTGGCGCCCGAGGCGATCACTTCATCGCGCAGGGTGGTACCCCAGTGCTCGCTGATGGCGCGGTAGATGTCATAGCTGTCCGATACCACCGCCACGATCGCACCGGGCGTGCCGAACTGGCGCAGCATGTTGCGGTAGGCGTCCACCTCGCGCTCGCGGCCCCAACTGGTGATGGTGCTGTGCTCGGCGGCGGGAATCGAATAGCCGGCCATCGGCGCGTGATAGTGCGCGCGCGCCAGGCACAGCGCCGATACGGTATCGGTGCCGAGGAAGTTGACCAGGTGTGCGGCACCGCCCAGCGCGGCCGATTCCAGGCTCGATACACCGCGCGCGCCGAAGTCATGCAGCTTGAACGGCAGCTGCCCCTGCGGGTCGTCGCTGGTCTGCTGCAGGAACGCGGCAATGGTCTGCCGTGCGTGCCAGCTGATGGTGGCCACGGTGACCGGGTACCACACGCGCAGCAGCAGCGTTTCCAGGTACGACGGCACCCAGAACGCTGCCGGATCGGTCGATTCGATGGTCATCAGCGCCTGGTGGGTAGGCACCACGCTGCCCTCGGGCACGGCGCGGATGCGCACCGGCAGGTGGCCGCCAAGCCGGTCGACGATATCGCGCCAGCCGGCCTCGTTGAACGGTTCGCCATGCGCGGCGAACACCGCAGCAGCGTCGTCGATGTCGGCGTGGGTGACCGGCCGTGCCAGCGCGTCCTTGAGGATCGCCTGCAGGCCGAAGAACACCGTGCGATCGTGCAGGCCGCCACGTGATTCGACGTAGAAGAACGTGGCATCGGTACCCGGCGGGTACTGCAGCCAATGGCTGGCCTTGTAGCTGTCGGTGTTGAGGAGAAGATTATCGAGGTAGTGCATGACGGAAGCTCCTTCGCGTCGGGTGGCACCGGCGGTCTATCCGCCAGTGGGAAAGCCGGGCCGGTCAGCCGCGGCCGAGGAAGTACTCCAGGATGTGCAGGTGGTCTTCGAACAGCTGCGGGCCCATGTCCAGTGCTTCACTCACCGGTATCCAGCGTGCCTTGTCGGCATCGTCGCCACCGCGCACCGGCGGCAGCTCGCCGGCCGGAAACTCGAAGTGGAAACCGTGGGTGATGGTGCGGCCACGCTGGCTGCGGTCCGGGTGGTCGAACACCTGCTGGCCCTTCAGCGACCCCTTCAACACCGGCAACGGAATCTTCAGCCGGGTTTCCTCGCGCAGTTCGCGCAGGCAGCTGTCGAGCAGGCTCTGTTCCTGGCCGACGAAGCCGCCGGGCAATGCCCACAGCCCCTTGCCGGGTTCCGAGCGGCGACGCACCAGCAGCACGTGGCCCGAATGCACCACCACCGCATCGGTGGTGACGAAGGTGGGCGCGTAGGGCGCATCCTTCCAGGCGGCCTTGTACTGTTCGATGAAGCGGTACTCGGCCACCAGCTGGCCATACGCAGGCGCACTCTTGCGGAACGCTTCGAGCATGTCGTACACCGGCGCCGGCACATTGCCACGCAGCATCAGCAGCGCGCCGTGGAAGTCGACGTCGCCGGCCTCGAACAGGTAGCGCCGCAGCTCGGTGGCCGACAGGGTGGCGGTGTGCTGCACGTCCACCAGCGGCCACTGCGGGAACTCGCGCAGGTAGTAGCTGGACGCATCCTTGTCCATGCCGATCAGGCCTACCCTGGCATCGGCGGCGGCACCGTCGTTGCGCAGGGCGTCAGCCACCTGGCGCTGCACGTTGGCGATCCACTGTGCTTCGTTGTACAGGTGGTCACGCAGCGGGCGGATCAGCAGACGGTCGGTGTGGCCGTCGAGGGCCACCTGGATCATCACGGCGCGTTCGGCCACGGTCCAGGGATTGCGGAGGCTGCGGGGGGTATCGGCAGAGCCGACCAGGAAGATCAGCTTGCGGGCCCGGCTCAGGGCCAGGCGGGCAACGGCGGCGTGGCCGTTGTGGAAGGGCTCGAATCGCCCGATGAAGACGAGATAGTCGAATTCCATGAGAATCCCTCATGTCGTTGTGGCAGCCGCGGGTCTGTCCCTTGGCTTGCTGCAGATGCTACGCCGATGGCGGGGCGGGTCAAGCCTGCAGCCGTGCTTTCTGCTGAACGGCGCATTGCGTGCGCGGACTGCGCCGTTGTTCTCAGGCCCTGAGAAGCCCCTGCGCCATACTGCAACCCACGCGGCGGACGGCATGCTCGGGGGCAAGACAGTGGCGGACAAGTACTGCGATCTGGTCATGAAAGGCGGCATCACCAGCGGCATCGTGTACCCCAATGCGGTACTGGCGCTGGCCCGCGAGTATCGCTTCAAGAGCATCGGCGGCACTTCAGCCGGCGCCATTGCGGCAGCGGTGGCGGCTGCAGCGGCCTGTGGCGATCGCCGCCAGCAGGCCGGCGAGCAACTGCCCGGCGACGCCGGCTATGGCGGGCTGTCGGCGGTGTCGGCACAGCTGTCGCGGCGCGGCTTCATCTACAGCCTGTTCCAGCCGGCGCGCGGCGCGCGCGCGGCCTATCGGCTGCTGGTGGTGCTGACCGGCAATGCCCGCCTGCCGCACAAACTGCTGTGCCTGGCCGTTGCGGTATTCGAGATCGCGCCGCTGGAAGTGCTGGTGTCGCTGGCGCTGCTGCTCGGCCTGGGCTGGTGGGGCGGTGGCTGGAGCGGCGTGGCCGCCACGCTGCTGCCATCACTGCTGTGCGCCTACGGTGCGGGTGTGGCCGGTGCCGCGCTGCGGGTCGCGCGGGTGGCGCGTCGCAACCTGCTGGGCCTGTGCAGCGGCCTCAGCCGCGATCCACGCAGGCCGGCGCTGACCGAGTGGTTGCATGAATGCCTGCAGCAGCTGTCCGGCAAGCCGCTGGATGCACCGTTGACCTTCGCCGACCTGCACGATGCGCCGCGCTACGCCGGTGAGCCTGACAGCCCGCATGCGATCAGCCTGCAGATGATCACCACCTGCATCTCACACAATGAGCCGCGCACGCTGCCGCTGGGCGGTGCGCAGTTCTGGTTCCTGCGCGAGGAGTTCGAGCAGCTGTTCCCCGCCAGCGTGGTGCAGTGGCTGGTGAGCCAGGCCGGCCCGCCGCTGGAGGTGGAAGGGCGGCAGTACTACCACCTGCCACAGGGCCCGAAGCTGCCGGTGCTGGTGGCCACGCGCATGAGCCTGAGCTTCCCGCTGCTGATCAGCGCGGTGCCGCTGCATGAACCCTCACGCCGCGAACGACGCTGCGAACCGACCGCCCCCGCAGCCGACCAGGAGCACAACGTTGCCGACAGCATGGAAGGGCTGACCAGTGCCGGGCAGACCTGCGGCCCGGTGATCACCGCCTTCCGCATCTGCTGGTTCTCCGATGGCGGCATCAGCAGCAACTTCCCGATCCATCTGTTCGACGCCGCGCTGCCGCGCTGGCCGACCTTCGCCATCAACCTGGTCTATCCACAGCACGCCGAAGCGGTGAGCCGGGGCAGCGGCGGCCGCCAGGCGCTGGAACATGCGGTGTTCCTGCCCACCGAAAACCGCCACGGCTGGCAACGGCATTACCAGTCCATCGCCACGCCACTGGCCGCAGCCGAGCTGGGTCGTTTCCTGTTCGCGGTGGTGGCGACCATGCAGAACTGGCGCGACCTGCTGCAGGCGCGCGCACCGGGCTACCGCGACCGCATCGTGCACGTCAGCCTGCAGGGCGACGAGGGTGGCATGAACCTGGACATGCCGCAGGACGTGCTGACCCGCATCGCCGACAAGGGCAGTCTGGCCGGTGCGCGCTTCTGTTCGTTCTCGTTCGAGAACCACTACTGGATCCGCTGGCGCAACCTGGCCTCGGCCTACCAGCGCTACACGCTGGAAGTGGCGCGCACCGATGATCCGGCGCAGCAGGTGCTGGCCTACCGCGCGGCGTACGCGATGGTCGCCAGCGGTCAGCCGACGCCACCGTCGTACAAGCTGGGCTCGGAAGACAAACGGCTGGCCTCGCAGCAGTTGTGGGGCTTGATGGTCGAGCAGGGCCGCACCTGGGAGGACCTCGGCCCGGACCTTACCGACGGCGCACCGCGTCCGCTGCCGCAGATGAAGGTGACCCCGATCTACTGAGCCGGTCCTGCGGTCGAATCGGGGTCAGATCCGTTTCCGCAGGAAAACGGATCTGACCCCGCAGTGGTTGCTGCTCTTGCCGGCCAGCGGCCGGCGCTACCACGGGTGCAGGGCGCGGCCCTGCCAAACCCGCCCTATCGCCCCGGCAACTGCGCGAACGCGCGCTGCATGCAGTCCTCGCGCGGGCACACCCGGCACCCCGGGCCGATCGATACCGAATTGCCCGGGCTCTGCACATCCAGCCCCAGTGAATACACCAGGCGTTCGGCATGCTGCAGGTCGCAGCCCAGCGCCACCGCGAAGGTCTTGCGCGGTTGGCCATGGCCGACCGGGCCACTGCTGACCTGCCGCGCCAGCCAGAAATGACGGCGGCCATCGGGCATGCGCGCGGTCTGGGTGAGGATGCGCCCGGGTTGGTTGAACGCCTCGTAGACGATCCACAGCGGGCACGATCCACCCACCTGCGAGAAGTGGAAATCGGTGGCCGAATGGCGCTTTGAGACGTTGCCGGCGCGGTCCACGCGGATGAAGAAGAACGGCAGGCCGGGCGCGCTGCGCCGTGCCAGCGTGCTCAGCCGGTGGCAGACCGCTTCGAAGCCGACGCCGAACTGGTGCGCCAGCAGTTCGATGTCGTAGCTGCTGGTTTCGGCTGCACGCAGGAAGCGCATGTACGGCATCACCAGCGCACCGGCGAAATAGTTGGAGAGACCGATCCGCGCCTGCGCGATGCGTGCCTCATCGGTGAACCCGGCGCGCGCCACCACCGCATCGATCTGCGGCAGGTAGCCGTGCAGGGCCAGCTCGGCCGCCATCTGGAACGCCTGCTGTCCGGGCTCCAGGTAATCGGGCAGCCACAGCCGCCGCGCACCGGCATCGTAGTGCCGCTTTTCGCGCCCGGCCTGCAGTGCGGCCACTTCCACCAGCACGCCATGGCGGTCGGCCAGCAGCTGGCGCAGCCGCGGTGCCACATGCCCGGGCGACAGCCCCCATTCGGCGAACAGCTGCTCGGCCAGCTCGTCCAGCTCGGGAATGTGGTTGTGCATGCGGTTGAAGAACTCGCGCACCTGGTCACCGGCGGGCAGGGTGCTGCCGGCGCCGGGCTCGCCCAGCTGGAACTCCAGTGCGGCCGCGTGCTCGCGCAGCGCCAGGTGACGACGGTGCAGGTCCAACAGCGCGCGGCTGACCTGCGGCAGGTTGCCGGCCAGGGCGCGCAGTTCGGTCGCGCTGACCTCGGCCAGGCCCAGGTCGCGCAGGGTTTCGCCCAGCGCCTCCTGCAGGGCGGCGGGCTCATCGTCATCGAACAGCGAGGAAACGTCGCCCAGCACCTCTCCCAGCTTCTTCTGCACCGCCGGTGTCAGTGGGCGCTTGTTGCGCTCGATCTGGTTCAGGTAGCTGGCCGACAGCCCCAGCGCACGCGCCAGATCGGCCTGGCTGTAGCCGCGCTGCTCGCGCAGCCGCAGCAGGCGCAGGCCGAGTTGCCGCTGGGGAGCTGAATAATTCACAGAATTAACAGGAATCGTGGGGCGCATTGGCCAGATTAAGCGGATTCAGCCCGGAAATCGAGCCGGGTGCTGTGAATAATGCCAAGCATCTTTCGCACCCTGTGGGATTGTCGTCATGACTGTTGCAGCGCCCCGTATCCGCATGCTGATCGATGGCCAGTTCGTTGAATCGGCCACTTCCCACTGGCAGGACGTGATCAATCCGGCCACCCAGGACGTGCTGGCCCAGGTGCCGTTCGCCACCACCGGCGAAGTGGACGCCGCCGTCGCCGCCGCCAAGGAAGCCTTCAAGACCTGGCGCAAGACCCCGATCGGCACCCGCGCGCGCATCTTCCTGAAGTACCAGCAGCTGATCCGCGAAAACATGAGTGAGCTGGCCCACATCCTCACCGCCGAACAGGGCAAGACCCTGCCGGACGCCGAAGGTGATGTGTTCCGCGGCCTGGAAGTGGTCGAGCACGCCGCCGCCATCGGCAACCTGCAGCTGGGCGAGCTGGCCAACAACGTGGCCAATGGCGTGGACACCTACACGATCATGCAGCCGCTGGGCGTGTGCGCTGGCATCACCCCGTTCAACTTCCCGGCGATGATTCCGCTGTGGATGTTCCCGATGGCGATTGCAACGGGCAACACCTTCATCCTCAAGCCGTCCGAGCAGGACCCGATGGTCACCATGCGCCTGGTCGAGCTGGCGCTGGAAGCCGGCATTCCCAAGGGCGTGCTGAACGTCGTCCACGGCGGCGAGGAAGTGGTCAACGCGATCTGCGACCACCCGGACATCAAGGCCGTGTCGTTCGTCGGGTCCACCCGCGTCGGCACCCACGTCTACAACCGCGCCTCGCTGGCCGGCAAGCGCGTGCAATGCATGATGGGCGCCAAGAACCACGCCGTGGTGCTGCCGGACGCCAACAAGGAACAGACCCTCAACGCAATGGTCGGTGCCGCCTTCGGTGCCGCTGGCCAGCGCTGCATGGCGGCTTCCACGCTGGTGCTGGTCGGTGAAGCGCGCAACTGGGTGCAGGACCTGGTGGCCAAGGCCCAGACCCTGAAGGTCAGCGCCGGCACCGTGTCCGGTACCGACGTCGGCCCGGTCATCTCCTGCAGCGCCCGCGAGCGCGTGGAAGGCCTGATCGCCTCGGGCGTGGAGCAGGGCGCCAAGCTGGTGCTCGATGGCCGCAAGCCGCAGGTCGATGGCTTCGAGAAGGGCAACTTCGTTGGCCCGACCATCTTTGCCGGTGTCACCACCGACATGCGCATCTACCAGGAAGAAATCTTCGGGCCGGTGCTGGTCATCCTCGAAGCGGAAACGCTGGAAGAGGCCATCGCGATGGTCAACAGCAACCCGAACGGCAACGGCACCGCACTGTTCACCCAGTCCGGCGCTGCCGCGCGCAAGTTCCAGGAAGACATCGACGTCGGCCAGGTCGGCATCAACGTGCCGATCCCGGTGCCGGTGCCGCTGTTCTCGTTCACCGGTTCGCGCGCCTCCAAGCTGGGTGACCTGGGCCCGTATGGCAAGCAGGTGGTGCTGTTCTACACCCAGACCAAGACGGTCACCGCGCGCTGGTTCGATGACGAGACGCTGAGCCACGGCGTCAACACCACGATCAGCCTGAAGTAACGGCAGGAGCAGCCATGAGCCACTCGATGACGACGGAACTGGAAGAAGCGCAGCAGGCGTACCGCGAGGCGGCGCGCGACTTCGCACAGGCCGAACTGGCGCCGCACGCCGCGCGATGGGATGCGGAGGGCATCTTTCCGCGCGAGGCGATCGCCAAGGCCGGTGAACTGGGCTTCTGCGGTCTGTACATGGACCCGGAAGTGGGCGGCAGCGGCTTGAGCCGACTGGACGCCGCCGTCGTCATCGAGGAGCTCGCCAACGTCGATCCGTCGACCGCGGCGTACATCAGCATCCACAACATGGCCTCGTGGATGGTGTCCAGGTGGGGCCAGCCGGCCCTGCGCGATGCGTGGGGCACCGATCTGTCCTCGGGCAGCAAGCTGGCCTCGTACTGCCTGACCGAACCGGGTGCGGGTTCCGATGCGGCGTCGCTGAAGACCACCGCCGTGCGCGATGGCGACTTCTACGTGCTGAACGGCTCGAAGGCCTTCATTTCCGGCGCCGGTGCCACCGAGCTGCTGGTGGTGATGGCGCGTACCGGCGGTGCCGGTGCCGGCGGTGTCAGCGCCATTGCGGTGCCGGCGGACCTTCCGGGCATCAGCTTCGGCCGCAAGGAAGAGAAGATGGGCTGGAACAGCCAGCCCACCCGTGGCATCACCTTCGAGAACGTCCGCGTGCCGGTCAGCCACCTTCTGGGAGAGGAAGGCGGCGGCTTCAAGCTGGCGATGAAGGGGCTGGACGGCGGCCGCATCAACATCGCCGCCTGCTCGCTGGGTGCCGCACAGGGTGCACTGGATGCTGCGCGCCGCTACATGGGCGAGCGCCGCCAGTTCGGCAAGGCGCTGGCCGAGTTCCAGGCGCTGCAGTTCAAGCTGGCCGACATGGTCACCCAGCTGGTGGCTGCACGGCAGATGGTGCACACCGCGGCACGCAAGCTCGATGCCGGTGCCAGCGATGCCAACGTGTGGTGCGCGATGGCCAAGCGCTTCGCCACCGATGCCGGTTTCAACGTCTGCAATGAAGCGCTGCAGATCCACGGGGGCTACGGCTACATCCGCGAATACCCGATCGAGCGCCTGCTGCGTGACTGCCGCGTGCACCAGATCCTGGAAGGCACCAACGAGATCATGCGGGTGATCGTTGCCCGTCACCTGCTCAACACCGAAGAGGAACTGCGATGAAGGATTGGCGTACCCAGGAGCACGTGGGCCTGAAGGTGGAGGTGGATGGCCACACCGCCGTGGTCACCCTGAACAACCCGCCGGCGCATACCTGGACCGTGCACAGCCTGTCGGCGCTGCGCGACCTGGTCGGCGCGCTCAACGCAGACCGCGACATCTACGCGCTGGTGATCACCGGTGATGGCGAGAAATTCTTCTCCGCCGGTGCCGACCTCAACCAGTTCGCCTCCGGCGACAAGGCCGCTGCACGTGAGGCCGCGCGCCGCTTCGGTGAGGCCTTCGAAGCGCTGTCCGGTTTCCGCGGCGTGTCGATCGCCGCGATCAACGGCTACGCCATGGGCGGTGGCCTGGAGTGCGCGCTGGCCTGCGACCTGCGCATCATTGAAGACCATGCCCAGGTCGCGCTGCCGGAGGCCACCGTCGGCCTGCTGCCGTGTGCCGGCGGTACCCAGAACCTGCCGCGCCTGGTTGGCGAGGGCTGGGCCAAGCGCATGATCCTGCTGGGTGAGCGCATCAATGCCGAGACCGCGCTGCGCATTGGCCTGGCCGAAGAAAAGGTCGGCAAGGGCGAAGCCAAGGCGCTGGCGCTGGAATGGGCGAAGAAGGCCGGCAAGCAGAGCCCGACCAGCATCGCCGCCTGCAAGACCCTGGTGCAGTCCACCCGCACCGGCACCCACGCCTCGGCGCTGGTGGCCGAGCGCGAAGCCTTCGTCGACCTGTTCGACACCGCCGACCAGGTCGAGGGCGTGACTGCCTTCCTGGAAAAGCGCGCCGCGCAGTGGAAGAACGCATGAGCACGGATACCGCTGCCGACGACGCACCGGTGCTGTTCGAAGAGCGCGTGGCCGGCAACGGCACGCGCATCGGCATCGCCACGCTCAATGCGCCGCGTACGCTCAACGGTTTCTCGCTGCCGATGGCGCACCTGCTGCTGAAGCAGCTCGACGCCTGGGCCGACGACGATGGCATCGCCATGGTGGTGCTGCAGGGCGCCGGCGAAAAGGCGTTCTGTGCTGGTGGCGACCTGCACAGCCTGTACAAGGCCATGGTCGCCTTCCGTGAGGCCGGCCACAGCGACATCCGCCAGAACGCCTATGCCGCCGAGTTCTTCGACGTCGAATACCGCGTCGATTACCTCATCCACACCTACACCAAGCCGATCCTGTGCTGGGGCCACGGCATCGTGATGGGCGGCGGCATCGGCCTGATGTCCGGCGCCAGCCACCGTGTGGTCAGCGAACGCTCCAAGCTGGCCTTCCCGGAAATCACCGTCGGCCTGTTCCCCGATGTCGGTGGCAGTTGGCTGCTGTCGCGCGTGCCGGGCAACGGTGGCCTGTTCCTGGCCCTGACCGGCGCACTGCTCAACCCGGGCGATGCCATCTACGCCGGCCTGGCCGACGTGCACGTGGCCGAAGAACGCCGCAGCGCGGTGTTCGATGCGCTGCTGCAGGTGGCCTGGTCCAATGACACCGCACACAACCACGAACGCCTGACCCATCTGCTGCAGTCGCATGCCAGCGATGCCGCCACCGGTCCACTGCTGGCCCACGCGGCGCAGGTCGATGCGTTGTGCGAAGGCGATGACCTTGAAGCCATCGTGGCGCGCATTGCCGGCCTGCAGACCGACGACGCCTGGTTGCAGGCGGCTCAGAAGACCCTTGCTGCCGGTGCACCGGGTTCGGCACGGTTGGCGTACGAACTGCAGCGCCGCAGTGCCGGCCAGGACCTGGCCGCGATCTACCGCCTGGAGTACATCGTCGCCCTGCATTGCGCCGCCCATGGTGATTTCGCCGAAGGCATCCGCGCGCTGCTGGTCGACAAGGACCGCAATCCGCAGTGGAACCCGGCCACCCTGGCCGAGGCCACTGGCGCGTGGGCAGACACCTTCTTCGCTTCCCCCTGGGCCGACGCCGCGCATCCGCTGGCCGACCTGGGCACTCCCCTTGTTGAAAGGAGCCTTGCATGAGCCGCATTGCATTCATCGGGTTGGGCAACATGGGTGGCCCGATGGCCGCCAATCTGGTCAAGAACGGCCACAGCGTGCGCGTGTTCGATCTGGTTCCGGCCGCGGTGCAGGCCGCTGTCGACGCCGGCGCCAGCGCTGCATCGTCGGCGCGCGACACCCTGGCCGATGCCGAAGTGGTGATCTCGATGCTGCCGGCCAGCCGTCATGTCGAAGGCGTGTACCTGGGCGACGACGGCATTCTTGCCGCGATCCCGGCCGGTGCACTGGTCATCGACTGCAGCACGATCGCCCCGGCCAGTGCCCGCAAGGTCTCGGAAGCGGCCGCCGCGCGTGGCCTGCAGATGATCGACGCGCCGGTGTCCGGCGGTACCGCCGGCGCCCAGGCCGGCACCCTGACCTTCATCGTCGGCGGCGAGGAAGACGCGCTGGAACGCGCACGCCCGGTGCTGCAGGCGATGGGCAAGAACATCTTCCACGTCGGCGCCAGCGGCGCTGGCCAGGTCGCCAAGCTGTGCAACAACATGGCGCTGGGCGTGATCATGGCGGTGACCGGTGAAGCCATCGCACTGGGCGTGGCGCACGGGCTGGACCCCAAGGTGCTGTCGCAGATGATGGCGGTCAGCACCGGCCGCAGCTGGGCCACCGAAGTGTGCAACCCGTGGCCGGGCGTGCTGGAGAATGCGCCGGCCTCGCGTGGCTACAGCGGTGGCTTCGGCAGCGATCTGATGCTGAAGGACATGGGCCTGGCGGTGGAAGCGGCGATGAGTGTGGGCGCTTCGATTCCGCTGGGCGAGGTGGCCCGCAATCTCTACTCGATGAACCACCAGGCCGGCCGCGGCAAGCTGGATTTCTCCAGCGTCGTGCAGCTCATCACGAGCGAGAAGTGACCTGGTAGTGCTGGCCGCTGGCCGGCAACCTCATGCCCCCGTGCGGGACAACGGAGGTGGGATGGGCGGATGTTCGGTTTCGACCGGCATCCGCCCATTTTTTTGGGGGTCGGATCCCTTTCGCAACGCGAAAGGGCTCTGACCCCATATAGCCGTGCGGGCCTGGGATGGGGTCAGAGCCCTTTGCCGGTGGCAAAGGGATCCGACCCCGGCACCGCATCAGGCAACAATCAGCGTCACGTCGATGTTGCCGCGGGTGGCGTTGGAGTACGGGCACACGATGTGCGCCTTCTGCACCAGTTCTTCCACCTGCTCGCGCGGCACGCCCGGCACGTTGATGGTCAGCTCGGCCTCGATGCCGAAGCCGGTCGGGATCTGGCCGATGCCGACCTTGCCGGTGACGGTGGTGTCGGCCGGCAGCGCGACCTTGGCCTGGCCGGCCACGAACTTCAGCGCGCCCAAGAAGCAGGCCGAGTAGCCAGCGGCGAACAGCTGTTCCGGGTTGGTGCCCGGGCCGCCGGCACCACCCAGCTCGCGCGGGGTCGACAGCTGGATGTCCAGCACGTTGTCGGACGAGACGGAACGGCCTTCACGGCCGCCGGTGGAGGTGGCCTGGGCGGTATACAGAACCTTTTCGATGGACATCGGGATGCTCCTGGTCAGTGGGTGGGAGTTGCGTTGGAGCCTACTTTGCCCGGTTTCTGCGTACGCTGGGTTGCAGTCCGTACGAAAAACTTGATTGATCGTCCTGCTGGCCTAGATTGTCCACTCGCGGTCGGTGGTGAACATGATGGTCAGCCAGCGGTCCGGCGAGGCCTCGCCCAGCGCATCGCCGATCTCGTCGCGCAGCTGGTCCCATTCCAGCAGGGGCCGCGGCGGGTCGTCCTCGCGTACCACGAAGAACAACTCGATCTGCTCGCCACGCCCCACCTGGGCGACGTAGCTGCGATGCTCGACGAAGCCATGCTTGGCCACGATCGCGCGTGCCACCGCGTCCACGTGCGCCTGCAGTTCCGGCGGGGTGACCAGCAGGATGCCGGCCAGCGCCCGGCGCACCGTCCCGAGCGGGGCGATCATCACCAGCACGCAGACGAAGGCAAGGATGGCCGGGTCGATGTACGGCCCGACCCAGGCCAGCGAGGTGCCGCGCACCAGTACGCCGCCAAGGAAGGCCAGCAGGTAGCAGGCCGACATGCTGGCGGCGATCACCCAGTTCTTCGCGTCCAGCGCGATGAACTCCGAACCGATGCGGCGGTTGGCGCGCAGCACGAACCAGGCCAGCGCACCTTCGCCGATGATCGACAACCCGGCGAAGGCGATGGCTGGGCCGAGTGCGATGTGGCGGCCGCCGGACATCAGCGCATCCACCGCATTGACCAGCGCATACAGTGCCGCGCCGATCATCAGCGTGCCGCTCACCCCCAGCACGATGGGCTCCAGGTGCCAGAAGCCCATGGTGAAGCGCTGGTTGAGCCGCGACTGCAGCGCGTCGGTGCTGGTGGACAGTGCGATCAGACGCGCGACCAGCAGTGACAGCCACGTCATCACCACATCGATCAGGCCGTAGATGCCATCGAAGATGATCAGCGAGGAATTGGCCAGAAGACCAAATACCACCGCAGCGGCAGCCAGCAGCAATGAGCCTGCGATGGACAGGCGCAGCACGCCTTGTTCGGTACGCGCATCGAAGAAGCGTTCGGGGGTGGCAGGCATGCGGGAATCCAGCGGGAAATGGGCTGCGGAAGCAGCGCGTTGCCATTCTATCCAGCCTGCGGCACGTCGCCATGACCACGCCCGCACAGCGCCAGGAAAAGTCACCAGACTGGTAACCGTTTGCGGATTGACGGGTGCACACCCGAAGCGTATCGTTTGTACCACGATGACATAGAAGCCTCCGGTGACCCCGGGGGCTTCTTTCGTTTGCGCCGTCGCGCGCTGCGAGGTCACCGCCACCGGCCCTGACGTCCCCGTCGCAGCCGTTCTGTTTTCCGCCCCGATCCTGCCTTTCCCGCGCCGTCCTGGTGATCGTGTGGGGCGCCGCCGTGCGCGCAGGATCGGGGCACTCCACATCCATCAACGAAGGAGGATTCGATGCCCCTGCTGACCCTTGAGCAGTGCCGCGCGCACTGCCGTATCGACGGCGATTTTGACGACGCCATCCTGGGTGACCTGCTGGCCGCAGCCAGCGACGCAGCCGCGGCCTACCTGGGCCGCGAGCTGTACGCCGACCAGGCCGCGCTGGATCAGGCGCTGGACCAGCTGCCGCAGGACATGGCGGCGGCGGTGACCGGGCATGAAGCCGCGGTTGCCGCCGCCAATGCCGAGACCAACGCGGCCAAGGCCAAGGCCATGCGTGATGTGGCCGATCGCCGCCTGGCCGTGGCGACCGCGCGCAGTGCGCGCCTGCTGCAGGGCATGCCGGTCAACGACAGCATCCGTGCAGCGGTGCGCCTGTTGCTGGGCCACCTGTACGCCCATCGCGAAGCCGTGGTCGTCTCTGCGCAGACGTTCGATGCACCGGCAGGCGCCGCTGCCATCGCAATGGAGCTGCCGTTCGGCGTGGCCGCGCTGCTTGATCCGTACCGATCGGCAGCAACGCCATGAACGCCGGCCACCTCAATCGCCGCATCCGCATCGAGCGCCAGGACGGCCAGCTCGATGCGTGGGGGCAGCCGCTGGACGCCTGGCAGCCGGTGGCAGAGCTGTGGGCCGCCATCATCGCCGACCGCGCAGACAGCGTGCAGTGGCTGACGCTGGAAAGCCGCCTGCCGGCAACGATCCGGCGCCAGCGCTTCCATGTCCGATTGGCAGCCGCACGACAGGCAGGCATCCAGGCCGGCATGCGCATCGTGCATGACGGTCGTGTTTTCAACATCACCGGCGTTGCGCCCGACTTCAGCCGGCGCCAGACCACGGTGCTGTTCACCGAACAGTCTTCAGGCATCGCCTGAGCGACGCCAACCAGGACACCGCGATGAGTTACGAAGCACAGCTGCACGCGCTGCTGGCCCCGCTGCTGCAGGGCCGGCTGTATCCCGACCTTCCGCCGGAACCGGTCATCTATCCGTGTGCCGTCTACCAGCAGATGGGTGGACAGTCCGTGTGGTTCAACGAAGGTTCCATTCCCGAACAGAAGCACGCTCGCGTGCAGCTGACCGTCTGGGCAGACAGCCGCGCCCAGGCCAACACCCTGATCCGCAACATCGAGGATCAGGTATGCGCAGGATTGCCAACCGCCGAATCGTTCGGCGCTGCAATCGCCGTGCATGAGCCGATGCTGCACAAGTACGGCGCGCGGCTCGATTTCGGCCTGTGGTACGTCGACCCGTAAACCGCATCACCCGTGCAACACCCCAGCCTGGCATTCGCCGGGCTTTTTTTTATCCAACGAGGAAATACACCATGGCACTCAAGCTTCCCAAGGGCACCCAGTTCGGCTTCGCACCGGTCGTCTCCACCGCGATCGCCACCAGCGCGATCTCCAAGGCTGCGCCGGCGCTGGCCAGCGTTGCCGCCAACAGCGTCGACACCGGCGATGTGGTGGTCATTGAACTGCCGGGCTGGCCGGCCCTGAACAACCGCGCCACCCGCGCCGGTGCTGAAGCCACCGGCAGCGTTGAACTGCTGGGCATCGACACCACCGATACCGTGCTGTTCCCCGGTACCAGCGGTGCCGGTGTACTGCGCAAGGCGGGCGCCTTCGTCGACCTGGACCAGCAGGGCGACCCGACCACCGCCGGTGGCGAGCAGCAGTACTGGAGCGGCACGCTGCTCGAAGACCCGACCGGTCGCCAGGTGCAGATGCCGACCTTCAAGAACGCCAAGACCATCACCCTGCCGCTGTTCTACGATCCGAAGAAGCCGTGGTATTCGGCACTGAAGAACGCTGACGCCAAGGGCGAGCCGGTGATCCTGCGGGCCAAGCTGGTCGGTGGCGACGTGCTGTACTGGTACGGCTACCTGAGCTACAACGGCGACCCGACCATGGCCGCCAACACCCCGATGGGCACCACCGCGACCTTCACCGCGCTGGCAGACTCCATCCTGGTCGAGGGCGCCTGATGTTCCAGGTCAAGGCGCCGGAGAGCTTCAAGAGCACCCTGACCATCGTCGGTCACGGCCGCGAGCAGAAGCTCAACCTGACCTACCGGCACCTGTCGGTAGCCGACTACGCCAGCCTGCTGGAGCGTCTGGGCGATGACACGTTGAGCGTGGCCCAGGCCATCCTGGACATCGTGGTGGACTGGGATGCCGATGTGGCGCTGGACACCGCCGGCGTCGAGCTGGCGCTGCAGCAGCAGGCCGGCCTGGATGGCGCCATCATCGGTGGCTACACCCAGGCCCTGCAGGTCGCACGCAAGGGAAACTGATCGATGCGGTGGGGGCCCTGTACTGGCGGGCCCCCACCGAGTCCGAGCTGATGAAGCTTGGATTGAAGGCAAAGCACTTTCCACCGCCGCAGGTCGAGCTGTGGCCGGAGTGCGTGCTTCCCATAGAACTTTTCTCGCGGGTTGCCACCCAGTGGCGCGTCGGCGCAGGTGGCCCGATCGGGCTGGATTACAACGTGGTCTACCGGGAGCTGGAGCGCGAAGCGCTCGACGGCGACCAGCATGACGAGGTGATGGCGGCCATCCGCATCATCGAACGCGCTGCCTTGGAGCAGATGCAACAGGAATGAGCCGGCCATCGCGGCAATGCCGATGGCCGATCCCGGCTCCGCCGAAGCGGAGCCGACTCTCCCGAGGAACACTCAATGAGCACTACATCGCCTGGCAGCACACGGACCACCGTGGAGGCCAGCAACGCATTGGAAACGGCCATGCAGGCAGCAAGGCGCGGCATGACCGAGATGACTGGCACCACACAGGAGTTCCAGCGGCAGCTGGAGAAGATCAACACGGTGCAGCAGGCCTTCAATGCCGTGCTGACCACCAGCGCATCATTGGTCACCGCACTGTCCACGCAGCTGACCGCCCTGAACACGCAGCTGCAGGCGGCGGCGAAGGCAGGAACAACCGCAGCGGGCGCGGACGCCGGCAAGGCTGCAAGGAAGGAAGAGAAGGCCCAACAGGACGACAAGGGCCTGGCGGGCATCCGCAAGGGCCTGGGCGGCGCGCTCGGCGACTATATCGGCAAGACCGAAAACACCGCCACGGCTGCCAAGAAAGCCTTCGACAAAGCATTCACCGGCGCCGACGAAGCGTTGAGGAGCTTCGTGACCACCGGCAAGTCCAAGTACAAGGAACTGGCCCAGTCCATCCTGTCCGACCTCAAGATGATCGCCGCACAGCAGGCACTGGTCTGGGGGGCGAGGAAGATCGCCGGCTTGATGGGGGTCGACCTGACGCCCAAGGATGCAGCGACGGACGCGGCGGCGGTGGCTGCAGGCGTGGCGACTGCCAAGGACGCCAAGGTCGGCGATGCCAAGGCGGGCGAAACCAAGGACGCCAAGGACACCAAAGGCACCACAGGACTTTCGGGGTTCCGCAAGGGCTTCGGCAGCGCGCTCGGCGAGTACATGGAAAAGACCGAGAACTCCGCCAAGTCCACCCAGGATGCCTTTTCCAAGGCGTTCACCGGCGCAGAGGCGGCACTGCAGAGCTTCGTGAAGACGGGCAAGTCCAACTACAAGGATCTGGCCAAGTCGATCATCGCCGATCTCAAGATGATCGCCATCCAACAGGCAATCGTCTGGGGCGTCAAGAAGATCGCGGGCCTGTTCGGATATGGCACGGGGGTGGAGGCCAACGCCAACGGTGGCGTCTACCAGTCGCCGAGCCTGTCGGCCTATTCCGGCGGTGTCTACAACACCCCGCAGCTGTTCGCCTTCGCCAGGGGCGCAGGCGTATTCGGCGAAGCGGGACCGGAAGCGATCATGCCGCTGCGGCGCGGGCCGGACGGCCGCCTGGGTGTGGCCGCGCACGGTGGCGGCGGTGGTGGCGGAGTGGGAGTCAGCATCCGCATCGACAACAACGGTGGCAAGGAAGTCACCACCAACGAAAGCATGCTGCAGCAGTTCGGCAACGAGATTGGCCAGTTCGTGGAACGCAAGTACCGCGAGCTGCAGAGTCGTGACCTGAAGGCAGGTGGTGTGCTCAGCAGGAGTGCCATGCAATGACCGACACCTTCACCTGGCCGGCAACCAGCCAGAGTACTGGAACCACCACCGCCGCCGTGAAGCGCGCGAAGTTCGGAGATGGCTATGCGCAGGCCGCTGCCGATGGCCTGAACGCCACTTCACGCAGTTACCAGCTGCAGTTCGTCGGCAACCGCAAAACGATCAACGAGATCGTGACCTTCCTGGATGGTCATGCCGGCCGCAGCTTCCTGTGGAAAGGGCCACTGGGGCAGGGGCTGTACATGTGCGATTCCTACACCGACAGCCATCTCGGCGGCCAGGTATCGACCATCACCGCCACCTTCGAGCAGACCTTCCACGCGTAGGCATGAGCATGGATCTTCAACGGATCGACCTGGATACCATCCAGCCCAACGGAAAGCGTGGGGAGACCCAGCGGCCGGCCTTCACCAAGATCAACCAGAACTTCCAGCAGGTTGGCCAGGCAGTCGACGGCCTGCCCGGGCAGCTCGCCGATACCATGATGCGCGCGCCGGCACGGCGCAATCGCCTGATCAATGGCAATTTCGACATCTGGCAGCGCGGCAGCAGCTTCGGCATCTCCGGGAACTACACAGCCGACCGATGGTTCCTGCAGATGGGCAACGTCGAAGACGCCGTGTTCAAGCGCAATCCCGCAGCGGCAGGCGACAACAACTTCCCGTTCAGCACCTTCACGTTGTCGGTCAGTTCGAGTGGCAATACGGATGGCACAAACCACTTCTTTGTCTTCGAGCAGCGCGTGGAAGACGTCCGCAACTTCGCGGGCGTGGAGAGCACCGTTTCGTTCCTGGTGTTCAACGCCGGCGCCGCCGGGCGGAAGATCGCCCTTGAATTCGCCCAGACCTTTGGCGCGGGGGGAAGCACGCCTGTGCTGGGAATCGCGCCGGAGGTGGTCGAGCTGGCCTCCGGCCTGAACCGGATCCGCAGGACGGTGACCCTGCCTTCCATCTCAGGGAAGGCACTGTCCGGTGACGGTGCGGCCGTGGTCTGCATATGGGTAACGGCGGGCACGCAGTTCGCCAGCCGCACCGCAGGACTGGGCGCGCAACAGGGCCAGCTGTACTTCGGAGAGTTCCAGTGGGAGGCGGGCCCGCTCGCGACGCCGTTCGAGTGGAGGCCGAAGGGGGAAGAGCTGCGGCTGTGCCAACGCTACTACCAGGTGGATGCCACTGGCGTGCCGTTCGACGGTGGATCGCGCTTCAACGCTGGCGTGGGCCTGATTCGGGGCGACAACGCGGTGTACCTCACCTACCGATTCAATCAGCGAATGCGGTCGGTACCCGCGGTCGCCTTCTCGAACCCATCGCAATGGCGGCTGCTCACGGGAGACGGTGCAACCAGCCTGACAGCGCTCAGTGCGGCGGAAGTTACGTCGACCCGCATGACCATCATCGGTGCGCTGAACACTGCCGCAGCGGGTCAGGCCGGCATCCTGCAGAGCGGAGATTCGGCAGCGGAGGGCACTGGATTGACCATGGATGCCGAAATCTGAGGTCCGCGGGAGGGCTGGAGAGCGTTCCTTCGCAACCGAAACCATCAAGGAAACAGCACAAATGCCACGAAAGATCATCGACCTCGATTCCGTTCAACCGAACGGAAAGCGGGGTGAAACACAGCGCCCGGCGTTTACCAAGATCAACGAGAATTTCGCCGAGGTCTACGACGCGTTGACCGAGGTCGCGAAGATCCCGGAAACCGTGGCGAATGCCATCATCGAGCGCGTTCCAGGCAGGAATCTGCTCATCAATGGCGCCCTGCAGTTCTGGCAACGCCGTACATCTGGTCGTGTCGGCACTGGGTCGGGGACGCTGGGCGCGGAAGTGTTCTTCGCCGACCGTTTCACGAACTCGGCGCTGGTCTGCAACCACGACGTACAGCGGGTGGCGTACGACGGGCAGGCCGGATTTCCGGAAGACACACGGTCGATTCTGGTCTGCACCGTATCCGAGGCCATCACCAGAAGTGGCGCCTGGATGGGGCAGAAGATCGAGGGCGTCCGCAGTGCAAGTGGAGACATCACGATCTCGGTATGGGCGAACTCTGATGCGCCCGGTCGCAGTGTGGGCGTGCGTGTCATCCAGGATTTCGGAACCGGCGGCTCACCCTCGCCGCAGGTGGTGCTGGAAGCCGGTGTGCTCACACTGGGCACCACCGCCAAACGTCACAGCATCACGGTGACGTTGCCGAGTACCCGGGGAAAGGTGCTCGGCAGCAACGGCAACGACCACCTCTACGTAGTGTTCGACCTGTGCGGTGCTGGTCAGAAGGGCGAGCTGGTGGCACAGAACGGCTCGTTCGGCTTTACCCAGTTCCAGGTCGAATCGGGCCGCGCAGCGGCATGCTTCGACTGGCGGCCGCCAGGTGTGGAACTGGCGTTGTGCCAGCGCTACTACGAGAAGAGCTACAACCTCGACATCGTACCCAACACGGCGCACAACGAAGGGCGCGAGGCATTCTCGATCAACTCACCGGGAATGGCGCATTACCAGAGCGTGCGATTCCAGACGGCAAAGCGTGCCCATCCCTACGTGATGATCATCTCGGCCGACAACATCCAGCAGGATGGACACATCGCGGAAGACAACATCTCCCGCGTGCCCTGCCTGGTCAACTACGCCTCGCCTTCCGGGTACGAAGTCAGCTGGACCAACAATCCAGGCCGCTGGGGCGGCTGGTGGCATTGGTGGGCCGACGCCGAGCTTTGATGGGGCGCCCGCAGGGAACAGGACGACAGCAATGACGAGAAAAATCATCGACCTCGATTCCGTTCAGCCGAACGGAATGCGGGGCGAAACCCAGCGCCCGGCGTTTACCAAGATCAACGACAACTTCGCCGAAGTGTATGGCGCGCTGGATTCGCTGGAAAGCGCATTGCAGAGCGCGGCTCCAGGCAGGAACCGCCTGATCAACGGCAACTTCGATTTCTGGCAGCGGGCCATCACTGGCACCACTCAAGGCGGCGAGATCTATGTGGCCGATCGTTGGACCGTGGCAGCGCTGAGCTGCACGCATACCGCAAATCGCGGGGCCAATCTTCCTGCCGGCGGAGCCGCGCCGGAATCGCGCCGTTTCCTCAACAGCGTTGTCTCCAAGGTCAGTGCTGGCAGCAGCGCCTATGTCGCACAGAAGGTCGAAGGGGTCGCCACGCTGTCCGACGGCGAGGTGACGGTTTCCGGCTTCGCCTATGGCCCGCCAGGAAAACGCATCGGTGTTCGTCTCATCCAGCACTTTGGCACCGGTGGTTCGCCGTCCGCCGCGGTCGGCGTAGAGCTGGGAACCGTAGCGGTCACCGCCGCGTCCTGGACCTATTTCCAGCTCAGTGCGCGACTGCCATCGGTGAAGGGGAAGACGCTGGGCAGCAATGCCGACAGCGATTTCCTGTGGCTGGTGGTGGATCTGTGCGCCGATGCCTATGGCGGTGTCATCTCCGGTCAGAGCGGAGAGTTCGGCCTTGCGATGATGCAGCTGGAGCGCGGCGACAGGGCAACGGCATTCGACCTGCGCCCGCTGGCTCACGAGCTGCAGCTGTGCCAGCGCTACTACGAGAAGAGCTACAACCTGGATGTGCCGCCTGGCACGGCCGATGGCATCGGACGCGACAACCAGTTCTACGACCGCAGTGTCGGCGTTGGCAGCACCTCGCAAATCCGGTGTCGCGTCCCCAAGCGGGCCATCCCAGCCTACACGGTCTACAGCGATGTGAACGGGCAGGCAGGGCGCATATCCGGCGCAAGCGGCGGCATCGGCACGGTGACATCCATCGTATATGCCGGCCAGTCCGGCGCACAGGTCAATTACCAATCCGCCGCAGGCAACTGGGGCTCCTCCTTCCATTGGACCGCCGACGCGGAGCTATGACATGTATCAACTGACCGAAGAGATCGACACCATCAAGTGCCTGCAGACCGGCGCCTTCATTCCACGTGGCCACCGTCTGTGGAATGACTATGAAGCCTGGTGTACGGCAGGCAATGAGCCGGAGCCGGTACCGCCGCTGTTCGTACCCGGCTCGGCGCAGTTCCATCGCTTCATCCGCGGAAAGGCGTGGGAGTGGATGGCCCAGTGTGCCCGCGATCGCGGCTATGACAGCATCGAGAGTTGCTGCAGCTACGCGGGCAGTGCGGTGCCGCGCTATGCGCAGGACGCCATCGCCATGATTGCCTGGCGCGACGGGGTCAACCTCGCATTGGAGACTATTGAGTCCACCGCCGAGGAGAACGCGCCGGACTGGCGGCAGGTCCAGGCGCAACTGCCGCAGCCGGATGCATTCGGCTGGCCTGCCGAGCAGGCGCCGGAAATCATCGGCGGCTGAGGAGGACGACGCATGGCACGACGCACAATCGACCTTGATACCGTGCAGCCGAACGGAAAGCGGGGTGAGACGCAACGGCCGGCCTTCACCAAGGTCAATGAGAACTTCGCCGATCTCTACACGGATCTGGATGAACTCGAAACCACGGTGCAGGATCTCCGGCGCAGGCAGAACGGCCGGAACCGGCTGATCAACGGTGACTTCAGGTTCTGGCAACGGGGCAGCAGCCGCACTGTGGTGTCGCCTCTGGCGGTGTATGTTCCCGATCGCTTCCAGGTGGTATGCACCGGGGCGGGGCAGGTCGCGGTGTCACGCCGCAGCTTCGATGCCCCGGCATTCGGGGTCACGGGATTCATGAACTGCGATCTCACCGGATCGACGGCCGCGACCGAGGCGTTCGTCACCCAGCCGGTGGAAGGCGTGCAGACGCTGGCGGGAAGTACCGTGACGCTGAGCATGCAGGCATGGGCCGCGACGCCGGGCTGCCGCATCGGCGTTCGCTTCATCCAGACGTTTGGTACCAATGGGTCTCCGGATGTGACGGTCCGGGCAGGCGTCCAGGAGATCGGCACCGCGGCCGCGCTCAGGTACTTCACCGTCGAGTTGCCATCCATTGCTGGCAAGACCGTGGGAGCCAACAGCAAGCTGCACGTCATCGTCGACTTTGCGACACCCGGTGGTTATGGCGGACAGCTTGTCGGCCAGTCTGGGTCCTTCTCGCTGACCTGCATGCAGTTGGAGAAGGGGGCGACACCTACCGACTACGACATGCGTGATGACGCAACCGAGTTGATGCTGTGCCAGCGGTACTACGAGAAGAGCTTCCCGCTGGAACAGGCACCGCAGCTTGGCATGCCGTCACCGCAGGGCGTCGCCGCCGCGTTCCAGGCAGGCCTGGCGCGCAGTGAGCAGATCTCCTTCAAGGTCGCCAAACGCACTGTGCCCGCACTCACGCTCTACTCCAATAGTGAAGTGGCGCCGGCCCTCGGCTACTGGTCGTTGTTCAACGGCAACGGGTGGTCACGCGGAATGGCTGTCCCGCTGTTCCTTCGTCCCGATGGATTCACGCTTCAGCTTGATTTCGGTTCTGGCCTGACGCCGTTCTATGCCTATCTGGTGGGCGGCAACTGGGCGGCTGACGCCGAGATCTGACCTTGGCCGTCAACACCGGCGCACGCAGCGAGGACTGCACATGACACGAAGAATCATCGACCTGGACACCGTCCAGCCCAACGGCAAACGAGGTGAGACCCAGCGGCCGGCATTCACCAAGATCAACGACAACTTCGCCGAGATCTACGCTGGTCTGGACGACGCGCAATCGGCGCTCATGCATCTGGAAGGCCGCATGGCCGGAAGGAACCCGCTCATCAACGGCGACTTCCGGTTCTGGCAGCGCGGTGCAGTGTTCCCTGCATCCACGGGCTCTCGCTACATCGCTGACCGCTGGGCGGTCAATGCCATCGGCACCAGGGTGGCTGCCTCACGCGAGGATGTGCCTCCAGGCGGCGGCCAGGGAGGGCGCCTGCTGGCTGGGTCGCGCCACCTGCTTCGGCTGGAGGTGCAGAGCGTTGCCGGTGCCGGCAACATGGCGCTGGTCCAACAGCGCATCGAGGATGTCCGGACACTGGCCGGGCGCACCGTCACGATCAGTTTCAAGGCGCGCGCCTCGGTGGACGACTTCCGCATCGGCGTGGAGTTGCAGCAGTCCTACGGAACGGGTGGGTCTACCGCGCGCGACAGCATCGGCGCCTCGGTCGTGCTCGATACGCTGTGGCGATGGCACCAGGTCACCGTGGAAGTTCCCGGTCTTGCCGGCAAGACGCTGGGCCCGGACAGCTACCTGCAACTGAGCTTCTGGCTGGACGCAGGTGCCGATTTCGGCGGCCGCGCGTTCGCCGCCGGGCAGAAGAGCGGCAGCGTGCAAGTGGCCGAAGTGCAGATCGAAGAAGGCGATACCGCCACCGACTTCGACCGCCGGTCCGAAGCACTGGAGCTGCTGTTGTGCCAGCGCTACTACGAGACGGTGGATGTAAACCGGATCATCGGCATCACCTACACCGCCAACGGCGACACGCGTGCGTGCATCCCGTTCAAGGTGCGCAAACGCTCAGCGCCCAGAATCTCCTCGCCGTCCACCGCGCTGAACCTGGTGGGCTTCGGCAATGCCGGCAACCTGGTCAACTTCGACGGCGGAGCGCCCAGCTGGCAGTCCACGGTTGACGCGGCAGTCATCGCCTCGATGCCGAACAACATGCAGCTCTGGGGCGCGGTGGTGGTGTGGTCGACCACCTCGCAGGTGCTGGTCCAGGCCGATGCGGAGCTCTGAGCCATGACAACCCCCGCTCCGCAGGCGCCAAAGCACGCCTGCTTCACCACCACTGCTTCGCTGCGCCCAGGCCACCACGTCATCGTACCGTGCGGCCAGGAACGGTACCCCGTGCCACCCCCTCTTCCCAATGCCGCACAGGAGAACACCCCATGATCACCGCCGATGCCCAGCAGCTTGAGCCGGGTGGCCGCATCACCGTCTATGAACTCGACGCCAGCAGTTTCGGCGCCGACAAGCTCTTCTTCCACGCGCACCTGCAGAGTGGCCTCATCTGGTGGCAGGGCCAGGAATATGGCCCCTGGCCGATCGAGGCCAGCGGCTTCGAGCGCACCAGCGACCAGCCGCCGAACCCGCGCCTGCGCGTAAGCAACATCGATGGCCGCATCACCGCCATGTGCCTGTTGTTCGATGACCTGGTCGGTGCCCGCATCATCCGCCGGCAGACACTGGCCAAGTACCTGGATGCCGCCAACTTCGAGGAAGGCAATCCCAGCGCGGATCCTGGCGAGCACTTCCCTGATGAAGTCTGGTTCATCGAGCGCAAGATCGGTGAGGACAAGCAGATGGTCGAATTCGAGCTGACCACCGCGATCGATCTCAATGGGCAGCAGCTGCCGGGCAGGCAGATCATCGCCGGCATGTGTGGCTGGCTGGTGCGTGGCGGTTATCGCGGCGCGTACTGCGGCTACAACGGTCCAGCGGTGGCCGACAGCGACGACGTCGCCACCGATGATCCGGCGCGTGACCAGTGCGGCGGTCGGGTACGCAGCTGCAAGCTGCGCTTCGGCCAGGACAAGCCGCTGCCCTATGGCGGCTTCCCCGCCGCGGGCCTGTTGCGCTCCTGATCGATCCCCTCCCGAATTCCACTTTCCAGGCCCGCCCGCGCGGGCCATTTTCATGGGTGAAACATGCAACCGACAACCCTGCAGGCCATCCAGGCGCACGCCGTGGCCGAGTACCCGCGCGAATGCTGCGGGCTGATCGTGGCCATTGAAGGCCACGAACGCTATCTTCCCTGCCGCAACGTGGCCGCCACGCCCAGCGAGCATTTCCGCCTGCCCGCTGAGGACTATGCCGTGGCCGAGGACAAGGGCGAGGTGCTGGCCCTGGTGCACAGCCATCCCGATGCCGCCGCAACGCCGTCCGACGCCGATCGGGTCATGTGCGAGCGCAGCGGGCTGACCTGGCACATCGTCAGCGTCGGCCAGGTAACAGGCGAGGCACCGCTGTGCGGTGATCTGCAGACCCTGCATCCCACGGGCTACATGGCACCGTTGGTCGGTCGCCAGTTCGCCCACGGTGTGCTGGACTGCTACAGCCTGGTCCGCGATTTCCACGCACGCGAACTGGGCATCCCGCTGTCCGAGTACGAACGCCAGGACGACTGGTGGAGCCACGGCCAGGACCTGTACAGCCTTGAACGGCTGCACGCCGAGGGCTTCGACCTGATCGAGGGCGAGCCGCAGCGGGGCGACATGATCCTGATGCAGATCCGTTCGCCGGTCACCAACCACGCGGGCATCTACCTCGGCGACGGGCAGATGCTGCATCACCTGCATGGCCGCCTGTCCGAGACCGTACCGTACGGCGGCATGTGGGCCGAGCGCACCCGTTGCATCGTCCGCCATCGCGGGGTGCGCCATGACTGACCGCCTTCGTACGATCCGCCTGTACGGCAAGCTGGGTGCGCGCTTCGGGCGCAGGTTCCGGCTGGCGGTGAACAGCCCGGCCGAGGCGGTGCATGCACTGTGCACCATGCTGCCAGGATTCCAGCAGTACCTGATGGGCGCAAAGGCCAAGGGCATGGAGTTTGCCGTGTTCAACGGCCGGCAGAACCTGTCGCGGGATCAGTTGCACGACCCGCCGGGACAGGATGACATCCGCATCGCGCCGGTGCTGGTGGGCAGCAAGCGGGGCGGTGTACTGCAAACCATCATTGGCATCGTGCTGATCGTTGTGGGGAGCTACACATCTTGGGCTGGCGGAGCTGCACTGGTATCAACCGGCGTCAGCATGGTGGTTGGCGGGATCACCCAGATGCTCTCCCCCCAGCCGAAAGGCCTGGGCGCCAAAGACACACCCGAAAACGCACCCAGCTACAGCATGAACGGCACCGTCAACACGCAGGCGCAAGGCAACCCCGTGCCGGTCGCCTATGGCGGCCATGACACCAAGGGCATGTTCATCGGCTCGGCCGTGATCAGCGGCGGCATCCTGGCGGAGGACCAGTTTTGAATCAGACCACTCATCCCACGCCGCGCACGCGCGGCGCAGCCACGCCAGTGCTGGCGGGTGCCAAGAAGGGCGCGAGCAACGCCCGAACCCCGGTCGAAACCGCCGACAGCCTGCACTCGATGGCGGTGGCCCGCATCATCGACCTCGCCAGCGAGGGCGAGATCCGTGGCCTGGTTGCCGGCAAGCAGTCGATCTACCTGGACCAGGTGCCGATCGAGAATCCGGACGGCACGCTGAACTTCTCCGGCGTGGACGTGCAGACGCGTTCCGGCACCCAGGACCAGGAGCACATCAGCGGCTTCCCCTCCATCGAGAACGAAGTCGGGGTCAACGTCGAGCTGCGCAGTGATGCGCCGGTGGTGCGCACCGTATCGGGTGCCGATCTGTCAGCCGTCCGTATCCGCTTTGCGGTGCCGGCGTTGCAGAAGACCAACACCGAGAACGGCGACACTGAAGGCTACCGGATCATGTACGCGGTGGATCTGTCCACCGACGGCGGCCCGTTCAGCACGGTGCTGACCGATGCCTTCAGCGGCAAGACCACCAGCCAGTACGAGCGCAGCCGCCGCATCGATCTGCCTGCCGGCAGCCAGTGGCAGGTGCGCATCCGCCGGCTGACCGCCAACGCCAACAGCAGCACCATCGCCGATACCGTCAACGTGCTGTCGATGACCGAGATCATCGATGCCAAGCTGCGCTATCCGAACTGTGCGCTGGCGGCGGTGCAGGTTGATGCCAGCCAGTTCCAGAACATTCCCACCCGGTCCTACCAGCTGTGGGGTCGCATCGTACGCATCCCCTCCAACTACGATCCGCTCAGCCGTCTCTACAGCGGTGTGTGGGACGGTACCTTCAAGAGTGGCTGGACCAACAATCCGGCCTGGGTGTTCTTCGACATCGTCACCAACGATCGCTTCGGCCTGGGCCATCGTGTTCCGCTGGACTGGGTGGACAAGTGGCGGCTGTACCAGATCGCGCGCTACTGCGATGAACTGGTCAGCGATGGCCAGGGCGGCAAGGAGCCGCGCTTCACCTGCAGCCTGTATCTGCAGACCCGCGCCGAGGCCTACCGCGTGCTGCAGGACATCGCCACCATGTTCCGCGGCATCAGCTTCTATGCGGCGGGGCAGGTGATGGCCTCGGCCGACATGCCCAAGGACCCGGTGCTGACCTACAGCCAGGCCAACGTCATCGAAGGGCGTTTCCACTATGCTGGCAGCAGCCGCACGGCGCGGCACACGGTGGCCCTGGTGTCGTGGATCGATCCGGACGACTTCGGTCGGCAGAAGGTCGAAGTGGTCCAGCACCTGCCCGGCGTGGCCCGCTACGGCATCAACCAGACCGAAGTGACGGCGGTGGGTTGCCACTCACGTTCGCAGGCGCAGCGCGTGGGCAACCACATCCTGCATACCGAGATGCTGGAAACCGAGACGATCAGCTTCTCGGTGGGCCTGGATGCGCTGGGTTGCATGCCCGGTGATGTGATCCAGGTGGCCGACCCGAACCGCGCCGGCCGCCGCAATGCGGGTCGCATCCGCAGTGCAGGTGCGCGCAGCCTGGTGCTGGACCGCGTGCCGGAACAGATCGCGGCCGGTGACACCCTGCGTGCCACCCTGCCCAGCGGGCAGACCGAAGCACGCACGGTGCAGTCGGTGGACGGCGAGACGGTGACCGTCAGCGCGCCCTGGTCGGCGGTGCCGGTGGCGCAGTCGGTCTGGGCATTGGAATCGCCGGAGCTGGCCCTGCAGCACTATCGCGTGCTGTCGATCAGCGAAGGCGAGGACCTGACCTATCAGATCACCGCGCTCAAGCACGTGCCGGGCAAGTACGCCGCCATCGACGACGGCACGCGCCTGGAGCAGCCGCCGATCAGCATCATCCCGCCCAGCGTGCAGCCGGCACCGGCCAACGTGCGGATGGCCTCGCATGTGGTGGTCGACCAGGGCATCGCTACCTCCGTGCTCACGATCGAGTGGGATGCTGCGGACAAGGCGATCGGCTATGACGTGGAATGGCGCCGTGGCGATCTCAACTGGGTCCGCGCTGGTCGCGTCGGGACGCAAAGCCTGGAAGTGCGGGGCGTCTACGCAGGCGAGTATCTGGCCCGCGTACGCGCGGTCAATGCGCTGGGCGCGGTGTCGCAGCCGACGCTCAGCGCGCTCACCACCATTGAAGGCAAGACGACGCCGCCCCCCTCGCTGGCATCGTTGACCAGCACTGCCCGCCCCTTCGGCATCGCACTGTCCTGGGGCTTCCCCGCAGGTGCAACCGATACCGAACGGACCGAACTCTGGTACAGCACTGGCCCCAATCGCGAGAGCGCGATCAAGCTGGGCGACTTCGCCTACCCGCAGGCCCAGCACCAGATGAACGGCCTGGCCGCTGGCGCGCGCTTCTGGTTCTGGGGACGGCTGGTGGATCGAAGTGGCAACATCGGCCCGTGGTATCCGGCGCAAGCCGGGGTGATGGGTGAGTCCAGCAGCAACCCGGATGACTACGACGCCTACTTCGCCGGCCGCATCAACGAAAGCGCGCTGGGTCAACAGCTGAAGGGCAAGATCGAGCGCGTCACCGAAGTGCTGCCGCTGGTCTGGGATGCCTCGGCAATCTACACCCCGGGCCAGACCGTCATCCACGACGGCCGGATCTGGAGCTGGCAGGGCGCCGCTGCAGGCAACGAGACGCCGCCGGGCAGCCACTGGAAGAGCATCGGCGACGCGATCGCCGAGGCGGGCGCCATCGTCGGCCGTGTCGACCAGCTGGAAATGGACGTGACCGACGTCGATGGCAAGGTGGCTGCGCAGGGGCAGAAGGTCGATGGCCTGTTCGCCCAGGTCAGCGACCACAGTGCCGGCGAGGAGGACTACAACGTCGGCGAGAACGATGTCAGCGCCGGCGCCATCACCGTCTACAGCGTGATGGCCGAGAAGGACGCGGCACTGGCCAAGCGCGTGGACACGGTCGAAGCGTCCATCGAAGGTGTTCCAGGCAAGATCGAGGGCGTCAGCGCCGCGGTCCAGCAGGTCTCGCAGGCCGTGGTCAACCTGGATGGCAAGGTCAGCGCGACCTATACGGTCAAGGCGCAGATCACCAGCGCCGGGCAGATCTACATGGCCGGCATGGGTCTGGGCGTGGAGCAGCAGCCAGATGGCAGCTACCAGAGCCAGATCCTGATGCAGGCCGATCGCTTCGCGCTGATCAACGAGAGAAATGGACAGATCACCACGCCCTTCGTGGTCGAGAACGGCCAGACCTTCATCAGTCAGGCATTGATCGGGAACGGCAGGATCCAGAACGCGATGATCGGTGATTTCATCCAGTCCAACGCGGTGGGTGCGAGAGGGCAGCCACGCTGGCGGTTGGACAAGAGCGGCGCGATGACGATGACCGGCCCCGACAATGGTGGCTATCTGACCATCGTCAACAACGTGATCCAGGTATTTGATGCAGCAGGAACGCTGCGCGTGCAGATGGGGGTGTGGTAATGCCAGTCGGAATCCAGGTTTTCAATGCGGATGGCAGTCTGGGCTATGACCCGCAAGGCAGGTTGTTCCGCGTGCTTGCAAGCATCCAGTACAGCACGGTCGACGGCAGCGCAGCCTTCTCCCGGCAACCGGAAGATACCGATCTGACGGCGGTTGCTCGCGGCAGGTATGCCCCGGACTTCTCCATCGACGTGGCCTCCGGCATCGTCAGCTGGCGTCACGTCAATGTTCCCGCCAAGGACCGCTATCCCGGCATCGTCGAAATATGGGCCCGCTGATATGACTGCAGGAATCAAGATCATCAATGACTGGGGCACCGTACTGATCGACGATGCCTTCCCGACACTCGCCATGCTGGCTCAAGGCACTACCACGCTGGATGGCGAAGGAAGCAGGTACATCGGCAACCATGCCGGCATGGTTGCCGTGCGTTCAACCTCGGTGGTTGGAAGCCAGTACTACAATCAGATCGACGGCTATTCGGCTGGGCTGTATCTGTTTGGTCCGCCCGGCGCAGTGGTGCAGTGGTATGTGTACGCGCCACCGCAGGAGCCACCAAGCAATTTTGGACTGATCATCCGTGACGGTGCCGGCCGCCTGATGTTCGACGCAGGCCGGAAAGCCGCGCGGGTGGCTGGCCTTCGTTCTGCGTCGACACGGCCTGGCTGGCAGGGGAGCGCCCAGTTTGATCCTGGACGTGCCTGGGCAGTGATGCCCCTGGTTCACGCGTACGATTCGGCGAACACGTTCCAGCGATGGGGCGATCCGCAGGAATACCTGCAACACGAGGACGTAAGTGTTTCCGGAGGGGCGGTCAACGGTGGAACCATCACGTTCGGGATGACGCAGACGGCGCGGCGTACCTACGGCCCCTACTACGGACTACCTCTACCCACCCGGTTCACCTATACCGGGAACAATGCAGCCCTCGCGGTGCTTGATGTAACCGGCTACTAGTGTCGGCCATGCTGGCCGAGATCGGCCTGCTCGAGTTGATCGAACAGGTGGGCGGGGGCGGCGGCGGGCACTGACGCTTCCGCGTTCGCGTCTGAGACGACGCGCACGCATTCTGAATCCAGTCAGGCATCTGAAATCCACGCTCGCGTAGCATGCAGTTCCCGATGGGGCCGATGGACGGCCCCGCGTTGACGGGCCACGTGCCTGGATGCCAAGGAGATGCAAGCAATGCAGGGAACAAACCACCTTCCAGCGGCCCCCCGCGAAACGTTCGGCAGGGCCGGGGCCATCGCGCTTGCGCTGGCCCTGGGCCTCAGCCAGGCAGCATGTCAGGCCAAGAGCCCGGAGGCGGATACGGCAGTTGCCCCCGCGGCCGCCGCGCCCGCCACCGCATCGCCGCCCGCCACTGCAGAGCCTGCACGCGCCGCACCTGCCACGACAGCGGCCGATGCCGATGATCAGGACATGCCGCCGCAGCGCCCGGATGATTCCTACAACAAAGCCACGCTGCGGCCGCAGTACGCCACGTGCGTGAACTCCAGCGGCGGCGAGACCCCCGCACTGCAGGCGTGTGGCGATGAGGAGCTTGCCTGGCAGGAGCAGCGACTCGAGCAGGCCTTCATGAAGATCGTCGACGGTCCCGATGGCAAGGACAAGGACAGGCTGATGGACGAGCAGGCCGCCTACATCTCCGATACCAATCGCTACTGCAGCTGGAACCCTGCCGAAGACGGGCAGGGGCAGATGCTGGACGCGCAGTCCTGCCGGATCAATCGCACCGCCAACCGTGCCGACGTGCTGCAGGCACTGACCTCGAAGTAATTCCCCCGCAAAGGAGTGCAGGAAAATGGATGTTGTGACCCAGGCAAAGCAGGCAATGGACAACTGGCATCGCGGCCAGACGTCGGCGCATTTCGAAACCGGAGGTCGCGGCCCCGGCCACGTTTCCACCGGCAGGGGCGACCATGGCGGCGTGTCGTATGGCAGTTACCAGTACGCCACCAACGTTGGCGGCGTGGATGAGTACGTCGCCGCCTCGCGCTATGGCAACCGCTTCAACGGCCTGCAGGCAGGAACCCCGGCCTTCACCGAACGCTGGAAGGAAGTGGCGGCCGCCGATCCGGCAGGGTTTGCCAGGGACCAGCACGACTTCATCCAGCACAAGTACTACGACGTGCAGATGGGCCGCCTGAAGGATGTGGGCATCGATCTCTCCGGCCGTGGTGCGGCCGTGCAGGATGCGCTGTGGAGCACCTCGGTGCAGTACCGCGGCATGACCCGGTCGGTGTTCCAGAAGGGCCTGCAGCAGGCCTATGGCGAAGACTTCAAGCTGACTGAGCTGAGTGACGAGCAGATCGTCCGCGCGGTGCAGGACTACAAGCACGCCAATGTGCAGGTGCACTTCCAGAGCTCGCCCACCCTGTGGGATTCGCTGCGTGATCGTGCGCTCACCGAGAAGACCGCACTGGTCGGGCTGGCGCGCTACGACCAGGTCAACCACAACCCCGAGGCTTACCGGGGCAAGGATTACCAGCAGGTGTTCGGTGAACCTGAGCCCGGCCAGCGCGGCCAGCGCGGCCAGCGTGCGGCGGCATCGGCGATGGCCGACGGCGTGCTGGCACCCGGCGAGCGCGGTACCGAGGTCCAGGCCCTGCAGGCCAAGCTGATCCAGGCCGGCCATAGCGGTCGCAACGGGCAACCGCTGACAGCCGATAGCCACTACGGTGCCAATACCGAGCATGCAGTGCGCGAGTTCCAGCAGGCGCATGGGCTGACCGTCGATGGCAAGGCCGGCCGGCAGACCCTGCAGGCCCTGGATACGGCGGTAAGCGAGCACACGCCGGCGCAGCCTGTGGCACCGGCCACGCCTGCACCGGTCACTCCTGCTGCGGCACCCGCACCCGCGACTGCGCGGGAAGCCGATGCCGCCGCCGCGCCCGGTGGCCAGCGCATCGTCGTGGTCGAACCCTTTGGCAACGGCAGCAGCAACCGCACACTGCGCCATGGCACCAGTGGCGAGGATGCCTATCGCGAACTGAAGATCCATCACCCCAACACCAACGCCGAGGCCGTGCGCACCGGCAATGCCGCCAAGGCTGACCGCCCGTCGGCCATGGTCGAGGGCGAACTGGAAACGGTACGGACCCGCGGTGATCGCAACGGCATCCCGCTGGTGCACAAGGATCTGATCCTGAGCAATGCGCGCGGCGACCGGGAGGTGATGATTCCCAATCCGGTCGCCGGGTATGTCCAGGTCAACAATGACAAGTGGAATTCGATCAGCATCTGGAGCCATCCGGCCGGGCATCCGCAGCGCGAACTGGTCGGGCAGGTGCTGCACGGTGCGCGTGGAACCACCCCTTACAAGACCGGTGATTTCGTCGAGTACGGTGCGCCGTTGATCCGCCAGTCCGATGCCGGTACCCCGGGTGCCGTGCACGCGCATATCGAGCTCGAGCCCGATCAGTACCGCAGGTTCCTGGGTGACATGCTCAACGACCGCATCACCCTGGGCGGCAAGGTCCACGCGCAGGGCCCCGAGGCCGCGCAGGCCGCACGCAGTGCACAGCAGGCGCCGATGGCCGATGGCGTGCTGAAGCAGGGCGAGCGCGGCGATGAGGTCAAGGCCCTGCAGGGCAAGCTGGCGGCGCTGGGCTACGCCGGGGCCGACGGCAAGCCGCTGCACGCCGATGGCGTGTATGGCAAGGACACCTTTGCAGCGGTCAAGCAGTTCCAGGCCAACAATGGCCTGGACGACGATGGCAAGGCCGGCCGCAGGACCCTGGCGCAGGTGGATGCGCCCAACGCGGTGAAGGCCGGTATCGCGCCGGCGGCACCGGCCCAGGCCGAACCTGCAGCGCCGGCCAGCATGCGCGACGCCGGGCATGCCGACAACGCGCGCTTCGGCCAGGCTTTGGAGAAGCTGCAGGCGCTCGAACAGCAGCGCGCCCAGGCCGGCCTGAAGCCGCTGTTCGCCAACTCGCAGGAAGCCGAACGAGCGGCTGGCCAGCTGGCCTACGAAAGCAAGGTGTCCGGCATGCGCCAGATCGACCATGTCGTGGCCCGCCCGGACGGCACCGGCCTGTTCGCGGTGCAGGGCGAGCTGGGTGACCCGGCAGCGCAGCGGACCTTCGTCGACCGCCAGCAGGCGGTGTCGCACTCGGTCGAGGCCAGCAGCCGGCAGAGCGAAGCGCTGGACAGTCAGTTCAACCAGCGTGCGCAGGAACAGCAGCAGGAACAGGTGCGCAACCGCGGGTTGTAAGCCACGCGGTATCCCCGGGGCCGGTCGAGCGGCCCCGGGGACACCCGCCGCCATTCAGCCGTCCGGTGTAAACTATTGATCTCACTGGCAATGCCAGTCTCCACGATCAACACCCCGATGACGTCCGCCACCGCCCGTTACGCCGATTCCCTGCGCCTGTCCGTGGCCCCCATGATGGACTGGACCGATCGCCATTGCCGCGTGTTCCATCGCGTGGTGGCACCGGGTGTGCGCCTGTACACGGAAATGGTGCACGCCAACGCGGTCATCCACGGCGATCGCGAGCGCCTGCTCGGCTTCGACCGCAGCGAACAGCCGCTGGCGCTGCAGCTGGGTGGCAGCGATCCCGCGCTGCTGGCGCAGGCTGCGCGCATCGCTGCCGACTGGGGCTACGACGAGGTCAACCTCAACTGCGGCTGCCCGTCCGACCGCGTGCAGGCCGGGCGCTTCGGCGCCTGCCTGATGCGCGAGCCGATGCTCGTGGCCGAGTGCGTGGCGGCGATGGTCGATGCCGTCGAGATCCCGGTGACGGTGAAGTGCCGCCTGGGCGTGGACGAGGACAACGACTACGACGTGTTCGCCGCCTTCGTCGACCGCCAGGTCGCCGCAGGTGCCGCGATGGTGGTGGTGCACGCGCGCAACGCGTGGCTGAAGGGCCTGTCGCCGAAGGAGAACCGCGAGGTTCCGCCGCTGAAGTACGACTGGGCCTACCGCCTGAAGCAGGAGCGCCCGGCGCTGCCGGTGGTGCTCAACGGCGGCCTGGCCAGCGTCGAGGCGGTGCAGGCGCAGGCCGCGCACGTCGATGGCGTGATGCTGGGCCGCGCGGCCTACCACGATCCCTACCTGCTGCATCAGCTGGAGGCGCTGCAGACCGGCGCCCCGCTGCAGGCCCGCGGCGACCTGCTGCGCGCGCTGCGCCCCTACGTGGAAGCGCGCTTGGGCGAAGGCCTGGCGCTGAAGCACATCACCCGCCACCTGCTCGGCCTGTTCCATGGCCAGCCCGGTGGCCGCGCATTCCGCCAGGTGCTGAGCGAGGGCGCACACCGCCCGGGCGCCGATTGGAGCCTGGTCGAGCAGGCGCTTGCCGCGACCGAACGCGACGCTGATCGCGCCGCAGCGTGACCGCTGTCACATTCCTGACTTGACAAGGCGCGGCGATTCGTTCCGAATGTTCACCTAGCTGAACATCGTGGGGTCGCGGCCGGAAAAGTTCAGACCGGATTCACTGCCCCAAACCAAGAATTTGCAAAGGATTTGTAAAGCGCCGGGCCCCGAACCCGGCATCCGGATTTACGACTTTTGAACGAATCGCCGTGCTCGGCTAGGATCGCATCGATGTCTTCCGCTCCCTTCCATCGCCGCATTGCCCTGGCCACCTGCGTGGTCCTGTCGGCCGTGCCGCTGTCGTCGGCGCTGGCACAGCAGCCGCCGCGGGGTGAGCAGGGGCGTGCGGAGATGATGGAGCGGGGCGAGCGCGGCAACCGTGGCGACGAGCGTTCGCTGTCCGATGCCGTGCGCCGCGTGCAGCGCACCACGGGTGGTCACATCCTCGGTGCCGAGCGCGTGCCGTTCGATGGTCGTGATATCAACCGGGTGAAGTACATGGACGACCGGGGCCGGGTCCGCTACATGGACGACCCCGCCCCGTCGCGTTCACAGCCGCGCACGCCGCGGTCGGATATGTCATCACTACGCGGCGATAACCCCTGAACAGGGATAGTTGTCGCTATCAACCCGTACCCCACAGGCCTCCGGGCCACACCCAGGACACTAGGGAGAGTTCATGCGTATCCTTCTGGTCGAAGACGAAGCCCCGCTGCGTGAGACCCTGGCAGCCCGGCTCAAGCGCGAAGGCTTTGCCGTCGATGCTGCGCAGGACGGCGAGGAAGGCCTCTACATGGGGCGCGAAGTTCCGTTCGATGTCGGCATCATCGACCTCGGCCTGCCCAAGATGTCGGGCATGGAGCTGATCAAGGCCCTGCGTGATGAAGGCAAGAAGTTCCCGGTGCTGATCCTGACCGCGCGTTCGAGCTGGCAGGACAAGGTCGAGGGCCTGAAGCAGGGTGCCGACGATTACCTGGTCAAGCCGTTCCACGTCGAAGAGCTGCTGGCCCGCGTCAACGCGTTGCTGCGCCGCGCCGCTGGCTGGAGCAAGCCGACCCTGGAATGCGGCCCGGTCGCATTGGACCTCGCCGCCCAGACCGTCAGCGTGGCCGGCAGCAATGTCGACCTGACCAGCTACGAGTACAAGGTGCTGGAGTACCTGATGATGCATGCCGGTGAACTGGTCTCCAAGGCCGACCTCACCGAGCACATCTACCAGCAGGACTTCGACCGCGACTCGAACGTGCTGGAGGTGTTCATCGGTCGCCTGCGCAAGAAGCTGGACCCGGATGGCGAACTGAAGCCGATCGAGACCGTACGCGGTCGCGGCTACCGTTTCGCGATCCCGCGCAACGAGGGCTGAGCCGGCTCACCCTGGCGATAACACGATGTCCGGCCGTCTGTGGTTCTTCCGACGCTGGCGGCCGCGCTCACTGCAGGCGCGCCAGATGCTCGCCGCGTCCGTGGGCCTGGTGGCGTTCCTGGCCCTGGCCGGTTACGCGCTCGACGCCGCCTTCGCCGACACGGCGAAGGCGAACCTGCGTGAGCGCCTGAAGAACTACGCCACCTCCTACGCGGCCGGCATCGACTTCACCCGCGACCGCTCGCTGTACATCCGCGAGCAGCCGCCGGATTCCCGCTTCGACGTGCCCGGCAGTGGCCTGTACCTGCAGGTAGTGATGCCGCACGGCAAGGGCAATTCGATGTCCGCTGAAGGCCCGATGCTGCCCACCGTCGGCGGCGGCCTGCTGGCACCGCGTCAGGAGGTGTTCGAAGGCCCGCTGCCGATGATCCAGATCGACGGCAGCCAAGGCTCGGTGTACCGCTACGGCCTCGGCCTGGTCTGGGGCGCCGACGCCGATCCTGCCACCGAATTCCCGTACACCATCTATGTGATGGAAGACTCGCGCGCGCTGGGTGCCCAGCTGCGCGTGTTCCGTGGCCGCGTCTGGTTCTACCTGGGCGGCATCGGCCTGATCCTGCTGCTGCTGCAGACCGTCATCCTGCAGTGGAGCCTGCGCCCGTTGCGCCGGGTGATCACCGAGCTGACCAAGGTGCAGCGCGGCGAGACCGAGCGCATGAGCGAGCGCCACCCACGAGAGCTGGAACCGCTGACCGACAGCATCAATGCCTTCATCGAAAGCGAGCGCGAGAACCTCGAGCGCCAGCGCAACACCCTGGCCGACCTGGCGCACAGCCTGAAAACGCCGATTGCGGTGTTGCGCACGCAGATGGACAGCGGTGCCGGCGACGGCGCGCTGCGCGAGGAACTGGACGTGCAGCTGCAGCGCATGAACAACCTGGTTTCGTACCAGCTGGCACGCGCGGCCTCGTCGGGCCACAAGCTGTTCTCCGCGCCGCTGCCGATCGAGTCCAATGCCGAGGAAATCGTGCGTGGCCTGGAAAAGGTCTACGCTTCCAAGGGCGTGCTGTGCGAATTCGATATCGATCCGGCCGCACGCTTCCACGGCGAACCGGGCGACCTGCAGGAACTGCTCGGCAACCTGCTGGAGAACGCCTTCAAGTGGGCCAACCGCCGCGTGCTGCTGACCGCGCAGCCGCTGCCGGCCCCGAACGCGCGCCGCGCCGGCCTGCTGCTGGCGGTGGATGACGACGGCCCGGGCATTGCGCCGGACGACATCGGCAAGGTGCTGCAGCGTGGCGTGCGTGGCGACGAGCGCGTGCAGGGCCACGGCATCGGCCTGTCGATCGTGCAGGACCTGATCAAGGATTACCGCGGCGAACTGACCGTGGGCCGTTCGGCCGAACTGGGCGGCGCCCGCTTCGAAGTGCGCCTGCCGCCAGGGCCGTAAGCCTCGTTGATCGGTAGTGCTGGCCGCTGGCCGGCAACCAAGCAATGCCATCGAAGATCATGGGGTTGCCGGCCAGCGGCCGGCACTACCGCATTGCGATCCTGGGCGGCTCGCCGTAGAACCGTCGCAGCTGCGCCGCCACCTCCGGCAACGCCTGCTGCAGCAGATCCGGTGCCGAGAAGTGGTACTCGCTGGCCACCGCGAAGAATTCTTCCGGCGCCTCGGCCGCATACGGATCGATCAGCGTCTCTTCGCCTGCGTCCACCTGCGCACAGAACGCGTCGTAGGCGCGCTGGAACGTGCCCGCCCACTCGCGCTGCCATTCGCGCGGCAGCGGCGGCGTACCGTCCATCGCACCATCGAGCGCATCCAGCTTGTGCACCATCTCGTGCACCGCCACGCAGTAGCCCTCGTGCGGCGCCGCCAGGTCGGCCTGCACATCGGCCCAGGACAGGATCAACGGACCGCTGTCCCACGACTCGCCGATCAGCTCGTCATCCCACTCGTGCAGCACGCCAGCCGCATCCATGTGGCTGCGGTGCACGCGGAAGGCATCGGGGTAGACGATCAGCTGCGACCAGCCCTCCAGCCCCACCTCACCGAACGCCAGCAGCGGCAGGCAGCACAGCGCGGCCAGCAGCACGCCGTCACCGGCCTGCAGCTGCAGCTCACCGATCGGGGTGATGGTCTTCTCGTGCAGGAAGCGCGTGGCCAGTACGCGCAGGCGCGCGCGGCGTTCGTCGTCCAGTCCGTCCAGCCAGGCCGCGCGGCGGCAGGCGTGTTCCCACAGTGCATCGTCGATCGGCCGCGGCGTAGGCCGCAGCCACTGCAGCAACGACTTGATCAGCGGAACATTCCCGGCAGGTAGCTGTGCCACTTCGGCGCACGGATGCGCTGCAGCACGTCATCGTCGCTGCCGCCGCCCCCGGTGCTGGTGGCACTGCTGGCCGCAGGGCGTACCGGTGTCGGCTTGGTGGTCGCAGCCGAGGCAGTCGCGGTCGGCGCGCGCTGCGAGGCGGCATCACCGTTGGAGGACACGCAGGCGCCGCGGCTGTCGTCCAGCGCTGCCGTCGCAGACGCCGCGAAGGGCATCATCAGCAGGATCAGGCAATGGGCATAACGGCGCATTGACGACATCCACGTTAAGGGAGGGTGAGTTCCCGATTCTAGCCCGAACCCGGCGCCCCGTTGGAAGCCCCCGCGGAACCCAGCGTGGCGGGCGTCGCTGGCGGCTTTCCCGCATAATTCCTGCCTGACTTCGTGGAAGCTGCCGTGGACGATCGCCAATTGCTGGCCAAACTCGCTGCCGGTCGCCTGTCCGGCGACGCCCTGGCCCGTGAGCTGGGCCAGACCCGTGCGGCTATTTGGAAGCGTATTCAAGGGCTTAGGGCCGCCGGTGTGGATGTCGAGGGCCGCGCTGGCGAGGGCTATGGCCTGACCCGCCCGGTTGACCTGCTGGACCCGGCGGCGATTCGTGCTGGCCTGCCGGCCGGGGTTCTGCCGCTGCTGCACGACCTGCAGGTGGCCTGGACGGTCGACTCCACCAATGCCGAATTGCTGCGGTGCAGCGCGCCCCTGCGCGGGGTCAGCGTGCTGCTGGCCGAACGCCAGACCGGTGGCCGTGGCCGTCGTGGCCGCACCTGGGCCTCGCCGCTGGCCGCGCATATCTACCTGTCGGTGCTGCGCCTGTACTCCGGTGGCCTCGGCCGCCTGGCCGGGCTGAGCCTGGTGGCCGGCATCGCCGTGGCTGAAGCGCTGCACGACCTGGGCTATGCCCAGGCACAGCTGAAGTGGCCGAACGACCTGATCGTCGATGGCAAGCGCAAGCTGGTCGGCCTGCTCGCAGAGGGCGGTGGCGAATACGCCGGCCCGGCGCGCGCGGTGATCGGCATCGGCATCAACACGCACATGCCGCCGTCGTTCGCCGAGCAGATCAGCCAGCCGTGGGTGGACCTGGACACCCTGGCCGGCAAGCCGGTGGACCGCAACGTGGTCGTTGCCGCCGTGCTGGCGCGCCTGCTGCCGGCGCTGGAGGAATTCGATCGCGAAGGCCTCGCTCCGTTCCTGCCGCGCTACGCCGCCTTCGACATGCTGGCCGGCCGCGAAGTACGCGTGGAACTGGACGGGCAGTGGCAGCATGGTACCGCGCTTGGCCTGGCCGATGACGGCGCATTGCGCGTGCGCATCGATGGCCAGGAACGCCTGCTGCACGCCGGCGAAGTCAGCGTGAGGGCAGCATGAGCGATTGGTTGTTCGACCTTGGCAACTCGCGCTTCAAGTTCGCGCCGTTGCAGGGTGACCGTGCCGGTGACGTGCAGGCCTGGGCGCATGGCGCCGAAGGGATGGCCAGGCAGCCGCCGCACAGCCTGCCCAGCGGTACCACCGCGTTCGTGGCCAGCGTGGCCGCACCCTCGCTGACCAGCGCCATGCTGGACCAGCTGCAACGCCGCTTCGAAAACGTGCACGTGGTGCGCACCAGCGCCGAATGCGCCGGTGTGCGCATTGCCTACGCCAAGCCGGAAAAGTTCGGCGTCGACCGCTTCCTGGCCCTGCTGGCTGCCGCAAAGGCACAGCGCCCGGTGCTGGTGGTCGGCGTGGGCACCGCGCTGACGATTGACCTGCTCGACGCCGACGGCCAGCACCACGGTGGCCGCATTTCCGCGTCGCCCACGACCATGCGCGAAGCGCTGCACGCCCGCGCCGTGCAGCTGCCGGCTACCGGCGGCGACTACAGCGAGTTCGCCAACGACACCGCCGATGCGCTGGCCTCCGGTTGCGATGGCGCTGCGGTGGCGCTGATTGAACGCAGTGCGCAGCAGGCGCACGCGCTGCTGGGCGTAGCGCCGTCGCTGCTGGTGCACGGCGGCGGCGCACCGGCGCTGATGCCGCTGCTGCCTGGCGCCGACTACCACCCGTCGCTGGTGCTGGATGGCCTCGCCCGCTGGGCGGTGCACCAGCCCGCAGGCTAGTATCCGCGCATGCTGACCCGTGCCCTGATCGTCGTACTGGCCGTTCTCAATCTTGGCGTCGCCTGCTGGTGGCTGCTGCGCGATGCACCGCAGCCGCCTGCGCCTGCACCGCAACCGGCTGGTGTCGCCGAGCTGCGCTGGGTGCCCGGTGGCGCGGATGCCAATGCCGCAGCCGAGGCCACCGCCGCCGCCCCGACCGCACCGCTGATGGAGCGCGAACCGGCCGCGAAGACCGCAGTGGCTGCGACGCCCGCACCCGCGCCGGCCGTGCCGGCCAAGCCGGAAATTCCCAAGCCGCAGACGGCTGACGCTACGCCGGTTGCTGCCGCCGCCAAGCCGGCAACACCGCCTGCACCCGTTCCGGCACCGGAAAAGCCCGTAACCCCGCCCGCGGCCGCCGAGCCGCCGCGCTGCGTCGCGCTGGGTCCGTTCGCCGACCGCGCCGCCGCGACCACTGCGCAAGGCAAGGCCGGCCCGCTGCTCAGCCAGGCGCGCCTGCGCGAACAGCCCGCTGCCAGCGGCAGCGCCCGTTACCGGGTGATGCTGGCGGCCGCCGCCAACCGTGATGAAGCGCAGGCCACCGTGAAACGTATCGTCGCCGCCGGCCTGAGCGACTACTACATCATCAGCCAGGGGGAGGAGGCCAACGCCGTGGCGCTGGGCCAGTACCGCAATCGCGAAGGCGCCGAGCGCCGCATGGCAGCGGTGCAGGCCGCCGGCTTCCAGCCGCGCCTGGTGGCCAGCGGCGACGCCGGCCAATGGTGGCTGGAAGGACAACTGGCGGCGGGCACGCAGCCGGCCCAGGCCCAGCAGCGCAGCGAGGCGGCACAGAGCCGGTCGCTGGACTGCACGCGGTTGCGCTAGAATCCCCGGACCGCGGCACTGCCGCCGGTGCACCACCCATGCCGCTTTAGCTCAGTTGGTAGAGCAACTGTCTTGTAAACAGTAGGTCATCCGTTCGATTCGGATAAGCGGCACCATCAAACTCCAGTTATGCAGCTCGACACGGCGGCGCAGTAATCGGTCGAGCACTGCTCCCTGCTGCGTCTCTCCCCTTCTTTTCCTTCCTTGCTGTTATCTCATCTTGCACCTGACGAGGCGCGTCCCACCTGCCTGTGCGCGTGCTTCGTGGTTGATGCGCGTTTCTCGTAGTTGAAAATGTGTAGCCAGTAGGCTACATTTTTCCATGAAGATCCAGCGTACCCGTCAGTTCGCGACATGGATTGACGCTCTCAAGGACGTAACTGCACGCGCTCGCATCCTGGCCCGCATCGGTCGGCTCGCCGAAGGCCATCCGGGTGATCACCGCTATCTGGGGGACGGTATTTCCGAACTGCGTATCGATGCAGGGCCGGGCTACCGCCTGTACTACAGCCAGCGCGGCAGGCAGTGGGTGACTCTTCTGGTTGGAGGCGACAAGGTTCGCAGCGGCGCGATATAGAGACGGCCAAGGAGATTGCACGTGCCCTGTGGGCGTCGAACCGGCTGTAGTCGAAACGAATCAATACCGAAGTACTGGAGCTGTTCCATCATGGCCACTAAGAAAAAAGTCGAACTCAAAGCAATTGATGTGGTCGAACATCTTCGGACACCGGAGGAGATGGCGGCTTATCTCGACGCCTGCATCGAAGAAAGCCAGGGCGATTCTGCCTTCATCGCCAAGGCGCTTGGCGATATCGCTCGCGCTCAGGGCATGAGCAAGGTTGCGCGTGCGGCAGGCCTGTCACGCGAGAGTCTGTATCGCGCACTGTCCGGCGAGCGCAGCCCTGATTTCGCGACCATCCTGAAGGTGACCCGGGCCCTGGGTGTGCGATTGCACGCCAGCGCTGCATAAGCGCATGCGCCGATCATGATGCGTCGGCACCGCGTCGGTCGAAGGCGATGGAACGAAAATGAAGGAACCGCCTTTCGCCAGTTTTCTCGCCCCAACCCGCTGAGCCAGCTCAATGCATGACGTGGGCAAATCCATCGATCAACGCCGCACAGACACTGCGATCGCCGCAGCCTCAGCTACGCACCTGCAACGACAGATACTCCGCCAGCCCCCGGCAGGCCAGCATCAGCCCCTCGCGCACACCGTCGCCGATATCGTCTTTCTCTTCCCCGTGCACGCGCACGCGTTCGGCGGCGTGGTACAGCTCCAACAGCGACACCAGGCCAGCCGCGGCGCGATCCCGGCGTGCGGCGGCCACGGCCTGGCCGGGTGTGCTGGCGGGCCCCGTCCACGGCTGTCCATCGGCGGCATCACCGGCGCGGATGCGCTGCAGGCAGCTGGGAAGATTGATCGGCGCGGCTGCCTCGTTCGCAGCGGCAAAAGCGGCTTCCAACGGCTGCGCCAGTTCGGGTGACAGGAGCAGGGCGGCCTCGCCCAAGGTGGCGGTCAGGTAGGGGTGGTGGGTTCTGGACATGCGGGCATCCTCGTCAGGAACAGAGGTGCCGCCACGATAGGGTGGCGGGCGATGCGTGGCTTCCAAGACCGGGTCAACGAATCGGCGGGCACGAGGCCCCCACGCACCGCCCGCCGTCGATCGGCTAACGGATTGCCAGCCGGCGCCGCCCCTGAAAGGACGACGCCGGCTGGCAAGCGTATACATCGTTGACAACACGGGCTTGGAAGTCCCGACCACCTTTTGCAGGTGGCGATTCATCATGCGCACGCGAAATCCCCGCCTGCCAGTCGTTTGTTTTGATGGCATCGGGTGATCTGAAAGGAAAAATGAATTATCGCGTTTGGCCTGTTTCGAGCATCGCAATGCCAGAAGCGACATATCGCGCAGTGCCGTCATCATCGGCCATCCGGGCCGCGCCACTGTTGCCGCACGGCTTACAGTAGCGTGCGACGTAAAGCTGGCTTAACAGCCTCGGTAAGGCACCAAGGCAACGATACCAGGCGTGAATCCCCACGCGCGCTACCCGGATCTTGATATTCCTCACGGACCGCCCGCAGCGCCCACCGCATACTGCGGCTACACGCCCACCTGGGCCCCTTCGGGATCCGCACATGCGTCGCCATGCCCTGTCGCTCACCGTCGCACTGGTGTCCACCGCTTTCGTGGCCCCGGCCATGGCCGCGGTGCCATTCTTCAACGCCAGCTGCCCGGGCGGTATCGATGTGCACGCCGACGAAGGCGGCCCCGTCTACGTGCAGGGCCGCGAGGCGGCGCTCAAGCGCTTCAACGACCGCTACGTCGAAGCACGCGATGCCAATAGCGGCATCACGTTGTCGATCAGCAGCAGCGAGGATGGCACGCCGCAGATCAGCTACACCGGCCGTGGCGGCGCCAATGGCATCTGCCAGGTCAGTGCCAGCGGAACGCCGGCGCGGGAAGAGCATCGCGATCGCCATCGCCACGATGACGACAGCGATGCGGCGCTGCCGCGCGAGGTGACCTGCGAATCCACCGACCAGCAGCAGGTGTCGTGCGACATGGATACGCGCGGCAACGTGGAGGTGGTGCGCCAGCTGAGCCACACCCACTGCGAACAAGGGCAGAACTGGGGCCTGTCGCGGCACTCGGTATGGGTGAACGGCGGGTGCCGGGCGGTGTTCCGCAATGTGTCCAAGGTGGCGTACAGCGCGCCGGCGGGTGATACCGCGCTGGGCTCCTGCAATTTGCGCAAGGGCGCGCAGGGCACGCTGGTGACCCGGATGCCGGTGGGTAGCGACTACCAGGAACTGATCATCGATTACCCCGATGGCCGCTTCTTGTGCATGATGCGCAACAACGGCCAGGTGCAGAGCCTGACGCCGGTTCGTCGCCGCGGCGGTTGAGTTCGCCGTGGGCGGGGGCCTCCGTCAGCCGCCTGGTGTTCGCAGTAGCACCCATGCCAGTATCAGGGTGAACACACCAATGACGGTCAGGCCGAACCACGCCGCGGCCACCTTAACGTTGCCGATCAACGCCGCCAACATGCGGTCCAGTTCGCTTGTCAGAATCGGATACTCAGCGTGCGCCTTGCGCAGACGCTGCCAACCGAACGCCAAGAACAGCAGAAGCGAGAATGGCGTCAGCAGCAGCGCCGCCTGCATCAGCCAGCCGTTCGGCGACGCATCGATCAAGCTGTTCAACAGAACCGCAAAAAAAGCGATGGGCAGCGCGACGATGAAGAAGCGTGGCCAGGCGGTGTTGATAAAGGGCGACATCACAATCTTCCATGGAAGGCGGCAGGTCAGTGCGGCATCATGCCATGCCGTTTCACTGCTGCACCGCTGCGGCACGCCAGGACGGAGGTCAGCGCGGGTTTACCGGGTCATTTCCCTTCTTGTAGGTGTACCCGGTGACATCCCAGCCGCCGCCATGGCCGGACGAGGGTTCCGCCCAGGTGAATTCCCACGTCTACAGGGAGCCGTCGGGAAGCGGGTTCTCCACCCGGTAGATCTCACCGGGAATGCCCTGCTCCGGCAACTTGCCGGGAATCGATTCATCCGAGCGTGCAGACGCGCGCCCTACGGAGAACGCGCGCCGTTCCACCTGTACGTCGTCGTAACCCCCAACACGTTCCCGGTCGGCGGCGTAACGATGGGGCCGCGAACCACCGCTATCTTCATTGTGGACTTGACGGAGGTTGCGCTCAGGTTCGGTTGAAACCTGGGACTTACAGCATTCTCCGATTGCACAGGATGTCAGCTGGCGTCGATGATCTGCTTCACGATTGGTCGAAGCACCTTGTACGCGTTCTCACCTTTCAGCTGGTAGAGCTCGGGAGTAGGGTGTGTACAGTCAGACAGCAGCTCTCGCCAATTGGGCGTGGCAAGCAATGCCCAGAATTGGGAAGCCATTGGTATGTTCATCTCGTGGCCCAACTGATCGAGATGCATCACGTAGTACGGCATCCCTGTTTCTCGGGCGGGGTGGCACGATGGATTGGGCTCGTAGATCACCACGGTTTTGCCATGTTCTCTTGCAATACGAACCAGCTCGCCCATCACGCGCTTGTATTCCTGTGGTGATGCGGAGATCTTCCCAGACTCTGGACGGGAGAACAGATAGGCATCGCCAAGCCCAAAGTTCAGAGTCACGATCTGGGCATGGGATTTCGCCATGACAGACTCCCACGACTGGTGAATTCCGTCGGTCCCGTTCAGCGCATCTGAGGATTGAATTCCGCCAATCCCTTCGTTCTTCACAACGACACGATCACCGTACTCTGTCCGCAGCAAACGCTGCAGTGTGTTGGGCTGATTCATCGCGGCGATGATCGTTCCGGAAGGAGTGGCGGTATAGCCTACGGTCGTGGAGTCGCCATATTCCTCGATGAGGATCTGCTTCGTTGTCGCATCAACCGGAGCCGCAGCATCTGCAGTAGTGACGGGCGCAGAGCAGGCGACAAGGAGGGGCGAAACGGCGGCCAGTCGTGCTAGTCGGAGTATGAAGATCATGGACGGATTCTACCCCTCCCGAATGCCGCTATCGGTACCGATTCGTTCCTGATCGGTCGTCAAGCCACAGGCTGCAGCAGGTCCTCGCGATTGTTCGGGGGCCTGCTTGCCGCGCGCCTGACGCCGATTTGCCGAGATTCCGCGGCGTCGTGCCTGGGGCGGGGCAGGGCAGCGTCCCGCTACTGCTGGTTTACCGGGTCATTTCCCTTCTTGTAGGTGTACCCGGTGACATCCCAGCCGCCGCCATGGCCGGACGAGGGTTCCACCCAGGTGAATTCCCACGTCTGCAGGGAGCCGTCGGGAAGCAGGTTTTCCACCCGGTAGATTTCACCGGGAATGCCCTGCTCCGGCAGCTTTCCCGGAATCGATTCATCCGCGCGTGCAGACCCGCGCCCCACCGAGAATGCACGCCGTTCCACCTGTACGTTGCCGTAGCCCTGCGGGGCGAACGACGGCTTTACCCGCTGCGCCACCCAGTCGAGCACCTGGCGTGCGCTCGCCGTCTGCATGGGATACGCGTCGGTGGTCACCGTATGCGTGATGCGTTGCGAGGAGGCATTGGCAGCTGCCGGAAACAGTCCGCCCAGGGCAATTGCCAGTACCGCAAATCCATTGAGTGCATGTTTCATGTGCGTCGTTCTCCAGGGTTGGGGAAATGAAGCCGCACCGTCCGGGTGCCGACGCAGGGTGGACACAAGGACCGCCGTGGGTAAGAGGCGATGCCGACTCGGGTGTGAAGTGGATCAAGGAAGGGCGGGTTCCTGACCGCTCAGCGCTGGAATCCCTGACGGGGGCGCCTTTGTGCTCGCGGCGATCCGGGTATTGCCCTGCTGCACCGCCGCGAGTGGTGTCACACAGCTCTGGCTAGACTGTGCTTCTTTTTTCCCACCGCAGGAGGCACCCATGGCCCATCCCATCTCCGTATCCCTGATTGGCGTTCCCACCGATGTCGGTGCGGGCCATCGCGGTGCACGGCTGGGGCCGGAGGCGCTGCGCGTGGCGGGCCTGCCGGAGGCGCTGGAAGCACGTGGTGTGGACGTCCGTGACGTGGGCAATCTGGATGGCCCGCGCAACCCGTGGACCGCGCCGGTGGAAGGCTACCGCCATCTGGATGAAGTGGTGGCGTGGAACCATGCACTGATGGAAGCCAGCTACGCCGAGCTGCAGGCCGGCCGCATGCCCATCATGCTCGGCGGCGACCACTGCCTGGGGATCGGTTCGATCACCGCCGTCGCGCGCTGGTGCCGCGAGCAGGGCAAGACCCTGCGCGTGCTGTGGCTGGATGCGCACTCGGATTTCAACACCAGCGATGTCACCCCGTCGGGCAACATCCACGGCATGCCGGTGGCCTGCCTGTGCGGCCTCGGCCCGGAGGCGCTGACCCACCTGGGCGGCAGCGCACCGGCGATCACCCCGGCGCAGATGCACCAGATCGGCATCCGCTCGGTGGACCCGGAGGAGAAGCGCCTGATCAAGACCCACAAGGTCGATGTGTACGACATGCGCTACATCGATGAGAACGGCATGAAGCGCGCGGTGGAGGCGGCGCTGGCCGGCATCGATGAGAACACCCACCTGCATGTCAGCTTCGACGTGGACTTCCTCGACCCCAGCATCGCGCCGGGCGTGGGCACCACGGTGCCGGGTGGGGTGAACTACCGCGAGGCGCAGCTGGTGATGGAGATGATCGCCGACACCGGGCGCATGGGATCGCTGGACATCGTCGAGCTCAACCCCTTGCTGGACAAGCAGAATGCCACCGCCGAACTGGCCGTGGACCTGGTCGAAAGCCTGTTCGGCAAGTCCACCCTGATGCGCGACTGAGGGCCTGGCCTGAACGGATCGCCGATCCGTTCACACCCGCTCCACGCCGCTGCCGCCAGATTGCACTTCACGCGGCGGCGGTGGCAGTGTGCCCTCCCGCCGAGCGACAGAACCCCATCCGCGAATGAAGCGGTGTAGCGGCGAACCCAAGGAGAAGCCCATGAAGCGCGTAGTTGCCCTGATGCTGTTGTCGATGTTCTCGGTGGCCCTGCTGGCCGGTTGCAATACCGTTGCCGGTGCCGGCAAGGACGTGCAGAAGGCCGGTGAAAAAGTTGAGGACGCCGCCAAGGGCAAGTGAGCCCGGCGCGGATTGGAAAGCGAAAAGGCCGGGAATCTTCCCGGCCTTTTTTGTGCGCGCTGTTTGCCGCATGGCTGTCGAAGCGGAGTGAACCATTCAAGCAGGTGAGCATGTATTTCATTGCCGGTTGACCGGTACTCAACAGCCGCTGCGCGAAGCTGGAGCCACGGTAAGAACGCCGTTGCAACCAAGGACTCCCAGCAATGAACAAAGACATCATTTCCGGCAAGTGGTCGCAGCTGAAGGGCAAGGCCCAGGCCAAGTGGGGCGATCTGACCAACGACGACTTCGATGTGGCCGAAGGCAATGCCGAGTATCTGGCCGGCCGCCTGCAGGAACGTTATGGCTGGGCCAAGGACCGTGCGGAGAAGGAAGTGCGCGAGTTCCAGGACGCGGTGAGCAAGGACTATCCGGACTACAAGTAAGCGCTTCGGTTTCCCCCACAACACGACGCCCGCACCGTGAGGTTGCGGGCGTCGTGTTGTCTGCGCGGGACGATCAGCGCGCCGGCGGGTCCGGCACGTAGCGGTTGGGGAACGCCTGCGGTTCGCGCGGCAGGCGCGAGGGCGAATCCACCAGGATGCCGCGCGCACGCAGGTTGCGGGCGCTGTCGTAGCGCAGCTGCAATACCTGTGCGGGGCTGCGGCTGGCGCGCTCGAAGTCGGTATCGCGCACCGAGGACTGCTCGCGCGCACCGTGGCCGGTACCCAGCGCTGGGGCCTGCGACTTGCTGGCGTAGCCTTCGATGCGGCTGGCATTGGCACTGGCACTGGCATCGGCCGCCGCTTCGGCCGCCGGGGCCGGCAGCGGCAGCCCACGGCGCAGGATCGGCTCAGGGCGCCAGCGACGTGCCTCTTCGAACACCGCCACGCCCACAACGCCGATGTTGTCCGGGCGGCCGGTGCGGCTGGCATAGCTGCCGCTGGGGCTGCTGAACACGAACTGCGCCACTTCGTCCTGGCTCTTGCGCCAGCCGGTGATGTCGGCGCGCTGGCCGGGGTTGAGCACGTAGCCGGTCTGCGAGGGATCGGCATCCTCGCCGGAGATGGCGTTGACGCCGTCCACCGACAGCACCACCAGCACCCGGCGCGGGCTGTCGTTGTACAGGCGCACGGCGTAGCGGTGGCCGCGCTCGCCGGCCACCCAGCGCTGGCCCTCGGCGGGGTAGCTGCGCAGTTCGGTGCCACGGTCGCGGTCGACCAGGGTCATGCGCACCGGGCCGCCTTCGTAGGCCGGTGGCGGAGGTGGCGCCGGGCGGAAGCCGGCCAGGGGCAGGATCAGCAGCAGGGGCAGCAGGCGTTTCATCGGGCGTCTCCAGCGGGGTTGGGTGAATGAACGCGCCGCAGGCCCTGACGGGGTTGGTGGCGTGCAAGGTAAACTGGCCCCGTTCATCGAAGGTTACCCCACGCAGTCATGACGACCCGAGTCCTTACCGGCATCACCCCCTCCGGCACGCCCCACCTGGGCAACTACGTTGGCGCCATCCGTCCGGCCATCGCCGCCAGCCGCGCGCCGGGGATTGAGAGCTTCTTCTTCCTGGCCGACCTGCACAGCCTGATCAAGTCGCAGGACCCGCAGCGCACCCAGCGCGCGACCCTGGAGATCGCGGCCAGCTGGCTGGCCTGCGGCCTGGACCCGGAGCATGTGTGGTTCTACCGCCAGAGCGACATCCGCGAGACCACCGAGCTGATGTGGTTCCTGACCGCCATCGCCAGCAAGGGCATCCTCAACCGGGCGCACGCCTACAAGGCGGCAGTGGACAAGAACCGCGAGGAAGGCGTGGACGAGGACGCAGGCGTCAGCGCCGGCCTGTTCATGTACCCGGTGCTGATGGCCGCCGACATCCTGATCTTCAAGGCCAACCAGGTGCCGGTGGGCCGTGACCAGATCCAGCACATCGAGATGGCGCGCGATTTCGCCCAGCGCTTCAACCACGTGTACGGCAAGGAGTACTTCCCGCTGCCGGACGTGGTGATCGATGAGCAGGTGGCGACGCTGGCCGGCCTGGATGGCCGCAAGATGAGCAAGAGCTACCACAACACCATTCCGCTGTTCGTGCCGCGCGAGGAGCTGAAGAAGCTGGTGTTCTCTATCCTGACCGACTCGCGCGCACCGGGTGAGCCGAAGGACACCGAAGGCTCGGCGCTGTTCCAGATGTACCAGGCGTTCGCCACGCCGGAACAGACCGCAGAGTTCGCCAAGGCGTTCGCTGCCGGCATCAGCTGGGGCGACGCCAAGCAGCAGTTGTTCGAGCGCATCGACAGCGAACTGTCGCCGCTGCGCGAGCGCTACAACGCGCTGATGGCCGAGCCGGAGAAGATCGAAGCGCTGCTCAAGCGCCGTGGGCAGCAGCTGCGCGAGCAGTTGGCGGCACCGCTGCTGGAAGAACTGCGCCACGCCGTGGGCCTGCGCGACCTGTCCACGGCGGGCAACATCGCCAGCGAAGATGCCGGCGTGGCCCGCGTGGCCCCGCCGCAGTTCAAGCAGTACCGCGAGAAGGACGGCCGGTTCTACTTCAAGCTGACCGCCGGCGACGGCACGCTGCTGATCCAGAGCGAAGGCTTCGATTCGCCGCGTGATGCCGGCCAGCTGATTGCCGTGATCAAGCAGGCCGAGCAGGGCGACCAGCTGCAGAGCGAGCTGTTCAAGCTGGACGCCGAGGTGGACGCCGTGCTGGCCGCGCTGGCCGTGCTGCGCGAAGCGGCCTGATCGCCGGGCCTGCCTGCCCTTTGTAGAGTCGAGCCATGCTCGACTTTGCTCCGCCTCTGTAGAGCCGAGCCCGTGCTCGGCTGGGTAGCAACGCAGCCGAGCATGGGCTCGGCTCTACAGGGACGCCCCCGCCGGCACGACCGTGGCACAGCACCCATGGCATGATGTCCGCGCGCCGCCGGCGCGATGACATGGAGTCTGCGATGGCCTGGTTGTCGCTGCTGCTGTTCCTGCCCTGGTTCCTGCTGCTGGGCAGCCTGTACTGGCTGTTCCCGCGCCAGCCGCGTACCGCGCGGCGGCGCCTGTTCGATGGCACCACCCTGGTATTGGCGTTCGCGCTGAGCATTGTGTCGATGCTGTGGGGCTACCGCATCGGCGTGGTGCAACCCGGCGCCGGCCCGATCTGGCCGCAGGTGCTGGCGGTGCTGTACGCCTACGGCGCGTTCCTGGCGGTGCTGGTGCTGGCGTTGCTGCTGCGACCGCGCTGGCTGGACCGGTAACCCCGCCTTTGTAGAGTCGAGCCATGCTCGACTGCACGCGCCCTCTGTAGAGCCGAGCCCATGCTCGGCTGATGTCTGGCAGAAAGGCAGCCGAGCATGGGCTCGGCTCTACGGAATCTGGACTCCGACCAAAGCCGCATCGAACCCGGGCCGCCTGCGCGCCTACCATGGGCGTCTGTTCCCGATCCTGCCAGGTGCGTGCCGATGACCGCCGACCCCAGCATCCACACCATCGATACCGGCTTCCAGCGCCCGGACTTCGACGCGGCTTACCTGATCGTTGAAAACGGCCGCGCCGCGTTTGTCGACTGCGGCACCGGCCTGTCGGTGCCGGCGATGCTGCAGGCGCTGGCGGATGCCGGCCTGGGCGTGGAAGCGGTGGACTGGTTGCTGCTCACGCACGTGCACCTGGACCACGCCGGCGGCGCCGGCCTGCTGATGCAGCAGCTGCCCAACGCAAAGGCGGTGCTGCACCCGCGCGGTGCGCCGCACATGATCGACCCGACCCGGCTGATCGCCGGTGCCACGGCGGTGTATGGCGCCGAAGAGATCGCGCGCAGCTATGGCCGCATCGAGGCGATTCCGGAGTCGCGCGTGGTGGTGGCCGAAGACGGCCACCGCATCGATCTGGCCGGCCGCGAGCTGGTGCTGCTGCACACGCCGGGTCACGCGCTGCACCACTATTGCGTATGGGATGCGCGCAGCCGCAGCTGGTTCACCGGCGATACCTTCGGTATCTCCTACCGCGAGCTGGACAGCGCGCAGGGCGCTTTCATCTTCCCGACCTCCTCGCCGGTGCAGTTCGACCCGGAGGCGATGAAGGCCTCGATCCAGCGCATGCTGGGCTACGGCCCGCAGGCGATGTACCTGACCCACTACGGTCGTGTGGAACAGGTGGAGAAACTGGCCGGCGACCTGTTCGAGCAGATCGATGCGATGGCCGCCATTGGCCGCCAGTGCGACGGTCGACCGGACCGCCATCGTTGCCTGTTGGCCGCGTTGCAGGCGCTGTATCTGGAACGTGCACAGCTGCATGGCTGTGCGCTGGACGATGCGGCAGTGACCACCGTGCTGGCGATGGATATCGAGCTCAATGCACAGGGCCTGGCCTGCTGGCTGGATCGCATCAGCAGGTAGATCCACGCCCTGCGTGGATGACGCGGGCCCAAGCCGCGCCGTGATGTCACGACCACGTTACACTCTGGTGACTTCCAAGCTAGCCGTGGTACTGCCGTGAATCCGATGCGCGTGTTGCTGCTGTCGTCCTGCCTGTTCGTCGGTGGCCTTGCCCATGCGGCCAACGACCTGCCGGGTGGCGGCATCGATCCGCAGGCGCTGTCGCGCCATGTGCGCGTTCTGGCGTCGGATGAATTCGAGGGCCGCGCGCCGGCCACCGAGGGTGAAGAGCGCACGGTGCAGTACCTGATCGAGCAGTTCCGCAGCTACGGCCTGCAGCCCGGCGGCGTGGATGGCAGCTGGGTGCAGCCGGTCCCGTTGGTGCGCGCGCAGCTGGACGGCCCGGCCAAGGCCAGCCTGTCGCTGAAGCAGGGCAAGCGTGCGCTGGCCAATGGCGTGGACGTGACCCTGCAGAGCCTGCAGCCGCGCAAGCGCGTGCAGTTCAGGAATGCGCCGCTGGTGTTCGTCGGCTATGGCATCGATGCGCCGGAACGCCAGTGGAACGACTACAAGGACGTGGACCTGCACGGCAAGATCGCCGTGGTGCTGATCAACGATGCTGATTTCGAGGCCGATGCGCCGGGCGCGTTTGACGGCAAGGCGGTGACCTACTACGGCCGCTGGACCTACAAGTTCGAGGAAGCCGCACGCCGTGGCGCCGAAGGCGTGCTGATCGTGCACGAGACCGCGCCGGCCGCCTACGGCTGGGCCACGGTGAAGAGCTCGGGCACATCGCCGCTGTTCGACATCGAGCGCGGCCAGGAGGAGGCGATGGCGCAGCACACGCCGCTGCGTGGCTGGATGCAGCGCGAGCTGGCCGAGGCGATCTTCGCCGACGCCGGCCTGGACTTCGATGCGGAGAAGCGCAAGGCGATGCGCGCCGACTTCCGCCCGGTGGCACTGGACAACGCCAAGCTGAGCGTGGACTTCGCGCTGAAGCGCGAGCAGGTGGTGACCCGCAACGTGGTGGCCAAGCTGCCCGGTGGCGAGCATGGCGACGAGGCGGTGATCTTCTCTGCGCACTGGGATGCCTTCGGTATCGGCCAGCCCGACGCCAAGGGCGACCGCATCCGCCGCGGTGCGATCGACAACGCCACCGGCGTGGCCACGGTGCTGGAACTGGGCCGGGTGTTCGCCGCCGGCCCGCAGCCGCAGCGCACGCTGTACTTCGTGGCGCTGACCGCCGAAGAGAAGGGCCTGCTGGGCGCCAGCTACTACGCCGCGCACCCGCTGGCGCCGCTGGACAAGACCGCCGCGGTGCTGAACATCGAGATGTTCAGCCCGGATGGCCCGACCCGCGACATCGCGTCGTGGGGCAAAGGCCGGGTCTCGCTGGAAGGCGACCTGGAACGCGTGGCCAAGGCCCGTGGCCGCAGCTACAGCCCGGACCCGAACCTGGAAGCGGGCTTCTTCTACCGCGCTGACCACTTCGCCTTCGCCCGCCTGGGCGTGCCGGCAATCACCATCGGCCCGGGCCTGGACAAGCTGGACGGTGGGGTTGAAGCCGGCCGCGCGCTGCGCGAGAAGTACTTCGCCGATTGCTACCACCAGGCCTGCGATGCCTGGACGCCGCGCTGGGACCCGAGCGGCCACGCTGCCGATACCCTGCTGGTGTACGATCTGGGCGCGGAGCTGGCCAACAGCCGCCGCTGGCCGACGTGGGAAAAGGAATCGGAGTTCCGCGGCGCGCGCGACAAGAGCGAAGCGGCCCGCCGCTGAGGTAGTGCCGGCCGCTGGCCGGTTCCGGAGGTTCATGAGGTTGCCGGCCAGCGGCCGGCACTACCGAAAGAAGGTGGCGTTGCCGGCCAGCGGCCGGCACGACCGAAAGAATGTGGAGGTGTCGGCCAGCGGGCGGCACGACCGGGTGTTCGTCAGCGCCGGCGCAGCAGCTTCCAGGCGCCCCAGCCGCTGGCGGCTAGCGCTGCCAGATAGCACGCCACCATCGTGCGCAGGCCGACCAGCGATCCGCCGTTGACGCCGCGATGCAGGCGCAGTTGCAGCGAGCTGTGGCCGCTGCCCAGGTCCACTGCCAGCTGCAGCGCCAGTGCGGCGCAGAACAGCAGCAGGGCGATCCCGAAACCGATGCGTGGCCATGCGGCCTGTGCGCTGGGGCGGCGCAGCAGCCAGGCCAGTGCCGTGGCTGCGGCCAGCGTCACCGCGATCCACATCAGTGGAGGAGCGGGAGACGCAGCGGCCACCGGCATTGCACCGGTGGCCGCGATCAGGGCAACGCGCTTACTTGCGGGTGCCGTCGAGCCAGTTCGGGCCCTTGTTGGTGAGGAAGAACACATAGACCACCAACGATACCGCGATCGTGGCAGTCACGTAGAGGGCGAACCAATCGACGTGGCCGGTCTTCAGCGCGCCCTGGTACAGCAGCGGGGCGGTGCCGCCGAACAGCGAGTTGGCCAGCGCATAGCCCAGGCCCACGCCCAGTGCACGCACGTGGGTGGGGAACAGTTCGGCCTTCACCACCGCGTTGATGGAGGTGTAGCCGGTGAGGATGACGAACGCCAGCGCCAGGGTCAGGAAGGCAAGGGTGGCGTCATGCTGGTGCGGCAGCTGGGTGATCAGGTACCAGCTGTACAGCACGCCGCCGACGCCGAAGAACACCAGCAGGGTCTTGCGGCCGATGATGTCCGACAGCCAGCCACCGACCGGCTGCAGCACCATCAGGAAGGCCAGCACGCCCAGGTTGATCAGGGTGCCGGTCATCGGGTCGTTGCCGGCGAAGGCGCTCTGGATCATCTTCGGGCCGTTCACCGAATAGGTGTAGAAGGCCACGGTACCGCCGGCGGTGATCAGGAAGCACAGCAGCAGCGGTCGCCACTGGTGCACGAACAGCTCGTACATCGAGCCGGACTTCTGCGCCTTGCCCTCGCGCGCGGCCTCGATGGACGACTCCGACAGCGACTCGTCCATGCCACGGCGCAGCCAGAACACCACCACCGCGGCGATGCCGCCGATGCCGAAGGCGATGCGCCAGCCCCACTCGGAGATTTCCGGCTTGCCCCAGAAGGTCAGCATCAGCAGCAGGGTCAGCTGGGCCAGCACGTGGCCGCCAACCAGGGTGACGTAGTGGAAGGACGACAGGAAGCCGCGGCGGCCGGGAATGGCGGCTTCGGACATGTAGGTGGCGCTGGCGCCGTACTCGCCACCGGTGGCGAAGCCCTGCAGCAGCCGTGCGAACAGCAGGATGACCGCGGCCCAGATGCCGATGCTGGCGGCGGTGGGGGTGATGGCGATCAGGAACGAGCACAGCGCCATCAACGTGACCGAGACGGTCAGCGCCAGGCGGCGGCCATGGCGGTCGGCGAAGCGGCCGAAGAACCAGGCGCCGATCGGGCGCATCAGGAAGGTCGCGGCGAAGATCGCCCACACGTACATCGTGGAGTTCTTGTCGTCGGGCGAGAAGAACTGCGATTCGAAGTACACGGCGAACACCGAGTACACGTAGACGTCGTACCACTCCACCAGGTTGCCGGCGGAGCCTTTGAGGGTGTTGGAGATCGACCGCCGCAGGGCGGCGCGGTCGTTCGCGGGGACAGCAGGTTGGGGCGTGGTGCTCATCTGGGTGGGAATCCTCGATGCGGCGCGTCCGTGCGCAGGGAAAACGGCGCCCGGCCTTGGGGCGGCGCGGCCGGGCAGCCCTCTTGGTACTGCATCGACCGTCAACACGGGGTAGCAGACCAGAGCAGGGTGCATGGATGGATGACAGCGTGCCACCGTATGGGGTCCCGGACCATACTCAAAACGTCCTAGAATCCGCCTTCCCCCGGCTCCCTGGTGTGTCATGTCGGTTCCCCCCTCTTCGTCTGCGGCTGCCCCCCGGGGTGGCCTTGTCGCGCTGGCACTGCTGCTGGTCTACGTGGTCTGGGGCTCGACCTACCTGGGCATCGCCAAGGCCCTGCACGGCGGCGCACTGCCGCTGACGATGGTCTCCGGCAGCCGCTTCATCATTGCCGGCGGCCTGATGTTCCTGGCGCTGCGCCTGTTCTGGAAGCTGCCGAACCCGACCCTGCGGCAATGGCGCAACCTGGTCATCATGGGCGTGACCATGCTGGTGCTGGGCAACGGCATGGTGGTGCTGGCCGAGCGTGAGGTGTCCTCGGGCCTGGCCGCCACCGCGGTGGCCTCGGTGCCGCTGTGGATGGCGCTGTTCTCGGCGCTGCGCGGGCAGCATGCCAGCCGCGGTGAGTGGCTGGGCATCGCCATCGGCTTCCTCGGTGTGGTCTGGCTCAATGCCGGCAGCAGCCTGACCGCCTCGCCGACCGGGCTGGTGCTGCTGCTGATCGCGCCGATCGGCTGGGCCTTCGGTTCGGTGTGGGCACGCGGGCTGGACCTGCCGGGCCCGTTCATGACCGCGGCCGGGCAGATGATCTGTGGTGGCGTGCTGCTGGTGCTGATCGGCCTGGCGGTCGGCGAGCGCCCGAGCACGCTGCCCGATACCGGTGGCCTGCTGGCGATGGCGTACCTGTGCGTGTTCGGCTCCATCGTCGCGTTCACTGCCTACGTGTGGCTGCTGCAGAACGTGCGTCCGGCGCTGGCCGGCAGCTATGCGTACGTCAACCCGGTGATCGCGGTGCTGCTCGGCGCGCTGCTCAACGGTGAACGCTTCGGCTGGCGCGACCTGCTGGCGATGGCGGTGATTCTCCTGGGTGTGGTGGTACTGACGATGGCAAGGACGCGAAAGAGATGAGCATGGACGAGAAAGAACAACGCCGGGGCCTGCTGGTCACCGCGTCCACCTTCGTGATCTGGGGCCTGGTGCCGGTGTACTGGCACCTGCTCAACGAGGTGCCTTCGTTCCAGATCATCGCCCACCGCATCATCTGGAGCACCGTGCTGGTGCTGGGCTGGCTGCTGATCAGCTCGCGCCTGGGCTGGTGGCAGAAGATCGCCGCGCAGCCGCGCGCGCTGCCGATCCTGCTGGTGTCGAGCCTGACCATCGCCTTCAACTGGGGCCTGTATATCTGGGCGGTCAACGCCGGCCATGTCATCGAGACCAGCCTGGGCTACTTCATCAACCCGCTGGTGAACGTGCTGCTGGGCGTGCTGGTGCTGAAGGAACGCCTGCGCCGCCTGCAATGGGTGGCGGTGGCGATGGCGGCGGTGGGCGTGGCCTGGCTGACCATCGACGCCGGCACACCGCCGTGGATCGCGCTTGGCCTGGCTTGTTCGTTCGGCCTGTATGGCCTGCTGCGCAAGCTGGTCTCGGTCGACCCGGTGGCCGGCCTGGGCGTGGAAAGCATGTACCTGTTCCTGCCGGCGCTGGCCTTCGCGATCTGGGCGGAAAACGGCCATGGCGGTGCGTTCTTCCATGGCTGGGGCTGGCGCAACGACCTGCTGCTGATCTTCGGTGGCGCAGTCACCGCCGTACCGCTGATCGGCTTTGCCTACGGCGTGAAGCGCATTCCGCTGTCGCTGGTCGGCATCCTGCAGTACATCGCACCGAGCCTGCAGCTGCTGCTGGGCGTGTTCTTCTTCCACGAAGCGTTCGATACCGCCAAGGCGATCGGTTTTGCCGCGATCTGGGCCGGCCTGATCCTGTTCGTCGGCGACAACATCCGCACGATGCGCGCCAAGCGCTAGCGCCGGCGGGGCTGCGGGGTCGGATCCCTTCGCAGGGCGAAGGGATCCGACCCGCTTCCACCCAAAAAAGAACGGCGCCCCGAGGGGCGCCGTTCTGCTTCCGTCCACGGCCAGGAGAGAGGGATGGCCGTGGCGGGAACGCGGTTGCAGGCTTAGAAGCGCTGCTGGTACTTCATGTACATGAAGCGGCCGATGTCGAAGCCACCGTAGTAGGTGAAGCTGCTGTTCGGCTGGCTGTACATGATCGGACCCTGGTGGTTGAACACGTTGTTCACGCCCAGCGACACGGTGCCATCCCACGGCAGGCTGTAACGCACCTGCAGGTCGTGGAAGGTGTTGGAGCCCACCTTGTTGGTCGGCGACGCGCTGGTGTACGACGAGTTGAAGCCCGGCATGTTGCACTCATCCATGTACGAGCACTTCTCCTTCATGCTGGAGTAGTAGCGCGCGGTCCAGCCGATGCCGAGGTCGCCGTACTGCCAATCCAGGTTGAAGGTGGAGCGCACGCGGAAGTCGCCGGCCCAACCGGTACGCTGTTCCACCGGGGTGGTGGCGGCGCTGTCGTTGCGCTGCTCCAGGTAGTCGGTGTACGTGGTGTTCCAGTTGACGGCGAACTTGCCGAACGCGGTTTCCGGCAGGCGGTAGCGCACGTTGATGTCATAGCCGGCGGTTTCGCGGTAGCCCGCGTTCACCAGCGAGCGGTCCAGCGAGTTGACCTGGCCGTTGCTGCCACGGGTGAAGCGGCCGCAGGCGGCATCCGAACCCTGCACGTAGCACTGTTCCAGGATGTTGGTAGCCGACTCACCGACGATGGCGTTGTCGATGCGGATCTTCCACCAATCCAGGCTGACGTCCAGGCCCTGCACGAAGTCCGGGCTGTAGACCAGGCCGACGGTCCAGGTCTTGGCGGTTTCCGGCTTCAGGCCCGGGTTGGAACCCGAGCTGAAATCGGTGGTGGCCTGCTGGCCGGGCTTGGTGGCCACGCTGCCATCGCTGTTGAGCTGGCGGAAGTTGGCCGGCACCTTCAGCGCCTGGCAGCGGGCAGCGACGGTCGGGCTGGTGGCGGCGGTACCGAAGGAGGTATCGCACGGATCGGTGAACGAGTCGCGGCTGCTGACGGTGCCGCCGTACAGGTCATCCACGGTCGGCGCACGGAAGCCGGTGCCGTAGGTGGCGCGCACCAGCAGGCTGTCGATCGGCTTCCACTTCAGGCCGAACTTGCTGTTGGTGGTCGAACCGAAGTTGTTGTAGTCCGAGTAGCGGCCGGCCATGTCCAGCGACAGTTCGCGGGCGAACGGCAGGTCGGCCAGCAGCGGCACCTGCAGTTCCAGGTAGACCTCGTTGAGCGAGTAGTTGCCGCGGGTCGGCTGGCCGCTGGTGCCGGCGATCTCGCCCTTCTGCACCATCGTGTCCGGAGTGTAGCTGGCTTCTTCGCTGCGGTGCTCGAAGCCCATCGCGGCCAGGATGTCGCCGGCCGGCAGGGTGAACAGCGAGCCGGAGATGTTGCCGCTGGCGACCTTGGTGGTGCTCTGCATCTTGTCGACGAAGCGGGTGAACAGGTAGTCCTGCACGTCCTGGTTGCTCAGCGAGCCGGGTCCGGTGTAACCCATCGGGGCGGCCGGGTTCCACGGCACGCAGCCGGCGATCACCGCGCCCGGCGCACCGCAGCGGGCCACGTTGCCGTCCATGAAGGACGGGCCGACGGCCAGGTTGACGTGCGGCTGGTACATGCTGCCGGTACCGATGCGCTCGCCTTCGTTGCGGTTGTACATGTAGTTGACGTTCCAGTCCCAGTACCGCGAACCGGTTTCGAAGCTGCCTTCCAGACCAATGCTGGCGCGCTTGGTTTCCAGGTTGTTCTCGGTGCCGCGCGGCAGTTCCTCGGTACGGTGCGCGAACAGCGCATCCTGGCCCCACAGGTTGAACGCGCTGTCCTTGGACAGGGCGGCACGGCTGCCATTGCGGGCCTGCGCGGCGCTGACCGAGTACGGGTAACCGGCCAGGTGCTTGGTCGACTCGCGCTTGCTGTACAACGCGTCGGCGACGATGCGCAGGTTGTCGGTGATCGAGAAGCCACCGTTGGCGAACACCGAGGTGCGTTCCAGGCCTGTCAGCAGGCTCATGTTCGACTTGGTGTTGGCACCATCAGCCGGGTCCGGCGCATGGAAGTTGCCGGCCTTGCCCGGGTCGCCGCCCGGGCCCACCGTCAGGTTCTTGCCACCGACGGTGACGTAGCCCCACGGGGTGTTGCCATTGAGGCCATCGTTGGGGTGGCGCGGGCCGTTGGTGTAACGGCTGAACTCGCGGTCCTTGCCCAGCACCTCATCTTCCTTGGTGCGCTCGGCGCCCACGCTGAACCAGCCGCGCTCGAAGGTCTTGCCGAAGGTCGCGCTGTAGGCGCGCTTCTGGCCGTCACCCTGGCCGTACTGGCCGACATAGACGCTGGCTTCGCCACCATCGAAATTCTTGCGGGTGATGATGTTGACCACGCCGGCGATGGCATCGGAGCCGTACAGCGCGGAGGCGCCGTCGGTCAGCACTTCCACGCGCTCGACGATGGACGACGGGATCGAGGCCAGGTCGGAGTAACCGCCGGCGCTGACGCCCATGCGGCGGCCGTCGATCAGCACCAGGCTGCGTTCCGGGCCCAGGTTGCGCAGGCTGACGTACATGCCGCCGAAGTCGCGCGAGGAGGTCAGCGACGAGGCGCGGCTCATGCTCGGCGCACCGGCGGCAGGAATGTCCTGCAGGATGTCAGCGACGTTGACGTAGCCCTTCTTCTCGATCTCGGCGCGGTTGAGCGCGACCACCGGCTGTGCGGTTTCGACACTGGCCTGGCGGATGCGCGAGCCGGTGATTTCGATGCGGTCGAGGTTGGTCGGGGTATCGCTGGTGCTCTGTGCGAAGGCGGGGGTGGTGCAGCTGGCGGCCAGCGCGATGACGATCGCGTTGCGCAGCGGATTGGTTTTCAGGGACATCCGTGAAATCTCGTGTTTCGGTAAAAACAAGCGCCCGTTCTATGGGCGCGTGGGGTGCTGCAAACCAACGTGGGGGGCGCGATTCTAGAATGTTTCCATTCGTAACTGTTTGTCTCGGCGCTGCTGGAAGTGCGCGAAAATGAATCGCAACCAACAATCCACAGATGCGCTGTGCGCAGCGTCACGCGCGCTGCGTTTGCGATGGGCAGAGGCATCGATAGCGGCACGAAGCTGGCACGCTTGAGTGGTTGCGACAACGCGTCGCAGTACGCGCTTGTATGCAGGCGCGCAGGCGTTGTGATGCACCTGCCCGCATGAAATGCTCTTCGCCTTGTCATCGAAGGCAGGAGACGAAGGAATGATCCAGCTTGAAGAAGCACGCCGTCGCGTGGAGGCTGCACTTGCCAGCGACGATGAGCCGGTTGCCATCACGCATGAGCACGAAGTGGTCGAAGGCTGGCTGTTCTGCTTCCAGTCGCTGCGCTACCTGCAATCCGGCGAAATCTCGGATGCATTGGCCGGCAATGGGCCGATCTTCGTCGACCGGCACACAGGCGAGCAGCACGCGCTGGGCACGGCGTATCCGCCCGAGGAGGTCCTTCGCCAGCATCTGGCCGCGCGCGGCCCCGCCGTCTGATGCTGCGGCGGCGGATTTCTGAGTTCGGCAACGTGAAAGGGACGGAGCCTTCGCTCCGTCCCCTTGCGTGATGCGCAGTCCACCGCTGCGCGATGCTCAGGTTTCGCGCAGCGCCGTGGTGATCGGCAGACGTGCCGCGCGCAGTGCCGGGAACAGGCCGCCGACCAGGCCGATGCCCAGTGCCCATTTCAGGCCGGTCCACAGCAGTTCCGGCGACACATGGAACTTGAACACCACTGCGCTGAAGTTGCTGCCGATGGTGGACACGCTGTAGCCGTTGAACAGCAGCCACGCCACCGCACAGCCGAGCAGGCCACCGAGCAGCGCCAGCAGCATCGTCTCCAGCATCACTGCCGTCACCACCGGCAGGCCGCGGAAGCCGATCGCACGCATGGTGGCGATTTCGCGGGCGCGCGTGGCGACGGCCGCATACATGGTGTTGAGCGCGCCAAACACCGCACCGACCGCCATGATCGTGCCGATCACCTTGCCAAGGATGTCGATCAACTTGGTCAGCCCGCCGCCCTGCTTGCTGTAGTACACGCGGGTGGTTTCCACGTCCAGTTTCAGGCGCGGGTCGGCGGCGACGGCGGCCTTGAACTGATCGAAGCCTGCCTTGCCCTCGGTGCGCACGCTGATCGACTGCCAGGCGCTGCGCTGGTAGGTGGTGGCCAGCGTATCGGCGTCGGTCCACAGTTCCGAATCATGCGCATCGCCGGTGGCGAACACACCCACTACGGTCCAGGTCTGGTTGCCCAGGGTCAGTGTCCTGCCCACCTCCATGTCGCGGAACTGGCCCTTGGCGCCCTGGCCGACCACGATCTCGCGCAGGCCAGTGGCGAACTTGCGCCCCTCGACGATCCTGACCTTGTCATGCACCGCCCATGCCTGCGGGCCCACGCCGCGGAACTGCGCGTTGACGTCGGTGCCATCGGACTTCGACACCAGGTTGACCACCTGCGACAGCTCCGGCGACAGCAGCGGCCGGCCCTGCGCATCGCGGCTGATGCCGGGCAGGGTGGACAGCATCGGTACCTGCTCGCGGGTGATCACTGAGTTGGTCTCGGCCTGCGAGCCACCGCGCAGCACGATGGCAGTGGTGTCATCGCCGGTGTTGTTGAGCGTGGCCTGGAAGCCTTCGCCCATCGCCAGCATTGCCACCAGCACGCCGACCACGCCGGCGATGCCGACCACGATCACCGAGGACGCGCCCCAGCGCTGCGGCAGGCTGGCCACGCCGATACGGGTGGCGGCCAGCGCCAGTCGCCCCCCGCGGGTCAGCAGAAGCCACAGGGCCACCAGCACGGTCACGGCCAGCACGCCGGTCCACGGCAGGCTGATCCACAGCACCAGGCCGACCGCCAGCAGCAGCACCGTCACGCCGTTGCCCAGCCACTTCTTGAGTTTGCTCTTGAACATGTCTGTGTTCTCCTCAGCGACCGGCCAGTGCGTCGACGATCTTCAGGCGCTTGGCACGCAGCGCCGGCAACAGGCCGACGATGATGCCGATCACCACGATCAGGCCCAGCCCCATCAGCCAGGTTGGCGTCGGCACGTGCGGCGGCAGCATGCCCATGCTCTTCGGGCCGATGGCCGGCAGGATCAGGGCGGCCAGGCCCATGCCGATCAGGCCGCCCAGGCCGATCAGCAGCACCGATTCCACCATCACCAGGGTCAGCACGGTGCTGTCCTTGAAGCCCAGCGTCTTCAGCGTGGCCAGCTCCGGCACGCGCTCGCGCACGGCCTGCGCCATGGTGTTGCCTGTCAACAGCAGCAGGGTGAAGAACACCGCGCCCATGATCGAGGTGACGATCATGCCGATATCCGCGAACTGCTTGACGAAGGCCTGCTGGAACGCCGATTCGGTCTGGGTCTTGGTCTCGTGGTCGGAGTTGGCCGAGATCGCGTCGATCGCCTGCGCCACCCGCGAAGAGTGGTCCGGGTTGTCCAGCGTTACCGTGTACCAGCTCACCTGGTTCTTGATGTAGTCGTTGGATTCATCGAAGTACTTCCAGTTCATCATCAACTGGCGTTCTTCGTTGGCGGCCAGCGCACGGTCCTTGGAACGGTAGATGCCCTTGAGCACCAGCGGCCAGTCGTTGCTGCCGCCACGCGGGAAGATCGTGGCCTGCAGCGGGATGGTGTCGCCGATCTTCCAGCCGAACTGCTTGGCCAGGGTTTCGCCGACGATGGCGCCGGTACGGGTCTGCTTCCAGTCTTCCAGCTGTGCCGGGTCGATCTGCAGCTCGCGGTAGACATCGAAGTAGTTGGGGGACACCGAGAAGTTCGGGAAGAAGTTCTTCGGGTCCTGGTAGATGCCGCCGAACCACATGCCATAGGCCACGTCGCGCACGCCGGCCACCTGCCGCACCTGGGCCTCCAGGCGGATCGGCAGCGACTGGGTGATCGACAGCCGCGATGCGACCACCAGGCGGTTGGCGCCTTCCACGCTGCCGCCGGAGGTGAATGCCACGCGCACCGAATCGAGCATGCCGAACAGCAGGAACGCGGCCACCACGGAGAGCAGGGTCAGCAACGTGCGGGTACGGCTGCGGAACAGCTGCGCCCACACCAACGAGAAGTATTTCATCGCCGTGGCCTCCGTCAGTGGGCCAGCGGCGCGTCGGCCAGCTCGCCCTTGTCCAGGTGCACCGTGTGCGTGGCGTACTCGGCGGCCTTCGGGTCATGGGTGACCATGATGATGGTCTTGCCATGCTCCCGGTTGAGCTGCTGCAGCAGGCCGAGGATCTCCTCGGCGGACTGGCGGTCGAGGTCGCCGGTCGGTTCGTCGCAGATCAGGAAGGTCGGGTCGGAGACGATCGCCCGGGCGATTGCCACGCGCTGCTGCTGGCCGCCGGACAGTTCATTCGGGCGGTGGCTGCGGCGGTCGGCCAGGCCGACCAGGGTCAGCGCGATCTCGGCGTTGCGGCGGCGCTGCGCCGCATTGAGGTGGGTCAGCAGCAGCGGCAGTTCCACGTTCTTCTGCGCGGTCAGCATCGGCATCAGGTTGTAGAACTGGAACACGAAGCCGACGTGGTGGCTGCGCCAGGTCGACAGCTGGCCGCCGCTCATCTGGTCGATGCGCTCGCCCTCGATGCTGATCTCGCCGCCGCTGGGGTTGTCCAGGCCGCCGATCAGGTTGAGCAGGGTGGTCTTGCCCGAGCCGGACGGGCCCATCAGCGCGACGAAGTCGCCGCTGGCGATGTCCAGGTCGATGCCGTGCAGCACCTGCACTTTCTCGGGGCCACGCTGGTAGGTCTTGGTGATGTTGCGCAGTGAAACCAGGGTCGACATGGGTGGTTCTCCACGGAAGGCGGGAAACGGGGAAGCGCCACGGCAGGGGCCGCAGGCGTGCGTCGAGCGGTGCTGCCGGCGGCGCCCGTGGGCGCCAGGCCGCTACTGCGCTTGTTTCTGTTGCACCTTGGCGCCATCGCGCAGGGTGTCCGGCGGGTTCAGCACCACCGATTCACCTGCGCTCACGCCCTTGAGGATCTGGCGGTCCTTGCCCATCGCCTGGCCGGCCTCGACCGTGCGCTGCTGCACGCGGCTTTCGTCACCCAGCACGAAGGCAACCGAGGCGCCCTCGCGCTGGACCACGGCGCCCGCCGGCACGCGCACGCCCTGCGGTTTGGCGGCCGCCTGCGGCTGCGCCTGCTCCAGGAAGCTGACGCGCACGCCCATCTCCGGCACGATGCGCGGGTCCTTCACCTTCAGCGCCACGCGCACCTTCACCGTGGCCTTGCCGCGGTCGGCGGTGGGGATGATGGCGATCACCTCGCCCGGAATCTTCCACTCCGGATAGGCGTTGAGCGTGGCTTCGACCGGCATCTTCGGCTGCACGCGGCCGATGAAGGCCTCGCCGACCTCGACTTCGATCTCCAGCGAGTCCATGTCGACGATGGTGCCGATGCCGGTACGGGTGAACCCACCGCCCGCCGACAGCGGCGAGACGATTTCGCCGGGCTGCGCGGCCTTGGCAGTGACCACGCCGGAGAACGGCGCGCGCACGATGTTGTTGTCCACGCCCAGATCGGCGATGGCCAGCTGGTCGTTGGCCACCTTGACGTTGCGCTGTGCGGTGTCCAGCTGTGCACGCAGGCTGTCACGCTGGGCCACCGCCTGGTCGTACTGCGAGCGCGACACCAGCTGCTGGCCGACCAGTGCCTGCAGGCGGCTGGCTTCAGCGGCCGCCTGCCTCTGCTGCGCTTCCAGCCCGGCCACCTGGCTGCGTGCGGCCTGCAGCTGCGAGGCATACAGGCTGCGCTGCGCGTCGGCATCGATCGGGTCCAGGGTGGCCATGATCTGGCCCTGTTCCACGCGCATGCCTTCCTCGATCATCACCTCGCGCACCTTGCCGGTGATCTTGGCCGATACCGTGGCCATGCGCCGGGCGACCACGTAGCCACTGGCATCGAGCACCGAACTGCTGGCGCTGCCCTGCTGGATGGCCACGGCGGGGGCGGTTTCCACGTCCACTGCCGGCGTACGCCCGAACAGGGCGAAGCCGACAGCGGCCAGCAACAACACGACCACGATGATCGCGATCCACAGCCAGCGGCGGCCACCGCCACTGCCGCCGGAGGCGGGCGGCGGCGATTTGCGGTCGATACGGAGTTCCTTCAACAGCTCGGCAGAAGCGTTCATTCGTTCCATCACAGGCGTTTGGGCGGGTGTGGCCGGAAGGGCGGACGGCGGCGGTTCCGGCGGTGGAGCGTGCGGCACAGCATGCAGGCAGGCACAGCGATGACGGCAGTGACAGCTGTCACCCGATGACACTGACGGCGGCAACTGCGAAACGTGACCACGGCGGCACAGGATGGCAACGTCCCCGCTACCGGTACCGCCCATGGATCCGATCACCCCGTCGCTGGCCCGCCACAGCCGCGCCGCCAAGCGTACCGTGATCCGCGCTCGGTTGCGCCGGTGCCGCCCGGCCGGTGGTGGCGCCTGCGCGCAGGCGGCTGAACTGGCATGATCGGCGGCGATCGTCCCCGCCTGGAACCGCCCGTGCCGTCGACATGGCTTGCCTCGCTGCTGCGCCCCGCGCCGGACTCGGCGGTGGCCGATACGCTGCGCCGGGGAAAATCGCCCTGGAGCGAGGCAGTCCACCTGCTGTGGTCGGTGTGGATCTTCCTGACGCCCTTGCTTGGCCACGGCTTCACCCTGCGCTGGCTGCTGCTGACGCTGGCCAGCTATCCGGTGTTCCTGCTGCTGTACGCCAAGGTGATGGTGGCGCCGCGCCATCACGCTCCGCGCTATGCGCTGGGCCTGATCGCGATGTCGCTGGTGCTGCTGCCCTGGTATCCGTCCGGGCTGACCTACTTCGTGTTCGGCTGCGTGCTGCTGCGGGTGAGCGGACGCGGTGGCTGGTGGCAGTATCTGCTGCAGCTCACTGGCCTGAACCTTCTGTTCTGCAGCCTCGCGCTGCTGTTCCAGTACCCGTGGCAGAGCCTGGTCTGGATCCCGGCCGTGTCCTACATCGTGGGGCTGGTCGTGAACGTGGAAGCGCTCAACCAGCAGAAGGATGCGGCACTGCAGCTGTCGCAGGACGAGGTGCGGCGGCTGGCGGCCACTGCCGAGCGCGAACGCATCGGCCGCGACCTGCATGACCTGCTCGGCCACACCCTGTCGCTGATCACATTGAAGCTGGAGCTGGCGCGCAAGCTGCACGACCGCGGCGACGCGCGCGCGCGGCTGGAGATCGGCGAGGCCGAGGCCATCGCCCGCGAAGCGCTGGCACAGGTGCGCAGCGCGGTTACCGGCATCCGCGCCAGCGACCTGGCCGGTGAGCTGGCATCGGCGCGGCTGCTGCTGGAATGCCAGCAGGTCCACCTTCAATACGCACCACCACCGGCGATGCCGGTGGATGTCGAACGCGGGCTGGCGCTGGTGCTGCGCGAGGCCGCAACCAATATCGTGCGCCATGCACAGGCGACACAGGCACGGGTGGAGTTCATGCTGGAGGGACGCATGCTGGCGATGCAGATCCGCGACGATGGCCGTGGCGGCGTGCAGGCCGAGGGCAACGGGCTGAGCGGCATGCGCGAACGCGTGGCCGCCCTGGGGGGCAGCCTGCAGGTACAGTCCGCAAAGGGCGAGGGCACGCGACTGACCGTGCGCGTGCCACTGGCTGCCGCGACCACACCGTTGCCGCCGGGAGCGCCGCCGTCGCTGGCACAGGACGGTGCCGCATGATCCGCATCCTGCTGGCCGAGGATCAGGCGATGGTGCGCGGTGCACTGTCGGCGTTGCTGGGCCTGGAGCCGGATATCGAGGTGCTGGGCAGCGCCGCCGATGGCGAAACCGCGTGGCGGATGCTGCAGCAGCTGCAACCGGACATCCTGGTCACCGACATCGAGATGCCCGGCCTGTCCGGGCTCGAGCTTGCCCAGCGCATCGCGCGCCACGAGCTGCCGATCAAGGTGGTGATCGTGACCACCTTCGCCCGCGCCGGTTTCCTGCGCCGCGCGCTGGAAGCCGGCGTGCTGGGCTACCTGCTGAAGGATGCACCGGCCGAGAACCTGGCCGATGCCCTGCGCAAGGTGAAACAGGGCATCCGTGCGATCGACCCGCAGCTGGCACTGGATGCGTGGTCGCAGGCCGATCCGCTGACCGACCGCGAGCGCCGCGTACTGCGGCTGGCGGGCGAGGGCCGCACCGCCAGCGAGATCGCCGAGCAGCTGGGGTTGTCGCACGGTACGGTGCGCAATTACCTGTCCGAGTGCATCGGCAAGCTGGGTGTGGCCAACCGGATCGAGGCGTACCGGCTGGCGCGGCAGAAGGGGTGGTTGTAGCGGATCATTTCCGCGCCTGCGGAGAGGTGTCACTTTCTTTGCTCGTGCAAAGAAAGTAACCAAAGAAACACGCCGCCAGAGCGCGAGCCGTCGCTACGCGACGGTTCCCTGCGCTTCTCGGCGAATCAGGGGACGGCGCCGAACTCGCTGCGCTCAGACACCGGCGCCTCTTCGCCCCTGATTCCCCTGCGATGCTCGGCTCGCTCAAGGCGGACCCAAGGTCAAGAACCACAGCTGCACGACGATATTTGGTAGCGCCGGGCCGTGTCCGACGAGTGAAGCGGCCGCTTTCGCCTTTGATCTTGAGTCCGCCTTCAAGCGAGCCGAGCACCGCAGGACCGGCGAGGGCGAAGAGGCGCGGGTGTCTGAGCGCAGCGAGTTCCCGCGCCGTCCCTCGACGGACCGAGGAGCGCAGGGCACCGGCGTGCGAAGCACGCCGGCTCGCGGCCGGCGGAGCGTTTCTTTGGTTACTTTCTTTGCGCGCAAAGAAAGTGACACCCCCCGCGGTCGCGGAAACAATCCGCCGGGAACGCCCGGCGAATCCTTTCAATCCTTCCCGCGCGCCATCGCCTGGAACACCCCGTCACGCCGCACCCACAGGTGGAACAGCGCCGCACCCACATGCATCAGCACCGTGGCAAACAACACATAGGCCAGCAGGCTGTGCGCATTGCGCAACGCGGCATACAGCGCCGGGGTATGCGGCACGATCGGCGGCAGGTGCAGGCCACCCCACAGCACGATCGGGTAACCGCCGGCCGACAGCATCGCCCAGCCGATCAGCGGCATCGCCAGCATCAGTGCGTACAGCATCCAGTGCGAGGCCTTGGCCGCCATCACCTGCCACACAGGAAGATCCGCCGGCAGCGGCGGTGGGCGATGACGCAGCCGGTTGTACAGGCGCAGCAACACCAGTACGCCGATAGTGATGCCCAATGGGCGGTGCAGGTCGATCAGCATCGGCCGCAAGTGCAGCGAGGCGACCATGGTCACGCCAATGAACAGCATGGCGATGATCATCAGCGCCATGGACCAGTGCAGCACCCGCGCCAGCAGGTTGAAGTGGCCGTTGCCGGTGCTCATCGTACGGCCTCCTTCCGTTGCTCGACGTTGCCGGTGGCGCGCTCGCGTTCGCGGCGGTTGAAGGACTGCGAATACACGGCCGAGCGGGCCGCCAGGATCGGATCGTCACTGCCACGCACGCCGCTGGGCAGGATCAGCGGATCGAAATTGATCTGCCCGCAGGCGCCCTGTTCCTGCGACTGCATGCGGTCCAGGCTGAGTACGCCGGCCACTACCTGGTCACGCGATTCGGGCCACGGTACCGACGGATCATCGATGGCATCGCCCGGCTCGGCGGTGGTCACGACCAGGTTCCAGCGCACCGGGCCGCTGGCCAGGCGCTGCTGCAGTTCCTGGCTGAGGAAATCGACGCTGGCCTGCTTGCGGGTTTCCGCATCCATCTCCACCACCGGCGCCTGCGGCTGCCAGCGCCAGCGCACCGCGCGCTTCTGGCCCTGCGCATTGGTGAACCAGAAGCTGTTGACGCTGTTGAAGGTGGTGTCGGCCCAGCTGCTGGTCCACGGCGCGGTCTTGGCCCACTGCTGGAAAGCCTGCGCACTGGGGTATTTGGCCAGCACCGCGGCCATCTTCTGCGGATCGGGCTTGCCGGTGGCCGGGTCGGGAATGGAGGCGCGGGTCTGCTCGTAGAACGCCTCTGCGCTGGGCACGGCGAAGAACGGGAAGCTGTTCATCGCCATGCGCCATTCCTGGCCATCATCGCTGACCATCTGCACCGCGAGGCTGCGCACGCGTGCGGTGTTGTCGGCGCCGTAGGGGTCGCCGCCGCCGATCGACAGGCGGCCCATCACTGGCACGCGGCGTTGCGAGAACACCCGTGCGCTGGACAGGGTGGGGGCCTGCGCGCTGGGTTCGAACCAGCCGCTCACGCAGATGCCCTTGCTGTGCGCGCGGCGGAAGCCCGGGTGGGCCGGGCCGGTGGCCTCGATGGTGTCGGTGAAGCGCTGCGCGGTCAGGCGGTTTCCAATCCAGCCGGCCAGCCAGGCGAAGGCCAGCGCGACCGCACCCAGAATGAGTGCGATCAGTGCGATCCAGAGCAGGGGTGAATGCTTGCGTGGCGCGCCCGGCGTCTGGCCAGCGCGGGTGTAGCGGAAGAGCGACATGGTCGGAGTCCTGCCTTCACGGAGCGTGTGGGTGGTCGACCCACACATCCTCGCAGAACCCGGCCGGGGCCGAAATTCAATTTTTCGTCAGATTTTCCGGGGACGGGGTGCCGACCAACGGTCGGCACCCACCCGATCAGCTGTAGCGCTGCTTCAGCATCGCCCACGCCGAGCGCAGCGCCAGCGCTTCGCCACCGGCCGGACGGCCCGGGCGCTCGCCGTCGTTCCAGGCATACACATCCAGGTGCGCCCAGCGCTGGCCGTCTTCCAGGAAGCGCTCCAGGTACAGCGCGGCGGTCACCGAGCCGGCCATGCGCGAACCGGCGTTGGCCAGGTCGGCGATGCCGCTGCTCAGGTAGCGCAGGTAGGGGCGCCACAGCGGCATGCGCCAGACCGGGTCGCGGGTCGCGTCACCGGCCTGCAGCCACTGCTGGGCCACCGTGTCGTCGTTGCTGAACAGTGCCGGCAGGTCCGGGCCCAGTGCGATGCGCGCGGCACCGGTGAGGGTGGCGAAGTCCAGCACCAGGTCCGGCTTCTGCTCACCGGCGAAGGTCAGCGCATCGCACAGGATCACGCGGCCTTCGGCATCGGTGTTGTCGATCTCCACGCTCAGGCCCTTGCGGGTGGCGATCACTTCGCCCGGGCGGAAGGCATCCGGACCGATCGCGTTTTCCACCGCCGGCACCAGCAGGGTCAGCCGCACCGGCAGCCCGCGCGCCATCACCAGGCCGGCCAGGGCCAGTGCGTGCGCGGCGCCGCCCATGTCCTTCTTCATGTTGCGCATGCCGTCGGCTGGCTTGATGTCCAGCCCGCCGGTATCGAAGCACACGCCCTTGCCCACCAGCACCAATGCCGGATCGGTTTCCCTGCCCCAGCGCAGCACGACCAGGCGCGGCGCACGATGCGAAGCGCGGCCCACGGCGTGGATGGCCGGGAAATTCTGCTTCAGCAGTTCGTCGCCGGTAATCGCCTCGACCTGCGCACCATGTGCATCGGCCAGCGCGCGCGCGGCGTCTTCCAGCTGCTGCGGGCCCATGTCTTCGGTCGGGGTGTTGACCCAGTCGCGCACGCGCAGGCTGGCGGCGATCAGGTCGGCCACTTCGCCGGTCGGCGAGGCCACCAGCTGCGCCGGTGCGCGATTGCGCTTGCGATAGCGGTCAAAGCGGTAGCTGCCCAGGCCCCAGCCCAGCTGCAGCAGCGCCAGTTCGGCGGCCGGCAGTTCATTGGCCAGCTGCCAGACGCTGCCTTCCGGCAGCGCGTGCGGCGCATGCGCATAGCTGTAGGCATCGGCACGATCACCCACGCCCATCACGGCACCGGCCAGGCCATCGGCGCCCGGCAGCAGTGCCACGCTGTGGGCGCCGGCGTTGAAGCCCTGCGATGCCAGCCACGCCTGCGTGGCAGCCGGCTGGCTGTCCTTCCAGGCGGCGAACTGCTCGCGGTCCAGCACGTACAACGGCAGCGCCGCAGCGGTGTCGGCGGTGAAACCAGTGATCTCGCTCATGCGTCAGGTACTCCGGGGTGCGGCGGCGTCGAGGTTGGCATCCAACCAGTCGGCCAGGCCGGTAAGGGTGTCGAACTGCAGGTCCGGCTGCAGCTGCGGATGGGTCCAGGTGGCTGCGTCGCGGTTGATCCAGCAGCCGCGCAGGCCGGCGGCAATCGCCCCGGCCACGTCCATGTCGGCATGGTCGCCGACGTGCAGCACCTGTGCCGGTGCCACACCCAGGCGGGTGCACGCGGCATGGAAGATGCTGGCTTCGGGCTTGGCCGCGCCGTGTTCGCGCGAACCCAGCTGGAAGGCGAAATGATGGGCCAGGCCGATCCGCTCCAGATCGGCATTGCCGTTGCTCAGCGCCGCCACCGGTACCCGTGCGGCAATGCGCGCCAGCGCGTCGATCGCATCGGGATAGCACTCCACCTGGTTGCGCGCGGCGTAGAACACTTCATACGCAGGCTCCAGCAGATCGAGGCTGGCACCGCTGGTGTGCAGTGCTTCGTGCAGGGTCAGCCGGCGCAGCGCACTCAGGTCGTGGTGGAGGTGCGGATGGGCGTGGTACAGCCGCTCGCGCAGTTCGCGCATCGCCTCCACCGGATACATCGCGGCGGTAGCGGGGCTGTGTTCGCACATCCAGGCGTGCAGGACCTGTTCGATGCGGGCGCCGATCGGAGCGAACGGCCACAGCGTGTCGTCAAGGTCGAGGGTGATGGCTTGGACGGGGAAATTCACCTCGCCATTCTACCCCTGCCCGCGCGGGCTTTCATGCGGCGCGGCGGGCGGGTGGGCACTGTGGCTGGGCCGGGTCAGCGCAGGTTGTACGAGCAGGCGATGGTGGTCTGGCCGTCGAACTGCTGCACGTCCAGGTTGTGCCGCCCAACTTCCTTCGTGTAGGTGCCTGCTACCGGGTCGGACAGCTTCGCCAGTGCCGCGACCTGTTCCACACTGGCCGAGCTGAAGTACGCGGTGAAACTGTCGATGCCATCCTCGCCGCTGTCGCCGTCATAGGACTGCAGCCGGTTCACGGGCTGGCCCAGCACCATCAAGGGCGTGGTCAGCCGGAACTCGCCGCTGGATTCGCCGTCCTGCGCCCTTGCCGGGGCCGGTGCCAGCATCCGGGCCATGGCGTCGAACTGCATGGGCGTGAGGTGCCGCTTGCAGGTAACCGCCTCAGCAAGCTGGGTGCGCGCCTGATCGGCAGTCGGCGGTGTCGCGGCGAACGCGGGAGCGGCAATGCAGGCCAAGGCAAGGCAACGCGTGGCGAGAGAGTTCATACGAGCGGATCCATCCGGGTAGGGCGCCATAGTCTGCCACTTCGTCCCTGTTTCTGGTTCCGCCACCTGCGTCCATCCGTTGTTGATGCCGTCACTCCAGCAGGCGTGCCCAGCCCTGCATGCCATCCAGGCGTGCCAGCACCAGCTTGATGCACACCAGCAGCGGCACTGCCAGCAGCAGCCCGATCATGCCCCAGGCCCAGCCGAACACCATCAGCGCCAGGATCAGCACCAGCGGCGACAGCTTCATGCGCCGGCCCAGCACGATCGGGGTCACCATCTGCCCTTCCAGGGTGTGCAGGCCCAGGTAGGCGGCGGCCGGCAGCAGGGCCTGCAGCGGGTCGCGGAACTCGACGAAGCCCATCAACAGCATCAATGCCACGCCGATCAGCGGGCCCACGTACGGGGCGAAGTTCAGTAGTGCAGCCACCGTGCCCCACAGCAGTGCTTCCTGCAGGCCGATGCCGAGCAGCATCAGCACGCCGGCGAACACCAGCCCGACCAGGGTGTTGATGACGCTGATGGTCAGCACGTAACGCGAGACCTCCCGTTCGATCGAACGCAGGATGTCGGTGGTGAACCGCTGCTGCTGGCGGTTCGGGAACAGGGCGATCGCTGCGCGCTGCAGGCTCTGCCCGTAGATCATGAAGAACAGGGTCAGCAGCACCACCGCCAGCACCGACGCGGCCAGGCGCGGTGCACGGGTCAGCATGCGGTATGGATCGTCCAGCTGGGTGCGGATCACCTGCACCTTGTGGTTGCTGTCACCGCCGGCCACGCGGGCGAAGTTTTCCGCCGCCTGGTTGGCCTGCTGCACCGGCTTGGTCAGGTCCTGCACCTGCCGGGCCACCTTGCGCAGCTGCTGCGGTGCTTCCTGCGCCCATTCCATCGCCGGACCGATCAACTGCACCGCCAGCGAACCGGTCACGCCCAGCCCGGCGCCGAGGATCAGCAGTGCGCCCAGCGCGCGCGGAATCCACAGCTTCTGCAGCAGGCGCAGGATCGGGTTGCCGACCAGTGCGAAGAACATCGCCAGCAGCACCGGCAGGATGATGTCCTGCGCGGCCCACAGCGTGTAGCCCACCGCCAGGGTGGCCAGGACCACCAGCGACATCGGCCCGCGTGGACGCGACGGGGGCGGCAGCGGCGCCTCCGCACCCTGCGGATCGGCTGGTGACGGGGACAGGAGGGACTCGCTCATCGACGCACCAACCGGGAAGGGGAGCGCATTATCCGCCGGCCGCGATCGGCGCGGCGGAGTGCCTGGATCAACGTTCGGACAGCTCGGTGGCGGCTTCGGCCGGGCGCGGTTCGCGCGGTTCCGGTTCGGGTTCCGGGCGGGGGGCAGGTGCCGGCCGTGCGTTGGCGGCGGAGGCCGCCGCCTGTGCCTGTTCGCTGGCATCGTCGGCTTCTTCGGCCGCGTCGTCGGCGGTCGCTGCAGCCTGTGCCGCCATCGCCGTGGCAAACGCCGCCTGGGCACTGGCGAACAGGTTCGAGACCGAACCGACCATCTGCAGCCAGCGCGCACCGTTGACCTTGCCGGGCACTTCCAGCTTGCCGGCGATGAAGCCACCGGCCAGGCCGACCACCACGATGCGCAACGGCGACCAGCCCTTTCGCCAGACGTCGCTGAGCGTGGACCAGTGGTCCTGGGTCTCGCCCAGGCGCACGGTCACCACCTGTTCGCAGCGTTTCACCCGCCGCTGCAGCGCGCCGAACTTCATGGCTTGCCCTCGGGCAGCTGCACGCCGGCATCGGGGTCGTCTTCGCTGGGCTCGTCGAACAGGCCCAGGCGTGACAGCTGGCGCCGGGTGGCATGCATGCCGGTGTGGTGGAAGAAGTAGGACACCCGCCAGATCGCGTAGCCGGTGACGGCCAGGCTCAGCAGCGAGGTGATCAGCAGCGCCTGCAGCCAGCTAAGGCCCCAGCTCTGCAGCAGGGCGATGAGGGTGGCCGCCATCAGCAGCCAGGCCGAGGCACCAAATACGATCGCCACGCCGGCCCAGGCCAGCGCACGGCCGAAGGCACTGCGGGCCAGGGCGAAGTCGGCCGAGGCCAGCCGGCGCAGCGAGCGCACGGTGTGCTTGGCCGAATCGGCAGCGGCACGACCGGCCGCGCCGACCTGGCGGATGCTCTCATCCAGCGGCGGGGTGGCCGCCGGATCAGGGGCTTGCGCGTTGTCTTCGCTCACGCCGCGGCTTACTTGTCGCTGCTGCCGCGGGCCAGCTTGGCGATGATCCAGCCGGCAGCGAAGGCGACGCCGAACGATGCCAGCGGACGCTCACGGATCAACTCGGCGGCGCTGTCGATCAGGTCCTTGCCCTTGTCCATCAACGCGTCAACCTGTTCCTTGGCAGCGGCACCACCGAATTCGGCGGCGGCCAGGCCAGACAGTGCGCTGTCGGACAGTTCGGCCTTGACGTTGGCCTTGCCAATGCGCAGCTCGTCGGTCGCGGCACCGGTTGCGCCCTTGATCGCACCGCCGGCGGCCGTGGCGGCCTGCTTCAGGTGGGAACCGGCTTCACCCAGGTGTTCCTTCAGGTTCTCGGTATTGGTGGGGCTCATCGAATCACTCCTGTTGCGATGGGGGAACGGGTGTCGGCGGTGCCGACCTGGACTGACAGCAATAGCATTGCCGGGGTATAGGGGGTGTTACGGCAGGGCGATCAGCGCATCACGAGCTGGCCCTGCTGCTGGCCATTGTTGCGCAGCACGCGCACCACCAGGGTCGGCGGGCGCTGCTGGAAGTTGGCGCGCCAGCTGGCCAGGTCGGCGAATTCACCCACGGTGGCGTCGGTGATGATGTCGCCCTGCTGCAGGCCGTTGCTGGCCGCGCGGCTGCCACGCTTGACCTCGCTGACCAGCACGCCGCCGACACCCGACTGTCGCAGCGACTCGGGCAGGTCGACGAAGGTGGCACCGGTCAACCGCGGGTCCAGGCTCTCGCCGGTGACCGCACGCGCCTGTTCCTTCAGCGTGGCCTTGATCTGCACGGGCTTGCCTTCGCGGCGTACATCCAGCGTCATCGGGCTGCCGACCGCAGCCAGGCCTTCCACGTTGTGCAGGGCTTCGGCGCTGTCCACGCGTTGGCCGTTGGCCGAGACCACCACGTCGCCCGGCTTCAACCCGGCCGCGGCGGCCGCCGAACCGGCCAGCACGCGGGTGATCAGCGCACCGCGCGTTTCGCCCAGGCCCAGCCCCTGCGCGATCTGCGCGGTCAGGTTCTGGCTCTCCACGCCCAGCGTGCCGCGTACCACCACGCCGTGCTTGACCAGCTGGTCGACCACGCTGCGCGCCAGGTTGGACGGAATCGCCAGGCCCAGGCCGATGTTGCCGGCCATGCTGCCCTGCGGGTTGAAGCTGGCGGTATTGATGCCGACCAGCTGGCCCTGCAGGTCGACCAGGGCGCCACCGGAATTGCCCGGGTTGATCGACGCATCGGTCTGGATGAAGTTCTGGTAGCCCAGGCCACGGATGCCGCTGCGGCCCACCGCCGAGACGATGCCCGAGGTGACCGTCTGGCTGAAGCCGAACGGGTTGCCGATGGCCACCACGAAGTCACCGACCCGCAGCTGGTCGCTGTTGCCGAGCTTGATGTCGGTCAGGTTCTGCGCCGGGATGCGGATCAGCGCGATGTCGGTATCGCGGTCCGAACCGAGGAACTCGGCCTTCACCGTGCGCCCGTCGGCCAGTGTCACCTGCACGTCATCGGCGTTGTCGATGACATGGTGGTTGGTCAGCACCAGGCCTTCCTTGGCGTCGATGATCACGCCCGAGCCCAGCGATTCGTTGATGCGCTCCTGCGGGATATCCGGGAACAGGCGGCGGAAGAACGGGTCGTTGAAGAACGGGTTGCGCACGCGCACCACCTGCTTGGTGTTGACGCTGACCACGGCCGGCATCGCCTTTTCCAGCATCGGCGCCAGCGAAGGCACCGCCTGTCCGGCCACCGCGGCCGGCAACGCGGCGGTGGTCGGCAGCACCGCTGGCAGCGGTGCTGCATCGGCACGGTTGTCCAGGTGGGCATTGATGCCGGTGGCAACGAAGCCACCGAAGGCGGCGGCGATTGCGAGCGTGAGCAGGGTGGGAAGCGGTCGCATGGTTGTCGGTTCGCTGGCGTGGGTGGGGGCGGTTCGGCCCTACGGTAAAACAAGCTGAATGAGTGTGTCGCGATCTGGATAAATGCGCCATGAAAACCGCAGGCCGCGAAAGGCGAGTGAGGAGGCTGACAGCATGGCTGTGGCGACACCGCACAGGCGACGCCTGCACCACCGAAGACGATCGCCGGGGGCGCCGACACAGACCGATACCTGCGCAGTTCCGCGCAACCGGGTGCCGCAATGCGCCACAGCACGCATCGGATGCCGCGTCCGTGCAACGGCACGCAACGGCCATCTTCGACCACGCGCTTGCTGTGGCGTAGTCCTTAAAAAAAGGCGTTTCCTGTGAACCCGCCGCTTCCGCGGCAGTGGTGGGCTACACCATGGCCGTCGCATCAGATGCGATTGCGGGCGCGTGCCCCGTTCCACGATCGTCAATGTCGGTATAGCATCGCCCCGTTTTGATACTTAAGGCCCCCAGGAGGGCAACATGAGCAACGGTAATGGTGTGTCGGTCGTGACCGACGCCGTCGAGAACGTCAAAGAAGCCGCCACCAACGTTGGCGAGACCATCGCCCACGCCGCCGAAGACGCCGTGAAGTCGGTCAAGAAGACCGTCAAGCGCGCCACCAAGGCGGCCGGTACCCGCGTTGCCAAGGCCAAGAAGGCCGTGGCCAAGGTCGAGAAGACCGTTGCCAAGAAGGCCGACAAGGCCGCCAAGTCGGTCGGCAAGACCGTTGCCAATGCCAAGAAGAAGCTGGAAGCGGCCAAGAAGAACGCCAAGGCCGAAGCCGCTGCCCTGAAGAAGGAAGTGGCCAAGAAGAAGGCCGCTGCAGGCAAGGCTGTGACCAAGAAGGCCGCTGCCGCCAAGAAGACCACCAAGGCTGCCGGCAAGAAGGTCGCCACCGTGAAGAAGGCCGCCACCAAGAAGGCCGCCGTCGCGAAGAAGACCGTTGCCAAGAAGACCGCGGCCGCCAAGAAGGTCGCCACCACCAAGAAGGCTGTGGCCAAGAAGACCGTCGCCGCCAAGAAGGTCGCCGGCAAGAAGGCCGTGGCTGCGAAGAAGGTTGTCGGCAAGAAGGTTGCCGCCACCAAGAAGGTCGCCACCAAGAAGACCGCGGCCGCCAAGAAGGTTGTCGGCAAGAAGGCTGCCGTCGCCAAGAAGGCTGTTGGCAAGAAGGCCGCCGTCGCCAAGAAGGCTGTCGGCAAGAAGACCGCCGTCGCCAAGAAGGCGGTGGGCAAGAAGGTTGCCGCCACCCGCAAGACGGTCGCCAGGAAGGCTGCGCCGCTGAAGAAGGTCGCCGCCAAGAAGGCTCCGGGCAAGAAGGCCGTGCGCAAGGTCGCCAAGCGCAAGTAATCGCGCCGTGACCGAAGGCCCTGCCACCCACCGGGTGGTAGGGCCTTTCGCGTTTCTGGGGCGCTACCTGGGGCAAGATGCAGGTTCTTCCCGCCGGAGCCCCGACCATGCGCGGTATCGACTTCAGTTCCTGGCAGGGCGTGCTGTCCACGTTGGCCGGCCTGGTCCTGATCACCCTGCTCGGCGTCGGCATCCGCCTGCTGGTGATGCAGACCCTGCAGCAGCGCCGCGAGCGCGAGAACCGGCAGATCAACGAACGGCTGCGCACGCTGATGGCCGCCTACAAGACCCTGGGCGGTTCGTTCACCGGCGAGCTGGGCGTGGATCCCAGCCATCGTCGCGACCTGCGCCAGCGCGAAGATGCCGACGGCATCGCCGAGCCGCGCTCGGACCGTGCGCGGCGCATCCGCGATGCGGTCGAGGCCGCGCTGTCGGACATCCTGCTGCTGGGCACCGACGAACAGGTGCGGCTGGCCACGCGTGCCGCCAACGAACTGGCACAGGGGCGGCCGGTGCATACCCACGAACTGGTGGTCTCGCTGCGCGACTTCGTGCGCGAAGCGCTGGATCTGGCCCCGATTCCGGCCGATCTGCAGATTCCACCGCAGGGGCCGACCCGGCCCGTTGCCAGTGGTGGCGGCAAGGGCCGTAACGACGGCGATGCCAAGGGCGGCCGTGCAGGCGGTGGCGGTGGTGGTGGAATGGGCGCCGGCATGGGCGGCATGGGCCTCGGTGCCGGCGCCGCACTGGGCGCCGGCCATGCTGCTGCCAGCGATGAAACGGACGCGCGCTGAGCACGTCCGCCGGGTTCAGCGCGTCAGCTCGTAGAGCGGCACGAAGCCGCCGTAGATCATCCGCGCGCCGTCGAACGGCATCGGATTCTTCGTTGGATCAAACCGCGGGTCCTCCATCATCTTCTTCATGCCGGCGTCGCGGGTCGGCTTGTCCGGCCATTCGATCCAGGAAAACACCACCGTCTCATCCGGCGTGGCTTTCACCGCGCCGAAGAAGTCGGTGGTCTTGCCGTGCGGCACGTCATCGCCCCAGCACTCGACCACGCGCAGCGCGCCGTACTCGATGAAAACGGGATCCCCTGTGCGTGCATGGGCGAGGAACTTCTCCTTGTTGGCGGTGGGCACCGCCAGGACGAAACCGTCGATGTAGCTCATTGCCTGCCTCCGGATGGACCGTGCCACATGCACGGCCTTCAGGTACACGACGAACCAGGGGATCGGGGATCGACAACGGTGGACAGTGAAGAAACCTGAAAAATGCACGCGCGCCGCGCGCGTATGCCAGACGCAGCCTGAATCAAGCCAAAAAATTCAGCAATGCGAAGACCGCTGTTTTCAGGGAGCGTTGTGGCGAATAACGGAGAATTTACATTCCCGATGCGATGGCGCCCTGGCGCTGCTGCACACCATAAGAAAGTAAAGGTGTACCCCCATGAAGAATTCGCTGATTGCTCTGGCCCTGGCCGCTGCCCTGCCGTTCACCGCTTCGGCTGCTGAGAACCTGTCCTACAACTACGCCGAAGCCGACTACGCCAAGACCGACGTTGAAGGCATCAAGGCCGACGGCTGGGGCGTGAAGGGTTCCTACGGCTTCCTGCCGAACTTCCACGCCTTCGGCGAATACAGCCGCCAGGAAATCGACCACACCAACCTGAAGGTTGACCAGTGGAAGGTCGGTGCCGGCTACAACGTTGAAATCGCTCCGAGCACCGACTTCGTTGCCCGCGTTGCCTACCAGAAGTTCGACCGCAAGCACGGTCTGGACTTCAACGGCTACAGCGCTGAAGCCGGTATCCGCACTGCCTTCGGCGCCCACGCCGAGGTCTACGGCATGGTCGGTTACGAAGACTACGCCAAGAAGCACGGCGTCAATCCGGATGGCCAGTGGTACGGCCGCCTGGGTGGTCAGGTCAAGCTGAACCAGAACTGGGGCCTGAACGGCGAGCTGAAGATGAACCGCCACGGCGACAAGGAATACACCGTCGGCCCGCGCTTCAGCTGGTAATTGCTGCCTCGGCGCGATTGCGCGCTGGAGACGCCCCAACAGGCCCGGCATTTGCCGGGCCTGTTGCGTTTGCGCCGTGGCAAACCGGAATGCTGTCTGACTGGCGGAATGCGCGGGCCAGCCATTGCAAGGAATTGGATTCCGCCGCTGCGGGCACCGACCTACGTTGGATGTCCCATGTTGCCTGGACATGCCGCAATGCCGCTGACCCTCCCGCCTCTGCTGCCTGATCGGCCACGACGCCTGGCGCTGCTGGACCCGCACCCGGTACTGCGGTTGGGCGTGGAAGTGCTGCTGCGCCAGCACGCGGGTGTGCAGGTACGGGTGAGCCTGTCCAGCGAGGCGCACCTGCTGCACCTGCTGGAGCGCAGCCCGACGTGTGTCGACCTGCTGCTGATCGATGCGTTGCCCATGGGCGACCTGGGCGATGGGTTGGCCCTGTTGCACGTGCTGTCGCAGCGCTGGCCGGCACTGCCGGTGCTGGTGCTCTCGGCACACTGCAATGCCAGCACGGTGGCCACCGCGATGCGTGCCGGTGCGCGCGGCTTCCTGTCCAAGTCGACGCCACCGGACGTGTTGCTGCGTGCCATTGATGTGGTCGCCCGGGGAGGGCGCTTCGTGCCACCGGAGCTGCGCGCGGAACTGAACCTGCCGGGCACGCGTGCACGCAGAATGCCGGCCCCGGCACTGGTGCCGTTGAGCCAGCGCGAACGGGAAGTGCTCGGGCTGGTGCTGAAAGGGGTCAGCACCAGCGAAATGGCCCTGCGATCGGGGCGTTCAGCCAGCACGATCAGCTCGCAGAAAACCTCGGCCTACCGCAAGCTCGGCATCCGCGGCGACGGTGACCTGTTCCGCTTCCGCCACCTGCTGGAATGCGGATGAGCGGCGTTACTCGCCCTGGTACTGCTTCTCTTCCACCAGTGCAGAACCGGCCACGCGGTTGATCTCGTTCTTCACCTGCACGCGCTCGCCATTGGTGCCATAGACACCGCGTGCCAGCTGGATGAATGCATCATCGAACACCTGGGCCGCTTCCTTGTCGCGCAGCTGGTCCTGGATGTCCCACATACGCTCGTTGATCGCCTTCAACTGCTGCTGCAGCGCGGCCAGGGCCGGCTGTGCCTGCAGCTGCTGCTGCAACAGGGGCAGCAGGCCGTCCAGCTCGGTGCGCACGTTGGCCAGCTTGGCGGCATCGTCGATGCGCTCGGCCTTGATCTGGAGAATGGTGATCTTGTCGATCAGCTCGCCGATCGATACCGGGGTCAGGATGGCGTCCACGCGGTTGGTTCCTGGAAACAGGGCGCCATGATACCGCGCCGCTGGCGCATGGCCCCGATCCACGGGATTTACGCCGAATTTGCGCCGCGGCCCGGGCCGCACCCTCGATCCGTTACGGCCACGCGCTGGACACTGCCGTCCCGGCGGCGTGACCGCCTTCGACGAGGAACACAGTGCAGTGAACAGCAAGGGGACGATGGCGGCGGTGGTGGCCGCCCTGGCAGGGCTGCTTGGCATGGGCAGCGCGCAGGCACAGGTGCAGGTCAGTGGCAGTGCGGCCTTGACCAGTGACTACGTGTGGCGCGGCAGCTCGCAGAGCGATGGTGACCCGGCGGTGCAAGCCGGCGCGAAGATCTCGATCCCATCGGGCTGGTACGCCAGCGTGTGGGGGTCCAACGTCTCGTTCAAGCCGGACAATGGCGCGCGCAGCGAGTTCGACCTGGTGGCGGGCTGGTCCGGCGCGCTGGCACCGGACTGGACGCTGGATGCGAACCTGACCCGCTATGTGTATCCGGGTACCGGTCGTGCGCTGGACTGGACCGAACTCAACACCACCGTGACCTGGAAGCAGCGCGCCTGGCTGCAGGTCGCGCATTCCAACGATGCGTTGGCCGGTGGCCATCGCGGAACCTATGCCCAGCTGGGCGTGCGTGTGCCGTTGCGCGAACGCGTCCGCCTGGAAGCAGCGGTGGGCCAGTACTGGCTGGCCACCGCGCAGGGCCCGGATTACCTGCATGGCCAGCTCAGTGCCATTGCCACGCTGACTCCGGCATGGGAGCTGCGCGCCACCGTGCATGACACCGACAGCGCGGCCAAGCGACTGTTCCCGGGCAATGCCGGTGGACGCTGGGAGCTGGCGCTGCAGGGCAGCTTCTAGTTCGACGATGCCGCCTGGCGCGCGCGCAGCGCGCCGGGCAGCCACAGCAGCAGGGCCAGCACGGCCACGGCGGCACCGGCCACGCAGACGCCGGTCCAACCGTAGCGCTGGTAGACCTGCGCCGACAGCAGCGAACCCAGCGAGCCGCCGATGAAGTAGCCGGTCATGTAGCCGGCATTGAGGCGGTTGCGCGCCGCGGGCTGCAGCGCATAGATCAGATTCTGGTTGCTGACGTGCAGCAGCTGTGCGGCCAGGTCCAGCACCACCACGCCGATCAGCAGCGCCAGCAGCGAGTGGGCCGACAGCCCCAGTGGCAGCCACGACAGCAGCAACAGCACCAGCGCGATGGCAGTGGCGCGTCCGGTCTGGCCGCGATCGGACATGCGCCCGGCCAGGCCGGCCGCCAGCGTACCGGCTGCACCGACCAGCCCGAACAGGCCGATGGTGGCATCGCTGTAGGCGTACGGTGGCTGCGCCAGCAGGAACGCGAGCGGGGTCCAGAAAATCGCGAACATGGCAAAGCTGCAGGCGCCCAGCAGGGTGCGCTGGCGCAGCACCGGCTCCTGCACGAACAGCACGCCGATCGAGCGCAGCAAGGCGAAATAGCCCAGGCCGGCGCTGTGGTGGAATCGCGGCAGGCCGCGCTGCAATGCCAGTGCGGTCAGCACCAGGGTGCCGGCAGCGATGGCATACACCAGGCGCCAGTCACCCAGGCTGGAAAGCAGGCCGGCCACGGTACGCGCCAGCAGGATGCCCAGCAGCAGGCCACTCATCAGCGTGCCGACCACGCGGCCACGATGTTCCGGCGCGGCCAGCGTGGCCGCGAACGGCACCAGCACCTGTGCCACCACCGAAAACAGTCCGGTGATTGCGGTCCCGACCAGCAGCCAGGCCAGCGACGGCGCGCAGGCACTGATCACCAGGCCACCGGCCGACAGCAGGCTCATCACCACGATCAAGCGGCGGCGCTCGAACAGGTCACCCAGTGGCACCAGCAGGATCAGTCCGGCGGCATAGCTCAGCTGTGCTGCGGTAACCACCATGCCGACCTGGCCGAACGGCACGCCGAAGGCATCTGCGATGGTGTGCAGCAGCGGTTGCGCATAGTAGTTGCTGGCCACGGCCACGCCGGTGGCGACCGACATCAGCAGCACCTGCCAGCGGTGCAGAGGGGGAAGGGAGGGGCTCACGCGGTGTTCCAGGAAGCGGGGTGCACAGTGTCCGCCTGCTGCGGTCATGATGGAAATGAATCATCATCATCCTTGTCATCTGAAAACAAGATAGCTGGATGAACCTCAAGCAGCTCGAGTTTGCCGTCGCCCTGGCCGAGGAGGGCAATTTCACCCGTGCCGCCGAGCGCTGCCACGTGGTGCAGTCCGCGCTCAGCCACCAGATCGCCCACCTGGAACAGGAACTGGGTGCCACGCTGTTCGAGCGCCTGCCACGCCAGGTGCGGGCTACCGCCGCCGGCGAGGCGTTGCTGGTGCACGCACGCCAGGTGCTGGCCAGCCTGCGCCACCTGCGCGCCGACGTGGCCGCCGTCAGTGGCGAAGTGCGTGGCCTGCTGGCCATCGGGCAGATTTCTTCGCTGACCGACATCGACGTCGTGGCGATGCTGGCGGCCTTCCAGCGGGTGCACCCACAGGTGGAGTTCCAGCTGCGCGTGGACAAGAGCGAAGACCTGATCGCACAGGTGCAGTCGCGCGCGCTGGATGTGGCACTGGTCGGCCTGGCGCCGTCGGCAGCGCTGGATGGCGTCTGCCACCAGGTGCTGCAGGAGGAGGATCTGGTAGCGGTACTGGCGCCGTCGCACCGGCTCGCCGGGCGCACGCGGCTGCCATTGACCGCACTGCAGGATGAAGCGCTGGTCGACTTCCCGCGCGGTACCGGTGCGCGCCGGCAGACCGACGATGCCTTCGCCGCCGCTGGCCTGCCGCACACGGTGCGTTTCGAGGTCAACCTGATGGAACTGGTCGAGCGCTTCGTCCGCCACGGATTGGCGGTGGGCATCGTGCCGGCGTTGATCGCCGAAGGTTTCCAGGGCGTGGTTCAGATTCCACTGCAGCCGACCCCGACCCGGCGCGTACACCTGGTCTGGCAGCGGCTGCCGACGCCGGCCGCGCGCGCCTTCGTCGAGGCCGTGCTCAGCCGCGCAGGCGCAGGCTCAGGCCCTTGAGGAAGTTGCGCAGCATCTGGTCCAGGCAGCGCCGGTAGTTGGTGTGCCCGGGCTGGCGGAACAACGCACCGACTTCCGACTTGGACACGTTGAAGCCGGCGCTGGCGAAGATCTCCATCAGGTCCACGTCGCGCAGCTGGAAGGCCACGCGCAGCTTCTTCAGCACCAGGTTGTTGTCGATGCGGGTTTCCACCGCACGCTGCGGCTGGCTCTCGTCGCGACCGCGCAGGTGCACGATCAGGCCATCGAGGAAGTGCGCCAGTGCGCTGTCGTTCATCGCCTCGAAACCGGCTTCGTCCTCGCGGCGCAGCCAGGCCTTCACCTGCTCGGTATCCACGGCGAAGGCCGGGTCGGCCATCTGGCACAGGGTGACCACGTGCTGGTCACCCAGGTCCAGGGAGTAGCGCACGCTGCGCAGGACATCATTGTTGATCATGGCGCAATTGTACCGGTCACCCCGACACGTGGGGTCGCCGCCCCGGATCTGGCCGATCCGGCAACACGGGTGCTGCCGGACGGTGCCAGAATGGGGATCTGGTTTTCCCCCTGGAGTTGCCTGATGACCCGCACTGTCCTGATTACCGGCGCCACGTCCGGCTTCGGCGCCGCCGCCGTCCACCGCTTCGCCCAGGCCGGCTGGAAAGTGATCGCCACCGGCCGCCGCGGCGAACGCCTGCAACCGCTGGTCGAGCGCTATGGCAAGGACGTGGTGCACGCCGCCGCCTTCGACATCCGCGATCCGGTGGCGATGGAGGCGGCCCTGCTGGCGCTGCCGCCGGCCTTCGGCGAGATCGACCTGCTGGTCAATAACGCCGGTCTGGCGCAGGGCACCGCACCGGCACAGAGCGCCAGGCTGTCGGACTGGACCACGATGATCGACACCAACATCACCGCGCTGGTGACCCTGACCCACCGCCTGTTGCCGCAGCTGGTGGAGCGCAAGGGTGCGATCATCAACATCTCGTCGGTGGCCGGCGTCTACCCGTACCCGGGTGGCAACGCCTACGGTGGCACCAAGGCCTTCGTCAGCCAGTTCTCGCTGGGCCTGCGTTCGGACCTGCACGGCACCGGCGTGCGCGTGACCACGATCGAGCCGGGCATGGCCGAGACCGAGTTCACCGTGGTCCGCACCCATGGCGACCAGAATGCATCGGACAAGCTGTACAGCGGTGCCAATCCGATGACCGCCGAAGACATCGCCGAACAGATCTTCTGGGTGGCCACGCTGCCACCGCACCTGAACATCAATCGCCTGGAGCTGATGCCGGTCAGCCAGTCCTTCGCCGGGTTCCAGGTCGCCCGCGAGGGCTGACGCCGTGTGTGGAGTCGAGCCATGCTCGACTCGGCAGAAACAAAAAAAGCCGGGCAATGCCCGGCTTTCTTCATGCAGTCCCGCAGAACGTCACTGCGCCTTGATGGCCATCGCCTGCAGGCCGGTGCCATCCAGCTTCTGCTTCGCTTCAGACAGTTCGCCGGCGCTGCCGTACGGCCCCATGCGCACGCGATACACGGTCTTGCCGTTGATCTGCGCCGACTCCACGCGTGCCGCCAGGCCCATCATGGCCAGCTTGGCCTTGGTGGCTTCGGCGTCGCCGGACGCACCGAAGGCACCTGCCTGCAGGATGTAGCGGGCGTTGTCGGCGGGCGCCGGTGCGGCAGTGGTCGCCGGCGCGGTGGGCGCGGCTTCCGCGCGCGGCGCGGGGGTGGCGGCCGTGCTGGTCGACGCCGGTGCGGTGCTGGCCGGCGGGGTTGCCGCGGCCGGGCGCTCGCTCAGCGGTGCCGGCAGCGGACGGTTGCTCGCGGTCACCGGTGCGGTGCTGGCGACGCTGGCCGTTGCGGTCGGTGCCGGCGTGGCCGTGCTCGCCGGCGGCACCGGCTTGCCCTCCAGCGCGGCCTGCGCGCGCGACGCTTCGGCCTTGGCCCGGCGCTGGTCCTCGGCACGCGCGCTGGCGGCCAGTTCGGCGTCGGACATTTCCACTTCCTTGCCCGGCAGCAGGGTGTAGAAGTCGTACTGCGTCGCCGCGGGCTTCTCCGGTTCGGCCGGCTTCGGCGTGGCCGGCTGCGCGGCTGGCTGGCTGCCGACATCGCTGTCTGCATCAGCAACCGGGGCCGGCTGCGCGTTCGGGTTCGGCTGCGGACCGGCGCGCAGGAAGCCGTCGCCTTCGCCCTTGAACAGGTTCGGCGCCGCCAGGAACACCACGGCGGCGATCGCCACACCGGCCACCAGCCACACCCATCCGGGTGTGCCCTGGCTGCTGCTGTTGCGTCGTGCCTGGGTTTTGCCGCGTCGTGCTGCCATGTGTACTGCGTCTCCTGATGCTTACATTTTTTCCGGGGCGCTCACGCCCAGGAGTTCAAGGCCGTTGGCCAGCACCTGGCGCGCCGCGCAGGCCAGGGTCAGCTTGGCGTTGCGATCGGCGGCGTCTTCCACCAGCACCGGCGTCCCGTGATACCACGTGTGGAAGGCATGCGCCAATTCACGCAGGTACTGCGCCACCAGGTGCGGCTCCAGCGCCACGCCGGCCGCTTCCACCACTTCCGGATAGCGCGAGATCTCGTTCATCAACAGCAGCGAGGCATCGTCGGCCAGGTGGCCAAGGTTGGCCAGGCCATTGCCCTGCTCGTACACCAGGCCCTTTTCCTGCGCCTGGCGCAGCAGGCTGCAGACACGGGCGTGCGCGTACTGCACGTAGAACACCGGATTGTCGTTGCTCTGCTGGCGCGCCAGGTCGATGTCGAAGGTCAGCTGCGAATCGGGCTTGCGCGCGATCAGGAACCAGCGGGTCGCATCGCGGCCGGCTTCTTCGATCAGGTCGCGCAGGGTGAAGTAGCTGCCGGCACGCTTGGACAGCTTCACTTCCTCGCCGCCGCGCATGACCGTGACCATCTGGTGCAGCACGTATTCCGGCCAGCCCTGCGGGATGCCCACTTCCATCGCCTGCAGGCCGGCGCGCACGCGCGCCAGCGAGCCGTGATGGTCGGCGCCCAGTTCGGTGATCGCGCGCTCGTAGCCGCGCTGCCACTTGGACAGGTGGTAGGCCACGTCCGGCACGAAGTAGGTGAAGGTGCCGTCGGACTTGCGCATCACGCGGTCCTTGTCGTCACCGAAGTCGGTGCTGCGCAGCCACAGCGCGCCGCCTTCCTCATAGGTGTGGCCGGACGCCTGCAGCTTGGCCACCGCTTCGGCAACCTTGCCGTCGGCGTACAGCGAGCTTTCCAGGAAGTAGATGTCGAAGTCGACACCGAACGCGGCCAGGTCCAGGTTCTGCTCGTTGCGCAGGTAGGCCACGGCGAAGCGGCGGATTGCCTGCATGTCGTCCGGGTCCTTGGCGCCGACCACGGTGCTGCCTTCCAGGTCGACGCTGGCACCGGCCATGTAGGCGCGGGCGACATCGGCGATGTACTCACCGCGGTAGCCGCCTTCCGGCCAGCCGTCCTGATCGGGTGCGATGCCCTTGATCCGCGCCTGGGTGGACAGCGCCAGGTTCTCGATCTGCACGCCAGCGTCGTTGTAGTAGAACTCGCGCTTGGCGTTCCAGCCGTTGGCATCGAGCACGCGGGCCACGCAGTCGCCGATCGCCGCTGCGCGGCCATGGCCGACATGCAGCGGGCCGGTCGGGTTGGCCGACACATACTCCACGCCCACCGTGCGGCCATTGCCGGACAGGTTGCGGCCGTAGTCGTGGGCTTCCTTGATGACCGAGGCGGTTTCGCGCTGGTACGCGGCCGGGGCCAGATGGAAGTTGATGAAGCCGGGGCCGGCGATCTCGACCTTGCTGACGTCCTCGCTGCGCGGCAGCGCCTCGACCAGCGCCTGTGCCAGTGCGCGCGGATTGCTGCGCGCGGCCTTGGCCAGCAGCATCGCGGCGTTGGTGGCGAAGTCGCCGTGGTCACGGGTCTTCGGGCGCTCGACCACGAAGTCCGGCGGCAGGGAGTCGGCGGGCAGGGTGCCATTGGCGCGCAAGGCTTCGATGCCTTGGCTGATCAGGGCGCGGAGGAGATTTTTCACGAGGCCTGCTGTGAGAATGAGCGGCGGAATCGCCCATTTTAGCGCAGATGCCCGCGCCCACGCTGACCAGGACATGCCTGCGGGGCGCCCGCCCGGCCCTGACCAGGGCCGTTCAGCCGAACAGGCGCGGCTGGGGCGGGGACAGCAGGCCCCGTTCAGCAAATGAAACGGGGCGGCCCTCGCCGACGACGAAGTGGTCGAGCAGGCGCACGTCCACCAGTGCCAGCGCCTGCTGCAGTTCATCGGTGATGCGGGTGTCGGCGCCGGAGGGCTCGGGGTCGCCGGAAGGATGATTGTGGCTGAGGATCACCGCTGCCGCATTGTGCAGCAGGGCTCGACGCACCACCTCGCGGGGATAGACCGGGGCGGCATTGATGGTGCCCTGGAACAGTTCTTCGCAGGCGATCAGGCGGTGGCGGTTGTCCAGGAACAGCGCCATGAAGATCTCGCGGGCCTGGCCGCGCAGGCGGTGCTGCAGATAGCGGCCGACCGCAGCCGGGTTGTTGCCGACGGCCTCGCCCTGCTGAAGTTCGGCCGCCAGATAGCGGTGGGCCAGTTCCAGCCCGGCGGCCAGTGCACAGCTTCGAGCAGGGCCCAGCCCCGGCAACCGGGCCAGCTCGCGGGCCGGGCGGTCCAGCAGCACACGCAGGGGACCGTGCGCCTGCAGCAGGTCGCGCGCGGTCTGCACCGCATCGCGTCCACCGAAGCCGGAGCCGAGGAACAGTGCCAGCAGTTCTGCGTCGGACAGCGTGGCGGGGCCGCGTGCGATCAGCTTCTCGCGGGGACGTTCCTGTTCGGGCCAGTCGTGGATGGGCATGCCTGCATCATCGCCAGTGGGGGCGATGCGGCCCATCAGGGCAGGACGCATGCCCGGGTCGGCCGTTGCCTCAGTCGCGTCGCGACTGCAGGTAGGCGAACAGCTCCTGGTTGTTCTGCAGCCCCAGCTTGCGCTTGGCCTCGGCCTTCTGCCGGCTGATCGTCTTGGGGCTGCGGCCGCAGTGGACGGCGATGGCGTTCACTTTCAGCCCGGCGGCCAACAGGTCCAGCACTTCCTGTTCGCGGGCGGACAGCGCCGCCGGTTCGCGCGCGAACATCAGGTCGCGCGCCTGCAGGTGGTGGCGCAGCTGCTGCGAGACGAACACCTGCCCTGCCATGGCCGCGTTCAGGGCCTGCGGCAACTCGCCGAAATCGGCGCACTTGTCGACCAGGCCGCTGACACCCTCACGCAGCAGGCCATCGAGCAGGCCGGGGTGGCGGGCGCCGGTAAGCACCACCACGGGCATGCGCGGGTGGCGTGCGCGCAGTTCAGCGATCAGTTCCGGGCCATCCGGGCCGGTGCCCGGCATGGAGAGGTCGGTCAGCACCGCGTCGCAGCCGTGGTGCTCGACCAGCTGCAGCAGCTCGGCGCCGTCACGCGCGCTGCCGACGACCTCCATCAGGTGGGTCTGCAGCACGATGCGGATGCCGTGCAGGACGACGGGATGGTCGTCGGCGATGATGATGCGCGGGTGCACGCGGAATCCTCGAAAAGCGAAGCGGCACACCTGCGGCGGCCACTGACGATTCTGCAAACGTGGCCGGCCTACAGGTATAGGAAAGTTCCGAATCGCAGTGTCTTGAACCCGGGAAGCGCTGTGGTGCAAGTCCCATCTGCTGATAGCTGCCCGCTATGTGCGCTGTGCACCGGGACATTACCGACCATCGGGTAAGCTAATGCCCTCGTTTGCACAGGAATTCCAGGTGGCTGACTCCCCCAACGCTTCCCCCGCGCCCGGCCGCGCGCTGGAAGGCCAGAAACTGCTGTTGTGCGTCGGAGGCGGGATCGCGGCCTACAAGGCCCTGGAACTGGTGCGACGCCTGCGTGATGCGGGCGCCCAGGTGCAGGTGGCGATGACCGCCGGCGCCCAGCAGTTCGTCACCCCCCTCACTTTCCAGGCCCTGTCCGGGCAGCCGACCCGCACCACGCTGTGGGACAGCGCCGCCGAACAGGCCATGGGCCACATCGAGCTGGCCCGCTGGGCGGACCGCATCGTGGTCGCGCCGGGAACCGCCGATCTGCTGGCCCGGCTGGCCCAGGGCCATGCCGATGACCTGGTCAGCACCCTGTGCCTGGCCAGCACCGCACCGCTGACGATCTGCCCGGCGATGAACCATCGCATGTGGCTGCATCCGGCCACCCAGGCCAACATCGCCCTGCTGCGCCAGCGTGGTGCGCAGGTGATCGGCCCGGTCGATGGCCCGCTGGCCGAAGGTGAATCCGGTCCCGGCCGGCTGGCCGAACCCGGCGACATCGTGGCCGCGCTGGCCGCCAATGGCGGCGCCGCTGCGACGGTTGGCGCGCCGGAAACCCGTGCCCTGCAGGGGCTGCGCCTGCTGATCAGTGCCGGCCCGACCTACGAAGACATCGATCCGGTGCGTTACGTCGGCAACCGCAGCAGCGGCAAGATGGGCTTTGCCCTGGCCGCCGCTGCTGCCGCGCTGGGCGCGCAGGTGGTGCTGGTCAGCGGTCCGGTACAGCTGCCGACGCCGCCGGGCGTGCAGCGTATCGACGTGCGCTCGGCCGCGCAGATGCGCGATGCCGTACTGAAGTCGCTGCCCGCCGACATCTATATCGGTGCCGCCGCGGTGTCCGACTACACGCCGCGCCAGGTCGCCGCGCAGAAGCTGAAGAAGACCGCCGACAGCCAGTCGCTGGTGATCGAACTGGTGCGCACGCCGGACATCCTAGCCGAAGTCGCTGCACAGACGCAGTCGCTGAAGCTGGTGGTCGGCTTCGCCGCCGAGACCCACGACGTGGAGAAATACGCGCGCGGCAAACTGGTCGACAAGCGCCTGGACCTGGTGATCGCCAACCAGGTCGGCATCAGTGGCGGCGGTTTCGAGAGCGACAACAATGCCGCCACGGCCTTCTGGCAGGACGGCGAACAGGTATTCCCGGCCACTTCCAAGCGCGAGCTGGCCGAACAACTGCTGGCGCTGATCGCGCGGAGACTCCAGGCATGACCCAGGCATCCACTTCCCACCCGCTGCAGGTCAAGCTGCTCGATCCGCGCTTCGGCGACAGCTGGCCGCTGCCGGCCTATGCCACCGAGGCCAGTGCCGGCATGGACCTGCGCGCGGCGCTGGATACCGCGCTGACCCTGCAGCCGGGCGACACCGCGCTGGTGCCCAGCGGCCTGGCCATCCATATTGCCGACCCGAACCTGTGCGCGGTGATCCTGCCGCGTTCCGGGCTGGGCCATCGGCATGGCATCGTGCTGGGCAACGGCACCGGCCTGATCGATGCCGACTACCAGGGGCCGCTGCTGATCAGCGTCTGGAACCGTGGCCGCGAGGCCTTCACCATCGAGCCGGGCGATCGAATCGCGCAGCTGGTGGTGGTTCCGATCGCCCGCGTCAGCCTGCAGGTAGTGGATACTTTCACCGACAGCGTGCGGGGCGCGGGTGGATTCGGCCATACCGGGGTGCGTTGACAGGGGACATCGATGAGCGGCATCGGGGAAGGACAGCGGGGACGGTCGTTGGGTCGCAGTGCACCTCTACTGGGGGTGCTGTTGATCCTGTTGGCCGGCTGGTTCGGATGGAGCGCGGTGCAGCAATGGCGGCAGGAGGCCAACGGGCAGGCGCTGGAAGAGGCGCGTGACCAGGCCGTGCAGGGCCTGCAGCAGGCTGCTGCAGGCCAGTTGCAGCAGCTGCAGCAGCAGTTGAAGAATGATCGCGTGCAGCAGGCGCTGCAGGCCGGCGACGCCGCTGCGGCGGCGCTGGCCGTTCGCGAGAGCTGGACCGGGGTCGAGCAGGTCGAGGTGCTGGCGGCCGATCTGGCCAACGCCTATGCCGATCCGGCCACCTTCGGGTATTCCCGCCTGGCGCTGCTGGAAGCGGCGCTGGCCGAGGCCAGGCCAAGCCTGCGCGTGGTCCGCGACGGCGGCGGCAACCGCCTGGGCCTGGCCGCGCCGGTGCAGCTGGGCAGCCTGGGGCCGGCCGTCATCTATGTCCGCCAACCGCTGCTGCGGCTGACGTCGCCGCTCGACCAGGTCAGCGCGCCGTCCGCCGGCTTCCTCGGCCTGCGCCAGGGAGCATTCGATCTGGTCACCCAGGGCGACCCGAGCCTGGCCGAAAGTGCGGAAGCGCTGGCGCGCCCGGTTGCAGGCACGCCGTTGCGGCTGGTCGCGTCGGTGCCGAATGTCGAGGCCGGTCCGCTCGGCCTGGGCGCGCTGGCCAGCGCCATTGTGGCGTTGCTGCTGGCGTTCATTGCCGTGTTGCTGGTGGTGGGGCGCGACCGGCTGCCGAAGTCGCTGCCGTTGCCGCGCCGCGCCGCCGCGTCCGAGGCCGACCATGGCCCGACCCTGAGCGAGAGCCTGCAGCAGGCGCCGCCACCGGTGGCCGCCGTGACCGGCAGTGGCGATGCCACGCCACCGCCGCCACCGCCGGTGCCTGCCGAAGAGCTGGCCGCCGGCATCTTCCGCGCCTATGACATCCGCGGCATGGTGGGCAGCGAACTGACACCGAAGACCGCGGCGCTGATCGGCCAGGCCATCGGCACCGTGGCACTGGAGCAGGGCCTGCGCGAGGTGGTGATCGGGCGCGATGGCCGCCTGTCCGGACCCGAGCTGACGGCCGGGCTGGCCGAGGGCCTGCGCCGTGCCGGCTGCGCGGTGATCGACATCGGCCTGGCGCCGACCCCGCTCGTGTACTACGCCGCCTTCCATCTGCGTACCGGCACCTGCGTGGCGGTCACCGGCAGCCACAACCCGCCCGAGTACAACGGCTTCAAGGTGGTGATCGGCGGCGAGACGCTGTCCGGCGACGCGATCACCGATCTCTACCAGCGCATCGTCGAGGGCCGCCTGGTGCAGTCCGCCGAGCCGGGTGACTACCAGCAGCGCGATGTCAGTGCCGACTACATCCAGCGCATCGCCGATGACGTGCAGCTGGACCGTCCGCTGAAGGTCGTGGCCGATGCCGGCAATGGCGTGGCCGGCGCACTGGCCCCGCAGCTGCTGGAAGCAATCGGCGCCGACGTCATTCCGCTGTACTGCGATGTCGATGGCACCTTCCCCAACCATCATCCCGACCCGAGCGAGCCGGCCAACCTGGAAGACCTGGTGCAGACGGTCAAGCGCTTCGGCGCCGACCTCGGCGTAGCCTTCGATGGCGATGGCGACCGGTTGGGCGTGGTCACCGGCGAAGGCAGGATCATCTATGCCGACCGCCTGCTGATGCTGTTCGCTGCCGACGTGCTGATGCGCAATCCGGGCGCGATGGTGATCTACGACGTCAAGTGCACCGGCAAGCTGTCCGACCATGTGCTGCGCAACGGTGGCAGCCCGCTGATGTGGAAGACCGGGCATTCGCTGATGAAGGCGAAGATGCGCGAGACCGATGCCGAGCTGGCTGGTGAGATGAGCGGCCACTTCTTCTTCAAGGAACGCTGGTTCGGCTTCGACGACGGCCTGTACGCCGCTGCGCGCCTGCTGGAGATCCTGGCCCAGCGCGAGGAAACCCCGGACGAAGTGCTGGGCGAACTGCCGGAGATGGTCGCCACGCCGGAGCTGAAGGTAGCGGTGGCCGACGGGACGCCGCATGCGCTGGTGGCGATGCTGGTGGCGGCGGCGCAGTCGCCGGACAACCCGTATGTGGGGGGCCGCCTGTCGACCATCGATGGCCTGCGCGTGGACTTCGCCGATGGCTGGGGCCTGGTGCGTGCCTCCAACACCACGCCGGTGCTGGTGCTGCGCTTCGAAGGCAACGACGAGGCCGCACTGGAGCGCATCAAGGCCTTGTTCCGCAGCCAGCTGCAGCCGGTGCTGGGCGACACGCCGCTGGGGTTCTGAGGTGGGGCCGGGCGGCGCCCGGCACCCGCCGAATCAACGTCAACGTCAAAGGCCGGCTATCCGTAGGATGCGGGGTGGGTCCGGTTGCGCGGGACGCTGCAAGTCCCCCTCCGGGGCCCGGCCCAGCCGCTGGCGGCTGGGCGTTCGGGCGCTTGCGAAGCAGTGCTTCGCAAGCAAAGCGCCCTCACCCATGTAAGCTCGGTCGCCGCATCCATGCGGCTCACGCCCCCGCAACCGGACCCACCCCGCCTTCGACAGATTTCCGCGATCTGTCCGAACCGCATGAACTGCTCTTGGTAGGTGTCGACCTTGGTCGACACAGCAGAGATCCACGCCATGCGTGGATGCTCTTCCGAATTTGCTTTGGTGGGTGCCGACCGTTGTTCGGCACACCCTCACCCCTTGAATCGCAAGCCCACGCCCGGTTCGGTGAACAGGTAGCGTGAATCCAGCGCCGAATCGCCCAGCTTGTGCCGCAGCTTGCCGACCAGGATGCGCAGGTAATGGGTATCGTGCTGGTGGGTCGGCCCCCAGATTTCCTGCAGGATCTGCGGCTGTGTCACCACCCGCCCGGCATTGCGCAGCAGCAGCGACAGCAACGCGTACTCCTTGCGGGTCAACGCCACCGGTTCACCCTGCAGGGCGACTTCGCGGCGCACCAGGTCCACGCGCAGGTGGCCGTCGTCGAACACCGGTGGCGTGCCATCACTGGGTACGCTGCGCGTGCGCAGCAGCGCCCGCACCCGCGCCATCAGTTCCTGCGTGCCGAACGGCTTGGTCACGTAGTCGTTGGCGCCGGTATCCAGTGCGCGCACCTTCTCGGCTTCGCCGGCGCGCACGGTCAGCATGATCACCGGCACCTGGCTCCACTGCCGCAGCTGTTCAAGTACCTCGCGGCCTTCCATGTCCGGCAGGCCGATATCCAGGATCACCAGGTCCATGTCCTCGCTGGCGGCCAGCTGCAGGCCTTCCTGGCCGGTGGCGGCCTGTCGCACCTGGTAGCCCTGCGCGCGCAGGCTGATGTCCAGGAACCGGCGGATCTGGGTTTCATCATCGATCACCAGCACGCGCGCGGCCGGCACGCTGGCATCAATCGGGGTCGGGCTCATCGTGGGAGGCTGGCTTGAGCAGGGGCAGGGTGATGCGGATCAGGGTACCGCGACCGTCGCGTCCGGGCAGCGCCTGCACGCTGCCGCCATGTGCGCCGATCATGCCCTGGCAGATGGTCAGGCCCAGGCCGGTGCCGTGGCGGCCGCGGTCGCCGCGCTCGACGCTGTAGAACATGTCGAAGATGCGCGCGCGCTCGTCGTCGGGAATGCCGGGGCCGGCATCGATCACGTCGATGCGCAGCTGGCCGTCCAGTTCGCGCGCCTGCACCTGCACGGCGGCGTCGGGCGGCGAGAACTTGGCCGCGTTCTCCATCACGTTGAACACGGCCTGTTCGACCAGCGCCGGGTGTACCCAGATCGGCGCCAGCGTGGACGGAATGTCCAGCTCCAGCCGCACCTTGGGCTGGTAGCGCTGCAGGCGCCGTGCGGCCGAGCCGATCAGTTCGTCCACGCCGATCCAGTCACGGTTGATCTTCAGACCTTCGTGGCCAAGGCGGGTCATGTCCAGCAGGTTCTGGATGTAGCGGTCCAGCCGCTCGCCTTCGACCAGGATGGTGTCCAGCAGGGCACGGCGATCAGCCGTGTCCATCGCCGCGCCGTAACTGGCCAGGCTGTCGGCCGAACCGATCATCGCCGCCAGTGGAGAGCGCAGGTCGTGCGACACCGAAGAGAGCAGGGCCGAGCGCAACCGCTCGGTCTCGTTGCTGACATGCGCCTGTTCCAGTTCGGCCACCAGCCGGGTACGCAGTGCGGCCTGTGCGATGTCATCGACCATCGCTTCGGCAAGCTGCCGCTGTTCGGGCAGCAGGCGTGCCTGTGCGCCGGGCAGGTACAGGCCGGCCACGCCGATCGCGCGATCTTCGCCATCCAGCAATGGCAGGAACCACCACTGCGCACCGGCCAGGGTGTCGGTGAAGCGGCCGCTGGGCTGGCCGTGGCGCAGTGCCCAGTCGGCGGCAGCCAGGTCGGTATCGCCGGGTTGGCTGCGGCCACCGGCGGCAGTGTCCGCGCCGATCCGCAGCCACGCCGGCACATCCATCGCCTGCTCCAAGGCATGCCGACCTGCCTGTGCCACCTCGCCGTTGCCGGCGGCGCTGGCCAGCTGACGGCCCAGCTGCTGGCGTGCACGTGCATGGCGATTGGCCGCACGCAGCGCAATGACCTGCATGCGCAGGCGCGAGGCCAGCCGTCCGGCCACCAAGGCGGCGGCCAGGAACAGGAACACGGTGATCACGCCTTGGCGCGCACCGATGGCGAAGGTGAAGCGGGGCGCGATGAACAGGAAGTTGTAGGCCAGGAAGCACAGGATCGCCGCCATCACCGCCACGCTGGCACGCGTGCGCGCCGCCACCAGCACCACTGCCACGATGAACACCATCGACAGGTCGGCCATGCCGACCCAGCGTTCGGCCAGCCAAGCCACCGCACAGGCCAGCGCGGTGGCGATCAGTGCCTGTACCGGCTCGTAGCTGATGCCGCGCATCGGTGGCAGCAGACCTTCGCGGCGCGAGCGCGCCCGGGCCTGCGGCGTGCTGATGATGGTGATCTCGTAGTGCGCGCCGCGCTGGATCAGCTGCTGGGTCAGGGTTCGGTTGAACATCCGCGCCAGCGGGCGCTCACGGGTCCGCCCCAGCACCAGGGTCGATACACCGTTGTGCGCTGCATGGTCCAGCAGGGCATCGGCGATGCTCGATCCGTGCAGCAGTTCGGCGTCGCCACCCAGGCGCCGTGCCAGGGCGAAGGCCGCATCGATCTCGCGCCGCGTGGCCTCGTCCTGGCGCCGGCCCTGCACGGTCACCACCGTCCACGGTGCGTCGCGGCGCTCGGCGATGCGGCGCGCCACCCGCACCAGGTACTCGCTCTGGCCGCCGCCATCGATGGCCACCAGCACGCCGCGCCGCAGCGGCAGGTTGCCTTCGCCCCGTGCGGCGCGGGTTTCACGCAGGCTGCTGTCGACGCGGTCGGCGGCTTCCTGCATCGCCAGCTCACGCAGGGCGGTCAGGTTGGCCGGCGAGAAGAACGCCTGCAGCGCCTGCGCGGCCTGTTCGGGCACATAGACCTTGCCCTGCTGCAGGCGCGCGATCAGTTCGCGCGGCGGCAGATCGACCAGCACGATGTCGTGCAGGCGATCGAGCACGCCATCGGGCACGGTCTCGCTGACCCGCACGCCGGTGATGCGCATCACCACGTCGTTGAGGCTTTCCAGATGCTGGATGTTGACCGTGGTCCAGACGTCGATGCCGGCGTCCAGCAGCTCCATCACATCCTGCCAGCGCCGCTCATGGCGGCTGCCGGGCGCATTGCGATGGGCCAGTTCGTCCACCAGCACCAGCGCCGGATGCCGTGCCAGCACGGCATCCAGGTCCATCTCCTGCAGGGCGTGGCCATGATAGGCCACGTCCTTCAACGGCAGCTGCGGCAGGCCTTCCAGCAGGGCCTGGGTTTCGGCGCGGCCATGGGTTTCCACCAGCCCGACCACCAGGTCCACGCCGCGGCGCAGCTGCTCCTGGGCACGGGTCAGCATGGTGTAGGTCTTGCCCACACCCGGCGCAGCGCCGAGGAACACGGTCAGCTTGCCACCGGCTTCGCGTTGCAGGCCTTCCACCAGGGCATCGGCCTGGCGGGTACGCGCATCAGTCATGGGGGCCGCTGTCATGGCCGCCATTGTGCGCGCAGCCGATGCAGGCCGGCATCACGGCGCCTTGGCCGCATGGTCCAGCGCGAAGTTCAGCGTCACCACGTTCACCCGCGGCTGGCCGAACACGCCCCACTGGCGCCCTTCAGTATGTGCCTGCACCAAGGCCTGCACGCGCTCCACCGGCAGGCCGCGGGCACGTGCCACGCGTGCCACCTGCAGCTGCGCCGCCGCCGGCGACAGCTGCGGATCCAGCCCGCCGCCGGACTGGGTGACCAGGTCGGCCGGCACCTGCGCCGGGGCGACACCTTCGCGCGCGGCCACCGCCGCCGTGCTGGCGGCAACACGCTCGGCCAGCGCCGGGTTGCTGCGCGCCAGGTTGGAACCGGCCGCGGCCATCGGGTCGTAGTTGGCCGCCGACGGCCGTGCCTGGAAGTAGCCATCGCCGGTGAACGGCTGCGACAACCATGCCGAGCCGCGCACCTGGCCGTTGCCGTCGCGCAGCAGGCTGCCCTCGGCCTGGGTGGGGTAGGCCAGGCCGGCGAAACCGGTGGCGATGCCGGCGTAGACCGCGCCGGCCAGCAGCAGGGTGGCCAGGCCTAGGCCGATCGCCGGGCGCCAGCCGGCGCCGTCCTGCAGGCTGGCCACGCGGGCTTCGGCCTTCGGTTCGCGGGGCAGGGTGGTGGAGGTGGAAGCAGAACGGTTCATGCGCCGAATACCAGGACAAGGAAGAGGTCGATCAGCTTGATCGCCGCGAACGGCAACAGCACGCCGCCGAGGCCGTACACCAGCATGTTCCGGCGCAGCAGCGCGGTGGCCGTGGCCGGACGGAAGCGCACGCCACGCAGGGCGAGCGGGATCAGCACGGGAATCACCAGCGCGTTGAAGATCAGCGCCGCCAGCACCGCGTTGCGTGGGCTCGACAGCTGCATCACGTTCAGTGCGGCCATGGCCGGAACCGCAGCGGCAAACAGCGCCGGCAGGATCGCGAAGTACTTGGACACGTCGTTGGCCAGCGAGAAGGTGGTCAGCGCACCGCGGGTGATCAGCTGCTGCTTGCCCACTTCCACGACTGCCAGCAGCTTGGCCGGGTCTGAATCGAGGTCGACCATGTTGCCGGCCTCCTTCGCCGCCTGCGTGCCGGAGTTCATCGCCAGGCCGATGTCGGCCTGGGCCAGCGCGGGAGCATCGTTGGTGCCATCGCCCACCATCGCCACCAGGCGGCCACCGGCCTGTTCCTGGCGGATGCGTGCCAGCTTGTCTTCCGGACGCGCCTCGGCGATGTAGTCATCAACACCGGCTTCGGCGGCGATGGCGGCAGCGGTCAGCGGGTTGTCGCCGGTGATCATCACCGTGCGGATACCCATCGCCCGCAGCTGTGCGAACTTCTCGCGCATGCCGTGCTTGACCACGTCCGACAGCTCGATCACGCCCAGCACGTGGCGGCCCTCGGCCACCACCAGCGGGGTGGCGCCATTGCGCGCGACCTGCTCGACGCGGCCGGCCAGTTCAGCCGGCACGTTGCCGCCGAGCGCCTGCACGTGGGTGCGGATCGCATCGGCAGCGCCCTTGCGGATCTGCCGCCCATGCTCCAGATCGACGCCGGACATCCGGGTCTGGGCACTGAAGGCCAGGTAGTCGGCACGGTCCGGCTCGGCGGTGGCGCAGCCCTGTTCGCGCGCCAGGCGCACGATCGACTTGCCTTCCGGGGTCGGGTCGGCCAGCGAGGACAGCAGTGCGGCCTCGCGCAGCTGGCTGGCGTCGATGCCGGCCAGCGGATGGAAGTGGCTGGCCTGGCGGTCGCCGTAGGTGATGGTGCCGGTCTTGTCCAGCAGCAGCACGTCGACGTCGCCGGCCACTTCCACCGCCTTGCCCGACTTGGCCAGCACGTTGGCAGCCAGCGCACGGTTCATGCCGGCGATGCCGATGGCCGGCAGCAGGCCGCCGATGGTGGTCGGGATCAGGCACACCAGCAGTGCGATCAGCAGCAGTGGATCGACCTGCACGCCCACGGCCGCGCCGATCGCCGGCAACGTGGCCACCACCACCAGGAAGGTCAGCGTCATCGCCGCCAGCAGCAGGGTCAGCGCGATCTCGTTGGGGGTCTTCTGGCGATTGGCACCTTCCACCAGCGCGATCATGCGGTCCAGGAAGCTGTGGCCCGGCTCGGCGGTCACCCGCACGATGATCTGGTCGGACAGCACCTTGGTGCCACCGATCACACCGGAACGGTCGGTACCGGCCTCGCGCAGCACCGGTGCCGATTCGCCGGTTACTGCCGCTTCGTTGATGGTGGCCAGGCCCTGCACGATCTCGCCATCGGCCGGCACCAGCTCACCGGCACTGACGATCACATGGTCGCCCGGGCGCAGCTCGGCGGCAGGCACCTGGGCTTCGGCTGCGCCCGGCTGCGGCGCCGCCAGCCGGCGCGCCACCAGGTCCTGGCGGGCACGGCGCAGCGAGGCGGCCTGGCCACGGCCACGCGCTTCGGCCACTGCCTCGGCGAAATTGCCGAACAGCACGGTCACCAGCAGGATGGCGGTCACTGCCAGGCCGAAGCCCAGCGGTGCATTGCCGGTCAGGGTGACGATCGCGGCGACGATCGTGCCGGCCATCACCACCGCCATCACCGGGCTGCGCACCAGATGCATCGGCGCCAGCTTGCGCACCGCTTCGACCAGCGCACGGCGCAGGCCGGCGCCATCAAGCAGGGCAGGGCGCGGTGCATGGGTACTACGGGTTGAACTTGCTTGGGTACTCATCAGGGTGTCCTCAGCGCAGTCCCAGGCTCAGGTGATCGGCGATCGGGCCGAGTACCAGCGCCGGCATGAACTGCAGCACGGTCAGGATGACGATCACCGAGACCAGGGTCAGGGCGAAGGTCGGGGTTTCGATCTGCAGGCTGCCGGCAGACTCCGGCGCCTGGCGCTTGGCGGCCAGCTGTGCGGCCACCACCAGCGGAATGATCAGCAGCGGGAAGCGGCCCAGCAGCAGTACCAGCGAGCAGCTCAGGTTCCACCACAGCGTGGCGTCACCCAGTCCTTCGAAGCCCGAACCGTTGTTGGCGTAGGCCGAGACATACTCGTAGAACACCTGGCTGATGCCATGGAAGCCGGGGTTGGAGGTGCCGGCCAGGCCGGGCACGGCCAGGGTGATCGCAGTGAACACCAGCAGGGTGATCGGCTGCAGCAGCACCAGCAGGGCCAGCAGGCGCACCTGGGGCGTCTCCAGCTTGCGGCCGAACAGTTCCGGCGTGCGCCCGGTCATCAACCCGGCCAGGAACACACCCAGCAGCAGATAGACGATGAACTGCTGCAGGCCACAGCCGATGCCGCCCCAGATCGCGCTGACCAGCATGTTGACCATCGCGATGCCACCGCTCAGCGGCGCCAGCGAATCGTGCATGCCGTTCACCGAGCCATTGGAGACCTGGGTAGTCACCGCCGCCCACAGCGCCGTGCCGTCGGCGCCGAAGCGCACCTCCTTGCCTTCCATCAGCAGCGGGGTGGCGGCGCTGGCGCTATGCCCTTCGCTCCACATCATCGCGCCGGTGGAAAGCAGCGACATGCCCAGCATGCAGCTGAACACCAGGGCGCCGAAGCGACGCCGGCCGGTGAACGCGCCGATCATGAAGATCACCGCCATCGGCACCAGCAGGATGCCGACGATTTCCAGCGCGTTCGACAGCGGGGTCGGGTTCTCCAGCGGGAAGCTGCTGTTCGGGCCGTACCAGCCGCCACCGTTGGCGCCAAGCTGCTTGGCCGCGACCATCGCCGCCACCGGGCCCAGCGGCAGCTTCTGTCCGGTCATGCCGGCGCTGGCATCGATCGGCGTGGCCTGCGGGCCACCGGCCATCGTCGACGGCACACCCTGGCTGGTCAGCAGCAGGGTCCACACCAGGCACAGCGGCAACAGGAAACGCACGCACAGGCGCACCACGTCCACGTAGTAGTTGCCTACCGCCACCTGGCGGTCATCGCCGGCACCGGTGGCCGCCGCAGCCTGCGGCGCACGCGAGAACAACGCGCGCAGCGTCGCCACCGCCAGCGCCAGGCCCATCATCGGCGTCACCACCTGCAGGCCGGTGATGCCGGTCATCTGCGAGAGGTAGGACAGCTGCGCCTGGCCCGAATAGTGCTGCTGGTTGGTGTTGGTCAGGAACGAGATCATCGTGTGCAGCGCGGTGTCCCACCGCATGTTCGGGATCTGGTCCGGGTTCAGTGGCAACCAGGCCTGGGTCATGAACACCGCCTGGGTCAACACAGCGACCACCACGTTGCTCAGCACGAAGGCCAGCACGTAGCCGCGCCAGGACATCGCGCGCGAGGGATCGACGCCGAACACCTTGTACAACGGCTTTTCGATCCAGTTGAACAGCACGTCGACCTTCATCGGCGTGCCGCGCATCACGCGGGCCAGGTACAGGCCCAGCGGCCACGCCAGCAGCAGGCTGGCGGCAAGAATGACAAGCATCTCAGTCATGGCCGGCTCCGTTAGAACGATTCGGGCCGCAGCACGACATAGAGAAGATAGGCGGCGGCGACCAGCACCAGCACGCCACACAACAAAGACAGCCAGGGGGACATTTCAATAGCGACCTGGTGGAACCCCTCCACCTCAGGCCGTCATCGTCGTCCTGCCGCCCATAAACGCACTACGCGCCGGACCGGGCCGACGCGTAAAGAGTGCATAAATTCCGTGGGCCAACCCGTAACCAGGCGCCGCCTGCTGTAGAGCCGAGCCCATGCTCGGCTGCCCTTTCCCAAGGTCACGCGGCGCCGAGCGTGGGCCCGGCGCTACAGGCGAATCACGGCGCCTGGCTCGCCTGCGCCACGCCCTTCAGCTCGCGATAGCGCTGCAGCGTGCTGTCGATCTCGGCCTTCAGCGCCTGCTGCTGCTGCAGGAACCCGGCCTGCAGGCGTTGCTGCGACTGCAGTTGTACATGCCGCTGGCGGATCGCCTCGGCCTGCTTGTCGGCCACCTTGCCACCGGCCAGTTCGCGGTCACCGGCGGCCGACAGCAGCGCCACCAGCGATTCGCGCAGGCTGGTGACGTTGTACTCGGCGGTCTTCAGGTTGTTGTCCAGCACTTCCTGGCGTTCGGCGAACACCCGGCGCAGGTCGTCCTCGCTGCCATAGGTGGACAGCATCGCCTGCTCGGTGCGCTGGCGGGTCTGCTCGGCCATCAGGTCCAGCTGCTGCTGCTGTGCCACGGTGCTGGCTGCGGCGCGCTCCTCGTCGGTCAACGCGCGCTGGACCTGCGCATTGCGCAGGCCGCTCTTCGCGTTGAACTCCTCGCGGGCGTGATTGACCGCATCGGCCGGCAGCGAATCACTGCAGATCCGCTCCTTGCCCTCGTTCCAGCAGTACAGCTTCTTTTCCACCTTGCCGCCGTCGCGCGACTGCGCCGGCACGGTGAACGGCACGGCCAGCAGCAGGCCGGCAAAGAGAACAGCAGGAACTCGGGACATGACCTTTCCCCTGGTCGGTCAGCGGATCGAACGGACGCCGTACTGGGCCCGGTAGGCTTCCAGCGGCTGCCGGTAACCGACAAGTTCCGGGTTGCCGGAGGCGAAATCAAGCAGATCGGCCAGCGATGCCACGGCGATCACCGGAATGCCGGCTTCTTCGGCCACCGACTGTGCCGCCGAGCGACGGTCGGCTTCCGAGGCGATCTCCTGGCGGTCCAGTGCCACCACGATGCCGGCCGGGGTGCCGCCGGCAGCGCGGATGATGCCCAGCGCTTCGCGGATCGCGGTACCGGCGGTGATCACGTCATCGACGATCAGCACGCGCTTGCCATTCAGGTCCGCGCCGATCAGCTGGCCGCCTTCACCATGGTCCTTGGCTTCCTTGCGGTTGAACGACAGCGGCAGGTCGCGGCCACGCTGAGCCAGCTCGCAGGCCATCGCGGTGGCCAGCGGAATGCCCTTGTAGGCCGGGCCGAACACCACGTCGTACTTGATCCCGGTGGCATCGATGGCATCGGCGTAGCAGGCGCCGAGCTGCGACAGCAGCGAACCGGAGTCGAAACGACCGGCGTTGAAGAAATAGGGGCTCAGCCGGCCGGACTTGAGGGTGAACTGGCCGAAGCGCAGGGCGTCGGCAGTCAGGGCCAGCTGCAGGAAACGGTGGCGGTGGTCGCTCATCAAAACTCGATTCATCTTCATTTGGAGCACAAATCCTAATCCAGCTGGGCGTTTTGCGCTCGTCCAGCGCCATGTGAAAGCCGTCCAGGCCCGGCCTGGCGGACTGCGCAGCCCTGCAGGCAACCGGTATGCTTGCCCGGTTTCCCGCCGCAGGTCCCCCGCATGCGCATCATCAGTTTCAACGCCAATGGCATCCGTTCCGCCGCGACCAAGGGCTTCCTCGACTGGTTCCGTGCCCAGGACGCCGACGTCCTGTGCATCCAGGAAACCAAGGCCCAGGAAGACCAGCTGACCGACCCGATGTTCCGTCCGGACGGCCACCACTGCTTCTATCGCGATGCCATCACCAAGAAGGGCTACAGCGGCGTGGCGATCTACAGCAAGCGCGAACCGGACCAGGTCATCACCTCGCTGGGTTGGGCGCCGTTCGACGACGAAGGCCGCTACATCGAGGCGCGCTACGGCAATCTCAGCGTGGTTTCCTTCTATATCCCATCGGGCAGCTCGGGCGACCTGCGCCAGGGCTTCAAGTTCGAAGTGATGGAATGGCTGCGGCCGATCCTCGAAGCGTGGGCGCGCAGCGGCCGCGACTACGTGCTGTGCGGTGACTGGAACATCGTGCGTTCGGCGCTGGACATCAAGAACTGGAAGTCCAACCAGAAGAACTCCGGCTGCCTGCCGGAGGAGCGCGACTGGCTCAACGCGCTGTGCGCCGACCACGGCCAGGCCACCGATGTCGCCGGCGGCCGTGGGTGGGCCGATGCCTACCGCCTGCTCAACCCCACCGGAGAGGACTACACCTGGTGGAGCAACCGCGGCGCCGCCCGTGCCAACAATGTCGGTTGGCGCATCGACTACCAGTTCATCACCCCGGGCCTGCGTGACCGACTGCGCAGCTGCTCGATCTACCGCGACGAGCGCTTCTCCGACCACGCCCCGTTCACCGTGGACTACGACCTGTGACCGAGGCCGCCACGCCGGTCAGCTACAAGGGCTGGGCCGGCATCAAGCGCGCCTTCGGTACCCCGTCGGCGCTGACCATGGCCATGCTCGGCTTCGGCAGTGGCCTGCCGTTCCTGCTGATCGCCTCGCAGACCCTGTCCACGCGCCTGCGCGACGTCGGGCTGGACCTGGGCAGCATCGGCCTGATCAGCCTGGCCAGCTTCTTCTACCTGCTCAAGTTCCTGTGGGCACCGCTGCTGGACCGCTACGCCTTCCCGCTGCTGGGGCGGCTCGGCCGCCGCCGCTCCTGGCTGCTGGTGTCGCAGGTGCTGGTGCTGGTCGGGCTGGTCGCGCTGGCCTTCGTGCGGCCCGAACAGGGCGTGTGGCCGTTGGTGATGTGGGTGCTGGTGGCGTCGTTCGCCGGCGCCACCCAGGATTCGGCCGTCGATGCCTACCGCATCGAGATCGCGCCGCAGACCGCCCAGGCGGCGCTGGCCGCCACCTATACGCTGGGCTACCGGATCGGCCTGATCCTGGCCGGTGCCGGCGCGCTGTACCTGGCCCAGTTCGAAGGCTGGATCGTCGCCTACCTGGCGATGGCCGCGCTGATGCTGCTGCCGATCGTCACCACCCTGCTGTGCGCCGAACCGCAGCGCCCGGCCACCGCCGTGCAGCGCCGCATCGATATTGCCGAAGCGTTCGTCCAGCCCATCTCCAGCTTCTTCAGCCGCAATGGCGTGGCACTGGCGCTGGTGCTGCTGGCCTTCGTCGGCCTGTTCAAGTTCCCCGACCAGGTGATCGGAGTGATGGCCGGGCCGTTCTATCTCGACTCGGGGTTCGACAAGGCCGACATCGCCACCGTCTCCAAGCTGTTCGGTGTGTGGATGGGCATCGGCGGCGCGTTCCTTGGCGGCATCGCGGTGGCTGCGTTCGGCTTCCGCCGCATGCTGCTGGTGGCCGCGCTGGGCGTGGCGCTGTCCAACCTGGCCTTCCTGCTGATGGCGCACAATCCGGGCAAGCTGTGGGCGTTCTACGCCGCGCTCAGTGCCGACAACCTGTTCCAGGGCTTTGCCGGCACCGTGCTGGTGGCCTTCATGTCGTCGCTGACCGACCGCAACTTCACCGCCACCCAGTACGCATTGCTGGTCTCGCTGGCCAACCTGCCGGGCAAGTTCGTCGGTGGCGTCTCCGGCTACATCGTCGAAGCCACGTCCTACAGCACGTTCTTCATCCTCAGCTCGATCACCGTGGTGCCAACCCTGCTGCTGCTGGCGTGGCTGTGGCCGCGGATCGCCGATCGCGGGCCGCCGCCGGTCGCCTGATTGCCTGCCCGCCCGGACTGCGGGATCATCGCCCCCGACGCGCCGAGGGGGCGGTGCCTTGCGAACGGGGAAGTGAGCATGGCCGACGTTGTGCTGCGGGACCTGGACCCGCTGCTGCTGGAACGCATCCGACGGGTCGCGGTCGCCCGCGGCTGGACCCACGAACAGACCTGCGCCGCCTTGCTGGAGCAGGGGCTGTTCAGCAGTGAACTGGAGGTCCGCTCCGGCTTCGGCGATCCCGAAGTGGACGCCCTCTCCGCCGCGATTGCCGCCCTGCAGGCCCTGCCGGCAGGGCAGGGCTTCGATTAGCGCCTTTGTAGAGCCGAGCCATGCTCGGCTGCGCTTGGCCCGGCCCGGCCCGCGCTAAGCCGAGCAGGGCTCGGCTCTACAACGGCGCCTCACCTGCGCGGACGGCCCACCTCACGCCAGGTGGATCGCCCCCAGGATCCGCGGGCCCGTTGCCCCGGTCACGCTCGGCAGGTTGCCCGCCAGCCCGTCCATCGTCCGCTGCGCCAGCCAGGCGAAACCCATCGCCTCCACGTACTCCGGGTCCAGCCCATGCACCGCGCTGGACTCAACCTGCACCTCCGGCAGCCGCGCCGCCAGCCGCTTCATCAGCTGCCGGTTGCGCACACCGCCGCCACAGACCAGCAGGCGCCGGGTCTGCGGCTGCTGCGCCAGCAACGCATCGGCCACGGTCGCCACGGTCAGCTCCAGCAGGGTGGCCTGCACATCGGCAGCGGCGTACTCGCCTTCCCCCATGTGGGCTCCGGCCCAGGACAGGTGAAACTGTTCGCGCCCGGTGCTCTTCGGCGGCGGCAGCGCGAACCACGGGTCCGAGCGCCAGCCGGCCAGCAGGCCCTCGTCCAACGTGCCACTGGCAGCGTAAGCGCCATCGGCATCGAAGGTGCGGCCGGTATGGCGCTGGCACCAGGCGTCCATCAGCGCATTGGCCGGGCCGGTATCGAAGCCACGCACCGCGCCTTCGCGCGGGATCAGGGTCAGGTTGGCGATGCCGCCCAGGTTGAGCACCGCGCGGTCTTCGTCGGCGGTGCCCAGCATGCCCAGGTGGAAGGCCGGCATCAGCGGCGCACCGTGGCCCCCGGCCGCCACGTCGCGGCGGCGGAAGTCGGATACCGTCGTGATCCCGGTCAGTTCGGCAATGCGGTTGCCGTCGCCCAGCTGCACGGTGAACGCCGGGTCGGCCAGCGGGCGGTGGCGCACGGTCTGGCCGTGCGAGCCGATCGCGCGCACCTGGCTGCGGTCCACGCCGGCCTCGGCCAGCAGTTGATTGGCGGCCCCGGCGAAGTTGATCGCGATCCGCGCGTCCAGTTCGCCCAGTTCCTCCAGCGACTCCAGCGGGCCACCTTCGCCCAGCGCCACCAGCCGCGCGCGCAGCACCGGCTCCCAGCGGGCGGTCAGGCCGTGCACGAAGCGGCAGCCACCGCCGGCGGGGAACTGCACCAGCGCGGCATCGATGCCATCGGCGCTGGTGCCCGACATCAGGCCAAGGTACAGGGGGGCGTCAGCGTCGGCAGTCGTGTTCATGGCAGGCATAAAAAAAGGACGCGGCAAGCTTGGGCTGCCGCGTCCTTCTTCGTCAACGCAAGACGCTCAGCCGCGCTTGCGGCCGGTCGCCTGCTTGTCCTTGGCGCTGGCCACCTCGGGCGCAGCCTCGTCGCGGCTGGTCGGTGCCGGGCTGGCGTCGGCGTAGATCAGCTTCTCCATGCCCTGGATGCGCGCCATCGCCGGCGCGGTCTGCGCGCGGAAGGCGACCAGCTCGGCGCCCTTCAGCGGTTCCGGCGGCGGCATGGTCACGGTCAGCGGGTTGCGGTGCTCGCCATTGACGCGGAATTCGTAGTGCAGGTGCGGGCCGGTCGCCAGGCCGGTCGAGCCGACATAGCCGATCACCGTGCCCTGGGCCACGCGCTGGCCGGTCCTGATGTTCGCAAAGCGCGACATGTGGCCGTACAGGGTGGTGTGGCCGCGGCCATGGTCGAGGATCACCACGTTGCCGTAGCCGCGCTGCACGCCGGCGAACTGCACGCGGGCATCGCCGGCGGCCATGATCGGAGTGCCGGTGCGCGCGGCGTAGTCCACGCCCTTGTGCATGCGCATCTTGCCCAGCACCGGGTGCTTGCGCGCGCCGAAGGTCGAACTCAGCCGCGCGAACGGGATCGGCATGCGGATGAAGCTCTTCTTCAGCGAACGGCCGTTGATGTCGTAGTACTCGGACTTGCCGTTGCGGTCGAAGCGGAAGCCGGAATAGGTCTTGCCACCGGTGGTGAAGGTCGCCGCCAGGATCTTGCTGGTGTCCACCTTCTCGCCTTCGCGCCAGGTTTCATCCATCACCACGCTGAAGCGGTCGCCCGGCTGCAGGTCCTTGGAGAAGTCGATGTCGTACTTGAAGATGTCGTCGGTCATCGTCGCGATCGCCGACGGCGACAGCCCGGCCCGTCGGGCCGCGGCATACAGCGAACTGGTGATCTCGCCGCTGGTGACCACGGTGCGCGTGGAGGACTCGCGCTTGGTCACTTTCTCCTTGATGTCATCGCCGGCCAGGCTCAGTTCCACGCGGTTGTCGGCATCGCGGTCGAAACGGATGCTGCGCAGGTCGCCGGACAGCGGCATGTCGAAGGCGATCTCGGCACCCGGGCGCAGCTTGGTCAACGCCTCACGCGCGCCGGGGTGGTCCAGCACCCGGTGCAGGGTGGTGGCCGGAATGCCAGCCTTGTCGAACAGGTCGCTCAGGGTCTGGCCACGCTGCACGCGCAGCACCTGCCAGCTGTCACCCGGCACCTGCTGCTGGCGGGCCATGGTCAGCGGCGGCAACGGCAGCGCCAGGCTGGTGTGGCTGTCGGCGTAGGGGGCATCGATGGTGTGCGAGAAACCGGGGACGATCGTCGCCACCAGGGCGCCGATGGTCGCAAACAGGCTGGCATGCATCCAATGGCGGCGGGTCCAGCGCTCATTGAAGGCGGCGGGAAGATGTTGCCTGAGCTTCCGATGCAGGGTGTTGTCGTGCAGGACGTGGAGGCGTTCCTGGAAGCGCTGCTTGCGTGCGCGCCCTTGTTCGGAATTGTGCATCGGCGGTTTTTTCCTGGCGGCCTGGGAGTGCGGGCCTGATCGCCGGTTACCATAGACACCTCAGAAAACCGCGTCAAACCCTTGTGCCCATTGGCTTTTGTGAAGCCAATCGGGTTAACTTCGCTTTAACACCCCACACAAGAATCGGCGTTGCCGGGAGTAGTCACGTGTCCTCGATTGAAGAAGCCCTTGCCCTGATCGGCCGTGGTGCCGACGAGATCCTCAAGCTCGAGGATCTGCGTGCGCGCCTGCAGGAAGGCCGTCCGCTGCGGATCAAGGCCGGCTTCGACCCCACCGCGCCCGACCTGCACCTGGGCCATACGGTGCTGCTGAACAAGATGCGCCAGTTCCAGGACCTCGGCCACCAGGTCATTTTCCTGATCGGCGACTTCACCGGCATGATCGGCGACCCGTCCGGCAAGAGCCTGACCCGCAAGCCGCTCAGCCGCGATGACGTGCTGGCCAACGCCCGTACCTACGAGGAACAGGTGTTCAAGGTGCTCGACCGCAGCCGTACCGAAGTCCGCTTCAACTCGGAGTGGTTCGGCAAGATGGGCGCGGCCGACATGATCCGCCTGGCCGGCCAGCACACCGTGGCGCGCATGCTCGAGCGCGACGACTTCGCCAAGCGCTATGCCGCCCAGCAGTCCATCGCCATCCACGAATTCCTGTACCCGCTGGTGCAGGGCTACGATTCGGTGGCCCTGGAGGCCGACGTCGAACTGGGCGGTACCGACCAGAAGTTCAACCTGCTGATGGGCCGTGGCCTGCAGGAACACCACGGCCAGAAGCCGCAGGTGGTGCTGACCATGCCGCTGCTGGAAGGCCTGGACGGCGTCAACAAGATGTCCAAGTCGCTGGGCAACTACATTGGCATCAGCGAGCCGGCCATCGACATCGTCACCAAGACCATGAAGGTGGACGACACCCTGATGTGGCGCTGGATCGAACTGCTGTCCTTCGACATCAGCCAGGCCGAAGCCGTGCAGCTGCGCGAGCAGGTGGCCAAAGGCGGCTTGAACCCGCGTGTGGTCAAGCTGCGCCTGGCGCGTGAACTGGCGACCCGTTTCCACGACGCCGCGGCGGCCGAGCAGGCCATTGCAGGCTGGGAAGCAGCGGTGACCGGGCAGGGTGACATTACCCAGCTGCCGCTGCAGGACGTGGCGATTCCGGCCGAAGGACTGCGTATCGCTGCGCTGCTGACGGCGGCCGGCCTGACCCCGAGCAACTCTGAAGCCAATCGCAAGCTCAAGGAGCGCGCGGTCAAGGTCGACGGTGAAGTGGTCGAAGATGGCCAGCAGGTGCTGCAGCCGGGCTTCGAAGGCCTGCTGCAGGTCGGCAAGCGTACTTTCGCCCGCGTGCGTCTGGTCACTGCCTGACAGCAGGGAAGGGCCGGCGCCAGCCGGCCCTTCCTTATGCTCTTGTAGAGCCAAGCCTACGCTTGGCTGCGCTTCGCGGGTTCCTACCGCAGCGCGACGGATGAACGGATGCAACATCCGGTGAAAAAAATCGCTACACCCCCTTCACAAATGATGTGGATGGGGCCATACTTCTCCTCCCCCGTCGCAGGGGTCGCCACCAAGGGGCTTCAGCGACATCAGGGTGCCCACCACCGCCGAACGAGATGATCGAACGAAGGTGTTGACGGACTGAAAAAGTCTGGCATAATGGGCGGCTCGCTACGAAGGAAACTTCGCAGCACACGGGAACGGCGCTGAGGCCACTTCCCCGGATCTTTGAAAGTATGCGCAGGTATCTTGTGAAGGCGCCTGCAGGAAGGATGATTGTCCATCTTGCAGACGTTT
>NZ_JCAFRJ010000009.1:0-193472 GCF_059367975.1 Stenotrophomonas sp. YJH_SMC_131 | reverse complement strand
GGGCGATAGTGCCGGCCGCTGGCCGGGTACGCTCGGCACATGCGTGCTGTCGCTCCCGCGTTTCGCTGCGCGAATCGCGGGCCCCACTTACCGGCCTCCACCCCCCCGCGCCTGCGGCGCTGCCCCCGAACTCCGGGGGCGGTAGTGCCGGCCGCTGGCCGGCATACGGGGAAGCTCAGGGCGATTGCGGCTGCCGGGCAGCGGCGGGTACGACCGGGGGGCGGCCGATCCCGAACCAGCCCAGCGTGACGCCGCACAGCGGGCCGATCAGCAGGGCGAAGGCGAGGGTGCCGAGGCCGACATTGCCGCCCAGCCACCAGCCCAGCAGCAATACGCTGCCTTCGATCAGGCTGCGCACCTTCCAGATCGGCCAACCGGTGCGGGCATGCAGGCCAGTCATCAAGCCATCGCGCGGTCCCGGGCCGAGGCGGGCGCCGATGTACAGGCCGGTGGCCAGCGCGACCAGCAGCATGCCTGCACAGAACATCGCCAGCTGCCAGCCCACGCCGATGGCCGGTGGCAGCAGCCACAACCCGAACTGTGCGGAGGGACCGATCAGCATCACGTTGAGCACCGTGCCGACGCCCGGCTTCTGGCGCAGTGGCCACCACAGCAACAGCACCAGTGCGCCGATGACATTGGTCGCCAGCCCGAAGGACAGCGGCGTCTGTGCGGCGATGCCCTGCGACAGCACGTCCCAGGGCGCCACGCCGATGGCGGCACGGATCATCAGCGAGGCACCGAAGCCATACAGGAACAGGCCGGTGATCAGTTGCAGCAGGCGCAGGGGCAGGGCGGTAGGCATGGTGGGCTCGGGGGAGGGGAGATCTGTTTCCACCGTATCCCTGATTTCCTTGAGCCCATAGATACAGATCCCAGCCAATCCGCTGGTACAGGCAGCGCCGATCCTGCAGGCGGGCGGTTGAGCAGGGCCGCGCCCGTGCTCTGCTGGTGGCGGCAGGCGTAGCAGCCTGGCGTGGGCTCGGCCTACATCACGGCGTCAGTTGTCCCAGCCCACCAGCGCCAGCTTGCCCACCGTGTGCCCGCTGGCCAGGCGCTGATGCGCGATGTCCAGGTTGGCCGCATTGATCGTGCCCAGCGTTTCACTGAGCGTGCCACGCAGCTGGCCGGCATCGATCATGCTGGCGGCGCGGCTGAGGATGCGATGCTGTTCGATGCAGTCGGCGGTGGCGAAGCGCGAGCGCGCGAACATGAACTCCCAATGGATGCCGATGCATTTGGCCTTGTACGGATCGCCGATGCGCAGTGCGCCACGCGGCTCCACGATCAGGCCGACATGGCCCTGTGGTGCCAGCAGCTGGCCCAGTTCGTCCCAGTAGTGATCGGTGTCGGCCAGGTTGAGCGCCACCTGCACTGCGTCGATGCCCAGTGCCTGCAGCTGGGGCTGCAGCGGCTGCCGATGGTCGATCACATGCGTGGCCCCCATCTGCCGGCACCAGTCGATCGAGGCCTCGCGCGAGGCGGTGGCGATCACCTCGAAGCCGGCATGGCGGGCCAGCTGGATCGCCATCGAGCCCACGCCTCCCGCACCGCCGATCACCAGCAGGTGCTGGCCGCCATGGCGGCGATCATCCAGATGCAGCGGCATGCGCTGGAACAACAGCTCCCAGGCGGTCAGCGTGGTCAGGGGTAGTGCGGCGGCTTCGGCGAAATCGAGCGTGGTCGGCTTGCGGGCGACCAGGCGCTCGTCCACCCACTGGTACTGGGCGTTGCAGCCCGGCCGGGTAACGTCACCGGCGAAGTAGACCTCGTCACCGGAGGCGAACAGGCTGGCCTCGTCACCGATGGCTTCGACCACACCGGCGGCGTCCCAGCCGAGCACCCGGGGAACCTCAAGGGTGGCCGGATCGGTAGCGGCCCGCTGCTTGCCATCGACGGGGTTGACCGATACCGCTTCGATCCGCACCAGCAGATCGCGGCCGCGAGGAGGCAGCGGCGGCGGCAGCAGGACATCACGCAGGGCAGGTGCGTATTCACGACTCAGGGCGACGGCTTTCATCACGGCTCCGGCTGGGTTCGTGATCCCATCATAAGGTTCCTCACGTTTCCGCAAACCTGCTGAACCGTGCGATGCAATGTGCTGCGCAGTATGTCGGTTTTCGCGCTTAAACCCCGTCAAACCCTTGCAGCGTGTGGGTCTTGCGGATTTTCATCATCCTGTATAGGGTTTCAACGTCGGACCGGTCGACGGTCGGGCGCAACACTTCACATGTTACGGGACTGTTAACATGGCCTTCACCCGCCTGAGCATAATGTTCGCGGCGGTGGCGTGCTGAATCGGCTGTCGTACATCGACGCACTAGTGCTGGCCCATGCCTCTACCGGTTTCATACCCCCGAAATAGGAGCTGTACTCAATGAACAAGAAGATCCTTACTGCCGCGCTGCTGGGCGGCCTGGCTTTCGCCCAGGCAGCTTCGGCGCAGGAGTTCGATGACCGCTGGTACCTGACCGGTTCGGCCGGCTTCAACTTCCAGGACAGCGACCGTCTGACCAATGACGCTCCGTTCGTGACCCTGGGCCTGGGTAAGTTCATCAGCCCGAACTGGTCGCTGGACGGTGAACTGAACTACCAGAACCCGAACTTCGACAGCAACCAGGACCTGAACTGGTCGCAGTACGGCGTCTCGCTGGACCTGCGTCGCCACTTCATCAAGGAAGGCCGCGGCTGGAACCCGTACATCGTCGGTGGCCTGGGCTACCAGAAGTCGGAAGAAGAGTACGCTGCAATCGACAACAACGGTCCGCGCCAGCGTAAGGACGGCAACGTTGCCGCCAAGCTGGGCGTCGGCCTGCAGACCACCTTCGAGAAGCGTGTTGCTGTCCGCGCCGAAGTGGCCTACCGCGCTGACTTCGACGACCAGAGCATCGCCGCCAAGGACGAGAGCTGGTTCGGCGACGTGCTGGCTTCGGTCGGCGTCGTGATCCCGCTGGGCCCGGCTCCGGTCGCGGCTGCTCCGGCTCCGGCTCCGGTTGCCCCGAGCTGCGCCGACCTGGATGACGACGGTGACGGCGTCAACAACTGCGACGACAAGTGCCCGAACTCGCAGCCGGGTCAGACCATCGGTCCGGACGGTTGCCCGGTTCCGGTCTCCATCGATCTGAAGGGCGTCAACTTCGACTTCGACAAGTCGAACCTGCGTCCGGACGCCGTGGCGATCCTGAGCGAAGCCACCGAGATCCTGAAGCGTTACCCGGATCTGCGCGTTGAAGTTGCCGGTCACACCGACTCGAAGGGTACCGACGCTTACAACCAGAAGCTGTCGGAGCGTCGCGCCACCGCCGTGTACAACTACCTGACCAAGAACGGCGTCGACGCCGGTCGCCTGGTCGGCCCGATCGGCTACGGCGAGAGCCGTCCGATTGCTCCGAACACCAACCCGGATGGTTCGGACAACCCGGAAGGTCGCGCCAAGAACCGTCGTACCGAGCTGAACGTCCAGAACTAAGTTCTGACGCTCTGCCAGTAGGACACAGCAGGACCCGGCTTCGGCCGGGTCTTGTTGTTTCTGCGGTCCGGAACCCGGCGTTTCAGGCGCGGGAGTAACCGTTCGTCGGGATTTTGCCCATAAAACCAATGAGTTGCCGTATTCATTGAAAGTGGCGCTTGAAAGCTGTCGCGGCATTGCTAAACTCGCCGCGTCACTTCCTTTCCTGGATGCCCTTCATGCTGCGCTCTGCATCGGCCGCCTTCCTGGCGCTGGCCCTGGTTCCCGCCGCCCACGCTGCGGTCGATTGCTCGGTCAACACCAGCGCCTCGCCGCTGCCGTTGCCGGCCACGACCATCGCGCCGGTGGCCGACGAGCTCTACATCCGTGGCAACCAGCTGGGCATGCCGGCCGGCGTGCTGAGCAGCAACTACGATCCGTCGCAGTCGCTGGACCAGGTGCTGCAGCGCCTGCGCATTGATGGGTGCCAGAACATCGCCAAGGCCATTCCGAGCGCACCGGCGGTGAAGCCGAACGATCCGGCGGCCTACAAGCCGCAGACCGAATTCGACAACACGCCCTGGCGCTTCGACATGAGCCAGAACGGCAAGCGCATGACCGCCGAAGAGTTCGACGCCTGGATGAAGGCGCGTGGCGTGCGTGTGGTCAAGGCGCGTCCGGCTCCGGCCGCCACTCCGGCTGCGGCCGAAGCACCGGCTGAGACCAAGCCGGTCGACAAGAAGTAAGCGCGGCGGGGAGCAGAGGCTTGCGCACGCGCCGCCCACCTGCTGCCCCCGCTGCCCGCTCCCACGCACCGCGTGGGCGTGCGGTTCCGGATGTCTCCAATGGCGTGCGCCATGGCCTGGCGCGCGTGCTGTCCAAGGCCGGCGTGTGCTCACGCAGCGAGGCCGCGCGATGGATTTCCGATGGCCGCGTGCGCGTGTCCGGCCGCATCATCCGTGATCCCGAGTTCCCGATTGCCAGTCCGCACCCGCCGATCGAAGTCGATGGCCGGCCGATGGATGCGCCGCAGCGGCTGTACCTGGTGCTCAACAAGCCGCGCGGCGTGGTGACCACGGCGCAGGACGAGCGTGGTCGCGACACGGTGTATCGCTGCTTCGATGGTGCCGGCCTGCCGTGGATCGCGCCGGTCGGGCGCCTGGACAAGGCCAGCGAAGGGCTGTTGTTGTTCAGCAATGATCCGCAGTGGGCGGCGCGCCTGACCGATCCGGAGACCGGCCCACAGAAGACCTATCACGTGCAGGTGGATCGTCTTCCCGATGAGGACACCCTGGCCGCGCTGCGCGCCGGTGTCGAGGACGAGGGCGAGTTCCTCGTCGCCCAGGCCGTGCGCGTACTGCGCAGTGGCGACAAAACCGCATGGCTGGAGGTGGTCCTCGACGAGGGACGCAACCGCCATATCCGCCGCCTGTTGGCGGCCTTCGACCTGCAGGTGCTGCGCCTGGTCCGGGTCGCGATCGGTGGGCTGCTGCTCGGCGATCTCGGCAAGGGGCAATGGCGGGTGCTGGAGGTCAGCGACCAGCAGCGGCTGGGGGCCGCTGCACCGGGCTGATCATCGCCCGCGGCCGGCAGTCGCCGGCCACCGTTCCAGGCGTAGGGGGCGCCTGGTTGCTGAATTTCCCGAACGGAGCCTGCCCATGTACCACCCGACCCTCAACCAAACCCTGCGCTGCGCAGGCCTGCTGCTGCCGATGGTGCTGCTGGCCGCCTGTGGCGGCCACAAGAAGGTGGCCAAGGCGGAAACGCCTGCCGAGACCCCGGTGGTGGAAGTGAAGACCCCGGAGCTGGATGGTCGCGGCAGTTACCGCTTCCTGATGAGCAACGGCGACAAGAAGATGACCGCCGATGAGTTCGATGCCTGGATGAAGGCCAACGGCATCCGCGTTGCCAAGGGCAACGGCCAGGACGCCGCCGCCAAGCCGGTAGTGGTGGCCAGCAAGGAAGAGCCGAAGGGCAAGAAGAAAAAGAAGTGACGCCTGGCGGTGCCGACCCGGGCCGGCACGCCCTCAGGCCACGGCGGGTGCCGACCGTGGTCGGCAGCCATCCAGCCCGGTAGGTGCCGACCTTGGTCGGCACGCTTTGACCAGCGGGGTCAGGGCCTTTTCCGCAGGAAAGGGATCCGACCCCGGCATGATCAGCCCTTGACCACGCCCAGTTCGACACCAATGCGGGTGAACGCATCGATCGCGCGATCCAGGTGCTCGCGGCTGTGCGCGGCGCTGATCTGGGTCCGGATGCGGGCCTGGCCCTTGGGCACCACCGGGAAGAAGAAGCCGATCGCGTAGATGCCTTCTTCCAGCAGGCGCTCGGCGAATTTCTGCGCCAACGGTGCGTCATACAGCATTACCGGGCTGATCGGATGCACGCCCGGCTTCACGTCGAAACCGGCGGCGGTCATCTTCTCGCGGAAGTAGGCGGTGTTCTCGGCCAGCGTGCTGCGAATGTCGTCAGCGGCAGCCAGCATTTCGAACGCCTTGATGCCGGCGGCCACCACATGCGGCGGCAGCGAGTTGGAGAACAGGTACGGGCGCGAGCGCTGGCGCAGCAGTTCGATCACCTCGGCGCTGGCGCAGGTGAAGCCGCCCAGCGCGCCGCCCATGGCCTTGCCCAGAGTGCCGGTGATGATGTCGATCTTCTCCAGCACGCCCTTGACCTCGGCCGAACCACGGCCGGTAGCGCCAAGGAAGCCGGTGGCGTGGCATTCGTCGATGTGTACCAGCGCGTTGTACTTCTTCGCCAGCGCGGTGATCTCGTCCAGCGGCGCGATGAAGCCGTCCATCGAGAATACGCCATCGGTGGTGATCAGCTTGGTCTTGCAGCCTGCGGCATCGGCGGCCTGCAGCTGCGCTTCCAGATCGGCCATGTCGCAGTTGGCGTAGCGGAAGCGCTTGGCCTTGCACAGGCGCACGCCGTCGATGATCGAAGCATGGTTCAGCGCGTCGGAAATGATCGCGTCGTTCTCGCCGAGCAGCGGCTCGAACAGGCCACCGTTGGCATCGAAGCAGGCCGCGTACAGGATGGTGTCCTGCTTGCCGAAGAAATCGGCGATCTGCTTCTCCAGCTGCTTGTGCAGGTCCTGGGTGCCGCAGATGAAGCGCACCGAGGCCATGCCGAAGCCGTGGGTATCCAGTGCGTCCTTGGCGGCCTGGATCAGGTCCGGATGGTCGGCCAGGCCCAGGTAGTTGTTGGCACAGAAGTTCAGCACCTTGCGGCCGTCGTCGAGGGTGATCTCGGCCGATTGCGGGCTGGTGATGATCCGCTCGGACTTGAACAGGCCCTGGGCGCGGATGGCGTCCAGTTCCTCGGCGTAGTGGCGGGTCAGGGCGGAGGAGACGTCGGTCATGGCGTGGGCACGGCTCTGAACGGGGAAACCGCTGATTCTACCGGGCATCGCCGGTCATCAACCGGGCTGGATGGGGCATCGCCATGGGCAGCGCATGTTGCATCGCAATAGCAAAGTGGTTAAGAATTCGTGAACCGGAGCTGTCGCGCTCCGGCCGCTCCCGCCTTCCACGCCACGCCACCGCCCCCACCGGAGACGCTCATGAAGCACGCCCGTGCCTGCCTCGCCATTGCCGCTGCCCTGACCCTGGCCGCCCCGTTCGCCGCCAGCGCGCAGGAGAACGAATCGCCGTACAGCTGGAATGTCACCGCCGTTTCCGACTACCTGTTCCGTGGCGTGTCGCAGACCGACGAGAAGCCGACCCTGCAGGCGGGCTTCACCTACACCTCGCCGGTGGGCCTGTATGCCGGTGTCTGGGGTTCGGGCGTGGACTTCGGTCCGGGCGATCCGAACACCGAGATCGACTACCAGATCGGCTATGGCGTGGACGTCACTTCGCGCGTCAACTTCGACGTGCTGCTGAACCGCTACACCTACCTCGGTGCCAGCCACCAGAACTACAACGAGCTGGTGACCACCACCACGCTTGATGACACCTACAAGCTGACCGTGGCCTACACCAACGACCAGTGGAACAGCGGCACCGATGGCTGGTACTACGGCTTGGGCGGCAGCTGGGGCCTGCCGAAGGACTTCACGCTGAATGCCAACGTCGGTCGCAGCACCTTCGAGGACGGCATCGCCAAGGACTATACCGACTGGAACGTCGGCGTCAGCCGCCAGTTCGGCCTGTTCAACGTCGGCCTGGGCTACTACGGCACCGACGGCAATGGACGCGAGAACTCGGGCAAGCTGGCCCACAGCCGGGTGCTGCTGACCGTGGCCGTGGGCAAGTAACGCCGCAGGCGTTACGGTAGGTGCCAAGCTTGCCTGGCACGCATTGCGAAAAAGGCGCCCATCGGGCGCCTTTTTCAGTTCCGCGGTGTTCTTGATCCCATCTGGGGAAGAGCCCCCTTGTTGTTCAAGGGGGGCGCGCCAAAGGCGCGGGGATAAGGAAACATGCGGGGGAATTGACCCTTCGGGTCAATTCCAGCTGAGCACGACCTTGCCGGCCTTGCCTTCTTCCATCAGGTCGAAGCCCTTCTGGAACTCGTCGATCGGCAGCTGGTGGGTCATCACCTTGCCGAGCGGGAAGCCGGACAGCACCAGCTGGGTCATCTTGTACCAGGTCTCGTACATCTTGCGGCCGTAGATGCCCTGCACGGTCAGGCCCTTGAAGATGATCTTGTCCCAGTCGCAGCCGGCGCCCTTGGGCATGATGCCGAGCATGGCGATCTTGCCGCCGTGGTACATGCAGTCGAGCATGTCGTTGAACGCGCGCGGGTTGCCGCTCATTTCCAGGCCCACGTCGAAGCCCTCCATGTGCAGCTCCTTCATCACGTCCTTCAGCGACTGGTTGGCGACGTTGACCACGCGGGTGGCGCCCATGTCGGCGGCCAGCTTCAGGCGGAAGTCGTTGACGTCGGTCACCACCACGTTGCGCGCACCGATGTGCTTGCAGATGCCGGCGGCGATGATGCCGATCGGACCGGCGCCGGTGATCAGCACGTCTTCGCCGATCACGTCGAATTCCAGCGCGCAGTGTGCGGCATTGCCGTACGGGTCGAAGAACGCGGCCAGTTCCGACGGGATCTGGTCCGGAATCGGCCACAGGTTGCTGGCCGGCATCACCATGTATTCGGCGAAGGCGCCGTTGACGTTGACGCCGATGCCGACGGTGTTCGGGCACAGGTGCGGGCGGCCGCCACGGCAGTTGCGGCAATGGCCACAGACGATGTGACCTTCGGCCGAGACGCGCTGGCCGATCTCATAGCCGGTCACCGCCGAGCCGAGCGCGGCAATGCGGCCGACGAACTCATGGCCGATGGTCAGGCCCGGCTTGATGGTGCGCTGGCTCCACTCGTCCCACAGGTAGATGTGCAGGTCGGTGCCGCAGATCGCGGTCTTTTCCAGCTTGATCAGGACCTCGTTCGGGCCCGGGGTCGGAACCGGAACTTCTTCCAGCCAGATGCCCTTGGCCGCTTCGCGCTTGACCAGGGCCTTCATCGTTTGCTGCGCCATCGGGGTGGAACTCATCAGGGGGAAAGCGCGGATTATAGGGTGCCGCGCGGATTTCCCATGTTGCGCTGCGGGTGCAATGGCGGAACGAAAGGCGTGCGCCGACGGGCGTTTCGAACGTGCTGCAAACAGCAGCGCCTCCTTGATTCCTGGGGAGGGCGCGCGGTCACCCTGGCCGGGACACGCAAAAGCCCATCCATGGTGCTCGATGGCGCCTTGCTCGTGCGCGCTATCCTGCGCACACGGCAAGACCGGGGTTGGGCGTCCTGCCCAACCCGCCAGTCGCATGCGCCCGGCCCATGGCGCCAACGGTCCCGGCCAGGGTGACCACGCCCCCTCTGGACGATTCCATGTGCGCGGCCGATGTGCGCATGGCAGAGCAAGAAGTAGGCCCATGACTTCCGGGGTTCGGGCCGGGGCAGGGCGGCGGGCTACAATCGAGGGTTCCACTACCAGGGGCTGCTCCATGCGCTCGAACCTGCTTGCATTCTCCATCGTCGCCAGCCTCGGGCTGGCCCAGGTCGCCCATGCCGCTGAAGGCATGTGGGTGCCGCAGCAGCTGCCGGAAATCGCCGGTCCGTTGCAGAAGGCCGGCCTGAAGCTGTCCCCGGAGCAGCTGTCCAACCTCACCGGCGACCCGATGGGCGCGGTCGTCGCCCTCGGCGGCTGCACCGCCAGCTTCGTGTCGCCGCAGGGCCTGGTGGTCACCAACCACCACTGCGCCTACGGTGCGATCCAGCTGAATTCGACCGCCGAGAAGAACCTGATCAAGGACGGCTTCAACGCGCCGAAGCACAGCGATGAACTGAGCGCCGGCCCGAACGCCCGCGTCTACGTGCTCGACCAGATCACCGACGTCACCGCCCAGGCCAAGGCCGCCATTGCCGCCGCCGGCAACGACCCGCTGGCCCGCAGCCGTGCGCTGGACGCCTTCGACAAGGCCCAGGTCGCCGCGTGTGAAGCCGAGGACGGCTTCCGCTGCCGCCTGTACACCTTCTCCGGCGGCAACACCTACCGACTGTTCCGCAACATGGAAATCAAGGACGTGCGCCTGGTCTACGCGCCCCCGGGCAGCGTCGGCAAGTACGGCGGCGACGTCGACAACTGGATGTGGCCGCGCCACACCGGCGACTTCTCGTTCTACCGCGCCTACGTCGGCAAGGACGGCAAGCCGGCCGCATTCTCGGCCGACAACGTGCCGTACCAGCCCAAGCACTTCCTGAAGTTCACCGACCAGCCGCTGGGCGCCGGTGACTTCGTGATGGTGGCAGGCTATCCGGGCCGCACCAACCGCTACGCGCTGGCCGGTGAGTTCAACGAAACCGCCAGCTGGACCTACCCGACCATCGCCAGGCACTACAACGCAGTGTTGAAGATGATCGATGAGGCGGGCAAGGCCGACGCCGACGTCAAGGTGAAGTACGCCGCCACCGCGGCCAGCATGAACAACGTGGCCAAGAACTACGCCGGCCAGCTGGAAGGCTTCAAGCGCATCGACGCTGCTGGCCAGAAGCAGGCTGAAGAAGCCGCCGTGCTGGCCTGGCTGAAGAAGCAGGGCGCCGCCGGCAAGCCGGCCCTGGCCGCACACGCGCAGCTGGTCAAGCACCTGGATACCAGCAAGGCGACCCGCGAGCGCGATCTGTTCGTCGGCCAGTTCAACAACACCTCGGCGGTCAACGCCGCCATCGGCCTGTACCGCCTGTCGATCGAGCGCACCAAGCCGGACGCCGAGCGCGAGGTCGGCTACCAGCAGCGCGACCTGCCGACCCTGGAAGGCGGCCTGAAGCAGATGGATCGCCGCTATGTGGCGAAGATGGACCAGCAGCTGCAGACCTACTGGCTGGACCAGTACGTCGCCCTGCCGGCCGCGCAGCGCAACAACGACGTGCTGAACACCTGGCTGGGCGGCAGCGATGCCAGCGCGGTCAAGGCACTGGTGAGCAAGCTGTCGGGCACTGAGCTGGGCAGCCTGGATGCACGCCTGAAGTGGTTCAAGGCCGACCGCGCCGCGTTCGAAGCCAGCACCGATCCGGCCATCCAGTACGCGGTGGCGATCATGCCGTCGCTGCTGAAGCAGGAAGAGCAGAAGAAGATCCGCGAAGGCGAGTCGCTGACCGCACGTCCGCTGTACCTGCAGGCACTGGCTGACTACAAGAAGAGCCAGGGCGAGTTCGTGTACCCGGATGCCAACCTGTCGCTGCGCATCACTTTCGGCAACGTGATGGGCTATGAGCCCAGGGACGGCGTGGCCTACACCCCGTTCACCACGCTGGAGGGCATCGTCGCCAAGGACACCGGCGTCGATCCGTTCGATGCGCCCAAGGCCCTGCTCGACGCGGTCAAGGCCAAGCGCTACGGCGGCCTGGAAGACAAGCGCGTGGGCTCGGTGCCGGTGAACTTCCTGTCCAACCTGGACATCACCGGTGGCAACTCGGGTTCACCGGTGCTGGACGCCAACGGCAAGCTGGTCGGCCTGGCCTTCGACGGCAACTGGGAATCGGTCAGCTCCAACTGGGTGTTCGACCCGGTGATGACCCGCATGATCGCGGTCGACAGCCGCTACATGCAGTGGATCATGCAGGAAGTGGCGCCGGCGCCGGCGCTGCTGAAGGAACTGAACCTGGCGAAATAAACCCGTTGCGGTAGTGCCGGCCGCTGGCCGGCAACCCCGACCAGATAGCCGGAGTTTCCAAAACCCCGCGATCCACGTCGCGGGGTTTTTTCATGCCCGGCACGGCCCGGTGCGCCGAACGGGTATCATCCCTGTTCCGCGCACTTCACAGGATGTGAACGAAACGCGGAACCTCCTCCCCCCAGGACCCCTTGCACGCATGCGCATCCTGCTTGCCCGCCACGGCGAAACGCCGTGGAACGCCGAAGGCCGCTACCAGGGCCAGATCGACATCCCGCTTTCGCCGATCGGTGAAGCCCAGGCCCAGGCCCTGGGCGCCCGCTTGGCCTCGGTGGACATCACCCGTGCCGTCGCCTCGCCGCTGTCACGCGCGCAGCGCACCGCGCAGCTGGCACTCGGTGCCGCCCGTGCCGACATGTTGCTGACCGAGCCGGAGCTGCAGGAAATCGCCCACGGCGAGTGGGAAGGCCTGCTGGCCAGCGAAATCAACGAAAAGGACCCGTCGCGCCTGAAGGCGTGGCGCGAGGAGCCGGACACCGTGCTGATGCCCGGCGGTGAATCGCTGCGCCTGGTGCTGGAGCGCAGTTGGCGCGGCCTGGCCCGCGCCACCGAAGGCCTCGGCGAGCACGACACCCTGCTGGTGGTCGCCCATGATGCGGTCAACCGCGTGATCCTGTGCAAGGTGCTGGGCCTGCCGATCTCCCGCCTGTGGACCTTCCGCCAGGCGCCGACCACGCTCAACCTGCTCGAAGGCGCCGACCTGGACAGCCTGGAAGTGGTGCGCCTGAACGACTGTGCCCACCACACGCCGTTCTTCGGCGAAGCCAAGCACCGCGCACTCTGATCCATCCCCTCGCATCAACTGCTTCTGCTGGAACCGCTGCCGTGACGAACACCCCGACCACCCTGGCCGACTGGCTGGACTACATTGAACGCCAGCACCCGGCGACCATCGACATGGGCCTGGAGCGCGTGCGCGCCGTGGCCACGGCGATGGGCCTGGGGGCGCCGGCCCAGCGCACCATCGTGGTCGGTGGCACCAACGGCAAGGGCTCCACCGTGGCCTTCATCGAAGCCATCGCGCGTGCTGCCGGCTGGAAGGTCGGCGCGTACACCTCGCCGCACCTGCTGCGCTACAACGAGCGCGTGCGCATCGACGGCCACGATGTGGAGGATGCGGCGCTGGTCGCCGCCTTCAACACCATCGAGGCCGCGCGTGGCGATATCACGCTGACCTATTTCGAGTACGGCACGCTGGCCGCGCTGCAGCTGTTCGCCGACGCCGGGCTGGACCTGGCGGTGCTGGAAGTGGGCTTGGGCGGTCGCCTGGATGCGGTCAACATCGTCGACGCTGACGTGGCGGTGATCACCACCGTGGACATCGACCATGCCGAATGGCTGGGCGAGGACCGCGAAGCGATCGGCACCGAGAAGGCCGGCATCATCCGTGGCTGGAAGCCGGTGATCCTGGGCGAGACCGACCCGCCGTCGAGCGTGCTCGCACGTGCCTACCTGGTCGGCGCCAACGCGATCCGCGGCGGCAGCGATTATTTCTACGAACCAATCGATGCCCAGCGCTGGCGCTGGCGCGATGTCGGCCTGCGCATGGAACTGCCGACCCCGGCGCTGGCCGGCCCGATCCAGCTGGCCAACGCGGGTGCCGCCATCGCTGCGCTGCGCGCGCTGGACAAGCCGGTGTCGCGTGCGGCGTGGGCTGCTGGTGTCGCGGCGGCGCGCATCTCTGGCCGCCTGCAGGCGTTCGAGCGTGACGGCGTGCAGGTCCGTGTCGATGTCGGGCACAACCCGCAGGCGGCGGGCCAGCTGGCGCGCGCGCTGAAGGCCGAAGCGTCGGCCGGGCGCACCCTGGCGGTGTACGCCGCGCTGCAGGACAAGGACGCGGTGGGCGTTGTGCAGGCGCTGCAGGACGTGGTCGGCGAGTGGACCCTGGCCGGACTGGACGGCCCGCGCGGGCAGAGTGCTGCCCAGTTGCAGGCCCGCCTGGCCGGTACGGCGGCGGGCAAGGCCCAGCGCGCTGATACTGTCGAGCAGGCGCTGGCACAGGTACTGGCCCAGGCCGGGCGCGGTGACCGCGTACTGGTGTTCGGCTCCTTCCATACCGCCGCTGCCGCGCTGCAATGGTTGCAGGGCGCCGCCTGATCCGCGTTCAGCCAATGCCGACGCCGTCCGGTCCGGCACCCGTATAATCGACCGCAACCTCCGGACAGTTGCCGCCTCACGTGGATACGCCTCTGAAACAGCGTCTGATTGGTGCCATCGTGCTGGTGGCGCTGGCCGTGATTTTCCTGCCGATGCTGGTCAAGGGACCGGCGCCGGACAGCGGTGTGGCCTCGGTGCCGATCGCCGCGCCGGACGCACCGGCCGATGGCCAGTTCGAAACCCGTGAGCTGCCGCTGGTTGCTCCGGCCGGTGGAGCCACCGGCCTGCAGACCGGGCAGGCCAAGCCGCTGCAGGAGACGGCCGCGCCGGCTACGCCGCCGACCGTGGACACGTCTCCAGCGGTTGCCGCCGGCAACTTCGCCGTCACGTTTGGCGCCTACGGCAGCAAGGCCGACGCCGATGCGGTGATCGCCTACCTGCAGCGCTCGCAGCTGCCAGGCTTCGCCGAAACCACCACCATCAGCGGGCGCCAGGCGTGGCGTGTGCGTGTCGGGCCGTATGCCGACCGTGCCCAGGCCGAAGCCGCGCGCCTGCAGGCGGTCAAGATCCGCGCCGATGTGAAGGCAGAAGTCATCACCCTGGATGCGGCGGCAGGCAGCAGTGCGGCGGTTGCCGCCACGCCGGCGCCGACCACCAGCACCCCGGCCGCGGCCACCACGCCGTCGGCCACCAGCAACCCGGTGCGCAGCGAAAGCCTGCCGCCAAGCACGCCGACGGCGACCACCAAACCAGAGCCGCCCAAGCCGGCACCGAAGCCCGAGGCTCCGAAGCCGGACGCCAAGCCCGAGCCGAAGCCGGAGGCCGCCGCCAGCAAGCCGGCGCCTGCCACGCCGACAGCACCGGCGGCCAGTGGCGTCGGCTTCGCCGTGCAGTTGGGCGCGTTCGGCCAGGCCAACGATGCCAACGCGCTGCGCGACAAGGTCCGCGCCGCCGGCTTCAGTGCTTTCGTCGAGCAGGTACGCACTGAAAAGGGCACGCTGCATCGCGTCCGCGTCGGACCGGTGGCCAACCGCGCTGACGCCGAGCAGCTGAAGGCGCAGGTCGCCGCCAAGGTCGGCGTGGCCGGCATGGTCCGACCGCACCCATGATCCACGCGCAGGCCCGTTGCCAGCGCCGCCGAAGGAGCGGGGCGCCATGATCGACGTGGTGCTGCTGATCGTGATCGCCGCCTCGACCCTGCTCGGGATGCTGCGTGGCTTTGTTGGAATCGTCATCGGCACGCTGTCGTGGCTGCTGGCCGCGTGGGCGGCCTTCGCCTTCGGCAACGATGCGGCACGCTGGTGGGCGGCCCCGGCCGCACCCGGCGGCGAGCATTTCGTTGGCGGCTACCTGGGCGTGGGCATTGGCGTGATGATCGTGGTCGCGGTGATCGGCATGGTCATCAAGGCGATGATCCATCGCAGCATGCTGACCAGCCTGGACCGGTTGCTGGGCGGCGTGCTGGGCGCCGTGCGTGGCGGCCTGATCGCGGCGATCCTGGTGCTGCTGGCCGGCTTCACCCCGCTGACCGCCGAACCGTCCTGGAAGCGCTCGGCGGTCCGCCCGGTGCTGAACCCGGCCGTGGCCTGGATGAACGGGAAGCTGCCGCACTGGCAGGTGCCCGGCGCCGATCTGCTGCCCAAGACCTTGCCGACCGACATGCTGTCCCCATCTGCATTGATGGAGCTGGGGAAGAGCGCAGGCGCCGATCTGGGAAAGCCGGGCGCGGCAGGCGATAATGGCATCCTCAACCAGGTAGTGGCGGGCAGCGGATGGCTGCGGCCCGCGAAAGCGGAACAGGGCGACGCATACGATCCGGCCGAAGTGCGCCCGGACGCCCCAGCACTGCCAGACAGTATCGAGCCGGGCGATCCGGCCAATGTCGACCGCAGGCGCGGCGACCACCGCGGCCAGGTACGGCCACCTTCCTTGTAACTGGGCACAGCCCAGCGGAGACTTCGCACCATGTGTGGCATCGTCGGAATCGTCGGCAACCAGAACGTCGCCGGGCAGTTGTATGACGGCTTGACCGTTCTCCAGCATCGCGGCCAGGATGCCGCGGGCATCGCCACGGCCAATGGCAGCCGCCTGCGGGTGCAGAAGGCCACCGGCCTGGTCCGCGATGTGTTCGATGCACGCACCATGTCCACCCTGGAAGGCAGCGTCGGCATCGCCCATGTGCGCTACCCGACGGCCGGCTCGGAAGGCATGGACGAGGCGCAGCCGTTCTATGTCAACTCGCCGTACGGCATCGCGCTGGCCCACAACGGCAACCTGATCAACACCGAGGCGCTGCGCCAGCAGGTGTTCGAGCAGGACCGCCGCAACGTCAACACCGATTCGGACAGCGAAGTGCTGTTGAACGTGTTCGCCTATGAGCTGGAGCAGCAGCGCCAGCTGAGCCCGGAAGCCGCGATCCGCGCGGTGGCTGGCGTGCACCGCCGCTGCAAGGGCGGCTACGCGGTGGTCAGCGTGGTGCTGGGCCTGGGCCTGGTGGCCTTCCGCGACCCGCACGGCATCCGTCCGCTGGTGCTCGGCAAGCGCAGCCATGTCGAGGGCGACGAGTACATCGTGGCCTCCGAGTCGGCCGCGCTGGACGTGCTGGGCTTCCAGCGCGTGCGCGATGTGCAGCCGGGCGAAGCCCTGGTGATCACCGCCCGCGGCGAGCTGTTCTCGGAAATCTGCGCCGAGCCGGCCGAGCACACCCCGTGCATCTTCGAGTACGTGTACTTCGCGCGTCCGGACTCGATGATCGACAACGTCTCGGTGCACAAGGCGCGCATGCGCATGGGCATCAAGCTGGGCGAGAAGATCCTGCGCCTGCGCCCGGACCACGATATCGACACCATCATCCCGATCCCGGATACCTCGCGTGATGCCGCGCTGGAGATCTCCAACGTGCTCGGGGTGAAGTACCGCGAAGGCTTCATCAAGAACCGCTACATCGGCCGCACCTTCATCATGCCGGGCCAGGGCGAACGCGTGAAGTCGGTGCGCCGCAAGCTCAACCCGATCCACCTGGAGTTCCGCAATCGCGTGGTGCTGCTGGTGGACGACTCGATCGTGCGTGGCACCACCAGCCAGCAGATCGTGCAGATGGCCCGTGATGCGGGCGCGCGCAAGGTCTACCTGGCCAGCGCGGCACCGCCGGTGCGCTACCCGAACATCTACGGCATCGACATGCCGGCGGCCGAAGAGCTGGTCGCGCACAACCGCACCGTAGAAGAGATCGAGGCCCACCTGGGCTGCGACTGGCTGATCTACCAGGACCTGGAGGACATGGAAGCGGCGGTGAGCGAGGGCAACCCGGCGCTGCGCAACTTCGATTCGTCCTGCTTCAACGGCCACTACCCGACGGGTATCGAGCCGGGCTACTTCGAGCGCATCCAGCAGCTGCGTTCGGACGACGCCAAGCACAAGCGCCGCGCCTGAGGTCCAGGCGTGGTCGATGTACCCGACGTTGGTGGCGACCTGCTGCGCGCGGCGCAGCGGTGCCTGGCCGAAGCCGACCCGCTGCGCAAGGTCGCGTTGACCCAGGCGTATGCCGCCGCGTTCCGTGCCGGCCGCCTGAAGGTGGCTGCCGATGCGCCGCCGCCGGAACCGATCCGCATGCCTGGCCGGCCGGCACGGCTGGTGCTGGTGCATCCGCGCGAAGTGCCCCGGCGCGGGCTGGGCGGCGTGGAAGGACGCGCCGCCTTCATCCACGCCATCGCCCACATCGAACTCAACGCGATCGACCTGGCCTGGGATGCGGTGTACCGCTTCCGCGGCCTGCCGCCAGCGTTCCATGCCGACTGGGTCAGCTGTGCCGACGACGAATCGCGGCACTTCATGCTGCTGCGCGAGCGCCTGCAGGCGCATGGCCACGACTACGCCGATTTCCCCGCGCACAACGGCCTGTGGGAAATGTGCGAAAAGACCGCGCATGACGGCCTGGCGCGCATGGCCCTGGTACCGCGCGTGCTGGAAGCGCGCGGCCTGGACGTGACACCGGGCATGATCGAGAAGCTGCGCAATGTCGGTGATGGTGAAACCGCCGACGTACTGGAAGTGATCCTGCGCGAGGAAGTGGCGCACGTTGCCGCCGGTTCGCGCTGGTACCGCTGGTACTGCGATCGCGCCGGCGTCGAGCCGCGTGCGCGCTTCAAGGCGCTGCTGGTGGAATACGCCGGCGGCTACCTGCACGGGCCGTTCAACATCGAAGCGCGCCTGCTGGCCGGCTTCGACGCCGACGAGCTCGGCAACCTGGTCGAACAGGCCGGTTGAACAAAAGGGGACGGAGGGGATTAAGTCGTTTGTGCCACAAACGACTTAATCCCCTCCGTCCCCTTTTTCATGCGTTGGGCAGCACCACGCGCTTGCCATCCACGGTGGGCCGGTTGATGTAGAACAGGCCGGGACCGGGCCGGTAGGGCAGTTCGCTGACGCCGGCATCGGCGGCATAGGTCAGGGCGGTGTCGCCCAGCGCGTCGAAATTCCAGTGCGCCGACTGCATCAGGTAGCGTCGGCGCAGCAGCGCCTCCTGGGTCTGGGTCAACGCCTGCCCTGCCACCAGCCGCCGTGCGATCGGTTGCAGGGCCGACGGCAGTTCCCAGCCGGGAACCTCGGCAGCGCTGGCGCGCCAGGTGACGCCGGCATCGATGGCATGCTGCTGCATCACCTGCAGCGCGATCAACTGGTAGCGCCAGTCGATGCGCCGCCGCAGTACCACGGCGGCAGTCACGTACAGCACCGGGGACAGCAGCACGCTGCGGCTGCCGGCGCGGCGCTGCTGCTGCCACTGGTGCCAGACATCCACCCACACTTCCTTTTCGTCCACGCCCAGCTGCTGCCGCCAGCGTTCGGCATCGGCCTGCGTTTCAGCGTAAGCCGTGGTGGCCTGCAGCATCGCCAGCGGGGGAATCTGGTAGTCGGCAACGGCGGGGCGGCGCAGCTGCTGGCGACGTGGGCGGCTGAGCAGCTTGGGGCCTTCCTCCAGCTGGTTGTAGCCTCCGCCGATGTTGGCGTGCACGCCGGGCAAAGCGATCTCGGTGAACGGCGGTGCCACCGTGGTCAGTGGATAGTGCTGGCGATGCTCGTCGCGCGCGGTCAACTGCACCACGCGTGCAGCGATGCCACTGGACAAGGCAAGCTGCGGTTGTTCGTCGGCGCGGCCACCACTGACCGCAGCCACGGTATCGAACAGGCCCATGAATCGCAGCACCGGAAGGGCAGGGGCGAAGTCCGCCGTACAGACCAGGCCGGACGACTGCAGCAGTTGCCGCCAACGCGTGGTATCCCAGCCCTGCAGCTGGTTGGCGATATCACGTGCGGCGGCAGCGCCTCGAGAGAACCCGAACAGATCCAGCTGCACGCGACGCAGCGGTTGCCGCCAACGCGTGGACAGTTCTGCAAGCGCAGCCGGCAGCACCACCTGCAGCGCGCGCTGCACCTTTGCGCGGACGCCGCTGGCGCCGATACCGAACGCCAGTCCGATCAGGTCGTCGTCGGCGTCATCGCGGGTACCGACACCTTCCACGTAGATCGACAGCGAAGGCGTGGCCATCGCATCGCGGCGGCTGTCCGGGTACAGCTGCTGCAGGCGTGCGATGTTGGTCAGGCCGTTGTCGTAGCTGCTGGTCAGCCGGCTCTGGTAGGTCGAATCATCATCCGCACGCAGCTGCGCCGGGCGCGGTCGCGGCTGCTGTGGTCGACCACGCGCGAGGTTGTGCGCGTTGTTGCGGGTGCCATCGAAGAACAGGCCGATCCGCAGCAAGCCGACATCTTCGTCCGTGTCCTGCGATGGTGCCATGTGCATTCCCCGTCGTGGCTGCGTCACGGTAGCGCGAAAGCGGTGTATTGGCGAAGTGTAGTGACGCTTTTGACCTGACTGAACGCAGATGCGGTCGATCACAAATCCTGACTTTCATTCCACTCGCCTATTGAATTCACACGAGCCGCGCAGGCCATATGGCCAAACCCGGCAAACCGGGTCGTGCTGCATCCACGCTGTTCACATCATTCAAGGAGCGACGCAATGTTGTCCAGATCGATTGGCAAAGCGGCAGGTGGCCTGGTGTTGGGTTTGTCGGTGGCGGCGGCCGCGCATGCGGCACCGTTGTTCGAGCCGGTGACGGTCATCAGCCGCGCATCGGCAAACAGTGAGCCCGCGCTGGGCAAGCTGCTGGCCACCCCGTCCACCGCGACGGTACAGGAAGTGCGCGTTGATGCAGCCGCGACTGCACAGCCGCAGCTGGAATTCGAACTGCTCGGCCAGCGCGTGCAGGCCGTGCGCAGCAAGGTTGAAGCGCTGCCCGATGGCGGCAGCATCTGGTATGGCCAGTTCCGTTCGCCCTCGGACAAGCTGACCGCGGCCACCTCCAACGGCCAGGACGACCCCGGCAATTCGCTGATCCTGGTGCGCTCGGGCGATACCATCACCGGCTCGATCCGCAAGGATGGAAAGCTGTACCGCCTGCGCCCGCTGGGCAACCGCCACGTGCTTGTGGAAGTGGACGAGTCGCGGATGCCGGCCGACCATCCGGCCGATTACAACCAGCTGCCGAAGATCCCGATGGGCAACAACGATCGCCTCGGCATCGCGCAGGCGTCGTCCGGCACGCCGGCCACCATCCGCGTGCTGGTGGTGGCGACCAATGCCGCCGTCGCCGCCTATGGCGGCAACATGCAGTCACTGGTGCAGCTGGCCGTGGCCGAATCGAACCAGGGCTATGTCAACAGCAACGTCGGCATCACCATGGAACTGGCCCGCTACGAAACCACCAGTTACACCGAATCGGGCAGCTTCGATACCGACCTGGCGCGTTTCCGTGGCACCAGCGATGGCTACATGGACAGCATCCACACCAGCCGGAATACCTACACGGCTGATGTGGGCGTGCTGCTGATCAACAACACCGCCTACTGCGGCCTGGCCTCGGGCATCGGCTCGACGGCGTCGACCGCGTTCGCGGCCGTGTACTGGGATTGCGCGACCGGCTATTACTCGTTCGCGCACGAGATCGGCCATCTGCAGAGTGCGCGGCATGACATCGCCACCGACTCGAGCACCTCGCCCTATGCCTATGGCCACGGCTATCGCTACGAGCCGGCCACCGGCACCGGCTGGCGCACGATCATGGCCTACAACTGCACCCGCAGCTGCCCGCGCCTGAACTACTGGTCCAACCCCAACATCAGCTACAACGGCATCCCGATGGGCAACGCCAGCACCGCCGACAACCAGCGCGTGCTGGTCAACACCAAGGCCACCATCGCGGCCTTCCGCTGACACTGTCCAGGCGCCGACCAAGGCCGGCGTCTACCCGGGCGCATGCACCTGCTCTGGTAGATGCCAACCTTGGTTGGCACCTTGCGATCCGTTATTCGCGCGCGAGCGTATCCAGCGTCCAGCCGCTGGCATCCACGCGCAGCACCGAACCCTGTTCGTACCAGTCACCCAGCACGATGCGGGTGCGCTCGCGACCACCGGCCTGCAGCGTGTGGATCGCCGGCCGATGGGTATGGCCATGGATCATGGTGTCCACGCCATGGCGCACGAAGGTGGCATCGACTTCGGCAGGGGCCACGTCGGTCACCGACTCGAACTGCGCACGATCGTCCTGCTTCATCTCGGACTGGCGCGCCTGGCTGGCTTCGCGCGCCTTCTGCGCGAACGCGATGCGTGCGGCCAGCGGCTGCGACAGGAACTGCGCCTGGAATACCGGGTCGCGCGTCTGTGCACGGAACTGCTGGTAGGGAATGTCATCGGTGCACAGCAGGTCACCGTGCTGCAGCAGCACCGCGCGGCCGTACAGTTCGATCATGCACGGGTCGGGCAGGATGCGCAGGCCGGCACGGCGCGCGTAGTCCTCACCGAGCAGGAAGTCGCGGTTGCCGCGGATGAAGTACACCGGCACGCCGCTGTCGGACAGCACCTTCAACGCATCGGCCACCGTGTCGGCGGCGGGCGAGGGCGTGTCGTCGCCGATCCAGGCCTCGAACAGGTCGCCGAGGATGTACAGCGCATCGGCGCCGGGCGCCTGCTCGCGCAGGAAGCGCAGGAACAGGTCGGTGATCTCCGGACGGCTGGGGTCCAGGTGCAGGTCGGAAATGAACAGCGTGGTCATGCCCGCATTCTAGGCCATCAATGATGATGGTGGCGCCGGGCCTTGCCTGGCTCCGGTCGTCACACCGGCAGCGGCAGCCAGGTCAGGCTGGCCGAAGCCAGCACGATGGCGATGGCGGTGGCTGCCAGCACATCGGAAGGATAGTGCAGGCCCAGGACCACCCGCGACAGTGCAACGCCACAGGTGAACGGCACCAGCAGCGGCGCCAGCCACGGGTAGTAGGCCAGTGCCACGATGGTGAACGACACCGCATGCAGGGTGTGTCCGGAGGGGAAACTGAACTCGTCCAGCGGCGCCACCCAGGCGCGGATGCGCAGGTCGGCCGCGTAGGGCCGCGGGCGCCGGGTCCAGCGCTTGAGGACCTTGTACAGCAGCAGCGCGGCCAGGCCCGTGGCGGCCATGTGCACCGAGGCGCGCAGGCCGTCGAAGCCGTCCAGCACCACCAGCGCGGCCATCAGCACGTACCAGAACACGCCATCGCCGAGCCGGCTGATGACCGCGAACAGGCGACGCACGCGGCGCCGCCGGCAGTAGTGGTTTGCGCGCCGGCACCAGCGTGCTTCGCGCCCGGCCAGCAGCTCAAGCGGCGTAGTGCGCATGGCCGTTCCTCCGCGACTGTGCCAGTTCGGCCAGCAGTGCATCGAACTCGGCCACCACCTGTTGTGGATGCAGGCGCTTCATCGCGCGTGCGGCATTGCCGCCCAGTTCGCGGCGCTGCGCGTCATCGGCGGCCAGTCGCACGGCGGCATCGATGAACTGATCGTCGCTGTCCACGGCTGCGCCGTTCTCGCCATTGCGCAGGTACTCGCGCGCGGCGCCGTAGTCGAAGGCCACGGTGGCCACACCGCTGGCCATGCTTTCCAGGGTCACGTTGCCGAACGTTTCGCTGCGGCTGGGGAACAGGAACAGATCGCCGCTGGCGAAGTGCCGGGCCAGCGCATCGCCGCGCTGGATGCCACAGAAGATGAAGTCGGGGTTTTCATGTGCCAGCTTCTCGCGGGCCGGGCCATCTCCGACCCACACGAAGCGTGCCTTGGGCCGGATCTGCTGCAGCCGGCGGAATGCCTTCACTGCCAGGCCGAGGTTCTTTTCAGCAGCGATGCGGCCGACATAGATCGCCACCAGGCCGTTGCCATCCACGCCCCATTCCTCGCGCAGCGCGGGATCGCGCCGTCCCGGATCGAACTGCTGGCTGTCCACCGCGCGGGCCAGCAGGCGCACGCGCTCGAAGCCCTGTTCGCCGAGGAACTGCTGCAGCTCGCGGGTCGGCACCAGGGTGGCATCGGCCTGGTTGTGGAAACGGCGCATCCAGCGCATGGCTGCGGCCTGCAGCCACGCCACGCCGTAGTCGGGCAGGTACTCGTCGAAGCGGGTGTGGAAGCCGCTGGCGACCGGAATGCCGAGGCGGCGCGCAGTGCGCAGTGCCGACCAGCCGAGCGGACCTTCGGTGGCGATGTAGACCGCATCCGGGCGTTGTTTCTGCCAATGGCGGCCCAGCCGGATCGGCGCCGGCAGTCCGAAACGCAGGCCGGGGTAGCGGGGCAGGGCGGCGCCGGGAACCAGCAAGGTGCCGGGTGCCGAATCCAGCGCTTCGCTGGACTGGCGGGGGCGGACCAGGTCGATCTCGTGCCCGGCTGCGCGCAGACCTTGTTCCAGCCCCTGCACGGTGAGGGCGACGCCGTTCACTTCCGGTGGATAGGTCTCGGTGACGATGGCATAGCGCATGGCGGGCCTCCGGGTTTCCGGCATGCTCGGGCCTGGCGATGTAGCCGACATGACCGCTTTGCGACCATCAGATGACGGTGGCGCCGGCCAGCGCCTGGGCGCGGCGGCCAATAAAAAAACCACGGCCCCGAAGGGCCGTGGTCGTCATGCTTCCGTCACAGCGCGATGGATCAGAAGCGCTGCTGGTACTTCATGTAGATGAAGCGGCCGATATCGTAACCACCGTAGTACGAGAAGGCCGAGTTCGGCTTGCTGTACATGACCGGGCCGGTCTTCTCGAACACGTTGTTGGCACCGACCGACACGGTGGCGTCCCACGGCAGCGAGTAACGCACCTGCACGTCGTGGAAGGTGACCGCGCCGCGCTCGTTGTAGTTGCGTGCGCCCTTGTACCACGGTGCGTACACACCCGGATCCGAGCACTCGTCCGGGTACAGCGCGATGTTCGAGCAGGTTTCCTTCACGCCCGAATAGTAACGCGCGGTCCAGCTCGCGCCGAAGTTGCCCCGCTCGTAGCCCAGCACCAGGTTGGAACGGACGCGGAAAGCGCTGCCGATGCCGTTGGTGACGATCGGGACGATCGAGCTGTCGTTGGAGGTGCGGTAGGTCGCACTGGACACGTAGGTGGTGGCCGAGTTCACGTTGAACTTGCCGAACCGGGTGTCCAGACGGTAGCTCACGTCCAGATCGTAGCCTTCGGTTTCCATGAAGCCCGCGTTGCGGTTGCCGAACTTCAGGTTGGTCACGATGCCGGTCACCGGGTCACGCTGGAAGCGCGAGCAGCGCGCGTCGATACCCGATTCGTAGCAGTCCTGCAGGATCTGGGTCGGCGTGTCGGCGATGATCGTGTTGTCGATGCGGATCTTCCACCAGTCCAGCGAGGCGTTGAAGCCCTGGATGAAGCTCGGGCTCCAGACCAGGCCCAGCGTCTTGCTGGTCGAGGTTTCCGGCGTCAGCAGCGGGTTCGACCCGGAGGTGAACGGCACCGGGGTCGCGTCCGTCGACGTGTTCACCGGGGTGCCACCCTGGCGCAGCTGGCGGAAGGTATTCGCATTGGCGATGTCGCGTGCGCAACGTGCACGGACTTCCGCGCTGGAGGCCGAGGAACCGAAGCGGGTGTCGCACGGATCGCTGAACTGCGCGAAGGTCTCCGAACCACCACCGAACAGGTCGCTGATGGTCGGTGCACGGAAGCCCTCGGCCCAGGTGCCACGCACCATCAGCGAGTCGATCGGCTTCCACTTGAAGCCGAACTTGCTGTTGAGCGTGTTGCCGAAGGTGTTGTAGTCCGAGAAGCGGGTTGCGCCATTAAAGGTCAGTTCCTTCGCGCCCGGCAGGTCGGCCAGCACCGGAACGTTCACTTCCAGGTAGGCCTCGTTGACGGTGTAGTCACCGCCGGTCGGGCCCGCGGCCAGGTTGGTGGTCGCGCCGGTCTGGGCCAGGGCATCCGGGGTGTACTTGCCTTCTTCCTTGCGGCTTTCCACGCCGAACGCGAAGCCCAGGTCGCCAGCCGGCAGGGTCACGATGCTGCCAGCGATGTTGGCAAAGAAGTTCTTGGAGGTGGTACGGCCCTTGGTGATCTCTTCCGGGAACAGCCACGCCTGCAGTTCTTCGTTGCCGTACAGGCCATCGGCAGCCGTCGTGCCGTACGGCACCAGCGGGTTCCACGGCTTGCACACGTCATAGGAGATCGGTGCAGCGGCGGTGCCGCACTGCACCTTGCCGGTGGCGGCGTTGTAGAACGACGGGCCGACGCCGCCGGCGACGCGACCCTTGTGCAGGTTGCCGGTCGCCACCGATTCCAGTTCATTGCGGTTGTACTGGTAACCCACTTCCCAGTCGAAGTAGCGGCTGCCGATCTCGAACGAACCGTCGAACGACGCCACCGCGCGGTAGGTCTTCAGCTCGCTGGTGGTCACGCGCGGCACTTCCCAGGTGCGGCGGTTCCATGCCACGGCGGTCGGGGTGGCATACCCGTGCTGGCGGCCGAACGGATTGAAGTAGCTGTTGATCGACATCGAGCCGACACCGGCGGTGCTCGACTGCAGCGGATAGCCCGCGATCTGGCGGGTGGACTCACGCTGGTTGTAGCCCAGCTCGGTGCGGAAGTTGACGTTGTCGGTGATCTTGAAGCGGCCGTCGAAATAGACCGAGTCGCGCTTGACCGGATACATCACGTGCATCTGGTCGTTGGCGTTGCTCACGTCACCGGTGAACGGCGTGCTATCGGTGAGGTGGTAATTGGCCGGGTTGGTGGGATCCGCGCCGCGGTTGAGGGAATAGCCGCAGCCCGCAGTGGCGGTACAGCCCGGGCCGCGCAGACCGGTGAACTGGCCGTACTGGCTGATCGTGGTCCAGTTGCTGCTGTCGTACGGATGGCGATCGGTCATGCCGTACTTGCTGAAGCCGCGATCGCGCGCCCACACGCCCTTCTCTTCGGCATGCTCGGCGGACAAGGTCAACGACACGCGATCGTTGCTCCAGCCGGCGACCACGTCGAAGCGGTCACGTGCGCCGTCGCCCTGGCTGTACTGGCCGTGATAGACGTTGGCGGTCACACCGGTGACATTGGAGCGGGTGATGATGTTCACCACGCCGGCCATGGCGTCGGAGCCATAGATCGCAGAGGCGCCGTCCTTCAGCACCTCGATGCGCTCCACGGCGGACACCGGCAGCGTGGAGATGTCCTGGTAGCCGGACGTGCTGATGCCCATGCGCTTGCCGTTGACCAGCACCAGCGTGCGCTGGGTGCCCAGGTTGCGCATGTCGATGTAGGTGCCACCAGCGTTTTCACCCGCGGTCAGCGCATTGGCGCGGCTGATGGTCGGGCTGCCCATCGCGGTGACGTTCTGCAGGATGTCGGCAACCGAGCTGAAGCCCTGCTTTTCGATGTCGTTGCGGCTGATCGCGAACACCGGCTGGGCGGTTTCCACGTCCACCTGGCGGATGCGCGAGCCGGTGATCTCGATGCGGTCGAGGTTGGTGGGCGTTGCGTTGCTGCCGTCCTGGGCAAACGCGGGCAGGGCGGCCAACGTTGCGGTGGTAGCCAGGGCATAGCGGATGGCCTGCCCCAGTGCGGTGGTGCGTGAAGTCATGGCGAGCTCTCTCTCTCAGGTCGTGCACAAGACGCCAAAGTGGGCGTCGAAGGAGCCAGCTGGGTTGATGACCGAGCCGGTGACCCGATAGTAGTCTCGTTAGTTAATGCTCTGTAAAGAGTTCGTATCGATTTATGTCACGGGACACCCCCATCCTTCACAAAACGTGAACAAAAGCAGGCGCTTACGTGAGAGGTGCGATACGCGATACGGTGCCGTCGTGATGCGAAGCAGCACAAAAAACCGCCAGACTGCGCAAAGTGGGGGTGCGAAGTGCGTCACTCCTGCTGTCCTGTGGACAACAGGCGACGGCGTATTCAGGCTACGAACGGACGGAACTGGATGCCCAGCCCGGCGATCCCGTCGGTCTCGCCGATCAGGTCGGCGCGCAGCAGCGGACGGGCATCGATGAACGCCTGCGGCACGATCAGCGACAGCCGGTTGTCGTCGGCGGTCAGTTCCAGCGCCGGCAGCGGGTCGTCCTCATGCGCGCGGTTGAGCAGCACCGCCAGCCGCAGCAGGGCCGCCAACCGGCGCGCGGTCAGCAGCAGTCGCTCGGGCAGGGCGTCGAAGGCGGTCTTGGTCACGCTGCGGCGATGGCTGCGCACCAGCGCGGCCAGCATCTGCTGTTCCTGGCGGGAGAAGCCGGCGATGTCCGAGTGCTCCAGCACGTAGCTGCCATGCACGTGGTAGCCGCTGTGGGCAATCATCAGGCCCAGCTCGTGCAGGCGTGCGGCCCAGCCGAGCATGCGCGCATCATCGGCATCGAGCTTCCAGCGTTCCTGCACCTGCTCCAGCAGTGACAGAGCGGTGTCCTGCACGCGGTCGGCCTGTACCGTATCGATACCGTAGCGCTGGCTGAGCGCGGCCACTGATTCATCGCGCAGGTCGTTCTCGCCGGCACGGCCGACGATGTCGTAGAGGATGCCCTCGCGCATCGCGGCCTTGCTGACCAGCAGCTTCTGCAGGCCAAGTGCCTGGAACGCCGCTTCCAGCACCAGGATGCCGCCGGCGATGATCGGGCGGCGGTCGCTGGACAGGCCCGGCAACTGGATGTCGTCGATCTTCTTGGCCTTCAGCAGCTCATCGCGCAGTTGCGGCAGGGCCTCGGCGGTGATCGCGCCCTTGCTCAGCTTCATCGTCGCGCAGATCTCGCTGATCGCCTTGTGCGTGCCCGAAGAACCCAGCGCCTCCTGCCAGCCCAGCGCGCGGTACTTGCTGGCGAAGGGCTGGAACTCGCGGCCGATCTCGGCCAGCGCGTCCTTCCAGCGCTTCTTGCTGAGCTTGCCGCCGGGGAAGAAGCGCCGGGTGCTGGCGATGCAACCGGCCTGCAGGCTTTCGCGCTCCAGGGTCTGCATGCCCATGCCGATGATGAATTCAGTGGAGCCGCCACCGATGTCGATCACCAGCCGGCGCTGGCCGGGCTTGGGGGGTTGCGCGTGGGCCACGCCCAGGTAGATCAGGCGGGCTTCTTCGCGGCCGCTGACCACTTCGATGGCGTGTCCCAGTGCAGTTTCGGCCGGGACCAGGAACGACTGGGGAGAACGCAGCTGGCGCACCGTGTTGGTGGCCAGCGCGCGCACCCGATGCGGCGGCACATTGCGGATGCGCTGGCCGAAACGGGCCAGGCATTCCAGCGCGCGCTGCCGTGCGGCGGAAGACAGTCCGCCTTTGCCATCCAGCCCGTCGGCCATGCGCACCGTCTCGCGCAGGCGGTCGATCACCCGCAGCTGGCCGAGCGTGTAGCGCGCGATGACCATGTGGAAACTGTTGGAGCCAAGGTCGATGGCGGCCAGCAGGTCGCCATCCTGCAATGCGGGCGGAGTCGTGGAGGTATGCGGCATGGGCGAATGTTAGCCGAAGCGGCGGTGTGCTCGTCACCGCGCGGCCTTCACATTTTGGAAGGAGGCGTGCAGCAGGATTGCAAGGGGTCAGATCCCTTTCCCGCAGGAAAGGGATCTGACCCCGGGCGACCGCTGATCGAATCCCGACCTGCGGTCGGGGTCCACCGGGGCAGGACTACAGCCCCTGCATCAATGCCATCTGCGCAGAATGCGGGGCTTCGTCGTGCGCCGGCGCACGCTTGTGGTAGAGGCCGTCGGCGTCCAGTTCCCAGGCGTTGAGGTTGTCGTCCAGGTAGTTCTGCAGGACCTCGCGGTACACCCGCTTGGCCAGTTCCGGATCGAGGATCGGGAAGCAGGTCTCGACCCGGCGCAGCAGGTTGCGTTCCAGCCAGTCGGCGCTGGCGCAGTACATCTCCGGCGCGCCGTCGTTGCCGAACCAGTAGACGCGGCTGTGCTCCAGGAAGCGGCCGACGATCGAGCGCACGCGGATGTTGTCCGAGACACCCGGAACGCCCGGACGCAGGGTGCAGGCGCCACGGATGATCAGGTCGATCTGCACGCCGGCCTGCGACGCGGCGTACAGCGCGCGCACCACCTGCGGTTCGTTCAACGCGTTCATCTTGGCGATGATCCGCGCTGGGCGGCCGGCGGCGGCGATGCGCGTCTCGCGCTCGATACGGCCGAGGATGCCGGTGTGCAGGGTGAAGGGCGACTGCAGCAGGCGCTTGAGCTTCATCTTCGAGGCCAGCCCGGACAGCTGCTGGAACAACAGGTGCACGTCATTGCCGATGTCCGGATCGGCGGTGATCAGGCTGATGTCGGTGTACGCGCGGGCAGTGCCGCTGTGGTAGTTGCCGGTGCCCAGGTGCACGTAGCGGCGCAGCTTGCGGCCTTCGCGGCGCACGATCAGCAGCATCTTGGCGTGGGTCTTGTAGCCGACCACGCCGTACACCACCTGCACCCCGGCCTCCTGCAGGCGATCGGCCAGGCCCAGGTTGGCCTCTTCGTCGAAGCGCGCACGCAGTTCGACCACTACAGTCACGTCCTTGCCGTTGCGCGCGGCCTGGATCAGTGCGTCGACGATCAGCGAATCCTTGCCGGTGCGGTACAGCGTCTGCTTGATCGCCAGCACGTTGGGATCGATCGCCGCCTGCCGGATCAGGTCCAGCACCGCGGTGAAGGCATCGAACGGGTGGTGCAGCAGCAGGTCCTGGCGCGCCGTGGTCTCGAAGATGCCGTCGCTGTCGCGCAGCGTGCGCGGGGTCATCGGCGGGTACTTCAGGTCTGGCTGCGCGATCAGGTCGTACAGCTGGATGATGCGGTTGAGGTTGACCGGGCCGTCGATGCGGTACACCGCGTTCTCGGTCAGGCCGAAATTCTGCAGCAGCGTGCGCACGATCTCGCGCGGCATGTCGTGGGCGATCTCCAGGCGCACCGCCGGCCGGTAGCCGCGGTCGACCAGTTCGTCGCGCAGCGCCAGCGCCAGGTTCTCCACTTCCTCCTCGTCCACCACCAGCTCGGAGTTGCGGGTGACACGGAACTGGTAGGCACCCTGGACTTCCATGCCCGGGAACAGCTCATCGACGAAGGTCGACAGCACCGAGGACAGGAACACGAAGTTCTGCGATCCGCCGAGCTTCTCCGGCAGCTGGATGATGCGCGGCAGCGAGCGCGGCGCACGCACGATCGCCAGGTGGCCGGCGCGGCCGAACGCATCGGTGCCCTTCAGCACCACCACGATGTTCAGCGACTTGTTGAGGATCTTCGGGAACGGGTGCACCGGGTCCAGGCCCAGCGGCGACAGCACCGGCATGATCTCGTTGCGGAAGTAGGCGCGCAGCCAGCGCCTCTGGCGGTCGGTCCAGGAATGGCGACCGAGCACGCCGATGCCGGCCTCCATCAGCGCCGGGCGCAGCGTCTCGTTCCAGCAGCGGTACTGCTGGTCCACCAGCTCCGCAGCGCGGTCATGGATGGCGTTGAGGATGGCCTGCGGGCTCATGCCGTCCGGCGCCGGCGGCAGGCCGAATTCCTGCGCGTGGCGCACGGCGGCGGCACGGATCTCGAAGAACTCGTCGAGGTTGGTGCAGGAGATGCACATGAAGCGCAGGCGCTCCAGCAGCGGCACCTGCGGGTCCATGGCCTGCGCCAGCACGCGGAAGTTGAAATCCAGCTGCGACAGCTCGCGGTTGATGTACAGCGACGGGTCGCGCAACGGATCGTTGTCCGGGCTCACGGGGAGGGGGAGGGATCCGAGGCTGCTCATGGCGTCATTCTTCGATGGAGGTCAGGGGGGCGGACTCGCGCGGGCGCACGTGGTCGGCATCGAAATGGCAGGAGAACACCGAGCCCTTGCCGACTTCGCTTTCAATCTCCAGCCGTGCGTGGTGCAGGCCGAGGATGTGCTTGACGATGGACAGGCCCAGCCCGGTGCCGCCGCTCTCGCGCGAGCGGCTGCTGGACACACGGTAGAAACGTTCGGTCAGGCGCGGCAGGTGGGTGGCGGGAATGCCGTAGCCGGAATCGCGCACCGCCAGCACGGCGCCGTCGCCTTCGCGGCGGAACTCCACCGCAATGCGGCCCCCGGCCGGGGTATAGCGCACCGCGTTGGTGACCAGGTTGGAGAAGGCGCTGTGCAGTTCCTTGGTCGAACCCTGCAGGTCGACACCGGCCAGATCATCGATGCTGATCTGGTGGCGGCCCTGGCTGTGCGCCTCGGCCTCGCGGCGCAGGGTCGCCAGCATCGGCTGCATGGCCACGGTCTCTTCCTCGCTGTGCTCCTGCGATTCCAGCCGCGACAGGGTCAGCAGGTCTTCCACCAGCTGGGCCATGCGCTGGCTCTGCTTGCGCATTTCTTCCAGCATCGGGCCGGTGCCGGGGAAGTCCTCCGGATCCATCATGTCCAGGTAGCCGTGGACCACGGTGAGCGGCGTGCGCAGCTCGTGTGAAACATTGGCCACGAAGTCGCGGCGCACCTGTTCCAGGCGCAGCAGCTTGCTGACGTCGCGGGCGATCAGCAGCCAGTAATCCGACGAATAGGGAATCAGGCGCAGGTTCAGGCGGATCGCCGGATCGACCGGCGAGGGCACGTCCAGGATCGGTTCGGCATTGCGGCCACCGGCCAGCCAGTGGGCCAGCGGCATCGGCTGCAGGCGTTCGACCAGGGCCTCGCCAAGGTCGCCGGGATGGTGCAGGCCGAGCAGGGCGGTGGCCGCTTCGTTGAACCACTGCACGCGCTGGCTGTTGCGGTCCAGCACCACCACCGCGTCGGGCAATGCGGCGGCGGCGGCGCGGTAGCTGCGCAGCATGTCCAGCAGGCGGCGCTTGCGCACGCGCATTTCCACCTGGTTGCGATACAGCAGGCGGTCCAGTTCGTTCCAGACGCCGGTGCCTTCTTCGGCGGTGTCCCAGCGCTGGCGTGCGGTCAGGCGGCGCAGCACGCTGCGCAGGCGCCAGTAATGCCAGGCCAGGGTGGCCAGCGCGCCCAGCGCGATGCACAACCACAGATGGCCCGTGAACCACCCCACCAGTCCGGCGAACAGCAGTACCGCGGCAACGGTGGCCAGGGTCTTCAACCAGGCAGAGCGGATGTGGCGGGGCATTGCGGTCTCGTCGTTGAGGTGCGGCGGTTCACTGGAGTGAACCAAGGGTTATAGCAGAGTTGCCGGCACCGGCACCCGCAGGTGCGCGGTGCCGGCACGACGAGACTCAGGTGGCAGTGGAGAACCGGTAGCCGGCGCCGCGCACGGTCTGCACCATGTTCTCGGCGTTGAACGGTTCCAGCGTCTTGCGCAGGCGGCGGATATGCACGTCGATGGTGCGCTCCTCCACGTACACGCTGCCACCCCATACATGGTCCAGCAGCTGCGCGCGGGTGTAGACGCGCTCCGGATGGGTCATGAAGAAGTGCAGCAGGCGGTATTCGGTCGGGCCGATCGGCACCGGCTGGTCGTTGGCGAACACGCGATGGGCGGCGCCGTCGATGCGGATCGGGCCGACTGCCACGCTGCCGTCCTCGTCGTCCTCGCGGGCACGGCGCATCACCGCACGGATGCGCGCCAGCAGTTCGCGCGCCGAGAACGGCTTGACCACGTAGTCGTCGACGCCGGCTTCCAGGCCACCGACGCGGTCGTTCTCTTCGCCGCGGGCGGTCAGCATGATGATCGGCACTTCGCGGGTCAGCGTTTCCTTGCGCCAGCGACGGGCCAGGTCCAGGCCGCTGGTGCCGGGCAGCATCCAGTCCAGCAGGATCAGGTCCGGAACGCGGTCGGCGATCGCGGTCTGGGCCTCCCGGGCATCGCCGGCGTGGACCGGTTCGTAATCGCCCTTGCGAAGGGCGAAGGCGACCATTTCACGGATCGCGGGCTCGTCATCGACGATCAGGATGCGTTTCTGCACGAGGACACCGTAGGGCTCGGTTACTGGAGTGGTGCCAGTAGACTACGGTTTGATGACATGTTTGTGACTGCCCGGCCGGAACCGGCCTGGATTGCCATCGGCCGGTCATGCAGCGCTCAGCGCCGGTCCAGGTCCGGGTCCTGCACGCCCTGGCGGCGCAGCTCCAGCACGGTCGGGGTGATCGCTTCGATGCGGGCATCGACCCGCGCGCGGCCAATGTAATCCAGCGCCGGGTTGCGCTTGAGCGCCTGCAGCTGCAGCAGCGCCTGTTCCGGCCGACCGCTGAGGAAGGCGGCCTCGGCATAGGCCTCGCTGGCACGCACGCTGTCGCCGGCCAGCTCGCTGGCGCGGGCAAAGCGCTGCTGGAAGACCGGATCGTTACCGCTTTGCGACAACAGGGGGCGCAGCATCGCCTGCGCGCGCTGGCCGGCCTCGCGGTTGCCCTGTTCGTTCAGGATCTCGGCATAGGTCAGTGCCACCGGGCGGCTGTTGGGGTGTTCGCGCAGCAGCTGCTCGAAGCGGCTGTTGGCCTGGGCCGCCTGGCCTGCCCGCGATTCCGCTTCGCCCAGGCCCAGCGCCAGCCACAGGTTGCCGGGATGGGTCTGGAGCAGGCCGGCCAGGGTCTGCCGGGCCTGGCCGGCGCCGGCACGGCCACCGCGCATGACCGCCAGCGCCTGGCCATAGCGCTGCGCATCGTTGAGACCGTCCTTCTGCCGCTTGGCCAGGTCGGCATACTCGCGTTCCAGCTCGGGGGTGGAATCCGCGCTGAGCACGCGCAGGCGCTCACGTGCCCAGTCGAAGTCGCCGCTGGCGCCACGGTTGAGCTGGCCGATCGGGAGGCGCAGCACACTGCTGGGCAGCAGCGGGTTGTTGCCGCGCAGCAGCGGCTCGCCCAGGCTGGGATCGGCCGGGTCCACCCGCTCCTTGCGCTCGCCGGTGGGGGTGCTGGTGGTCAGCAGCACCGTATCCTTCTTCATCTGCTCGGCGCGGGCCTTGGCTTCGCTGATGCGGGTGATGTTGACCGGGTGGGTGCGCAGGAACTCGGGCACGCTGTAGCCCCCTTCGTTGCCACGCATGGCCGCCGACATCCGTTCGAAGAAGCCGGCCATGGCATCCACGTCGTAGCCGCTGCGCGACAGGGTGCGGATGCCCAGGCGGTCGGCCTCGGACTCGTTGGAGCGGGTGTAGTTGATCTGCCGTTGCTGCATCAGGCCCATGCCCGAGCTGATCGCGGCCATCGTCGCGTTGCCGGACGACGTGCTGTTGCTGGCCTGGGCGGCCACCACCGCCGCCAGCATGCCCAGCAGGATCGGGATCTGGTCACGCTGGGCGCGCTCGACGCCGCGCAGCACATGCTGCTGGGTGACGTGGGCGATTTCGTGGGACAGCACCGCAGCGACCTCGTCCTCGCGCTCGGCGGTCAGCACCAGGCCGGCATTGACCCCGATGTAGCCGCCCAGCGTGGCGAACGCGTTGATCTGGCGGTCGTTCATCACGAAGAAGGTGTACGGCTGCCGTGGCTGGTCACTGTTGGAGCCGAGACGGGTGCCCATGGTCTGCAGCCAGTCGTTGACCAGCGGATCTTCCAGCAGGTAGCCGTAGTTGCGCAGCTCGCGCAGCATCATCGCGCCGTACTCGGCCTGGCGGGCCGGGGTCAGCAGCTCGCCGGCCGAGGAGCCGATGTCGGGCAGCTTCTCCTGGGCCTGGGCCAGCGGCATGGCCAGGGCCAGGGTGACGGCGGTAGTCAGCAGCAGGGCTCGCAAGCAGGAGTTCCTCGGGCGGGGCGCGCCAAGCGTGGCAGGGCGGGGGGCAACCATTCGTTAATCCACAGTGTTGCGGCCGTGGCGTGGAAATTCCAGCGCACCGGTACCATATGTAGACCGTCGATCCATCGTGGAGTTTCCCGTGACAGCCCAGACCGCCGGCGGTGCCCCCGCCATCACCATCTATTCCACCGCCGTCTGCCCGTACTGCGTGGCCGCCAAGAACTTCCTGAAGAGCAAGGGCCAGCAGTGGACCGAGGTCCGCATCGACCTGGACCCGGCCGAGCGCGAGAAGATGATGGCGCTGACCCGCCGCACCAGCGTGCCGCAGATCTTCGTCGGCGACGTCCATGTCGGCGGCTACGACGACATGATGGCCCTGCACCGTGAAGGCAAGCTCGAGCCGCTGCTGGCCGGGCAGGGCCAGGCATGAGCGCGGCCGACGACGGCAGCAAGGACCGCATCGCCGAGTTCACCGAGTTCCGCAAGCGCATGAACGAGCGGATCCTGGGTGAGCCGAACCAGGTGGTGCGCCGCTTCTTCGCGCTGGACACGCAGACCTACCAGGCCGGCGCGCTGGACGTGAAGACCAAGGAGCTGCTGGGCCTGGTGGCCTCGATGGTGCTGCGCTGCGACGACTGCATCAGCTATCACGTGGCCCAGTGCAAGGACGCCGGCGTGACCCGCGAGGAGTTCTTCGAGACCTTCTCGGTCGGCCTGGTGGTGGGCGGATCGATCGTGATCCCGCACCTGCGCCGCGCGGTCGACTTCCTCGACCAGCTTGAAGGTGGCGCCGCCGCCCCGGCAGCGCACGAGCACTGAGGGGCGTGCCGGCCGCTGGCCGGTATTCCCTGAATCCGGCATGGCCGGGGTTGCCGGCCAGCGGCCGGCACTACCGCACCCGCGAGGGGCCTTCCCACGATCCAACAGCCCAGGAGCCCCCTTGTTGTTCAAGGGGGCGCGCCGGCAGGCGCGGGGATAAGGCGGAATGCGCGGGCAATTCTGCCTGGGCCGGGCACTGGGACCATGGTCTATTTGGGACCTCGGCCCCGGCTCAGGCATAATTGCCGGTGAAACTTCCTTTGCGCCGGCGTTTCCGGGCACGTCCGGACGGCGTTTTTCCCCCTGTTCGGAACATCGATCAATGACGCAGAAAATTACGGTCATCCGCGGCGACGGCATTGGCCCGGAAATCATGGACGCCACCCTGTTCGTGCTCGACCAGCTCAAGACTGGCCTGGAGTACGAAGACGCCGACGCCGGCCTGGTGGCCCTGGAAAAGCACGGCGACCTGATGCCGGCAGTGACCCTGGAATCGATCGCGCGCAACAAGGTCGCGCTGAAGAGCCCGCTGACCACCCCGGTCGGTGGTGGCTTCACCTCGATCAACGTCAGCCTGCGCCGCCACTTCGACCTGTACGCCAACGTGCGTCCGGCCCACACCTTCCCGAACACCAAGTCGCGTTTCGACAACGTCGACCTGATCACCGTCCGTGAGAACACCGAAGGTGCCTACCTGGCCGAAGGCCAGGAAGTGTCGGCCGACGGCGAAACCGCCTTCTCCGGCACCCGCATCACCCGCAAGGGCTCCGAGCGCATCGTGCGCTACGCCTTCGAGCTGGCCAAGAGCACTGGCCGCAAGAAGGTCACTGCCGTGCACAAGGCCAACATCATCAAGTCGACCTCGGGCCTGTTCCTGAACGTCGCCCGTGAAGTCGCCGCACAGTACCCGGAGATCGAGTTCCAGGAAATGATCGTCGACAACTGCTGCATGCAGCTGGTGATGCGTCCGGAACAGTTCGATGTGATCGTCACCACCAACCTGTTCGGCGACATCATCTCCGACCTGTGCGCCGGTCTCGTCGGCGGCCTGGGCCTGGCCCCGGGTGCCAACATCGGCAAGGACGCGGCGATCTTCGAAGCCGTGCACGGCACCGCGCCGGACATCGCCGGCCAGGGCAAGGCCAATCCGTGCGCGCTGCTGCTGGCAGCCGCGCAGATGCTGGACCATGTCGGCCAGCCGGAAAACGCCGAGCGCCTGCGCAAGGCCATCGTGGCGACCATGGAAGCCAAGGATTCGCTGACCGGCGACCTGGGCGGCACCGGCACCACCATGAGCTTTGCCCAGGCCATCGCCAACCGCCTGTAAGCGGCCGGCCGACCTCGGTTGGATCCACAGCGGGGCGCCTTCGGGCGCCCCGTTGCGTTGTGGGCCGGCCCGGTAGATCCACGCCGTGCGTGGAATGACGGGGCCTTGGTCCGCAGCCACCCATGGGGTGGCTCTACATGGAAATTGTCTGTGCGTACATTGCACAGATCATGTGCCGCTACGCGGCTGGTTCGTGCGTCATGCGCTCCGCATCCTGTGCCCACTTCCCAACGCACTGGAGCTCGAACATGAACCTCACCGCCTTCGGCCTGGCCAGCCTGATCGGCATGGCCACCACCGCCCCGGTCGCCGCCGCCGAGCCGGCCCATCCCACCATCCGCCACATGGCTGGCGCGCCGGTCGCGACCTCGCTGGATGCGGCAAAGACCGCCGTGCTGGTCATCGACTTCCAGAATGAGTACTTCGATGCCACGGCCGCACCGGGCTTTGCCGGTGGCCGCATGGTCATTCCCGATGGCGTGGCCGCGCTGCGGCAGGCGAAGCGGGTGGTCGAATTCGCCGATGCTCATGGCATCCGCGTGATCCATGTGCAGCACGTGCTGCCGGCGGGTGCGCCGCTGTTCGCACAGGGCAGCGTCAATGCTGCCTTCCATCGCGACCTGCAGCCGCGCCAGGGCGAGACCGTGGTGCAGAAGGACAATGTCAGCGTGTTCGCCGGCGCGTCCTCCACCGTGCTCGACCCGCTGCTGAAGAACGCCGGCATCGACACCCTGATCGTCACCGGCCTGCAGACCCATGCCTGCGTGGCTGGTGCCGCGCGCGACGCGGCGGCCGCGCCCCGTGGTTACCGGGTGATCGTCTCGTCCGATGCCAGCGCCAGCCGTGACCTGGACCTGGCTGGCGGCCGGCGCATCGGCCATCGCACGCTGCATGAAGCCGCTCTGGCCCAGATCGAGGACGCCTTCGGCGATGTCATGACGACTGACGCGATCCTGGCACTGCCGGTGCGCAAGGCCGGCGACGGCGCTTGATAAGCTGGCGGGGCCCGCATGCCGCGGGCTCCGCCACGTGGAGCTGCCCGCCGATGGATCACTTCGCTGCCCTGCGTGCACTGCGCGCCATCGTCGATGCGGGCAGCTTCACCGCGGCAGCCGAGCGCCTCGGTACCACCCACTCGGCGATGTCGCGGCAACTGCGGCAGCTGGAAGAACACCTGCAGGTGCGCCTGCTCGATCGCAACAGCCGCCGGCTGTCGTTGACCGAGGCCGGGCGCGACTACTACCGTGAGGCGGCAACGCTGCTGGACCGCCTGCAGGAAGCCGACGACCGTGCCCGTGCCGGGCAGGCGCAGCCCAGTGGAAGCGTGAGGATCAGCGTGCCGCAGGTGGTGGCCAGCCAGGAGCTGCCGCACTGGCTGCCGTCATTCCTGCAGCGTTACCCCCAGGTCACGCTGGACCTGTCGGCCGATGACCAGCTGGTCGATGTGGTCGGTGGTGGTTTCGACCTGGCCCTGCGCATCGCGGCTTCACTGCCGGACAGCCAGCTGGTCGCGCGCGAGCTGGCCAGCTGCCCGCGCATCCTGGTCGCCGCACCGGCCTACCTGGCACACCACGGACTGCCGCGGCAGGCAGCGGACCTGGCTCATCACACGCTGCTGGGTTTCAGTCCCACGCCAGCAATGCCGCCCTGGCAGTTGCAGGGGCCGCGCGGCGCAACCGCGAGCATCGAAGCCGGGCAGCGCCTGCGCGTGGATGCCACGCCCGCACTGTACGCCGCCGCGCTGGCCGGCATGGGCATCAGCCTGTTCACCGCCTTCACCGTGCAGGAGGATCTGCGCGCCGGTCGTTTGATCCGCGTGCTGCCGGCCTGGCATGCGGGCCAGCGACGCTACTTCGCGCTGTACCCGCATGCACGTGCACTGGCGCCCAAGGTGCGTGCGCTGGTCGAGCATCTCGCGGCGCACTACGCTGCACAGGTGAGCGCGGCAGGGTAGTCGCGCGGTTGCAGCCGGGGTGATGATGGAGTCGGTGTATCTGCTGGTCGCGCTTGGCGCGATCGTCGCCGGATTCGTACAGGGCCTGACCGGTTTCGCCTTCGGGATGGTAGCGATGTCGTTCTGGGCATGGGGGCTGGAGCCGCGACTGGCCGCTGCGCTGTCGGTGTTCGGCGCGCTGGTCGGTCAGCTGGTGGCCGTGTTCACCGTGCGGCGTGGCTTCAACCTGCGCCTGCTGCTGCCGTTCGTGCTGGGCGGCCTGGCGGGCATTCCGCTCGGCGTGATGGTACTGCCACACCTGGACATGGACTGGTTCAAGGCGCTGCTGGGCGGCTTCCTTGCGCTGTGGTGCCCGGTGATGCTGATGGCGCGATCATTGCCGCCGATCCGCGTGGGTGGTCGCATCGGTGACGCGATCGCCGGCATGGCAGGTGGGGTGCTCAGCGGCATCGGCGGTTTCGCCGGACCGGTGCCGACGCTGTGGAGCACGCTGCGTGGCTTCGGCAAGGACGAGCAGCGCGCGGTCATCCAGAACTTCAACCTGGCGATGCTGGCAGTGACCATGGCCACCTATGTCGGCAGCGGCCTGGTGAGCCGGCAGATGCTGCCGTACTTCGCCATCGTGGCGCCGGCGATGCTGGTGCCGACCCTGCTGGGTGCGCGCGTCTACATCGGCATCAGCGAGGCGCGCTTCCGGCAGATCGTACTGAGCCTGTTGACCGCGTCGGGCATCGCATTGCTGGCGTCGTCGATGCCGGCGCTGCTGGCGCGGTCGTAACCGGTTGAACGTCAGGTCGGGCGGAACATGCGGAAGCGCTGTCCGGCACCGATGCGGAAGTAGTCGGCAGGCCCGCCGCCGCGCAGGATCGGGGCCGCCGCAGCGGTGTCGTAGATGCCATCGACCAGCAGCCGTTCATCGATATGCACCGTCACGACTTCGCCCAGCACCAGCCAGCCGTTGGTGTCCTGGCCGGCGGCATCTCGCAGGCGGACGATCTGCGTGCAGCGGCATTCCATGCTTACCGGGCTCTGTGCCACGCGGGGCGGTGTGACCTGCGTTGAGGCCAGTGGCGTCAGGCCGGCAAGGACGAACTCGTCGACATCCGGCGCGACCGCACGGCAGCTTTCGTTCATCGCCTCGGCCAGGTCGAAGGTGGCCAGGTTCCACACGAATTCACCGGTGGCTTCAATGTTGCGCAGCGAGTCTTTGCGGCCCTGGCTGGAGAAGCCGATGATCGGCGGGGTGTAGTTGAAGGCGTTGAAGAAGCTGTAGGGCGCCAGGTTCAACGTGCCCTGTGCGTCGCGGCTGGAAATCCAGCCGATCGGGCGCGGGCCGATGATGGCGTTGAACGGGTCATGCGGCAGACGGTGGCCCTCTGCCGGGCGGTAGCTGTGGAAGGTGTCGGGCATGGGGGCAGGGGACGTGTGGGCTTGCTCGACTCTACAAAAAAGCCGCGACCCTTGCGGATCGCGGCTTGTCTCTCTCGGCGTGGCTGGACTCAGCGCTGCTGGATCTTCGACAGCAGGCGCAGGAACTCCACATACAGCCAGACCAGGGTCACCATCAGGCCGAATGCGCCATACCACTCCATGTACTTCGGCGCGCGCTGGGCCACGCCGGTTTCGATGAAGTCGAAGTCCAGCACCAGGTTCAGCGCCGCCACGACCACCACGAACAGGCTGAAGGCGATGCCCAGCCAGCTGGAGTCGTGGATCACCGGCACGTTGATGTTGAAGAAGCCCAGCACGAACGAGGCCAGGTAGAGCAGGGCGATGCCGCCGGTGGCGGCGACCACGCCCAACTTGAAGTTCTCGGTGGCCTTGATCACGCCGCTGCGGTACGCGAACAGCAGCGCAAACAGGGTGCCGAAGGTCAGCAGCACGGCCTGGAACACGATGCCCGGGAACTTGGCGTTGAACAGGGCCGAGATGGCGCCGAGGAACACGCCTTCCACCAGCGCATACATCGGCGCGGTGACCGGCGACCATTCCTTCTTGAAGATGGTGATCAGCGCCAGCACCAGGCCGCCGATGGCGCCGCCCATGGCATACAACCTGGCTCCGGCCATGACCTGGCCGTAGTCGTCGATGGTCTGGTTCCAGGCGAAAGCGGCCGTCAGCACGGTCAACAGCAGCAGGAAACCGGTCTTGTTGACGGTGCCGTTGAGGGTCATTGCCTGGTCGGGGCTGGTCACCACCGAACCGCTGGCGAGGTCGAGGAAGGTCGACTCGGAAAGAGCCGGGTTGCCGCTGCGCATGCGTGTTCTCCGTGCGAATGAGGGTCAGGACGGCCATCCGGCCGATGGGCGTGAGCATAGCCGATGACTGCTTTCGGCGTTGTGGCAGGCCGCGGAACTGCGCATCCTTCGTTGACAGTTCCCAACGCGCTTGGCGACAATGACCAACTCCCCGGGCCTGACCCGAGGGGATTGCAAGACCGGGGTATAGCGCAGTCTGGTAGCGCGCCTGCTTTGGGAGCAGGATGTCGGGGGTTCGAATCCCTCTACCCCGACCAATCCCACGTCACGTCGGATTGGACACCGTTCCGGTTCGGGCGCCCGTAGCTCAACTGGATAGAGCACCGGCCTTCTAAGCCGGCGGTTACAGGTTCGATTCCTGTCGGGCGCGCCATTGGCGGGACAGCGGGATCGCATCGGCGGATGTGAAGAAGTGCTTGCAAAAGCGTAAAGACTCCACCAGAATATCGGACTCGCTTCGGCGGACCGGAACTTCGGTGACAGTCTCCAGGCAAGGTTTCAAGGTTCCAGTGCTGGCGGTATCGGCGGTGGAGCGAAAGTTTCAGTGGTGGCTGTAGCTCAGTTGGTTAGAGTACCGGATTGTGATTCCGGTGGTCGGGGGTTCGAATCCCCTCAGCCACCCCACTGATTCAACCGCATCGGCGCAGCCGAAACGGTATTGCAATAAACAGAAAGCACGCTACAATGTGCGTCTGAGTTCCACGGGCCGTTAGCTCAGTTGGTAGAGCAGTTGACTCTTAATCAATAGGTCCAAGGTTCGAATCCTTGACGGCCCACCAAGACGGAAGCCACCTGGTACGCCAGGTGGCTTTTTTCTTATAGGTGTGACCCTTTCGTTTCAATGGGCCACACGTTGCAGGGCCCCGCCTGGCGTGGATCTGCAACGCATCGGGATCGCAGTGCTGGTTTCAACGATGTTGAAGAAAGTGCTTGCACCCACCGAGCGGATCGGGTCATAATTCGCGCCCCGATTTCGGGCTGTTAGCTCAGTTGGTAGAGCAGTTGACTCTTAATCAATAGGTCCAAGGTTCGAATCCTTGACAGCCCACCAGACGAAAGCCACTTGGTCATCCAGGTGGCTTTTTTCTTGCCCGCACGCCGGGTTGCGCTTCATCCACGCATGGCGTGGATCTACTGAAGCAGTGCTGAAATCAGGGGCATACGCGTCATCAGTGTTTTCAATGCTGTGCACTGCTTCTCACCGCATGGCGTCCTGCATCGCACCCAATAGATCTTCCGCGCCGATGGCGCATGCAGGAAGGAAGATGTTGATGGCTGAGATCACTCGATTGCACGGCACGGTGTGGATTCCCTTCGCGTTGATGGCACTGGCGGCCTGCACGCCGGGCAATGATCCCGCGCAGGCTGTCGAGCGTGATCCGGGCGCAGAGCGCATTCCGGCGCGCCAGATCGACGACGCCATGCAGTTGCGGCCGGCCCGGCCCGCGGAGGGGGAGGTCCTGCCCGGCGCGGTGGACGTACAGCGCAATGCGGACGGTTCGGTGGATGTGCGCAGGGCTGCGCCGGCGTCGGTGGCCCTGCGTCGCACCGACGATGGGGGCGTGGAGGTCCGGAAGGTGGATGCGGCCGTCGACCCGGGCTCAGGCGCGGCGCCGGCCCGCACGGTACCGCAGCAGTAGGCTGCGGCCAGCCCGGCGGGTCGCGCACCCGCCGGGCTGGCCGCGATGCAGCGATGGCGCGGAGCGTAGTGGATTCAGCTTTGTGCAGGCCTTCCGATTCCAGTCGCCGCCTGCGACAATGAACACCTGTGCCGGCCACGCGAAAGTGGCGGAATTGGTAGACGCCCTGGATTTAGGTTCCAGTGCCGCAAGGCGTGGGGGTTCGAGTCCCCCCTTTCGCACCAGTGCCGGCCTGTCCCCGCCCTGATCGGGCCATCGGCGCCCCCTTGACCGGCACGCGCTGGCAGTGCAGGCCGAATTGGGCGAAACTAAAGGGCTGCGGCAAGCAGGCGCGTCCCAGACGTCGTGTCCTAACAACCGTTTCATCCCAATCATCGAGCCGGGGGCCTGGGCCACCGGTGGCAGGAGTCAACATGCAAGCTTCGATCGAATCCACCGGCAACCTGGAACGCCGCCTGAGCTTCTCGCTGCCGGAAGAGCGTCTGCAGAGCCACATCGCCGGCCGCCTGGGCGAAATCGCCCGTACCACCCGCATCAAGGGGTTCCGTCCGGGCAAGGTGCCGGCCAAGGTGATCGAGCAGCGCTTCGGCGCGCAGGTCCGTGGCGAGGCGCTGGACGGCCTGCTGCGCGAGACCTTCGACGCGGCCGTGCGCGAGCACGACCTGCGCGTCGTCGGCAGCCCGCGCATCGACAAGGGCGACGAGGGTGAGTTCTCCTTCGTGGCCACCGTGGAAGTGGTGCCGGACTTCGGCGACATCGACGTCAGCAAGCTGACCGTCGTGCGCCACACCGCCGAGATCACCGACGCCGACATCGACCAGATGATCGAGAACCTGCAGAACCAGCGTCGCACCTGGGCCCCGGTCAGCCGTGGCGCGCAGGACGGTGACCTGGTCGCGGTGGAAACCTGGTCGCAGGCCGGCGAAGAGCGCCTGCCGGCCGAGGGCACCGAGAAGGGTTCGATCGTGCTCGGCCAGGGCATGATGTTCGACACCATCGAAAAGGGCCTGGTCGGCCTGGCCAAGGGCGAAGAGAAGACCCTGGACGTCGAGTTCCCGGCTGACTGGCGCGTGCCGGTGCTGGCCGGCAAGACCGTGCAGGTCACCGTCAAGGTTGCCGAAGTGTCCGAGCCGGTCGTGCCGGCGGTCGACGAAGCCTTCATCAAGAGCTTCGGCGTGAAGGGGGGCGACGTCGAGCAGTTCCGCAGCGACATCCGTGCCAATCTGGAGCGTGAGCTGAAGGGCGCGCTGATGAACCGCCTGCGCCGCGAAGTGGGCGAGCAGCTGATCGCGGCCTACTCGTCGGTGGAAATGCCGCCGCGCCTGGTCGAGAACGAAGCCCGCGCCATGCTGGCCCAGCAGGTCGAGCAGCTGCGCCGCAACGGCCAGAACGTCGGCGAGATCCCGGCCGATGCCCACGAAGGCTTCAAGGACGCCGCCGCCAAGCGCGTGCTGGTCGGCCTGCTGGTCGGTGAAGTGGCCCGCATCAACGACCTGCGCCTGGAAGCCAAGCGCCTGAACGAAACGATGCGTCTGATCGCCTCGACCTACGAAGAGCCGGAGCAGGTCATTGAGATGTACCGCAACGACCCCCAGCTGATGTCTGGCCTGCAGAACCGTGTGATGGAAGAGCAGGTGATCGACTGGATCGCCGAGCGTGCCCAGCACACCGAAGAGAAGCTGTCGTTCCAGGACGCGATCCGCCAGTAAGCCGGCGGATCACCGGATGCCCCGCGCCTTTGCCGGCGCGGGGTTGTTGCCCCCCAAGATAGGTACCTCACGTAATGGACAACCGAACCAAAGCCCTGAACCTGGTTCCGATGGTGGTCGAGCAGACCAGCCGCGGCGAGCGTGCCTACGACATCTATTCGCGCCTGTTGAAGGAGCGCCTGATCTTCCTCGTGGGCCCGATCGACGATCACATGGCCAACGTGGTGGTGGCGCAGTTGCTGTTCCTGGAATCGGAGAACCCGGAAAAGGACATCAACATCTACATCAACTCGCCGGGTGGCGTGGTCACCGCCGGCATGGCGATCTACGACACCATGCAGTACATCAAGCCGAATGTGAGCACCACCTGCATCGGCCAGGCCGCCTCGATGGGCGCCCTGCTGCTGGCCGCGGGCGAAGCCGGCAAGCGCTATGCGCTGCCGAACTCGCGTGTGATGATCCACCAGCCGCTGGGCGGCTACCAGGGCCAGGCCACCGACATCGACATCCACGCGCGTGAGATCCTGACCCTGCGTTCGCGCCTGAACGAGATCCTGGCCAAGCACACCGGCCAGTCGCTGGAGACGATCGCCCGCGACACCGAGCGCGACAACTTCAAGAGCGCCTTCGAGGCGCAGGCCTACGGTCTGGTCGACCAGGTCCTGGAGCGTCGTCCGGATGAGTCGATCCAGGCCGGTTGACCGGCCTTCACGGGGCCAGGGAGGCCCCGTTCCTGCAGGGTCGGGCGGGACTGGTGTCCCCTCGGCCCTGTGCTATTCTCGAATCGAACCCCCGTTCAGCGGGTGGGGTAACTGGGTAAGCGAAGCATGAGCGAAGACCGCCAAGGTCGTTCCACGGACACCGGCAAGATCCTCTACTGCTCTTTCTGCGGCAAGAGCCAGCATGAAGTGCGCAAGCTGATTGCGGGTCCGAGCGTATTCATCTGCGATGAGTGCGTGGAGCTGTGCAACGACATCATCCGTGAGGAACTTGAGGAAAAGGCGCAGTCGGCGCGCAGTTCGCTGCCCAAGCCGCGCGAGATCCTCGAGGTCCTCGACCAGTACGTGATCGGCCAGAACCGCGCCAAGCGCACCTTGGCCGTGGCCGTGTACAACCACTACAAGCGCATCGAGAGCCGGCAGAAGAACGACGACGTCGAACTGGCGAAGTCGAACATCCTGCTGGTCGGCCCGACCGGTTCGGGCAAGACGCTGCTGGCCGAAACCCTGGCCCGCCTGCTCAACGTGCCGTTCACCATGGCCGACGCCACCACGCTGACCGAAGCCGGTTACGTGGGCGAGGACGTGGAGAACATCATCCAGAAGCTGCTGCAGAAGTGCGACTACGACGTCGAGAAGGCACAGCAGGGCATCGTCTACATCGATGAAATCGACAAGATCTCGCGCAAGAGCGAGAACCCGTCGATCACCCGCGATGTGTCCGGCGAAGGCGTGCAGCAGGCCCTGCTGAAGCTGATCGAAGGCACCGTGGCCAGCGTTCCGCCGCAGGGCGGGCGCAAGCATCCGCAGCAGGAATTCCTGCAGGTGGACACCAAGAACATCCTGTTCATCTGCGGCGGCGCGTTCGCCGGGCTGGACAAGGTGATCCAGGCCCGTTCCACCGACGTCGGCAGCATCGGCTTCGGCGCCAAGGTGAAGAGCAGCGAGCGCAAGCAGGAAGTGGGCAAGGTGCTGGCCGAAGTCGAGCCGGAAGACCTGATCAAGTTCGGCCTGATTCCGGAGTTCGTCGGCCGCCTGCCGGTGGTGGCGACCCTGGAGGAGCTGGACGAGCCGGCCCTGATCAAGATCCTGACCGAGCCGAAGAACGCCATCACCAAGCAGTTCAAGAAGCTGTTCGAGATGGAGAACGTCGAGCTGGAGTTCCGTCCGGACGCGTTGTCGGCCATCGCCAGGAAGGCGCTCAAGCGCAAGACCGGTGCCCGTGGCCTGCGCACCATCGTCGAATCGGTCCTGCTGGACACCATGTACGACCTGCCGTCGCAGGAAAACGTCAGCAAGGTGGTGGTGGACGAATCGGTGATCGAGCACAAGTCCGAGCCGTACCTGATCTACCAGACCCCGGCGGTCCCTGAACAGAAGGCCGCAGGCGCCGAGTGATCCTTCCAGGTTGTTGATTGGAAAGGATTTTCAAGGAATGCCTTGCATCTGAAAGCCGATGGCCCCATAACGGGGCCATCGGCTTTTTTTGTCTCCGGAAGATGCCCTCCCGGAGGCGGTTTTCCCCCTTCCCTGGAGCCCCCATGGCCCGTTCCCCAAGTGAAACCCTCGACCTGCCGGTCCTGCCGCTGCGCGACGTAGTGGTGTTCCCGCACATGGTCATTCCGCTGTTCGTCGGCCGTGACAAGTCCATGCACGCGCTCGAACAGGCAATGGAGGCGGACAAGCGCATCCTGCTGCTGGCGCAGAAGTCGGCCGAAACCGACGACCCGCATGCGGCCGACCTCTACCAGGTCGGTACGCTGGCGCAGGTGCTGCAGCTGCTGAAGCTGCCCGACGGCACCATCAAGGTGCTGGTCGAAGGCCTGTCGCGCGTGCAGGTCACCCACGTTGACGAGCGCAACGGCTCGCTGCACGGCCAGGCCGTGGAGATCGACGCCAGCGACGAGCGCGAAGCGCGCGAGGTCGAGGCGATCGCCCGCTCGCTGATGTCGCTGTTCGAGCAGTACGTGAAGACCAACCGCAAGCTGCCGCCGGAACTGCTGCAGACGCTGTCGGGCATCGATGAGCCGGCGCGCCTGGCCGACACCATCGCCGCGCACATCAGCGTGCGCCTGGCCGACAAGCAGCGCCTGCTGGAAACGCTGGCCGTCGGTGACCGCCTGGAGATGCTGGTCGGCCTGGTCGACGGCGAGATCGACGTGCAGCAGATGGAGAAGCGCATCCGCGGCCGCGTGAAGTCGCAGATGGAGAAGAGCCAGCGCGAGTACTACCTCAACGAACAGATGAAGGCCATCCAGAAGGAACTGGGTGACCTGGACGATGCGCCTGGCGAGCTGGAAGAGCTGGCGCGCAAGATCGCCGAGGCCGGCATGCCGAAGGCCGTTGAAGCCAAGGCGCGCAACGAGCTGAACAAGCTCAAGCAGATGTCGCCGATGTCGGCCGAAGCGGCGGTCGTGCGCAACTACCTGGAGTGGTTGCTGGGCGTGCCGTGGAAGAAGCGCAGCAAGGTGCGCAAGGACCTGAAGGTGGCGCAGGACACCCTCGATGCCGATCACTACGGGCTGGAGAAGGTCAAGGAACGCATCCTTGAATACCTGGCGGTGCAGTCGCGCGTGAAGCAGATGAAGGGCCCGATCCTGTGCCTGGTCGGGCCGCCGGGCGTGGGCAAGACCTCGCTGGGACAGTCCATCGCCAAGGCCACCAACCGCAAGTTCGTGCGCATGTCGCTGGGCGGCGTGCGTGACGAGGCCGAGATCCGTGGCCACCGTCGCACCTACGTCGGTTCGATGCCGGGCCGCATCGTGCAGAACCTCAACAAGGTCGGCAGCAAGAACCCGCTGTTCGTGCTCGACGAGATCGACAAGATGTCGATGGACTTCCGCGGCGATCCGTCCTCGGCGTTGCTGGAAGTGCTCGACCCTGAGCAGAACAACGCGTTCAACGACCACTACCTGGAAGTGGACCTGGACCTGTCTGAAGTGATGTTCGTGGCCACCTCGAACTCGCTCAACATTCCCGGTCCGCTGCTGGACCGCATGGAAGTGATCCGCATCCCCGGCTACACCGAGGATGAGAAGCTCAACATCGCCACCCGTTACCTGGTGCCCAAGCAGGTCAAGGCCAACGGCCTGCAGCCGGAAGAGCTGGAGATCGGCAGTGACGCCATCCAGGACATCGTGCGCTACTACACGCGCGAGTCGGGCGTGCGCAACCTGGAACGCGAGATCGCCAAGATCTGCCGCAAGGTGGTGAAGGAGATCGCGCTGGCCGGCCCGCAGCCGGTGAAGGCGAAGAAGGGCGCGAAGAAGAAGGCGCTGGTGAGCGTGTCCAGCAAGAACCTGGACAAGTACCTGGGCGTGCGTCGCTTCGACTTCGGCCGTGCCGAGGAAGAGAACGAGATCGGCCTGGTCACCGGCCTGGCCTGGACCGAGGTGGGTGGCGATCTGCTGCAGATCGAATCGACGCTGGTGCCGGGCAAGGGCCAGCTGATCCTGACCGGCCAGCTCGGCAACGTGATGAAGGAATCGGCTTCAGCGGCGCTGTCGGTGGTGCGTTCGCGCGCCGTCGGCTTCGGCATCGACAGCGACTTCCTGCAGAAGCACGACGTGCACCTGCATGTGCCCGATGGCGCTACGCCGAAGGACGGCCCGAGTGCCGGCGCGGCGATGGTCACCTCGCTGGTATCGATGCTGACCAAGGTGCCGGTGCGTGCCGACGTGGCGATGACCGGCGAAATCACCCTGCGTGGTCGCGTCACGGCCATCGGTGGACTGAAGGAGAAGCTGCTGGCCGCACTGCGTGGCGGAATCCGCACGGTCATCATTCCCGAGGAGAACCGCAAGGACCTGGCCGACATCCCGGCCAACGTCACCCGCGATCTGGAGATCGTGCCGGTGAAGTACATCGAAGAAGTCCTGGACCTGGCGCTGGAGCGTCCGTTGGCACCGAAGAAGGCGCGCAAGAGTGCGCAACGTGTCACGGTGCGCAGCAAGGCCAAACCGAGTGGAAACGCGCGCGTCAAGCATTGACGCGCGCTGTCCAATGGCCCGAAACCCGCGTCGTTGCTGGCTTTCCAGCTTGCGTGGGGGTAGGGCCACTGGTATAAAAGCAGCACTCGCGAATGAGTGATCGCAGTCTGGCGATCGCTGAATTCGGCGAACCGTTTCCACATGGCGGCCGCATGCAGAGCGCGTGCGGTTGCTTCCCTGTCGAATAAGCGGAACCCACCGCCAAAGGAGTTGTAGAGAATGAACAAGACCGAATTGATCGATGCCGTTGCTGAAGCTGCAGACCTGACCAAGGCCGAGTCCAGCCGCGCTGTCGATGCCGTCGTTGCTGCCGTCACCAAGGCGCTGAAGGACGGCGATGCGGTCACCCTGGTTGGCTTCGGTACCTTCCAGGTCCGCGACCGTGCTGCCCGCACCGGCCGCAACCCGAAGACCGGCGACACCATCAAGATCGCTGCTTCGAAGAATCCGTCGTTCAAGGCTGGTAAGGCCCTGAAGGATGCTGTAAACTAAGCGGCTCGCTGGGGTGCTTAGCTCAGCGGTAGAGCGTCTCCTTTACACGGAGAGGGTCGGGGGTTCGAAACCCTCAGCACCCACCACAGCACCGCGGTAAAAGTTTGAGTGTGGAGCGGTAGTTCAGCTGGTTAGAATGCTGGCCTGTCACGCCGGAGGTCGCGGGTTCGAGTCCCGTCCGCTCCGCCATTCAACGAGGCCTCCGGCCAAAAGCTGGAGGCTTTGTTTTCTCCCGGTCCAGGCCGGCTGAAAGCAAAAAAGGTAACAACGCGGAGCGGTAGTTCAGCTGGTTAGAATGCTGGCCTGTCACGCCGGAGGTCGCGGGTTCGAGTCCCGTCCGCTCCGCCACTACATCGAGGCCCCCGGCCTGAAGCTGGGGGCCTTGTCTTCTCACCGACAGGTTCGGAAGGAAGGCGAAAAGGTTTTTGCAAGAACGGAGCGGTAGTTCAGCTGGTTAGAATGCTGGCCTGTCACGCCGGAGGTCGCGGGTTCGAGTCCCGTCCGCTCCGCCATTGCAGAATTCTTAAGTCCCTGTGAAAAAACTTTGAAAAAAGTGTTCATCGGGCTGGGTTTCCAGGGAGTCTTCGGATATACTGGGCGCCTGCAAAGTTCAAGCGCGGAGCGGTAGTTCAGCTGGTTAGAATGCTGGCCTGTCACGCCGGAGGTCGCGGGTTCGAGTCCCGTCCGCTCCGCCAACTTCAAAAGCCCTCGGCGCAAGCCGGGGGCTTTTTCTTTGCGCCATGGTGGAAATGGTCGACACGCGGATGGCGCATGCCTGCCGATGTGGGCGCAGGCCGCGCTGGCGCTGCTTTTGGTCCCTGCGGCGAAGCGGGTTACACTGCCGGGCTCGCCAATAAGGCCTTGTGATTCCTCACCATGCTGCAGAAACTCCGCGACAAGACCTCAGGCTGGATCGTCACTGTGATCCTGGGGCTGCTGATGATTCCGTTCCTGTTCGTGATCGACAACAGCTACCTCGGTGGCGTTGGCGCACAGAACGTGGCCAAGGTTTCCGCGCCGCCGACCTGGTGGCGTTCGGCGCCGTCGTGGTGGCCGGTGCGCATGCTGTGGCAGCACCACGAGATCAGCTCGCAGGATTTCCGCACGCGTTTCGAGCAGGAGCGCATGCGTGAGCGCCAGCAGCAGGGCGACAACTTCGACCCGCGCGCGTTCGAGAGCACCGAGAACAAGATGGCCGTGCTCGACCAGCTGATCGACGAGCAGGTCGTGCGCCTGGTCGGTGAGCAGGCGGGCGTGGTGATCGGCGACGGCGCGGTGCGCGAGTACATCGCGACCATGCCCGCATTCCTCGATTCGAACGGCAAGTTCAACGAGAACAACTATCGCCTGGCCCTGGCCGGCGGCAACCCGCCGCGTACGCCGACCCAGTTCCAGGAGCTGGTGCGCGAGAGCCTGCAGCAGTCGGTGATTCCGTCGGGCCTGCAGAGCTCCGGCTTCGTCACCCAGGCCGAGACCGAGCGCCTGTTGAAGCTGCTGGGCGAAACCCGCGACGTCGAGCTGGCCGCGTTGCCGCCCGTACCGGCCGATACCGCGCCGGTGACCGATGAGCAGATCAAGCAGTGGTACGACAGCCACGGCAAGGATTTCCGCCAGGCCGAGAGCGTGTCGCTGGAGTACGTCGAGATCAACGGCGCGAACCTGCCGGCACCGGCGGCGGCCGATGAAGCCACCCTGCGCAAGCGCTATGAAGACGAGAAGGCGAAGTTCACCTCGCCGGAGCAGCGCCAGGCCTCGCACATCCTGATCACCGGTGACGGTGCAGAAGCCAAGGCGAACAGGATCGCTGCCGAAGCCAAGGCCGCTGGTGCCGATTTCGGCGCGCTGGCCAAGGCCAATTCGGAAGATCCGGGCTCCAAGGACCAGGGCGGTGACCTGGGTTGGGTCGAGCGCGGTGCGATGGTGAAGCCGTTCGAGGACGCGCTGTTTGCGGCCAAGGCCGGTGACGTGATCGGCCCGGTGAAGACCGAGTTCGGTTACCACATCATCAAGGTGGCCGCTGTGCGCGGTGGCCAGGGCAAGTCGTTCGAGGAAGTGCGTGACACGCTGGCCGCCGAACAGCTGAAGGCCGACGGTGAGCGCGGCTTCAACGAGCTGGCCGGTCGCTTGGTCGATGCCATCAACAAGAGCCCGAGCGATCTGGCCGCTGCCGCCAAGGAAGTGAACCTGCCGCTGCAGACGCTGGGCCCGATCACCCGCGCGACCGCCAGTGGCATCGCGGCTGACCCGGCCGTGCTGCGTGCGGCGTTCTCCGACGTGCTGGTGCAGGACGGTACCGCCAGTGACCCGATCGCCCTGGGGGGCGCGACCAACCACAGCGTGGTCATCCGCGTGGCTGCGCACACCCCGGAACAGGCCCTGCCGCTGGACAAGGCTCGTGACCAGGTGATCGCCGCGATCCGCGCTGACCGCCAGCGCCAGGCCAGCGACAAGGCGGCCGATGCGATCCTGGCCAAGCTGAAGGCGGGTGCCACCCTGCAGTCGCTGGCCGCCAGCGAGAAGCTGCAGCTGAGCCCGATGCCGGGCCTGCCGCGCAGCCAGCCGGTGCCGACCCCGGAAATCAACCGCGCGATCTTCAGTGCGCCGGTGCCGGCCGAAGGCAAGCCGAGCTATGGCAAGGTCGACGTCAATGGCCACGCGCTGCTGTTCGCGGTGAACAAGGTCAATCCGGGCGACATCAAGGAAGTGACTGCAGAGCAGCAGAAGCAGCTGAAGGAACAGCTGAGCCAGATCGATGGCATGGCCGCGGCCAAGGCCTACATCGAGGCGATGCGCAAGAAGTTCGTGATCCAGACCACCGAGGCGAACCTGTAAGCCTTGCGGCTGCATCCATGAGAAAGGCCCGGCACTGCCGGGCCTTTTTTTGTGCCTGCCGATGTGTAGCGTCGAGCCATGCTCGACTGCGTCTGCCGGGCGCAGGCATGAAAAAGCCGAGCAAGGGCTCGGCTCTGCAGGAAACAGGGCAGGGCGCGGCGGTGCCGCGCCGGACTCAGTCTTCCACGCGCAGCACGGCGCCCGGCTTCAGCACGCTGCTGCCGCTCAGGCCGTTCAGCGACAACAGGGCCTTGACCGGCATGCCGTAGCGGCGGGCGATGGTCCAGGCCGACTCGCCATCACGCACGGTGTGGCGGCGGCTGCGCGGACGATCAGCGATCGCGGCGACGGTCTTGGCCACCTGCGGCGTCGGTGCTGCGGTGGCGACTGGCGCAGCGCTGGCGACCAGGGCGGATGCGGTGTCCGCCACCGTCGCATTGGCAGCCGAGACAGGAGCCAGCACGCGGGTGGTACCCGACGAGGCGCGGCCACCGCCCGCCAGGGCGGGGTTGAGGCGGGCGATCCTGGCCGGGTCCAGGGCGCGCTGTGCGGCCCACTGCTGGACGCTGGTGCCGGCGGGCAGGGTGTGGTCCTTCAGCACCGGCACGGTGCGGTCCAGCGAGGCCATCACGCCCGGCTGGTCTTCCACGTCTTCCAGCACGCAGGCCAGGGCATGCAGCTTCTCGACGTAGGCATGGGTGACCGGCGACAGGCCGGGCAGCGCCGACGGCTTGGCGTTCTGCGCGTTCATGCCCGCCTTGCGCATGGACTGCAACACGCGGTACTCACCGGCGTTGTAGGCCATGGTGGCCAGGCGCCAGTCGCCGCCGAACATGCCGTGCAGGGTCTTCAGGTAGCGCACTGCGGCCTGGGTGGAATCGACTGCCGACAGGCGGCCGTCGTAGCCGTTGGCCATGGGCACGCGGTGGTTGCGTGCGGTGGTGGCGATGAACTGCCACAGGCCGGTCGGGCCGCTGCCATTGCGGGCATTGGGCCGGTAGCCGCTTTCCACGAACGGGATCAGTGCGAATTCGGTAGGCAGGTTGGCCTTGCGCAGCTCTTCAACCACGTAGCCGAACAGCACCAGCGCATCGTCATCCTGGTTGGCCAGGCGCGACGGGGCGTGGGCGAACTGCTTCTGCCAGCGCGGGCTGGTGGCCTCGGCATTGCAGGTGGGCTCGGCCAGGCCGTCGCGGAAGCTGGAGAAGATCTCCTGGCCATTGCGGACCGACGCGGCCGGCAACGCGGCCGGATCCAGCGGCAGGGCCGCCGCGGCGGCCAGGTTCTGGCCGATGCCCGCGCCCAGCGACTGGGCACCGGCGGTTCCGGCCAGCCCCAGGACCAGGCCCAGGGCCAGCGGCAGACTTCGGCGCATCATGCGCGGAAGCCGTCTTTCCAGTGCCGGAGACCGGCCATGACGTCGACGTCGTCAACGACGTCGCGGCCCAGGTGCGCCGACACTGCCGCGCGGATCGGCGCCGTGTGCACACGCAGGAACGGATTGCAGTCGAATTCGTTGGCCAGGGTTACCGGCAGGGTGGAACGGTCATCGCGGCGCATGGCCAAAGCCTCCTCTTGGCGCTGCCACAGGGCAGCGTTGGCGGGGTCGACATGCCGCGCGAAGACGGCATTTGACACGGTGTACTCGTGGGCGCAACAAAGCAGCAGTTGCGCGGGCAAGGTACCCAGCTTGCGCATCGATGCCAGCAGCTGGGACGGCGTACCTTCGAACAGGCGTCCACAGCCCAGGCTGAACAACGAATCTCCGCTGAAAAGATGTTCAGCAGTGTGAAACGCGATGTGGCTGCGGGTATGCCCGGGCACGGATAGTACGTGGAACGTCCGGCCCAGTGCCTGAACGCGTTCACCTTCGCCGACCCGCTCGGTCGCTGCAGGGATGCGCTCCTCGACGGGCGCGATGACCCGTACACCGGGAAAACGTGCCTGCAACGCGGGCACGCCACCGATGTGGTCATCGTGGTGATGGGTGAGCAGGATCGTGTCCACGCGCAGGCCCTGATCGGCCAGCGCAAGCACCGGCGCGGCATCGCCGGGATCGACGACCACGGCGGCGCCAGCGTCGTCGATCAACGTCCAGATGTAGTTGTCCGCAAATGCGGGCAGGGCAGTCAGTCGCATAGAATTGGACCATGCCCGCGCTGCAGAGCACCCGTCAAGCGAGCCAGGCCCCGTGGTTCGACACTGAACCGGCGGGCTCCTTGCGCGTGCTGGAGCGGCAGTTGCTGCTGCCGCAGCTGTCTGTCCTGCCGACGCAGCCCTGGCTGTGGATCGCACCGAGTGCGGCCTGGCTGGAGGATGCGCAGCTGGGCGGGCGCGGGCTGCGGCTGTTCCGGCAGGGCCAGGGCTATGCCGGCGACACCCGCTGTGCGCTGCCGCTGCCGCTGGCCAGCGAGAGCGTCAACGCGGTCGTGCTGCAGCATGTGACCGCGGGCGATGCGGAGCGACTGCTGGACGAGTGCGAGCGCGTGCTGATGCCGGGCGGCCACCTGTGGCTGAGCAGCCTCAACCCGTTCAGCCCTTACCGCACGCATTGGCGCCAGCACGGACTGGTGGTGCGCACGCCACAGCGGATCCGCCTGCTGCTCGGCCGCCACGGGCTGGAGTGCGACGATATGCGTTACCTCGGCCCGCTCTGGCGCGGTGCAGGCAGTCGCCGCACGGGCGGTTGGGCGCCGCTGCGCGCGGCCTGCCTGTTCCATGCTGAAAAGCGCACGCTGGCCCTGCCCGGGCCGAAACCGTTGCCGGTGCGTTGGCTCGGCACCGTTGCCACCTGATCTGGAGTTGTATTGAAAACCATCGAAATCCACACCGACGGTTCCTGCCTTGGCAATCCCGGCCCCGGCGGCTGGGCTGCGCTGCTGCGCTACAAGGGCCACGAGCGTGAACTGAGCGGCGGCGAAGCGCACACCACCAACAACCGGATGGAGCTGATGGCGGCCATTTCCGGGTTGGAGACGCTCACCGAGCCCTGCAACATCGTGCTCTATACCGATTCGCAGTACGTGCGGCAGGGCCTGACGCAGTGGCTGCCCGGCTGGATCCGCAAGAACTGGAAGACCGCCGGCGGCGACCCGGTGAAGAACCGCGAGCTGTGGGAGCGCCTGCATGCCGCGACGCTGCGGCATCAGATCGACTGGCGCTGGGTAAAGGGCCACTCCGGTGACCCGGACAACGAGCGGGTGGATACGCTGGCGCGCAACGCGGCCATCCAGATCCGCGACGCCAGCCCGGTAAACTGAGGCCATGCGTCAGATCATCCTCGATACCGAAACCACCGGCCTGGAATGGAAGAAGGGCAACCGCATCGTCGAAATCGGCTGCGTGGAGCTGTTCAAGCGCCGCCCGACCGGCAACAACTACCACCAGTACATCAAGCCGGACTGCGAGTTCGAACAGGGCGCGCAGGAAGTCACCGGCCTGACCCTGGAGTTCCTGGCTGACAAGCCGGACTTCGCGCAGATCGCCGATGAGTTCCTGGCCTTCATCGATGGCGCCGAGCTGATCATCCACAACGCGGCGTTCGACCTGGGCTTCCTCGACAACGAGCTGTCGCTGCTGGGCCCGCAGTACGGGAAGATCACCGATCGCTGCACGGTGATCGATACCCTGGTGATGGCGCGCGAGCGCTTCCCGGGCCAGCGCAATTCGCTGGATGCGCTGTGCAAGCGGCTGGGCGTTGACAACTCGCACCGTGCGCTGCATGGCGGCCTGCTCGATGCGCAGATCCTGGGCGACGTGTACATCGCGCTGACCTCGGGGCAGGAAGAGATCGGATTCGGCCTGGGGGATGACGATGGCGGTGGCGCCGGTGCGGCGCTGCAGGCCTTCGATACCAGCAAGCTGCTGCCGCGTCCGCGCGTAGTGGCCACGCCGTCGGAGCTGGAAGCGCATGCCGCGCGGCTGGAGCGGCTGCGCAAGAAGGCCGGCCACGCACTGTGGGATGGGCCGAAGGTGGAAGAGCCCGCCAGCGCGTAATGCCTGGAAGAGGTAGTGCCGGCCGCTGGCCGGCATCTGCGTGAACACGTTTCCCGGTGAGCCGGCCAGCGGCCGGCACTACCGCCTCCACGCATGGCGTGGATCTACGGGTTAATGGCAGCGCACCAGGATCACGCTGATGTTGTCGCGGCCACCGCCGTCGAGCGCGGCGGCGACCAGCGTGTCCACGCATTCCTGTGCGCTTGCATCCTCGAAGGCGAGGGTGCGGGCGATGCCGCGGTCGTCCACTTCCTCGGTCAGGCCGTCACTGCACAGCAGCAGCTGCATGCCGGGGCGCAGCTCGCCGCTGGTGGTGGCCACGTTCAGATGTGCCGGATCGGTGACGCCCAGCGCCTGGGTGACCACGTTGCGATGTGGATGCGCGCGTGCCTGTTCGGCCGTCAGGTTGCCCTGCGCGACCAGTTCCTGCACCACGCTGTGATCCTGGCTGAGCTGTGCCAGCTGGCCGTCACGCCAGAGGTAGGCACGGCTGTCGCCGACCCATGCCACTTCATAGCGATTGCCCTGCACGCGTGCGGCGACCACGGTGGTACCCATCGGCAGGGTGTCGTTGCGCCGCCGCGAGGCGCGGATGATCTCTTCGTCGGCGGTGCGGATGGCCTGGGCCAGCGGCGCGCCACGGCGGATCTCGCGCACGATGGTTTCGCGCGCCAGCGCGCTGGCCACCTCGCCGCAGGCGTGGCCGCCCATGCCATCGGCCACCAGCCACAGGGCCAGCTCGCTGTCACCGTAGTAGGTGTCTTCGTTGAGCTCGCGGCGCAGGCCGGGGTGGGTGAGGTGTCCGAATTCGATCATGGTGTGCAGGGGCGGGGTATTGCTGGGGAGACAGGCATCATCGGGGGGCTGCGGGCATCCGGCAAGGCATGCATCCAGGAAATTTTCACTTCATTGACCGGAATGACTTGTCGTCGGCCTGACTTCCTCGTATGATGCGCGTCCCCGGTCCGCCGGGGACCACCCGGAGAGGTGGCAGAGTGGTTGAATGTACCTGACTCGAAATCAGGCAGGCGTTTATAGCGCCTCGGGGGTTCGAATCCCCCCCTCTCCGCCAGATAAAGAAAAAGGGCTGCCGAAAGGCAGCCCTTTTTCTTTATCTGGCGCGGGACGCGACGCGCTCTGCGCGTCGCCCCACACGTTGCTGCGCAACGCGTGGGCCCCTCCCTTTGCCGGCCTCTCCCCGCCCCTGTCGGGGCAGCCCCTCAACAGAGGGGCTTGGTCCTCCAGATGCATCACTGAGATCCGCGCGGTGCGTGGATGCTGTTCCTGCTGGCAGGCTCATCCACGCATGACGTGGATCTACCGGGGATATCCGTGCGGACGCTGCGGGTTACCATGTACGCATCACCTGCTGGAGCTTTTCCCCATGACCGCTGAAATCCTCGTTCCCGTTTCTTTCGGCGAGCTGCTGGACAAGATTTCGATCCTGCAGATCAAGTCCGAGCGCATCAGCGACGAGGGCAAGCTGGCCAACGTGCGCAGGGAGCTGTCGGCGCTGGAGCAGACCTGGATGGCGCACCCGGCGGCCGTGAAGGACATCGCCAGGCTGCGTGCCGAGCTGAAGGTGGTCAACGAGCAGCTGTGGGAAATCGAGGACGACATCCGGCTGAAGGAGAAGGCGCAGGCGTTCGACCAGGGCTTCATCGACCTGGCGCGCAGCGTGTACCTGCGCAATGACGAACGCGCGCGCATCAAGAAGGCGATCAACCTGGCGCTGGGCTCGGCGTACGTGGAGGAGAAGTCCTATCAGGATTACGCGCAGCGCGTGTAATCCCGGGCGGCCTGCCGCTCACCCCAGGTGGTCGGCGACGTAGCGTTCGAAGGCAGCGATACCGTCTTCCACGGTGATCAGTTCCATCACATCGTCGAACTCGATCTTGGTGCCCCACTTCAGATCGGTGGCCTGCTTGGCGAGGTACTTGCGTGCCGCATCGTCGTAGCGGTCCACGCAATAGCGACGATCCGAGTACGGGCCGCTGCGGTTCGGATTGCTGGCCGCATGCAGGCCCAGCACCTTGGCGCCCATCGCGTTGGCGATGTGCATCGGGCCGGAATCGGGCGTCATCACCAGGTTGGCGCGGGCCAGCAGGGCGGGCAGCTGCTTCAGCGTGTCCTTGCCTACCAGGTCCAGCGCCGGCGTGTGCAGCTGTGCCTGGATGGCGTCGGCCATGCTGCGCTCAAGTTCGCTGCGGCCGCCGCACAGCACCACCTGCCAGCCGCGCGTGACCGCGTGGTTGGCCACGGCGGCGTAGCGGTCGGCGTACCAGTTGCGGCGCACGTGGCTGGAGCACGGCGAGATCATCAGCACCGGGCGACCATCGTCGTGCCACTGCGCGGCGGCCCACTCATATGCCGACTGCGGCACGGCCAGGTCCCAGCTGACCTCGGTCTGGCGCAGGCCCAGCGGTTCGCAGAAGCTGCCGATGGCATCGAGCACATGGATGCCCGGACGGTCGGGAATGCGTTCGTTGATGAAAAGCCCATGCAGGTCCTTCGAGCGGCTGCGGTCGTAGCCGATGCGGCGCTCGGCCGGAATGAAGGCCGACAGCAGGTTGGCGCGGAACGCGACCTGCATCTGCAGCAGCGCTTCGAAGCGCCCCGGCGGCAGCTGCCTGCGCAGTTCCTTGACCCCGGCCATGCCGCTCTTCTTGTCGTAGGCATGGAAGGTGACGCCGGGCAGGCCGTCGAGCAGCTTGTGGCCGACCTTGTCGATGATCCAGTGGATCGGCGTGTCCGGGCGCGCGGCCTGCAGGGTACGCACCAGGGGCACCACGTGGGTGACATCGCCAAGTGCGGACAGGCGCAGGAGGCACAAGGAGGAGGACGCTGATGCCATGTGTTGTTAGACTCAATGAAATGGTCGCATTCGACGCCAATGAAGCGCTGACGCCATGCCGCGAGGGTCGCGGCATCGGGGCCATTCTGTTCGACCGCGAGCGGCTGCGGCAAGCCGAGATCGGCCTGTTCTCGCCCCAGCACTGGGGCAGCAGGGCCCGGCCGGTGGGCGAGGGCGGCCGCGGCAGCGCCTGGTTCGTCGATGCGCCGTTCGGTGCCAGCGTGCTGCGCCACTATCTGCGCGGCGGCATGGCGGCCCGTATCAGCCATGACCAGTACCTCTGGCGCGGCTCGGACCGGACCCGCAGCTTCGCCGAATTCCGCCTGATGCGCGCCCTGCGCGAGAAAAAGCTGCCGGTGCCACGGCCGATCGCCGCGTTCTACATGCGCGAGGGCCTGCGCTACCGGGCGGCGATCCTGATGGAGCGGATCGAGGGCGTGCGCTCGCTGGCCGACCGCGCACTGGTGGCCGGCCGGGGGGCTCCCTGGGAGGAGACCGGGCGCCTGATTGCCCGTTTCCATCGTGCCGGCCTGGACCATGCCGATCTCAACGCGCACAACATCCTGTTCGATGGCAGCGGCCATGGCTGGCTGATCGATTTCGACCGCGGCGTGATCCGCATCCCGGCGACCGCCTGGCGCGAGCGCAACCTCAAGCGCCTGCTGCGCTCGCTGATCAAGCTGCGCGGCGAGCGCAGCGTGGAAGACGTGCAGAAGGACTACGCGCGGCTGCGCCGTGCCTATGACATGGCCTGGAACCGGGGCACCTGATGGACTGGGCGTTGCGTTTCCTCGGCGTCGGCAATGCGTCGGCGGTCGAGCTGGGGTCGCCGATGTCGGTGATCGAGCGCGATGGGCGCCCATGGCTGACCATCGATTGTGGTGGCGAAGGCCTGACCGCGTTCAAGGCGCACTACGGGCAGATGCCGCAGGCGCTGTTCGTCACCCATGTGCACCTGGACCACGTGGCCGGCTTCGAGCGCCTGTTCGTGGATACCTTCTTCAATGCGCACCGGCGCGGCAAGGTGCGCCTGTACGTGCCCGCCACGGTGGTTCCGCTGCTGCACAAGCGCATCGGGGATTACCCGAACGTGCTGGCCGAGGGCGGTGCGAACTTCTGGGATGCCTTCCAGCTGATCGTGGTGGGCGAGGCGTTCTGGCACGAGGGCGTGCGCCTGGAAGTGTTTCCGGTGCGCCACCACTGGCCGGAGACGGCCTATGGCCTGCGCCTGCAGGGCGCGCTGACCTGGAGCGGCGATACCCGGCCGATTCCGGAGATGCTGGCACGCTTTGCCAGTGACAACGAACTGATCGCTCACGATTGCGGCCTGCACGGCAATCCCTCGCATACCGGCGTGGACGATCTGGAGCGTGAGTACAGCGCCGAACTGCAGGCGCGGATGATGCTGTACCACTACGCCAGCGCGGCCGATGGTCTGGCGCTGGCTGCGCGTGGGCACCGCGTGGCGCAGCCGGGGCAGTGCGTGCCGCTGGCGAGCCCGACCGCCCCGCACGTGCTGGTCCAGGACCCGCCGTGAGCGGTACCGGCCAGCCCGCAGATGCGGCGTTGGCTGCCGGGCTGGAGGCGCTGGAGCGCGCACTGCATGCGCCGCAGGTGCGTGCCGACCGCGAGCAACTGGCCGCATTGCTGGATGAGGATTTCAGCGAGATCGGCAGCTCCGGCCAGTGCTACGACCGTGCGGCCGCGCTGGTGGAGATTCCGCTGGAGCGTGCCCAGGTGCAGATCGAATCGGAGCAGTACGCCGTCTGGCTGCTGTCGCAGGACCTGGCCCAGGTGCGCTACCGCAGCCGCCATCACCTTGATGGGCAGCTGCAGCACTGGGTGCTGCGCAGTTCGCTGTGGCGCCGGCACGGGGACAGATGGCGCATGGTGTTCCACCAGGGCACGCCCGAGGCAGGGTAGCGCGGCGCCATGCCGGGCCAAGAATGCGAAGCCGGGGTCAGATCCCTCTGCCATGCAAAGGGATCTGAGCCCAGTGCGGAAAAGGCGGTGGCCCCGCCGGCTGACCTCGGCGCCCGCGTCGATCGATACCGTTGCTGCCTTCCGGCCCTGGCGGGGTTTTCGACCTAGCGTCGCGAGGGGCCGACGGGGCCACCATAGAGACGTTGGCCGCCCGGTGGGCGGCCAGTTCACGGATCAGGGGAAACAGCGCGCGGCGCGCCGGAGACCACAGCCGGACTGCACATCGGGCTGGCCGATGGCAGACGCGCATTCTAGCGCAGACGGGCCCATCGACGCCAGCTTCATGCACTGAATCGGCTGTAACCCGCTCCCGGCGGCAGCGGCCGGTACCCACCCCCGTTGCTAGAATGCCGACCAGGAGGAACGACCTCCCCCACATCGGGAACCAATGACCAGGACGGCCTGGCCCTACCAAGAGGAGGGCCGTCATGGCCTGGATCTATCTGTTGTTTGCCGGCCTGCTGGAAATCGTCTGGGCCGTGTCCATGAAGCAGTCCGAAGGCTTCACCCGGCTCACCCCCACCGTGGTCACCATCATCGGCATGATCGCCAGCTTCTGGTTGCTGGCGGTGGCCATGCGCAGCCTGCCGCTGGGAACCGCCTATACGATCTGGACCGGCATCGGCGCGGTCGGGGCGTTCGTGGTTGGCATTGTGTTCCTGGGCGAGCAGGTCAGCCCGATGCGGATCGGTGCGGCGGTGTTGATCGTTTCCGGCCTGGTGCTGATGAAACTCTCCAGCAGCTGAATTTATTTACTCATGGCGGGGAATGGATTCTCCGCCACATGCAGCAATATGCATTTTCGGCAAAACCATTTTGTCCGCCCCTGTTATTTGACGCACGTCATAAAAATAGCGCGCGTGATTCACATGCCGCTGGCACCGTCGGTCGCACAGTGCCGCCATTCGTCGGGCGAAATCGGGGAGTTTTCGGCTTGACGGACGCGCTGGCGCACCTGTCCCCGGGTGCGATCGCGTGAAGATGTGAAGATTTTCAGGAGTTAATGCCTTCAGGCCTTGTTCCCGTTCGGGGAGCCGGGGTGGGCCGCATTGTCTCCAAAAAACCTGCCAGCTGTGCCATCCGGTCTTTTCATGGAGATTTACCGATGAACCGCATTTACCGTCTGGTTTTCAATCGTGCCCTTGGGGTAATGCAGGTTGCTTCGGAGGTCGCCCAGAACCCCGGCGGAAGCGCGGTCAGCGCAGGGCGGGTGCCGCGATTGCGGGCGCACCAGCTGGCGGCGGCTTTGGCCGCCACACTGGCCAGCGGATCGGCATTCGCAGCGTGCACGGGCACCACAACCGTAAACTGCGACAGCACCACCAGCATCAACAACTACTCCAACGCGACCAACGGCCTCACGCTGAACATCGACGCGGGTGCATTGCTGCGTACGCCGCCGATCGTAGGCGGCGGCAACGCAGCAACGCTGACCGGCGACAACGTGACGGTCAACAACAATGGCACGATCGATCCGAGCTCGATCATCCTCGCCTCGCCCGGCCTGGTCATCGGCAATGGTTCTGCCAACAACAGCGCGATCGTCGTCAACAACAACGCCAGCGGACAGATCAAGGGTGTCGTCAACATCGCAACGCTGTTGGGCTTCGGTGGACAGGCGCTGGTGGCACAGAATGTCAACGGCACCACCACCATCAACAACGCCGGCCTGATCAGCACGTCGCTGATCGGTGCAGGCAGCGTTTCCGACGCGACCACGGTGGTGACCTATGGTGGTGCAGCCGCCAATGTGACCAACACAGGCACCATCGACGGACGCGTCGGCCTGGGTGCTTCTGGCGGTAACACGTTCCTCAATGCGGGGGCGGTCAGTGGCAGCGTTCACCTGGGTGATTCAACCGGCGGCAACACCTTCACCGCAGTGTCGGGTTCCAGCGTTGTGAGCGGCGGCGGCAGCGCTCTTGCCGGCGTGATTACCGGTGTCACCGGGGTAAAGGTTGCGGCTGCGGGATCGGTCGACGCCGGTACCGGCAGTGGTGCGGCCAACAACACGCTGGTGTTGCAGAACGTCGTCAGCGGTCCGGGGTCCGGCACCGGCGGAGCGGTGACCACGCTGGGCTGGAACCAGTACCTCAACTTCCAGAAGCTCACCGTCAACAGCGGCACCTGGAACCTGCAGGGTGCGTGGGCGGGTGCAGGTACGACCACGCTCAATGATGGCCTGGTCAATTTCAACAATGCCGGTTCCTTCGGCACAGGGCTGTTCACCGCCAACGGCGGTGCCATCGCCTCTGCCACGGCCGGTCTGAACCTGGCCAACGCTTTCAGCCTTGGTGGCAATCTGTCCCTGGCAGGGACCAATGCGTTCAGCCTGGGGGGCTTGCTGTCCGGTACTGGCGGGCTGACGGTCAACAACACCGGCATCGTTACTCTCGGCGGCGCAAACCTGTTCTCCGGCGGCGTCAACCTCAATGCCGGCGGCCTGGTACTGGGCAATGCCGGTGCACTGGGCAGCGGCAACCTGACCGTGGGTGGCAGCGCTTCACTGGATACGACGGCGGGCTTCACCCTGGGCAACAATGTGGTGATCAATGGCGGGGGCTCGCTGAACCTGCTCGGCAGCAATGCGTTGTCATTGAACGGTTCGATCTCCGGTGCCGGCAACCTGACCAAGAGCGGCGCCGGCACCCTCACCTTGAACGGCGCCAATGCGCTGACCGGCAGTTTCAACCTGGCCGGAGGCGCGTTGGCGCTGGGCGCGGGCGGCAGCCTGTCACCCACCGGTGCGATCACGGTCGGCGTCGGTACCACCCTGGACCTGTCGGCGGCCGCCAACCAGACCATCGGTTCGCTGGCGGGCCTCGGCGGTTCGGTCAACCTGGGCAGCCACACGCTCACCCTCGCCGGGCTGGGCGATACCAGCTACAGCGGCACGTTCGCCGCAGGCACGGGTGGCCTGGTCAAGCTGGGCACCGGCGTGCAGACCTTGTCGGGCGTAAACAACCTCAGCGGCGGCGTGGCACTCAACGGCGGCGGCCTGCTGCTGGGCAATGCTGCTGCGCTGGGCAGCGGTGCGCTCAGTGTCGGCGGCAACGTGACGCTCGATGGAACCACGGGGGCGCTTGCACTGGCCAACGCGGTCAACCTCGGTTCGGGTGCCAGCCTCAATCTGCTCGGCAACCAGGCGTTGACGTTCAACGGCGTGATCGGTGGCACCGGTGGCCTGGTCAAGAGCGGTGCGTCGTCGCTGACGCTCAATGGCGCCAACACCTTCGGCGGCGGCGTGGCGTTCAATGCCGGCAGCCTGGTGCTGGGCAACGGTGGAGCACTGGGAACCGGTGGGCTGAATGTTGATGGCGTGGTGTCGCTCGACACCAGCGCGGCGCTTGCGGTCGGCAATGGCATCACGCTGGGCGCGGGTGGCTCGCTCAATGTGCTGGGCTCGAACGCATTGACGCTGGGCGGCGCCATCGGTGGCACCGGCAGCCTGGTCAAGAACGGTGCCGCCACGCTTACGCTGGGTGGCGCGAATACCTTCACCGGCGGCCTGGCGATCAATGCCGGCAAGGTTGCGGTGGGCAGCGGCGGAAGCCTGGCCGCCGGCGGTGCGGTCAGCCTGGCCGGCGTTGGCGCGGACCTGGACATCTCGCTCGGCGGCAACCAGACCATCGGCGCGCTGTCCGGTATTGCCGGCAGCACGGTGACGCTGGGCAGCAGCACGCTCACCTTCGGTGATGCCACCAACCAGACGTTCGCGGGCGTGATCGGTGGTACCGGCGGCCTGGTCAAGCAGGGCACGGGCATCCAGACGCTGAGCGGCGCCAACACCTTCAGTGGCGGCGTGAATCTGACGGCGGGCGGCCTGCTGCTGGGCGACAGCAGTGCGATCGGCAGCGGGGCGTTGACGGTCAGCGGCAACGGTTCGCTGGATACCACGGCAGCGTTGAACCTGGGCAATGCGATCAACCTCGGCGCGGCCCTGACCCTGCCGGGCAGCCAGAACCTGGCCCTGGCCGGCAACATCACGGGCACCGGCAGCCTGGTCAAGAACGGCGCGGCGACACTGTCCTTGAACGGTACCAACACCTTCAGTGGTGGACTGAACGCAAACGCTGGCGCCCTGCTGCTGGGCAACAGCGGCGCACTCGGCACGGGGACGCTGGGCATCGGTGGCAACGTCTCGCTCGACGGCAGTGCGCCGCTGAACCTGGGCAACAACGTGGCACTGGGTGCAGGCGCCGCGTTGTCGCTGCCGGGTTCGCAGTCGATCACGCTGGGTGGGGTGGTGTCCGGTGCGGGCAGGCTGGTGAAGAACGGTGCCACCACCTTGACCCTCAATGGCGCCAACAGCTTCGGTGGCGGGCTGACCGTCAACGGCGGCGGCCTGCTGCTGGGCAATGCCGGCGCGCTGGGCACCGGTGCATTGTCGGTGGGGGCCAATACCACGCTGGACAGTTCGGTGGCGCTGGACCTGGCCAACAGCGTCAACCTCGGCGCCGGTGCGGTGCTGGATCTGCTGGGCAGCCAGAACGTGTCGCTGGGGGGCGTCATCAGCGGCACCGGCGGGCTGGTCAAGAACGGTGCGGCGACACTGGCGTTGAACGGCGCCAATACGTTCAGCGGGGGCGTCGGGCTCAACGCGGGCGTACTGCAGCTTGGCAACGCACAGGCGCTGGGTACCGGCCAGCTGGACGTGGGCGGCAACGCTTCGCTGGATGCCACTGCGGCGCTTTCGGTGGGCAACACCCTCGGCCTCGCCGCCGGCGCCAACCTCACCGTGCTGGGCAGCAATGACCTGACGCTGACCGGTCCGGTGTTCGGCGCCGGCGGGCTGATCAAGGATGGCGCGGCGCGCCTCACGCTGTCTGGCGCCAACACGTTCGGGGGTGGCACCACCGTCAACGCCGGCACGCTGGCGCTGGGGGCCGGTGGCAGCCTTGCCGCGGCCGGTGCGGTGGATCTTGCCGGCGCCGGTGCGACGCTGGACATCTCCGCAGCCGGTGCCGCGCAGACCATTGGCGCACTCAACGGCGTCGCAGGCAGCCAGCTGGCGCTGGGCGCGCAGTCGCTGACCTTTGGCGGCGCCGGCAACGGCAGCTTTGCCGGCGTGATCGGTGGCACTGGCGGCCTGGTCAAGACGGGTACCGGCGTGCAGACGCTGTCCGGTGCCAACACCTTCAGTGGCGGTGTTGCACTCAACGCGGGTGGCCTGATCCTCGGCAATGCCAGCGCGCTCGGCACCGGTGCGCTGGGCATCGGTGGCACCACCACGCTGGACAGCACGGTGGCGTTGAACCTGGCCAATGCAGTGAACTTCGGTGCGGGCACGCAGCTGACGCTGGGCGGCAGCAACGATGTCACGCTCGGTGGCGTGGTGGCCGGCAATGGCAGCCTGGTCAAGAACGGTACGGGCCTGCTGACCCTCAACAACACCAACACCTTCGCTGGCGGCCTGACCCTGAACGGTGGTGGCCTGGTCGTCGGTGCGGATGGTGCGCTTGGTACCGGCGCGCTGGCGGTGAATACCAGCACCACGCTGGATGCGGGCGCGGCAGTGACGCTCGGCAATGCGGTCACGCTGGGCTCGGGCGTTGCACTGACGGTGCCGGGCAGCAATGCGCTGACGCTGTCGGGCGTGGTCGGCGGCAATGGCAGCCTGATCAAGAACGGCGCTACCACGCTGACGCTGTCCGGTGCCAACACCTACACCGGCGGTACCACCATCAATGCCGGCACGCTGGCGCTGGGCACGGGCGGCAGCCTGGCCGCGGCGGGTGACGTCACGTTGGGGGCGGGCGCCGGCTTCGATATCTCCGGTGCCGGCAGCAGCCAGACCATCGGCGCACTCAATGGTCTGGGCGGCAGCACGCTGGCGCTGGGCGGAAACTCATTGACGTTCGGTACGGCCGGCAACGCCGCGTTCGACGGCGTGATCAGTGGCGGCGGGGGGCTGGTCAAGGTGGGCGCGGGCGTACAGACGCTGTCCGGTGCCAACACCTTTGGCGGCGGCGTGACCCTCAATGCAGGCGGGCTGGTACTCGGCAATGACGCGGCGCTGGGCACCGGTGCATTGACGGTCGGCGGTGCTGCCACGCTGGATACCACCGGCCTGGCAACGCTGGCCAACAACATCGCGCTCAACGCCGGGCTGACCGTGCTCGGGACCAACGCACTGACGCTCAACGGCGTCCTTTCCGGTGCCGGCAGCCTGACCAAGAACGGCAGCGCGACGCTGACCTTGAATGGCATCAACAGCTATACCGGTGGCACCAACATAAACGCCGGCACGCTGGCGCTGGGGGCCGGTGCCAGCCTGGCGGCGAGCGGTACCGTGAACCTCGCCACAGGTGCCACGCTGGATCTGTCTGCCGGCAGCGGCACGCAGGTGTTCGGAACCCTGGTCGGCAACGGTACGGTGAACCTCGGCGCCAACTCGATCGAAGTCGGCGGCGCCACCAATGGCACCTTCAGTGGCTCGATCGCAGGCACGGGTGGCCTGACCAAGGTCGGTACGGGCATCGAGACGCTGACCGGTGCCAACACCTACACCGGCGGCACCTTCATCACTGCCGGTACGCTGGCGATTGGTCCGGGCGGCAGCCTTGCAGCCACCGGCGCGGTGACGCTGAGCGCTGCAGGCACCGGCTTCGATATCTCCACCGCAGGTGCCAACCAGACCATCGGCTCGTTGAACGGCGTGGCGGGCTCGACGGTGAGCCTGGGTGCACAGACGCTGACACTCGGTGGTGTGGGCAACAGCCTCTTCGATGGCGCGATTTCCGGCACCGGTGGCCTGGTCAAGAATGGCGCCGGCGTCCTCACACTGGGAGGCGCCAATCTGTTCAGTGGTGGCGTCGCACTCAACGGCGGTGGCCTGGTGGTCGGCAACAACGCTGCGCTCGGCAGCGGTGCGCTGGCAGTGGGCGGCAACGCGACGCTGGACGCATCGACAGGCGTCAACCTGGCCAACAACATCGGGCTCGCAGCGGGCGCGAACCTCGACCTGCTTGGCAGCCAGGCGCTGACACTGGGCGGTGTGATTTCCGGTACCGGCGGCCTGGTCAAGGACGGTGCGGCCACCGTGACCCTGAGCGGTGCCAACACCTACACCGGTGGTACCACCATCAACAACGGCACGCTGGCGATCGGCGCGGGTGGCAGCCTCGCCGCGACCGGCGCGGTGAACCTGGCCGGTGCCGGCACGTTCGACATTTCGGCGGGCAACCAGGCCATCGGCTCGCTGGCCGGCGTCGCCGGCAGCACGGTGGCGCTGGGTGGCAGCACGCTGACCCTGGGCGGCACCGTGGACAGCACCTTCAGCGGTGCGATCAGTGGCAACGGCGGCCTGGTCAAGAACGGTGCAGGCGTGCAGACGCTCAACGGCGGCAGCACCTTCAGCGGCGGCGTAACGCTCAACGCCGGCGGCCTGGTGGTCGGCAACAATGCTGCGCTGGGCACCGGTGCGGTGACGGTCGCAGGCGCTGCGACGCTCGATTCGAACACAGCGGTCACCCTCGCCAACAACTTCACCCTCAACAACGCGTTGACCGTCCTCGGCAGCAACAACCTCACCCTCAACGGCAACCTGAGCGGCACCGGCAGCCTGACCAAGGAGGGAGCCGCAACGCTGACCCTGAACGGCACCAACACCTACACCGGTGGCACCAACATCAACGCCGGTACATTGGCACTGGGCGCTGGCGCGAGCCTGCACGCCAGTGGCATCGTCAACCTGGCCTCGGGTGCGATCTTCGATCTGTCGGCGGGCAGCGGCACGCAGCAGTTCGGCACACTGGTCGGCAACGGTACGGTGAACCTGGGGGCCAACACGCTGACGATCGGTGATGCCAGCAATGGCACGTTCAGTGGTTCGTTGGCCGGCTCGGGTGGCCTGATCAAGGAAGGCTCGGGGACCCAGACGCTGACCGGCACCAACACCTTCACCGGGGGTACCACCATCAACGCCGGCACGCTGGCGATCGGCGCCGGTGGCAGCCTGGCGGCGACCGGTGCGGTGAACCTGGCCAATGCCGGTACCACCTTCGACATCAGCGCGGGTGGTGCGCAGGCGATCGGTTCGCTGGCAGGCGTGGCGGGTTCGACCGTTGCGCTGGGCGGCAGCACGCTGACCCTCAATGGCGTGGGCAATACCACGTTCGCCGGCACCATCGGAGGGGCCGGTGGCCTGGTAAAGAACGGCGCAGGCATCCAGGGCTTGACTGGCGTCAACGTCTTCACGGGCGGCGTGACCCTCAATGCCGGTGGCCTGCTGCTGGGCAACGACGGTTCGCTGGGCACCGGCGCGCTGACCGTGGGCGGCAACGCCAGCCTGGACGGCACCAGCGCGCTGACCCTGGCCAACACCGTGCAGCTGGCCAATGGCACGCTGACCCTGGCGGGCAGCAACGCGCTGACCTTGAATGGCCCGATCAGCGGCGCTGGCGGCCTGCTGAAAGATGGCGCGGCAACCGTCACCCTGGGCGGCGCCAGCACCTACACCGGTACCACCACCATCAACAGCGGCACGCTGGCGGTGGCGGCCGGTGGCAGCCTGTCCGGTGCCAGCACGGTGAACCTGTCCGGTGCCGGCACGTTGGACATCAGTGCCGGTGGCAGCCAGAGCATCGGTGGCCTGGCCGGCGTGACCGGATCCAGCGTGGTGCTGGGCGGTGCGACCCTGACCACCGGCGGCAACAACGGCAGCACCACCTTCGGCGGTGTGCTCAGCGGCACTGGTGGCCTGGTGCAGAGCGGCACCGGCACGCTGACCTTGAGCGGCGACAACGTCTATACCGGCGGCACCACCATCAATGGTGGCAGCACGCTGCAGATCGGCAATGGCGGCAGCACCGGCTCGGTGCTGGGCGACATCACCAACAATGGCAGCCTGGTCTACAACCTGGGCACGACGGCAACCGTGGGTGCGGTGGTCAGTGGCAGCGGCGGCCTGACCCAGGCCGGTAGTGGCACGCTGGTGCTGACCGGCAACAACACCTACACCGGCGGTACCACCATTAATGCCGGCGGCACGCTGCAGGTGGGCAATGGCGGTGCGACCGGCGCGATCGTCGGTGACATCACCAACAACGGTGCGCTGGTGTCCAACGTGGCCGGCAACACCTTGCTGGGCGGCACCATCAGCGGCACCGGTGGCCTGACCCAGGCCGGTGCCGGTACGCTGACCCTGACCGGCAACAACACCTATACCGGCGGTACCACCATCAATGCCGGTGGCACGCTGCAGGTGGGCAATGGCGGTGCCACCGGTGCGATCACCGGCAATGTCGCCAACAACGGCAGCCTGGTCTTCGACGTCGCGGGCAACACCACCGTCGGCGGCGCGATCAGTGGCAGTGGTGGCCTGACCCAGGCCGGCAGCGGGGTGCTGACCCTGGTCGGCAACAACACCTACAGCGGCGGTACCACCATCAATGCCGGCGGCACGCTGCAGGTGGGCAATGGCGGTACAACCGGCGCCATCGCCGGCGACATCACCAACAATGGTGCGTTGATTTCCAACGTGGCCGGCAACACCGCGCTGGGCGGCACCATCAGTGGCAGTGGCGGCCTGACCCAGGCCGGCAGCGGTACGTTGCTGCTGACCGGCACCAACACCTACACCGGCGGTACCACCATCAATGCCGGTGGCACGCTGCAGCTGGGCAATGGCGGTGCGACCGGTTCGATCGTCGGTGATGTCACCAACAATGGCACGCTGCTGTCCAACGTGGCCGGCAACACCACGCTGGGCGGCACCATCAGCGGCAGTGGCGGCCTGACCCAGGCCGGCAGCGGCACGCTGACCCTGACCGGCAACAACACCTATACCGGCCCGACCACCATCAACGCCGGTGGCACGCTGCAGGTTGGCAATGGCGGCGCGACCGGTGCGATCGGCGGCAGTGTCGTCAACAACGGCAGCCTGGTGTTCAACGTGGGTGGCAACAGCACCGTCGGCGGCGCCATCAGCGGCAGCGGCGGCCTGACCCAGGCCGGCACCGGCACCGTGGTCCTGGCCAGCAACAACACCTATACCGGCGGCACCACCATCAACACCGGCGGCACGCTGCAGGTCGGCAACGGTGGCGCGAGCGGTGCGATCACCGGCAACGTCAGCAACAACGGCAGCCTGGTGTTCAATGTGGGTGGCAACAGCACCGTCGGCGGCACCATCAGCGGCAGCGGCGGCCTGACCCAGGCCGGCACCGGCACCGTGATCCTGACCGGCAACAACACCTATACCGGTGGCACCACCATCAACGCCGGTGGCACGGTGCAGGTCGGCAACGGTGGGGCCAGCGGCGCGATCACCGGCAACATCACCAACAACGGTGGCCTGGTGATCAACACCGGTGGCACCACCACGCTGGGCGGCAGCATCAGCGGCGGCGGCAGCATCGTGCAGGCCGGCCCCGGTGGCCTGAACCTCGGCGGCAACAGTGGTGGCTTCAACGGTACCGGCCAGGTCACCGGCGGCGGCCTGAATGTCACCGGCACCATCGGCGGCCAGTGGACCATCGGCAGCGGTACCACGCTGTCCGGCACCGGCACCATTGGTGGCACCGGCGGTGGCGTGACGGTGTCCAGTGGTGGCGTGCTGTCGCCGGGTAATGGCCCGGGCAACGGCAGCGGCACAGGCAATGGCACCGGCACGATCACCGTGGGTGGCAACCTGACCCTGTCGCCGGGCAGCACGCTGGGCATCGATCTGGGTGCCAGCGGCAGCGATACGGTACAGGTGGGCGGCAGCGCCAACGTGGGTGGCAGCACCGTAAAGGTGAACACCATCTCGCCGAGCACCAGCTACCAGCAGGGCCAGCAGTACACGGTGATCAACGCGGGCGGTGGGGTGAGCGGGCAGTTCGCCTCGGCGAACTCGCCGTCGGCCTTCCTGACCATCACCCCGGTCTACACCGCCAACACCGCCAACCTGCAGATCGACGTGGCGCAGACAGCGGCGTTCACCACCGTGGCCAACACGCGCAACCAGTACAACACCGCTGCGGCGCTGGACAGCCTGCCGCAGAGTGGCGCGGCGCTGGGCCTGTACAACACGGTGCTGCTGTATGACGCCAGCACTGCGCGCAGCGCATTCGACCAGCTCTCCGGCGAAGTGCACGCGGCCAGCCGCGCGGTGCTGCTGTACGACAACTACCTGGAAGAGGGCATCCGCCAGCGCCTGGGCAGTGAGCTGCCGACCGTGCGTGGTGAGCGTGCCTCGGCCTGGCTGGCTGGTAGCGGCAAGGTGTTCAAGCAGGATGGCGATGGCAATGGCGATGAGATCCGTTCCAACCGCAATGCGGTGATGGCGGGTGTGGACTGGCAGCTGGGTGAACACGTGGTGCTGGGTGCGGCGGCCGGCAACGAACGGCTTTATACGCGCCTGTACGATCGCAGTTCGCGCGCCCGCCTGCGCGGCAACACGTTCGGCCTGTATGCACAGGGACAGTGGAACAACGGCTTTGCGGTCGGTGGCAGCGTGTCGCGCGGTGACTACCGCACGCGCACCACGCGTGAAGTGCCTCTGCTGGGCCAGACCCTGTACAGCCGCCAGGATTCGGACGTGACCATCGCCCAGGTCGAAGGCAGCTGGACCTGGACCCATGGCAGGACCCAACTGCAGCCGTACGTGCAGTTCACCCGGCACTGGGTCGACAGTGATCGTGCGCTGGAGCAGGGTGGCAGTGCCGCACTGGTGCTGGAAGGTGGCAAGGACACGCTCAACGTCAGCACAGTGGGCGTGCGGGGCCGCTGGGACGTGGGTAGCGGCGCGCGCTTCCCGGCGCAGCTGACCGTCGGCCTGGGCTGGCAGCATGCATCGGGTGACACCGATGTGGCCAGCCGCAACCGCTTCGCGGTCGGTGGCGATGCCTTCGATGTCTACAGCGCGGTGATGGCACGCAATGCGCTGGTCAGCCAGCTCGGCGTGGCGGTCGGCCTGGGTCGCAACAGCCAGCTGTCGATGTTCGTGCAGGGCCAGCACGGTGATGGCCGCCGCGATGTCGGCGGGCAGATCAACCTGCGGGTAGGCTTCTAAGGGGGGCGGGCCAGCGGTAGATCCACGCGCTGCGTGGATCTACCGGCGCGGAGGGAGTGAGACCTCCCGCGCCACGGTGTCGGCACTGCAACCACCTCGCTCAGTTCGCCGCATCCTGCGTGCGTCGCCGCAATCCGGCGGGCGGGTCGAACAGGCTCGACGGCACCTCATCGAATGTGACCTCGGTAACCCGCAGGCCGCGTTCGGTACGCTGGTTGCCGGTGCGTCCGCGGTAACCCAGCAGCAGGCCCGTGCGGGTATCGATCCACAACGTGCCGGAGGTGGTGCCATCAGGGCCCTGCGCATTGTCATAGCGCCAGCCGGCAGCGAGGCGACCCAGGATGAACTCGCCGGGTGCGGGAGAGCAGCGCCCTCCGATCGTGTGGCATGGGGCGGCAGGATCGTACCAGTAGGGACCACTGGCGTCGGCGACCGGCAGCGTGTAGTTGCCGCGCTCGCTCACCAGCCATGCCCGGCCGCGCTGGCCCTGGGTGGTCAGCCATGCATCGGGCGCATTGTCGCCGCGGAAATCAATACGGATGGCAGGCCCGCGCAAACGGATCTCGACCTCGACCTCACCACCAGGCGAGCTTGGACCGAGTGGGCCCAGGCCATAAGCGCGTGCCAGCAATCGCGCCTGTGGAGGTTCGTTGTCAGCAGCGTCCGTGGATTGCGCGGCGACGGCCCAGGTTGCTGCCATCAACAGGCTGGCCAGCAGCACCTGCATGTCAGCGCGCCAGGTTGTTGCTGTCATGCACGGGGCTCTGCATGCGGACGATCGCGTAGGACTCGATCGGCATGCGGCGATGGCCGGTGATCGGGTCCTCGATCAGCATCGAGGCCGGGCGGAAGCTGTCGCCTTCGCTGACCAGGTCTGAAAGACCGGCAATCACCCGGTCGGCAAAGGGAACGATCAGGGGCATCGGATAGGTGACCTTGATCTTGAGGATGTTGGCGTCCTGCACGCTGACGCGGCTGCTGCCGACACGTGCATCGCGGAAGGCAAGATTGTCGTTCGGCAGCGCATAGCGCCCATCGAACTGGCGCTCGCGGAACTCGTTGTACGCCGCGCGGCTGGGTGAAATGACCTCGATCTTCGGTGACAGCAACGGGTTCTTCCACAGCAGGGCGACCTTGGCGCGGGCGGCGACGGCACCGGCGGCATCCGGCGAGGTCGCGTACAGGGGAGCCATCGCCATTTCCAGTGCGCTGCGCATCTCGGAATGATTGACGCCACTGACCGCGCCGGCACGCGCGGCCTGCAGCGTGGCGAAATCCAGCAGCGACTTGGCGCGATAGATCAGGACGAACTGGAAGATGACCAGGACGAGGAAGACGAAGGCCGGAACCACGATGCAGAATTCAATCAGCGATTGCCCCCGCTGCTGGCGGATGGATGTGCGGATGTGCTTCATTGCAACGCCCTCGTGGATGGCGGTGCCGCAGGCGGAGAAGGGCACCATTGGAACGTCTCGCCCAGCACCGGAGCAATATGCCCGAGGCTGTCCACCGGCATTTCCAGCGTCGAGTAGGCGCCGCGGCACCAGGCGCCGCGCCATGGGCGCACGGCCTCGCGCCAGCCAACGGCGCGCTGATCGCGGTCCAGGAACAACAGGTCGAGTGGATACCCCATGGCCAGGGTGTGCACGCTCGAGCAGGGGGTTATCAGCAGGCCTTGCCCAGGCTGGAGTGGCGCGCGCAACAGCAGGCCGCGCAGCCGCTGGTGCCAGCGATCGGCATGCCAGACGCAGCTGAGCAACTGCTGGTGGTCGCGGATCAGGGCGCCGGTTCTCATGTGCGGGGACTCACAGGATGCCCTGCTGCTTCATCTGCAGGAAGATGAAGTAGGCCAGGACGACGAAGATCAGCGGGAAGAAGAACAGCACCAGCGGCAGCATCATCTTCACCGGCGCTTCCAGGGCCAGCTTCTCGGCGCGAAGGAAGCGCTCTTCGCGGCGCTGCATGGCCTGCGAGCGCAGTGTGTCACTCAGGCTGGCACCCACCCGGTCCGCCTGGATCAAAGCGCTGGTGAAGCTGGTCACCTGGGAAATGTCGGCGCGATCGGACATGCGCCGCAGCGCTTCGGCACGCGGAAGGCCGGCGCGCAGATCACGCAGCATGCGCGAGAACTCCTGTGACAGCGGACCGGGTGGACCCTTGTCGACGGACTGTTCGATCGCACCGGTGATGTTCAGGCCCGCTTCGACGGCCATGGTGATGAAGTCGAGGAAGATAGGCAGGTCGCGGATCACATGCTTGGAGCGCGCTTTCCGCCGTTCGCCCAGCCACAGCGTGGGATACATCCACCCGAACGGTGCGCCGAATGCCAGGGCCATCAGCACGGAGCCGACTCCGAACCGGCCCAGCAGGATGATGGTGAGCAACAGGAAGCTACTGGCCACGGCGGCGGAGACGATGCGTGCGCCATACAGTTCTTCCGGTGACAGCACGAAGTCCTGGCCGGCCGACTGCAGGCTGCGATGCGCGCGCTCCAGCTGTGCCGAGGACAGGCGCGGCCCGGCCAGGCGCGTAGCGACCGTAATCAGCGGCCACAGGATGCGCAGCAGCAGCGGCAGCGGATCCTGGTAGTTGCGCTGGTCCACCTCGACCGACTGCACCAGTCCGCGCAGCGCGAATGCAAGCAGCCCAACAGCGGCAGCGGCAAGCAGTGCGACCAGGATGAGCAGGGCGTTCATATATCGATCGTCATGATTTTGCGGCACATGCGGTAGCCGAGGTATTCCAGTACCCCGATCAGGGCCATGACGCACCAGCCGATGAAGGTGTGGAACATGGGGTTCATCGTTTCTGGATAGAACAGCACGAGGAAGCCGACAAGGCCGGCTGGCAGCATCGCCATGACGATGCCCTGCAGGCGCCCCTGCGCGGTAAGTGCCTTGACCTTGCCTTCCATGATGAGCTTGCGCCGCAGCGTTTCGGCGAGCGTGGAGAGGCTCTCGGCGAGATTGCCACCAACCTCGCGCGAAATGCTGACGGCGGCCACGAACAGCTTCACGTCGGCAATGGGCACGCGGGCGGCGAAGTTGTCCAGCGCCTCCTCCGTGCGCACGCCCATGTGCTGCTCGCGCAGTACCAGTGCCAGCTCCTGGGCCAGCGGAGGCAGGCCGTCATGGGCCAGTGCTTCCAGCGCAGGATTGAAGCCGACGCCGGCCTTGAGGCTGCCGGCCAGCATCAGCAGCCCGTCGGGCAACTGCTGCTGGATCTGGTCGAGGCGGCGCTGCTTCAGCCACAGGTAGATCTTGCGTGGCGCTATGGCCAGCAGGATCAGGGCCAGGATCGGCAGCAGCAGGTTGCCGCCGGTGACGATCCACAGCAGCACGGGAATCGCCAGCAGCATCAGGACATTGGTCCTGAACAGCACGCGCGGGTCGACGAACAGGAACATGTCGGCCAGATTGACCCGCGCCTGGTCCATGAAGTTGGCGCGGTAACGGTCCATGAAGCCGGAGCTGGCACGCGCCAGCAACAGCACCGAGCCCGTCACGCAGGCAAAACACAGCAGGGCGATCAGCAGGATGTCACTCATTCCGCCGTCCCCCGGTACGGAAAATGTCCAGGTCAACGGCGACGCCGCGCTCGGCAAGCTCTTCATAGAACTCCGGCACTGCACCGGTCGCGACGAACTCGCCCACCACCTTGCCATCGCGTCCGGCAGTGGAGCGTGCCTTGAACAGGAACACATCCTGCAGCTGGATGGTTCCGCTTTCCATGCCCGTCAACTCAGTGATGTGGCTGACCTTGCGCGAACCGCAGGGGAAGCGCTTCTGGTGCACGATCAGGTCCACTGCCGACGAGATCTGTTCGCGCACCACCGTCATCGGCAGCTCCATGCCGGACATCATGACCATCACTTCCAGGCGCGACAGCGCCTCGCGCGGATTGTTGGCATGGGCGGTGGTCAGCGATCCTTCGTGGCCGGTGTTCATGGCCTGCAGCATGTCCAGTGCTTCGCCGCCGCGGCACTCGCCGACCACGATGCGGTCCGGGCGCATGCGCAGCGCGTTGCGCACCAGGTCGCGGATGGAAATATGGCCCTTGCCTTCCATGTTGGGAGGACGCGCTTCCAGGGCAACCAGGTTGGGCTGGACGAGCTTCAGTTCGGCCGCGTCCTCGATGGTGACGATGCGATCGGTATCGGGAATGAAGTTGGAAAGGATGTTGAGCAGGGTGGTCTTGCCGGAGCCGGTGCCGCCGGTGACGACGATGTTGCGCCGTTCGCGCACCGCAACGATCAGGAATTCCAGCATCGGCTGGCTGAGCGAACCGAACGTGAGCAGGTCCTTTCCTTCCAGCTTGCGCTTGGCGAACTTTCGGATGCTGATGCTCGGACCGCGCAGCGCCACCGGCGGAATGATGGCGTTGACGCGGGAGCCATCCTTCAGCCGCGCGTCGACCATCGGCGAGCTTTCGTCGATGCGGCGACCGAGGGGCGTCACGATGCGCTCGATGGCTGACAGCACCGCGCGGTCACTGGTGAAGACAATGGGGGACCGTTCGATCCGGCCCGCACGTTCAATGAAGATCTGGTCGTGCGCGTTGACCATGATTTCCGTCACCGTCGCATCGTCGATCAGGTCTTCCAGCGGGCCGAGGCCGATGGCCTCATCGAGCACCTCCTTGGCCAGCCTGCGTGGGTTGATCGTCTTGGGCAGCTCGGAGAACTCCCGTTGCATCACCTCATCGATCAGCTTGATCGTGGCGTTGCGCAGCGACTCATCGTCCATGCTGCGCACGTCAAGCCGGCGCAGGTCCATCTGCTTGACCAGCGAGGCATGCAGCTTTGCACGATAGACCGCCATGTCCGGCGGCAGCTGCTCCGGCCGCGCCAGCTGGCGTTCGCTGGATGGCTGCGCCGGTGCGGGTGCCGGTGCGGGCGTGGCGTCCACCGGTACATCGTTGGCCGCGCCCGCATTGAAACTTCCAGCATCGGCGAGGGGTTCGGCCGGCGGGTCGTCGTCCACCACCTGCAGCAGGTAGTCGCCGATCTGCACGCGGTCACGGCTGGTGAGCGGGCCACGGCTGCCTTTGACCTGTTCGCCATTCACCAGTACCGGCGAGCGGCCTCCCAGGCTCTCGATGAAGATGCCCTGGTCCTCGCGCTTCAGCGCCGCATGGCGTTGGGCGATGCTCCAGCCCTGCAGCACCACCAGGTTGCCGTCGCCACGGCCGATCCCGCATTCACGGTGCAGGCAGCGGACACGTCGCTGGTCGCGGTTGGGTGTGTCGATGAGGATGTTGAACATGCGACGGCTCCGGTCACTGCACGAAATCTTTGTTCCGGCGCGGCATGGCCTGCTGGCCGCGCTCCTGGATCTGTCGCGCACGCTCCAGGCCATCGAGGTTTTCCTGCGAGCCCGGCGTCACCACGCGCGGAGTAACGAACATCACCAGCTCGGTACGGTTGCCACGGAAGCCATCGGAGCGGAACAGCTTTCCGAGGATCGGGATATCGCCCAGCAGCGGCAGGCGCTTGGCATCCTGCTGCGCGCTGGAGTCGATCAGCCCGGAGATGACGATGGTTTCCCCTGCGTGGACGTTGATTTCCGACTCGGTGCGGCGGGTGGTGAAGCCAGGCACGCCCTGCACGGTCACCGTCGGATCGACGCGGCTGACCTCAGCCAGGATGCGGGTGGAGATGTCCTGGTTGAAGTTGACCAGGGGCTCGATGTCGAGCTTGATGCCGTATTCCTTGTAGTCGACGGTGACCTGGCCGAAACCCTGCGGAACCGGGATCGGCACTTCGCCGCCGGCCAGGAACTTGGCCTGCCCGCCGCTGCGGGCGCTGAGTTGGGGCGAGGCCAGCAGGAACGCCTTGCCCTTGTTCATCATCAGGTTGATCGCCGAGCCGATCTGCGTGGCGATGCCAAAGAAGGCCTGGGTTCCCTGCAGCTTGTTCGGCAGCAGCACGCCGTTGGCCGGGCTCTGCTCGGGGTTGATGCGGTAGTAGTTGTTGTTGGTGAAATCCTTGACGATGCCCGCCACCGGGCCACGGATGACGTTGTCCCACTGGATGCCGAGTTCTTCCAGCGCATTGGTGTCGAATTCCATGATCTTCACGTCCATCTGCACCATCGGGCGCATGCCCACCGGGTCGGCGGTAGTGAAATTCAACACCGTCGGGTAGATCTTCTGGATCGCATCGATGCGGCTGCCGATGCCCGGGTTGATGTCCTGGCCGGTAATGACCACACGGTCGGCGACCGCATGCACATTGATCTTTTCCACGTCGGCCAGCAGGGTTCGGATGGTCTCGGCCAGGCTGACGGCATCGTTCTCGGAGATGTCCACCTGCACCTGCAGCTGCTTGCCGTTCTGCAGCCACAGGTGAACCGTGGTGGAGCCGGGCTTCATGCCCATCATGATCAGGTCGCGCGGGCCGACGTTGGTGACCTCGAGCATCTCGCCACTACCGACGGCCACGCGCTTGAGCCCGCTGGGCAGCGTGTAGACGGCGGCCTGGCCGGCATAGATCCGGGCGCGGGTGGGCAGTGGCACCGCGGGCATGGCCGACGCGCTGGTGCGATAGGCGGGATCGGGAACCGGCGCCGGGAAGGCGCTCTGCCCACCGGGTACCGGTGCGTGGTTGGTGTTGGGCTGCGGTTGCGCCTGGACAGCAGGGCGCGGTGCGGCCATGACCGGTACCGGGGTCAGCTGGGTGCCGGTGGTCTGTGCCACGGCCAGCAGTGGCAAGGTGACAACAGCGATGGCCGCAGTGGCGGCGATGAGGCTGCGGATTCCATTATTGCTGCGCATTCGTCGATCCTTTGCCCCCAATGATGAATTGCACGCCAGCACGACCCTGCGTGCCGTTGCCGAGCAGTTCCCTCTGCGTCATGCCACTGAGGCCGAACGCACCACGATCCTCCACCTGGCGAAGCATCACCCGCATCGAACCGGCCTTGGCGGCGACCGTGAGTCGCTGCGCCTGTGCCGGTGTCAGTTCCAGAGTGATGTTCGAATAGCCCTGCTGATCTTCCGAGGCCGGCGTTTCGCCGACGCGGTTGCCGGTTGCCAGAACGTTGATGTCCTCAAGCAGCGGCAGCACCCGGGCACCGGTCTGTTCCTGCTCGACGGTGAGCAGGATGTCGACGTGATCTCCGGGAGCAATCATGCCGGAGATCGAGTTCGTCTCGTCCACCTGGAGGGTGTAGCCCACGTTGCCCTTGGCGATCACGCGCGAGAACTGGTCGTACAGCGGTACCAGTGCACTGGCACCCAGCGGTGCACCTTCGCGGATCGGCGCGCGCAGCATGCGGCCGCTGTACTCGGACACATTGTCCGGCGTGATCGCATCGGCAGGCGGCAGGTCGGCGGGGACTTCGCGCACTGCAAGGTCGGCAACGGTGACAATGCTGCCCGGCTCCATGTCGGTCTTGGGCACGGCTACCGGCACCATTTCCACCGGCGGAGCGGCACGCTCGTTCACTGCCTTCTGCACGTAGCGCACGGCGACCAGGGCCGCGAACAGGCCGAGCGCGAGGGCGATGATGATGAAGACGACGTTGCGGTTGGCTTTCAGCGGGAGCGCCTTCATACGACTCCCATCGACAGCATGTAGGTGAACCCCTGGTACGCCTTGCGCAGTGAATCGATCAGCTCGAGCACGATGTTCGGCTCGGCGACCAGGACCAGGACACCGACGGAAGCGACCACGGCGTACTCGATCAGTGCGGCCCCGCGCTGGCGGCGTAGGGACGGGGGAATGCGTTTTCTCATGGCGGTGGTCTCAGTGCTGCGACTGGTTGACGACAATCGAGGTTCCCTGCTCGTGCCGGTTGAAGGTCATGGTCATTTCCTGGCTGCCCTTGCTGTAGCGGACAACGCACTGCAGCGCGATCATCGAACAGCCCGCAGGGCCGGAACTTCGGCTCCAGCCGTCCGCAGGGAGGCGGCTGGCATAGAAGGCATCGGTCTGGAACGGAGACAGCGTGCTTTCCATGGACAGGCTGCGCCCGGGCGTGTCCAGGTAGGTGATGTCATTGATCACCTGCGTCCCGGACGGTTTCGGGAAATCGGCGCCGGCCGCGGCATCGGGCTTGCGCTTGAGCAGGCGTGTAATGCCGATCTGTGACTGGCTGCCACTGCCCTTGGCCGATACCTCGATGGTCACGTAGTACTCGCCGTGTGCGTGGCCGATCACGGTCTTGCCGCCGACCTCGTTGATCACGGTCTGCCCGGGCCATTCGCGGTTGTAGTAGCTGACGATGGACGACACCGGCAATGCGGACGTGAAGCGCGAGATGCGCATGGGCAGGCCGTTGTAGAGCATGTCCTTGGCCACCCACTCGCTCTGCGCGCCCTCGGGCTCGGGAATGTCCGGCCAGGACGCGGCCAGCGCAGGCCAGGCGAACAGCAGCGCGGCCAGTGCCGCCAGCAGGTCAACGCGACGGCGCATAGGCAGGCAACTTGTCGACAGGCACCACGTCGGGCGCGATGTAACCGGGATCAAGCCTGCTCAGCGTCCCGATCATCGGGATGCCGGAGAGGCCGTCAAACGCCTTGGCGATGCCCGCCATGTGCTGGGATGGCACCAGTGGCTTGACCTGCGCGATCACCGAGCGTGACGAGTTGACCTTGAGCCCGGAACCGGCTGCATTCCAGGGGTCGGCCAGCACCACATGGGTGGCCTGCAGCTTCAGGCCCAGCGAATCGAAGGGTTCCAGATAGGCGGCAGCACTGCCGTTGGCACTTTTCAGATCCTGCACATCCAACCGCAGCTGGGCCTGGGTCAGGCCGTTGCGGTTGGGCGGGAACGAACCGAACATCGAGGTCACGTCGCCGATCTTCTTCATCATGCCGCCTGCCGACGTGCTGGTGTAGGAGACCAGGGCGAGGTCACCGCGCCGCACCAGCGGCTGGTTGGAGAAGGTATTCATCAGGACGTCGCCGACGGCGGCATCGCGTGCGCCGGTCTGCGCCTGGCTGACGATGGGATCGTTGGCACGCCCGAAATAGCGGTCGACGGCAAGATCGCGCTGGCGGCCGCTGGCCGGCAGCTTGTAGTCCGGCGATACGGTGGCTTCCCAGGCGATCGCGCGCGCGGCCTGCTGGGTGGCCTGGCGGGCGTGGATGTACTTGGCCAGGATCGGGATCAGCAGGAAGATCGGCACCAGCACGGCGCAGAGCACGGCGACTTCGGTGAGACTCTGGCCGCGCTGGCGACGCGCGCCGCGGAATGGGCGTTCCCTGTCCATGGCTACCTCAGCAGGTCATCGTTGGGAGGACGGTTCGCGCGGTACCTCGAGGTCGCCGCGTTCAAAGGGTTGGCCCACCGTCATGCGCTGCGTGGTCAGGCGGGTGCCATTGCCGTCGAGGGGTTCCTGCTCCAGGACAATGGCGTAGCGGCTCGGCCGGTAGTCGTTCAGTGCACCGGGGGTAAAGCCCCAGCTGGCACCAGCCGACCACACGCACTGGCTGAACCGTCCGTTCTCGTCCTTCCACACGTTGCACGGCTGGCCAGCGACCCTGCGGTTGCCCGCGCGCTGGAAGCCCGGCGAGGCGCTGCCTTCGTCGGCTTCGGCGGCAAAGCGGGTGAGCCCGTCGCTGTCGGCGGGGGACTGGCTACGCTCTCCCGTTGCCAGATCGACCTGCTCCACGCCGGAGGCGCTCTGGGTCTCCTGCAGGCCGGTAGCCTCCAGCCGGAACTGGCAGCTGGTCGCAGGGCCATCGTTGAGCAGGCGCCACTCGCGGGTACGGAACACTTCCTCTTTGCTGGAAAGCCAGGCTTCGTAACGAACGGTTCCCAGGCGGGCGACATCGGCGTCATCCAGTGCGCGGGTCGGCAATCCTGCCGCCTGGCAGTCGCTCAGTGCCTGCTGGTAGCTGGTGCGCGCCGCGTTGCGTCCATCCACCAGGGTTTCGGCAATCTGGTCAAGATGGATGCCCGGCATGTTCCTGGCAGCGGCGGGCTCGCCGTTGTCCGCCGCGCTGCCACAGCCGCTGATCAGCAGTGTGGCGATCGACAGGTGCAGGCGATTGAAAACAGCAAACGTCATGGCATCAAGGCTCCGGCTGCCGCCAGGGCAGCCTTGGTGGTGGCATCGGTCTTGACCAGTCGTGCCTGCCAGTAAGGGCTGAACAGGTTTCCGGTTTCACGCTTGCGGTCATCGCGGCTGAACATGCGCAGCTGCACCGGGCGGTCGAAGAACACCTGCGCGGAGGAAAGTGCGGCGATCTTGTTGTTGGCCATCCTGTCCGGCAGTTCCATCTGCGAGCCGGCCGGGGCGCCGATGCCGGCGCCGGACGTGGTGCGCGCGCTGGTGCCGGCGGTCTCGGCATAGATGGTGAAGACCGGGCCGACCTTGTCGCGGTCACGATCATTCTCGGCGTAGGGCTGCAGTGCCTGCCCGGCCTTGACGTCGTGATAGTCGCGCAGGCCGTTGTAGCCGGTGAAGAAGGCCTTGCGATGCTGGCCATTGGCGAAGCGCACGTTGGCATCCTGGCTGCGGTCGACAATCCACGCCGCGCCACGATTGCGGCGCACCGCTTCGCCATACGGGCGGTAGCGGCGGCGGTCCCAGTCCGAGTACCAGCCGTTGCCGTTGCCGAAGCCGTTGAGGAAGCGCTGGTTGCGATAGCTTTCCACGGCCTGCGCACCGCCCCAGCCGACCGGAATATCGATATCGGAAAGCGGCCATGGCAGCGGAAGCTCGACGGCCATGGTATCCAGCGCTGCCCATCGGTTGTAGTCGACCATGTCGGTGCCGCCGGACTGCACCAGGAAGCCGAGGAAATCATCGCTGCGGCTCTTGCTGAAGCCATCACGCGACTGCATCACCACATTGCGGAAGCGGTCGGCGCCCTGGCGCTGCGTGGCCGAGCCACCGTTGGCGGTACGGGGAATGCTGTAGCGCTGCAGCAGCCGGTTCTCGGCCGTGGCCAGTTGCGTGCCGAGCACCGCGGTTCCGATGGTGCCCAGTTGTGCCTGCGGTGAGTTCCGCTGCAGCACATCCTTGGCGATGGTGTAGCTGTCCAGCCGCGATACGCCCTCGATGACGAGCTGCACCGAGGCGGCGAACATCATGTTGAGCTTGTCGATGGCGATGATGGCCGCGTGCGCGACAGGCTGGAACGTCTGGCGGGTGACCTTGAGAATGCGTTCGGCGACCTTGAAGGCGGTTGCCAATGCCTTGAACACCACGCCGATGTAGGGAATGGCGGAGAGCACATCCAGCGTGGTGCGGATGACGATGGAGGTGGTGTGCATCTGGTTCAGCCACGAATAGAGGCTGATCGTCTGTGCCACGGCCACTTCGTTGGCAACGCGGGCACGGTTCATGTAGGCCGCGTAGTTCAGTGCGCGTGCCTGCTGGATCGCAACGCTGTAGGCGGCGGCGTCAGCCGCATTGACCAACTCCACCTTCTTGTTCACCACCTGCCCTGTGTTGAACAGCAGGACAATCCCGATGCATAGAACCAGAATGAGTGCCAGCCCGAGAACCATTGCTTGGCCGGCGACCGTTCGGTGGCTGGAAACGCCCCGGGCCGCACGGCTTCGTGCCAAAGCCAATGCGCTGCGCATAACGAATTCCTGGGCCGGAGGCCATGGCTGCCCGTCGCGCGCCGCGTGCGGTGCGCGCAGGGAGATTATGCTGGGAGGGCCCTGGCGGCTTCATGCCGCCAGGGCTGGGGTATTACTTGTTCTTGTACGCGTCCATGCCCTTGGTCTTGTCAGCTTCCTGCTGGGCGCTGTTGGCCTGGTTCTTGGCGCGGTTGATCGACTGCGTCGCGCTCTGGCCGGAAAGTTCCTTCGACATGCCTGCCACCTGGCTGCGAACCGTGCCTCCGAAGAAGGTGACGGCTCCGATCGCGGCGATGGCGATCAGCGCGGTGATGATGATGTACTCGGTCATGCCCTGACCGGCCTGCTTACGGGAAAAACGGATGTGACGACGGCTGCGTTCCATGTATTTCCTCCTTGATGGCAGGAATCCTCCCGGGTGTGCGGGATATTCGGCGTGTCCGCTGGGGGATCCTGATTAATGGCAGGGCGAGGTAAAGACAGGAAGCTCACACCCTGGTTCGTCGAAAATTTGTCGCTTGTTCGAGAACGGGGCCAAGCCTATCGACAGAAAATTGACGATACAAGTCAGGTTTTTCCGATATGCAATGAAATATTTGAAAATGTGATGCACATTGCAGATTAACAATTGTCTGCACATAATCACGTCAAATTTGAGCTAGATGCACCGCTTTTCGTTAAGGAAATTAACACTTAACTGACATATTTGTGTCACGCAGGCGGCTTGTGGTGCCGGAATATTGGCGCGCTACAGAGGGCGCGTGCACGGCCTGCTTCTTGTTCGAACGGGATGAGAGATCCGCGTGTTTTTATCTCGTTGCATCCGCGGCAAAACAAATGACCGTGCGGCGCGGAAAAGAAAAAAGCACATGCAGGGCATGTGCTTTTTCCGGAGTGCTTCAACGCAGTAACGTCGTGGTGATATCAGCGCTTGACCAGTTCCACGCGACGATTGGCGCGGCGCCCTTCTTCGGTTGCGTTGTCGGCGACCGGCTGGCTCTGCCCATAGCCTTTCGCGCTCAGGCGTTCGGCTGCGATTCCACCGCCGACAAGACGCGTGCGCACCGACTCCGCACGCGCCTGCGAGAGCGTCTGGTTGTGCGATTGGCTGCCGCTGTTGTCGGTGTGTCCTTCAACGGAAAGGCGAAGCTGTGGGTCGGCCTTCAACAGCTGGGTGACCTGTGCGATCTGCGGTTCCGAATCGGGCAGGATCTCGGCCGCGTCGGTTGCGAAGTTCACCTGGATGGATACCTTGCCACTGCTGTCCAGTGCCTGTTTCAGCGTGTCCGCTTCAATGACCTTGGCCGTGATCTGCACCGGTTTTGTCTCTGCGACGAGCAGGCCGCCGGAGTTTCCACCCGAGCCCAGGTGAATCCAGATATCGCGATCTTCGCGATGGATGACATAGGTTTCTGCGGGTTCGTTGTAGATGTCGCCGATGCCGCCGACATAGGTGGTCGCCGCCTTGCTGTTGCCGATGTCACGCGATGCATCGGCCGGTATGGTGCCGGAGAAAATGCGCTTGCCCCCCAGGGCCTCGACCAGGCTCTGTACATTGCGGCTGAGCTCCAGCTGCGAATAAGGGTGATCGCTGCTGCTCTGCAGGACCGAAGAATGAACCTTGCCTTCAATCCATTCCACGCGATCGCCGGTCCAGAACGGTACGCGATCGAATTCGCTGTCTACGACGTCCTGGCTGGTGTAGCCCTGCGGCAGTCCGAGATAAGGGAAGCTGCCGATCGTTGCCTGCGATACGGGCAGCTCGGCAACATTGAACGCTGCGGCCTTCTGGCTTCCATCCGTGGCCGCAGCCGCCTGCGGTGATGGTTCGGCTGCGGTGCTGGAAGGTGCGGCCGAGGAAGCGCCACCCTCTGCAGGCGCTTCGCCAGCGCGCTTGCAGGCACCCAGTGCCAGTACCAGGCTGGCGGCCAACAGGCTCGCGCGCACTGCGGACATCGTCGATCCGTGCTTCTGCGTCATGAACGCACCTGCTTCATCAGTTCGTTGCAGACTTCGCTGGTGGGCTTGTACTGGCCCTTCTTCCAGGCATCGGTGATCTTCTTCTGTGTCTGCGCTTCGGCCGTGTCATAGGCCTGGTCGAAGCCTGCTTCGGCGCCGAACACGGTTTTTGCCTGTGCCTTGTGGCTTGCGCGCAGCTTGGCGGCCTGTTCCGGGGTTGCGCCGCACGCCAGGGCATTGCCTGCATGCGTGCCTCCCAGTGCGCCGAACTGCGCCGCACCGCCGCCCTGTGCGACTGCGGTGCCGCTGCCGATCAGCAAGGCGGAGGTGATCACTAGCTTCGTCATGAAATACCGCATGTTGATGTTCCTCATCCGGCCCGATAGCGGGCATCAATCCCCTGTGGCCCGAGCATAGCAACAGGCAGTGAGTGCCAGCGTGTCGTTGCATCGCCACGGCACGGCCAGTGGTCAGGGCGTGGACAGGAAGCGCGGGGTGCCACGACGTGGGGCAGATCCTGTCGTTGGACGGCCATCGAACGTGGAAGCGGGACGGTCGACCAGGCATCCCCGCACGACGGAAACCCATTGATGGATCTGGAGCAACAAGCCCCTCTGTTGAGGGGCTGCCCCGACAGGGGCGGGGAGAGGCCGGCAAGGGGAGGGGCCCGAACGTTGCGCAGCAACGTCTGGGGTGAAGCGCGCGCAGCGCACTTCGCATCTCCCGCCAGCGGCTTCTGCGAGGTACAACCGACCAGGCATCCCCGCACGGCGGAAACCCATTGATGGATCTGGAGCAACAAGCCCCTCTGTTGAGGGGTGCCCCGACAGGGGCGGGGAGAGGCCGGCAAGGGGAGGGGCCCGAACGTTGCGCAGCAACGTTTGGGGCGAAGCGCGCGCAGCGCACTTCGCATCTCCCGCCAGTGGCTTCTGCGAGGTACAGCCGACCAGGCATCCCCGCACGGCGGAAACCCATTGATGGATCTGGAGCAACAAGCCCCTCTGTTGAGGGGCTGCCCCGACAGGGGCGGGGAGAGGCCGGCAAGGGGGGGGGGGCCGAACGTTGCGCAGCAACGTTTGGGGCGAAGCGCGCGCAGCGCACTTCGCATCCCCCGCCAGATAACTGAAAAAGGCTGCCCGAAGGCAGCCTTTTTCAGTTATCTGGCGGAGAGAGGGGGATTCGAACCCCCGAAGCGCGGTTTAGACGCTTACACACTTTCCAGGCGTGCTCCTTCAACCACTCGGACACCTCTCCGGATCCCTGCCATCGGCAAACGCCTCAGCAGGGGCGCAGATTCTAGCGGGCGGCGCGGCCGGACACAAGCACCCCGATCGACGGCGTATCCATGGCCATGGGTGGCGAGGGGGCTGGACAGGCATGGCACAATGGAACATCCGATGGAAAACGGTGGCCTGATGTCCTATCTCGTCCTTGCCCGCAAGTGGCGTCCGAAGCGTTTCGCCGAGCTGGTGGGCCAGGAACACGTGGTCCGTGCGCTCAGCAACGCGCTGGACAGCGGCCGGGTCCACCACGCGTTCCTGTTCACCGGCACCCGCGGCGTGGGCAAGACCACCATCGCGCGCATCTTCGCCAAGTCGCTGAACTGCGAGCAGGGTACCAGCGCCGACCCGTGCGGCCAGTGCGCGGCCTGCCTGGACATCGACGCCGGCCGCTACATCGACCTGCTGGAAATCGACGCCGCGTCCAACACCGGTGTGGATGACGTGCGCGAGGTGATCGAGAACGCGCAGTACATGCCCTCGCGCGGCAAGTACAAGGTCTACCTGATCGACGAAGTGCACATGCTGTCCAAGGCGGCGTTCAACGCGCTGCTGAAGACGCTGGAAGAACCGCCGGAGCACGTGAAGTTCCTGCTGGCCACCACCGATCCGCAGAAGCTGCCGGTCACCGTGCTCAGCCGCTGCCTGCAGTTCAACCTCAAGCGCCTGGATGAAGACCAGATCCAGGGCCAGATGACCCGCATCCTGGCGGCGGAAGCGATCGAGGCCGATGGCAGCGCCATCGTGCAGCTGGCCAAGGCCGCTGACGGCAGCCTGCGCGATGGCCTGTCACTGCTGGACCAGGCGATCGCCTATGCCGGCGGCGCGCTGCGTGAGGACGTGGTGCGCACCATGCTGGGTACCGTGGACCGCACCCAGGTGGCGGCGATGCTCGATGCGCTGGCCGACGGCGATGGCCCGCGCCTGCTGCAGGTGGTAGCCGCGCTGGCAGAGTTCTCGCCGGACTGGAGTGGTGTGCTGGAAGCGCTGGCCGAAGGGCTGCACCGCATCCAGGTGCAGCAGCTGGTGCCGGGCGCTGCCGCGGCGGAAGGCCTGGATGTCGCCGCATTCGCCGAGCGCCTGCGCCCGGAAGTGGTGCAGCTCTGGTACCAGATGGCCTTGAATGGCCGCCGCGACCTGCCGCTGGCACCCAGCCCGCGCGCGGGCTTTGAAATGGCCGTGCTGCGCATGCTGGCGTTCCGTCCGGCCGCAGCGGTACCGCCGGTGCCGAAGGCCGTCGACGGTGCGTTGGGCGGCACGCCGGGTGGCAACGCTGCCGGTGGTGGCGCCGGTACCGGTAGCCGCGATGCGACGCCGGCCGCTGCTGCCGCTTCGGGCAGCCCGGCGGTAGCGGCGCAGGCAGCCGCGCCGGTGCAGGCCGCGCCGCGCGAACCTGAACCCGAGCCCGAACCGGCCCCGCAACCGGAACCAGATCCGACGCCCGAGCCCGAGCCGGTTCCGGTGGAAGAGCCCGTGTCGCCGCCGCCGGTGAAGGCTGAGCCACAGGCGCCGGCGCCTGCCGTCACTGCAGAGGCAGGCGACGACCTGCCGCCGTGGGCCACTGACGAAGCCGAGGCGCGTGACGAGGCATTGGCGGCCGAGATGTCCGGCCCGGACGCCGCCATGGCTGCGCCCTGGCACGAACCGCCGGCTCCCGTCGCGGCTCCCAGCGAGCCTGCGCCGCCCGAGCGCCCGTTCCGCGCCGAAGGCATTGCCATTGCGCCGGCCGAACATGCCAAGCCGGCCCCGGCGCATGCCGCCGCGCCGCAGGAAGGTGTCAGCGAGCTGGCCACGGCCGAAGACTGGCTGGACCTGGTCGCCAACAGCGGCCTGAGCGGCCCCTCGCGGCAGCTGGCCGCCAACGCCGCCTTCATCAGCTGCCAGCATGGGACCTTGAAACTGGGCCTTTCGCCCGGATTTGAATACCTGCGCTCGGAGCGCGCGCTGGCTGCCTTGGGCGAGATGCTGCAGAAGGCCCTCGGCCAGGCGCCGAAGATCGTGGTCGAGACCGTGGAAACCGAACACGTTCCGGCCGAGACCCTGCATCAGCGGGCCGACCGCCAGCGTGGCGAGCGGCAGCAGGTGGCAGAGGCCGTTTTCATGGACGACCCGGAAGTGCAGGTGCTGATCCAGCAGCACGGTGCCCGGGTTGTTTCCGATTCCATCCGTTCTTTTGACGAGTAAGACACCATGCGCGGAAACATCGCCCAACTGATGCAGCAGGCCCAGAAGATGCAGGAAAACCTGCAGAAGGCCCAGGAAGAAATCGCCAAGATCGAAGTGACCGGCAGTGCCGGCGGCGGCATGGTCAGCGTGACCCTGACCGGTGCCAAGGAATGCCGCAAGGTGCGCATCGACCCGTCGCTGACCAGCGACCCGGAGATGCTGGAAGACCTGATCGCCGCCGCCTTCAACGACGCTTCGAACAAGATCGACGCCGAGTCGAAGTCGAAGATGGGTTCGGCCACCGCCGGCATGCAGCTGCCGCCGGGCATGAAGCTGCCGTTCTGATTGCCAGCGTGGCACCCGTGCAAGCGGGTGCCACAGAATCTGTAGCTGTCGAGCCTGCTCGACGCCATGAAAGCATGCCGCCGTGTCCGCACCCCTGCTTGAACAATTGATCGACGCACTGCGGGTGCTGCCTGGCGTGGGCCAGAAGACCGCACAGCGCATGGCGTACCACCTGCTCGAGCGCGAGCGCGAAGGTGGCCAGCGACTGGCCGAAGCCCTGGCGCTGGCGGTGGAGCGCATCGGCCACTGCGCGCAGTGCCGCGACTTCAGCGAAACCGAGCTGTGCCCGACCTGTGCCAACAGCAGCCGCGAGCGCAGCCAGCTGTGCGTGGTCGAATCGCCGGCCGACCGCCTGGCCATCGAAAACGCCACCGGCTTCCGCGGTGTCTACTTCGTGCTGCAGGGCCGGCTGTCGCCGCTCGATGGCATCGGCCCGCGCGAGCTGGGCCTGGAGCAGCTGGAGCAGCGTCTGGCCGAAGGTGAGGTGCAGGAGCTGATCATCGCCACCAGTGCCACCGTCGAAGGCGAAGCCACCGCGCACTACCTGGCGCAGCTGGCGCGCGCGCGCAAGGTGCAGCCCAGCCGCCTGGCGCAGGGCCTGCCGCTCGGCGGCGAACTCGAATACGTTGACCGCGGCACGCTGTCGCACGCGTTCGGCACGCGCAGCGAATTCCGCGACTGAGCGCTGTCCGGGCAGCGCCCGGCGTGTCCGGCCTACAATGCGGAAGACATCCCGCCGAGGCCGACCATGAGCAACGAAACCCTCTTCAGCAAGATCATCCGTCGCGAGATCCCGGCCACCATCGTCTACGAGGACGACGAGGTGCTGGGCTTCAAGGACATCGCACCGCAGGCGCCGGTGCACGTACTGTTCATTCCGAAGAACGAGATCATCCCGACCCTGGACGACCTGCAGCCGTCGCAGGCGCACCTGATCGGGAAGCTTGCCCTGGCTGCCGCCGAATATGCGCGCCGCGAAGGGTTCGCGCAGGACGGCTACCGCATCGTGATGAACTGCCGCGAGGATGCCGGGCAGACCGTGTTCCACATCCACATGCACCTGCTGGCCGGTGCGCCGCTGGGGCATTTCGGTACGCCGGGGCGCTGAGCGCCCGGCATCCACCATTGCCCGCAGTGGATCCATGCGATGCGTGGATGAAAAAAAGGCCGCCCGAAGGCGGCCTTTTTCGATCACGCATGGCCGGTGGCGATCACCACCAGCCCCAACGGCCGTAACCACCCCAGTACGGGCCATACGGGCCCGGGCCCCACGGGCCATAGGGGTAGGGCACCACATCGACCTGGCGCTGTTCCGGCCACAGGTAGATCACATCGGCCGACAGCTTCGGCAGGCGATAGTCGTACTCCCCGATGCGGGTGTTCTGGTAGCCGTCGATCTTGCCGATGAAGGTCACGTCGCGGCCGGCTTCAAACACGGCCGGGTCGTAGAAGCCGGCGCGGCAGGCAATGAAGCGGCCGTCGCTGGCGTCGGACGAGGTGGTGTTCGGGCGGCCACTGGCGTTGAGGGGGCGCGAGATCATCTGGAAGCAGGTCTCGCCCTGGCCGGGCTTGGTCTCGATGATGCGACCACCCCATCGGACCGGCGTGCCGACCTGCTGGGTGGCGACCGAGTCGCGCGGGGAGACCAGGCTGAACTGTCCCTGCAGCGGCTTGGGGGCCGTGGCGCAGGCCGACAGGGCCAGCGTGGCCACAGCGGTGAGGAGGAACTTGGTGTTCATGGGAAGGCTCCGGAAGTCGGGCGATGCCTGCGCAGGTCCCGCAATAATGAAGCGAGGTCGGTGCAAGTTCCAGCGTAACGCGCGTCGGCGAAACGCTGGCTGAGTGCCAGCAGGGCGGGGTCGGGGCGCACGGCGTGTACCCGTCGTGACCAGTCGCATGCCGTCTCGTGGGGGGCGCGGGCCAGGCCAAGGCGCGCATAGCGCCGCCCCAGCCGGTGCCAGGCGCGCAGCAGCGGGTCGCGCTCGCGCTCGCCGCGGGCCAGCAGCCAGGCCATCCATGCCAATGCCAGCAGTGCGGCGACCACGAAGCCGGCCACCAGCTGCGCCGGCCCGAGATCATCCAGCCCGAACGGCCTGAGCAGCTGCTGCTGACGGCGTGCGTCGAAGGAAAGCACCAGGTCGTTCCAGCCACGGCGCAGCCAGTCACCCATCTGCCCCAGCTGCAGCCAGCGCTGCTGCAGCGGGGTGTCCGTGCCGGCCTGCAAGCGGTCGTCCAGCGTGTCCAGGATGCGTTCCGGTGCCACGGCCGCAGTCGGGTCCACCCGGACCCAGCCGCGCTGGGGCAGCCAGACTTCGGCCCAGGCGTGGGCGTCCATGCGCCGCACTACCCAGTAGTCCCCGATGCGGTTGCGGGTGCCACCTGCGAAGCCGGTCACCACCCGGGCCGGAATGCCGGCGTTGCGCATCAGCACCACGAAGGCCGAGCTGAAGTGCTGGCAGAAGCCGGCCTTGTAGTTGAACAGGAAATCGTCGACCGGATCGCGCCCGGCCACCGGGGTATCGAGCGTGTAGGAGAAGTCGCGGGTGATCCACTGCAGCGCTCGGCGGACGATGGCTTCGTCATCGTTGCCGGCCTCCTGCCGCCATTGCCGTGCCAGCTGGGCGGTGCGCGGATTGAAGCCGGGGGGAAGCTGCAGCGCGGCACGGCGCAGGTAGGGCGACAGATCGGTGTCGAACCGTTGCGGAGGCGCCGAATGCAACCGCCAGCGGCTGAGCGCGGACAGCGTGCGGTCGCTGCGCAGGCTCATGTCCGCATCGAAACTGCTGCCTTCCGGTGCGCGGCTGGGCAGGTCCAGGGCCACCAGCAGGCGACGGTCGGTGGGTTCGTAGTCGATCTGGTAGTCCCATCCCTGTGCGTCGGCTTCGACCACGGGGGCGGGGCGCCGGGCCGTCGCGCGATCGCGGCTCCAGCGGTGGCCATCGAAGGAAGTCAGCACCGGGCCGCGCCAATAGCGCTGCGCGGGCTCGGGCACCGCGCCGAAGAACTGCACGCGCAGCGCCGGGGTGTCGTCGGCCATCAGGTCCAGCCATTGGTCCGGCGCCATGCTGTCAGCCAGGCCGGGTGTACCCACCGCTCGTTCGGGTACGCCCCACAACGGCGTGGACAAGCGCGGGAACAGCCAGAAGCAGGCCAGTGCCAGCGGCAGGCCGATGCCAAGCAGGCGGCCGACGCCGCGCAGTTGACCGTGCAGTGGCAGGCGTGGGCTGCGGCCCTCGTCCTGGGCCAGGCGTTGCAGGGCCAGCAGTGCGGCAACCGCGGCCAGCGCAGCCAGTCCCGTGGTCAGCGGGCCCTGGTCGAGCAGGAAGGCCGCGAACGGCGAGAACAGCGCGAAACCGAGCAGGCTGCGCGCATCACGCAGGTTGCGCAGTTCGCTGGATTTGATGGCCAGCATCGCCGCCAGCAGCGCACAGCCGGTATCACGCCCCGGCCGCACCATGCCCATCTGCCAGACGATGGTGGCGAGCATGGCCAGCACCAGCAGCAGGCGCACCGGCATCGGCAGCACCCGCCGCCAGGAAAGCGCAGCGGTCAGCACGGCGGTGATCGCGATCACGACGGCCAGCACCGGCGGCAGCTGCAGCAGCAGTGGCAGCAGCGCCAGCGCTGCGCTGGCCAGGGTCCAGCTGCGGGCGTTGCGATCGAGCAGGACGGCAGGCTCAGTCATGGGGCATCAGCGCCAGTGCGCGCAGGCACAGGTGGTGGTGGCTGGCGCCCTGGCCGGGCCCGAACGGGGGATGGGCTGGAAGCAGCAGCGTGTAGCGCCGGCCTTCGCGCTCGGCCATGTCGACCCAGCGTGCCAACCGCGCGATGCGTGCTTCATGGCCCAGCGGCGCCAGCGTGCGCCAGTCCAGCACAACTTCGATGCCGATCGGCTTCTCGTATTCGCGTACCAGCAGGCTGTCGCGGCGTGCCGAGTGTTTCCAGGCAATGCTGCGCGGGGCGTCGCCGGCACGATAGGGGCGCAGCTGGTGCAGCTCTTCGCCACTGGCATGGGCGCGGGTGTGCAGTGGATCGCTGCCACTTTCCGGAAGGGGTGGTGCCAGTGCCTCGGCCAGTGGATAAACCAGCAGCGGCTGCTCCGGCCACACCCACGACCATGCCCGCACCAGCCCCAGCGGCTGCGTGCTGGACAGGCGGATGCGCGGCAGTTCCAGCCAGCCGCGGCGCTCGCTGGGGACATCCAGCTCCACTTCGCCGCGACCGTGTGCAGGCAGTGCGACCCACGCCTCGCTTGCGCCCAGCTGCAGGTGCAGCCCGTGGCGCGCGCGCGGGTCGCGCAACGACAGGTCCACGCGCAGGCGCAGGGGGTGCCCGGCCGGAACCGGCTCGGCGGAGATTGCATCGATCTGTATGCCGGACAGCTGCAGGTGCGCGGCAATGGCGCTGGCGATCGCTGCTGCGGCCAGCAACAGTGCCAGCAGCAGGGCCGGGTTGTTGTTGTAGTTCAATGCGCCCAGCAGCATCGCCGACAGCAGGGTGGCGACGAACAGGCCGAAGCGCGTCGGCAGTACATAGATGCGATGGCGATCCAGTCGCTGCGGCAGGGCTTCGGGCCTGCGTGGGCGTGCCAGCAGCTGCATGCGTGCCCAGCGTGTGGCCACCTTCAGTCCACCGCGACGGTCTGCAGGATCGCCCGCGCCAATGCCGGCCCGGAGCTGGATTCGGCCTCCGCCACCAGGCGATGGCCGGCCACTGCCACGAACAGGGTCTGCACGTCTTCGGGCACCACATGCCCGCGGCCGAGCAGTAGTGCATGCGCCCTGGCGGCACGCAGCAGGGCCAGCCCGGCGCGCGGTGACAGGCCCACGCGTACGCCGGCATGCTGGCGGCTGCGGGTCAACAGTGCCTGCACGTAGTCGATCAGCGCGTCGCTGGCGTGTACCTGGCCAACGGCTTCACGCAGCGCACGCACCTGGGTGTCATCCAGCTTCGGCACCGCGCGGGCGATCAGGTCGCGGCGATCGCTGCCACGCAGCAGCTCGCGCTCGGCCTGCACGCTCGGGTAGCCCATCGCCAGCCGCAGCAGGAAACGATCGAGCTGCGAATCCGGCAACGGGAAGGTGCCGGACAGGTCGACCGGGTTCTGCGTGGCGATCACGAAGAATGGATCGGGCAGTGGATGCGTCTGTCCATCCAGGGTGACCTGCTGCTCGGCCATCGCCTCCAGCAACGCACTCTGCGTGCGCGGCGGTGCGCGGTTGATCTCATCGGCCAGCAGCACGTGGGTGAACACCGGGCCGGGGTGGAACTGGAACTGGCGGCTGCCGGCCTCGTACACCGATACGCCCAGTACGTCCGCCGGCAACAGGTCGGAAGTGAACTGCACGCGCTGGAAGCTGAGGCCGAGGCTGCTGGCCAATGCATGCGCCAGCGTGGTCTTGCCCAGCCCGGGCAGATCTTCGATGAGCAGGTGGCCGCCGGAAAGCAGGGCGACAAAGGCCAGCCTGACTTCCGGCACCTTGCCCAGTACCAGTGCGTTCACCTGATCCTGTGCCTCCCGCAGGGCCTGGCGCAGTTGATCGGTTAGCATGCTGGGATTGGGGGACGAGGCTGGCATGATCGTCTCAGGTCTGGAATCCACTCGATTATCCATAGAGCAATGCAAGGCGAACAGCGCGCGCGGGCAATATTTCTCTGGTTATGGACGCTGATCACAGCGGCCAAGCTGGTGGTGGCTGCACGCCTGCCGCTGTTCGTCGATGAGGCGTTCTATTGGCAGGAAGGCCAGCACCTGGCCGCTGCCTATTCCGACCTGCCGGGGTTGACAGCATGGCTTGCACGCCTGGGCGTGGAAATCGGTGGCCATCACGTGCTCGCATTGCGCCTGCCGTTCCTGGCCATCGGTGCGTTGCTGCCGTTGCTGGTGGTGCGCATCGCCACGCGCTGGTTTGGCAACGTCGCAGGGTGGCAGGCGGGCAGCCTGACCCTGCTGATGCCGCTGTCGGCCACGCTGGGCCTGCTGGCCGTGCCGGATGTGCCGATGGCGCTTGCGGCGGTGATCTGCCTGCAGGCCGGTGCGCGCCTGCTGCACAACGTGGATGCGTCGTCGGCGATGAAGCTGGCGCTGGGCCTGCTGATCGGTGCGCTCAGCCACTACCGTTTCATTGGCGTCATCGGTGTCGGCTTCATTGCGCTGCTGGCGCTGCCGCAGGGCCGCCGCATGCTGGCCGACCCGCGCGTATGGGTGGCGCTGGCGGTGGGTGTACTGGCCTGGCTGCCGTTGCTGGCGTGGAATGCGGACAACCATGATGCCGGCCTGAAGTTCCAGGTGGTCGAGCGCCACCCGTGGACGTTCGAGTGGGAAGGGCTGTGGTTCCTGGTGATCCAGCCGATGCTGGTGACGCCGATCCTGTGCATCGCGATGTGGAAGGTCGCCCTGGCGGGTACCCGCAGTGGTGGTGGTGTGCGGGTGCAATGGCGCTATTTCGGCCTGGTGGGCGGGGTGTCGACGCTGGGCATCTTCCTGCTGGGCTTCTTCACCGATGTCGAGCGGATCAGTTTCCATTGGCCGTTGCCGGGCTACCTGGCGCTGCTGGTGGCCGTGCCGGTGGTCCTCAACGGCTGGCCACGCTGGCTGCGCCGCACCGGCTGGTGGCTGGCAGCTGCAGGCACCGTACTGGCTTTCGGCTACTACCTGATGGCGTCCACGCCGGCGCTGCGCGAGCAGATGGCCGGCAGCAAGTACTACCCGCGCAACTTTGCCGGCTGGCAGCCGCTGGCCGTGGCGGTGCGCGACGAACTGCGGCAGATGCCGCCGGGCACGCGTGTGCTGGCGGGCAACTTCAAGGTCGGTGCCGAACTGGGCTTCCAGCTGGGCAACGGTGATATCGAGGTGTTGCCGCACCCGCTCAACGACAAGCATGGGCGGACCGCACAGCTGGCACAGTGGGGCCTGCTGCACGAAGGCCCGCGCAGTGCGCCGATGCTGCTGGTGCTGTCACCCAGCGACCAGCGCTACCGCGATCTGCTGGCGCGCTATCACGCGATCTGCGAGCAGGTGGGGCCGTTGCCGGCGCCGCGCGTGGTCAGCAGCGATCATGGTTTCCAGCGCTTCCTGCTGTTCCGGCTGCCGGTGCAGCGCGCGCAGGGGCCCTGCGTGACGCCGGCAATGGCCTGGCTGGATGCACCGTCCAACGGTGAGAAGGTCTCCGGAACGCTCGCCATCAAGGGCTGGGCATTCAAGGATGGGGTGGGGTTGGCGCGCATCGAAGTGCTGGTCGATGGCCATTCGATTGGCGATGCGCGCTACGGGCGCATGTTCGACATCCGCCACACCTGGCCGGACAGCACCGATCCGCAACATCCGGCGGTGGGCTTCGACGCATCGCTGGATACCACCACGCTGGCGCCGGGGCGGCATTGGCTTGGCCTGCGCCTGCACGGCCGCGACGGCAGCGTGGAGGCGTGGCAGGAGCAGCCGTTCGAAGTTCGTTGAGGTCCCCTGGTCCTGTAGAGCCGAGCCGATGCTCGGCTGCTTCTGCTACAGATGGCGGGCAGCCTAAAAAAAAGACGGCCGAGCAAGGGCTCGGCTCTACCGTTCACGGCACCGCGAATCCAGCCCTGCGCAGCAGGCCGCACACCGCGATCAGTGGCAGGCCGACCAGCGCGGTCGGGTCGCGGTTGTCGATTGCCTCGAACAGGCTGATGCCCAGGCCCTCGCACTTGAAGCTGCCGGCGCAGTCCAGCGGCTGCTCGGCGGCGACGTAGCGGATGATTTCCTGCGGGTCCAGCACGCGGAAGCGTACTTCGGTCAGATCCAGGGTGGCGAGGGATTCTCCATCCCGCCTGAGACTGATTGCCGTGTGAAAGCGCACCGTCTGTCCGGACATTGCCGCCAGCTGCGCACAGGCCGCCTCCGCCGTGCCCGGCTTGCCCAGCGGCTGGCCGTTCAGGTCGGCCACCTGGTCCGAGCCGATCACCCAGGCGCCCGGATGGCGGGCGGCCACGTCGGCGGCCTTGACGGCGGCCAGGCGCGTGGCCAGGGCCAGCGGGGTCTCGGCGCCCAGAGGGGTTTCATCCACGTCCGGGCGTGCGCAGTCGAAGGGCAGGCCCAGCCGTTCCAGCAGTTCGCGACGGTAGCGGGAGGTGGAGGCCAGGACCAGTGACATGTGACAATACCGGGGCAGGGCGCGGCAGTCTGGCCCCTCCACGGCGCCAGCGGCAAGTGCTGCAGGGCGGGCATTTGACAGCGGGCGGTGCGATCCTTAGTATTCAGCGGCTTATGTCCGCGAACGTGCCCGAAACGCTGGATGCCTGGCGGATGGTTGTAGCGCGAAGGCGCTTCGACGGTCAGGTCTCCCTGGCTGAATTGACCCGCCTGCAGGGGTTGGTCGCAGATACCGACGGCGAGTGTGTCTACTCGCTTGAATTCGGTCGCGACGACGTCTTGCGGGTATCCTATGTGGAACTGACCATCGACACCGCGCTGCCGCTGACCTGTCAGCGCAGCATGCAGCGATTCCTGTTGCCGGTGAAGGTGACCCAGAGGCTTGGCCTGATCCGCGACGAGGACGAGGAATCGTCCCTGCCGGAGGAATACGAGGCGTTGCTGGTGCCGGAAGACGGCCAGCTGCGTCCGCTGGATCTGGTCGAGGACGAATTGGTGCTGGCGGTGCCCGTGGTGCCGCTGTCGCCCGACGGTGAAGCAGTCGACAAGGACTGGGCACCGAGCGAAGAAGAAACGAAGAAGGCCAACCCGTTTGCGGCGTTGGCAGCACTGAAGAAACAATAGCAGCCGGATTGTCGTCGGCGGCTGCGGCGAAAGCGAAAGTGTGCTGGGCGCTGGCGTCCTGCGCGACGATACGACGAAGCAAATCGAACCGAGTTTGGAGCAATCCCATGGCTGTGCAGAAATCCCGTGTCACCCCGTCCCGCCGCGGCATGCGTCGTGCCCACGACGCCCTGAGCGCCAAGCAGCTGTCGACCGACCCGACCACCGGCGAAGTGCACCTGCGTCACCACATCACTGCCGACGGTTTCTACCGCGGCAAGAAGGTCATCCAGACCAAGACCTCGGCCGTCGAAGAAGATTGATGTGCCGGGAAGGCCGCTGCCTCCGGGCAGCGGCCTTTGCTTTCTTTCCCGGGCGTGCCGGTGATCGGCGGCCCGCGCAACAGGAAACATGATGAGCAAGCGGATCTATTCGAGGATCGCGGGCACCGGTAGCTATTTGCCGGAAAAAGTCCTGACCAACGCCGACCTGGAAAAAATGGTCGAAACCTCGGATGAGTGGATCCAGTCGCGCACCGGTATTCGTGAACGGCACATCGCGGCCGAAGGCGAAACCACCAGCGACCTTGGCTACAACGCCGCCCTGCGCGCGCTTGAAGCCGCAGGCATCGATGCCTCGCAGCTCGACATGATCGTGGTCGGCACGACCACCCCTGATCTCATTTTCCCGTCCACCGCGTGCCTGATCCAGGCCAAGCTCGGTGTGGCCGGGTGCCCCGCCTTCGACGTCAACGCAGCCTGTTCCGGCTTCGTGTTCGCGCTGGGTGTGGCCGACAAGTTCATCCGCTCCGGCGACTGCAAGCACGTGCTGGTGATCGGCACCGAAACGCTGACCCGCATGGTCGACTGGAACGATCGCACCACCTGCGTGCTGTTCGGCGATGGCGCCGGCGCTGTCGTGCTCAAGGCCGACGAAGACACCGGCATCCTCAGCACCCACCTGCATGCCGATGGCAGCAAGAAGGAACTGCTGTGGAACCCGGTCGGCGTTTCGACCGGCTTCAAGGACGGCGCCAATGGTGGTGGCACCATCAACATGAAGGGCAACGACGTGTTCAAGTACGCCGTCAAGGCGCTGGACTCGGTCGTGGACGAGACCCTGGCCGCCAACGGCCTGGACAAGTCCGACCTGGACTGGCTGATCCCGCACCAGGCCAACCTGCGCATCATCGAAGCCACCGCCAAGCGGCTGGAGATGTCGATGGACCAGGTCGTGGTGACCGTCGACAAGCACGGCAACACCTCCTCCGGCTCGGTGCCGCTGGCGCTGGATGCCGCGGTGCGTTCGGGCAAGGTCGAGCGTGGCCAGTTGCTGCTGCTGGAGGCCTTCGGCGGCGGCTTCACCTGGGGTTCGGCCCTGCTGCGCTATTGATAGTGCAAGTTACGACAATGTGAAGTCTTGTCGTTACGGCCCCTCCGGGGCCGTAACGCGTTTAAGGAGGACCTGTCATGGTTGAGCCCATCGTCATCGAAGGGCAACGTGCCTGGCTGAAGCAGTACGGCAAGGGAAGCCGGGCAATGGCCCTGGGCCTGCTCAATTTTGTTGCGCGCCGTTTCCATCTGGATGCGCTGCGCCCGCCGCCGCACCGCGGTGGCGACGCCGCACGCGAAACCGAGGCCCGCCGCCTCGCGGAACTGCAGGCGCAGGGTGTGAACGTGCCGGACGTACTGGGCACCGGTCATGCCGCGCTGGTGATCGGCGACAACGGCAGCTCGTTCAATACCTGCCTGCGCGAAGCCGACGAAGCCGGTCGCGATCAGCTGGTGATGGCGGCGATGCTGGCCATTGCTGAAGCTCATGCCCGCGGCGCCTATTTCGGGCAGCCATTGCCGCGCAACCTCACATGGGATGGCGAGAAGGTCGGCTTCATCGATTTCGAGGAAGATCCGCTGGAAGTGATGGATCTGTCCGAAGCGCAGGCCCGCGACTGGCTGATGTTCGGTTACGGCGTGGCCAAGTACTACGCCGACCGCCCCGGGCACCTGCAGGCGATGATGGCCGAGGCGATGGGTGACGTTCAGGCGCCGGTGCGCGAGCACGTGCATGCGGTCAGCGGCCGCCTGCGCAGCCTGGCCCGGGTCTGCATGAAGCTGGGCCGTTCGGCGCGCGCGCTGGCCCATTCCATCTTCATCGCCCACGGCGCCAGCACCGCCGGCGTGTTGATGCTGGTGGGCCTGTGCGTGGATTTCCTCGCCGACGGCGACCTGGACGTCCTGCAGCTGTTCTGCTGAGGCTGATAGGGGTCAGATCCCTTTTCCGCAGGAAAAGGGATCTGACCCCGTTGCGCTTGCCCGGCCATTCACCATACGCGTGCATACGCGCACGTACAGACGACACGGCATGTTCCCCCTTATCATGGCCCGCTTCGATTGCAACAAGCGGATGACCGCGTGACCGTATCCACCCTCGCTTTTGTCTTCCCCGGCCAGGGCTCGCAGTCTGTGGGCATGGTGGCCGAGCTGGCCGAACTGCACCCACAGGTGCGTGAAGCCTTCACCGAGGCATCCGATGGTGCCGGCGTCGACCTGTGGGCGCTGTCCCAGGGCGGCCCGGAGGAAATGCTCAACCGTACCGAATACACCCAGCCGGCCCTGCTGGCCGCGAGCATCGGCGTGTGGCGCGCCTGGAACGCCGTGGGCGGTCCGCGCCCGTCGGTATTGGCCGGCCACAGCCTGGGCGAGTACACCGCCCTGGTTGCCGCAGGCGCACTGAGCCTGCATGACGGTGCGCACCTGGTGCGCCTGCGCGGCCAGCTGATGCAGGAAGCCGCACCGGCCGGTGTCGGCGCCATGGCCGCCGTGCTCGGCGCTGAAGACCAGCTGGTGCTGGACGTCTGCGCCGAAGCGGCAGGCAGCCAGGTGGTGGTGCCGGCCAACTTCAATTCGCCGGGCCAGATCGTGATCGGTGGCGACGCCGACGCGGTCGACCGTGCGCTGGCGCTGCTGGCCGAGAAGGGCGTGCGCAAGGCGGTCAAGCTGGCCGTCAGCGTGCCCTCGCACACCCCGCTCATGCGCGAAGCCGCCAACCGCCTGGCCGAAGTGATGGCCGGCCTGTCCTGGCACGCGCCGCAGCTGCCGGTGGTGCAGAACGTCGACGCCCAGGTGCACAGCGGCATCGACGCGATCCGCACCGCGCTGGTCCAGCAGCTGTACCAGCCGGTACAGTGGACCGGGTGCGTGCAGGCGCTGGCTGCCCGTGGCGTCACCCGGATCGCCGAGTGCGGCCCGGGCAAGGTGCTGACCGGCCTGGTCAAGCGCATCGACAAGGCCATCGACGGCCGTTCGCTGGCCACGCCGGGCGACTTCGAAGCCGCCCGCGAGGCATGGTCGGCCTGATCCCCCCTGTTCCTGCCGACCGTACCGGTGGCCGCGGCAAGCGGCACGGGTGCGGCGGTCGCCCCAGCCTGAGGAAAACATCATGAGCAAGCCCCTGCAGGGTGAAATCGCACTGGTCACCGGCGCCAGCCGTGGCATCGGTGCCGCCATCGCCGATCTGCTGGCCGCCCAGGGCGCCACCGTCATCGGTACCGCCACCACTGAATCCGGCGCTGCCGCGATCGGCGAACGCCTGGCCGCCCACGGTGGTCACGGCCGCGCGCTGAACGTCACCGATGCCGCCGCGCTGGACAGCGTGCTCGATGGCATCGCCAAGGAATTCGGCCCGATCTCGATCCTGGTCAACAATGCCGGCATCACCCGCGACAACCTGCTCATGCGCATGAAGGACGAGGACTGGGCGTCGATCATCGACACCAACCTGACCAGCGTGTTCCGCACCAGCAAGGCGGTGATGCGCGGCATGATGAAGGCGCGCAAGGGCCGCATCATCAACATCGCATCGGTGGTGGGCGTGACCGGCAATGCCGGCCAGGCCAACTACGCCGCGGCCAAGGCGGGCATCATCGGCTTCAGCAAGTCGCTGGCCAAGGAAATCGGTTCGCGCGGCGTCACCGTCAATGTTGTCGCACCTGGCTTCATCGACACCGACATGACCAAGGCGTTGCCGGAAGAAGCGCGCACCGCGCTGATCAACGACATCGCCCTCGAACGCCTGGGGTCGCCGGAAGACATCGCCCATGCGGTGGCCTTCCTGGCCAGCCCGGCTGCCGGTTACATCACCGGCGAAACCCTCCATGTGAACGGCGGCATGTACATGCCGTAAGCAAGGGGCGCAGGGATTGCGCCGCAAGTGGTTGATCTGCGGAGGTTTTTGCTGCAATGCAAGGCCGCGCCGGTTTCCACTACACTATCCCACGGCCATCGCCTTTGATGGCGACCACTTTTGAACCACAACTCCATCTGGAGCGAGATCCCATGAGCACCATCGAAGAACGCGTCAAGAAAATCGTCGTCGAACAGCTTGGCGTCAAGGAAGAAGAAGTCACCAACAGCGCATCGTTCGTCGATGACCTGGGCGCTGACTCGCTGGACACCGTCGAGCTGGTGATGGCCCTGGAAGAAGAATTCGAGTGCGAGATCCCGGACGAAGAAGCCGAGAAGATCAGCACCGTGCAGGCCGCCATCGACTACATCAAGGCCCACGTCAAGGCCTGATGTCAGACGGCAGTGCGCGCGCGGGCCCACGCTCGCCGCGCACCGCACCCCATGGGGCCGCAGTTGCGGCCCCGTGTGTTTGAGCATCACACCGAAGCAAACCGCGTTGCCCGTTGAAATCAGCCGGGCCAGGAGAATCAGCAATGAAGCGTCGCGTCGTCGTAACCGGCCTGGGTATCGTCTCGCCGTTGGGCAATGATCTGGCCAGCAGCTGGGAAGGCATCACCCACGGTCGTTCGGGCATCGGTCCGCTGACCAACGTTGCGGATGCCTATCTGGATCGGTTCACCACCAAGATTGCCGGTGAGGTCAAGGGATTCGACATCACCGCCGACAATGAACTGTTCGGCAAGTTCCGGGTCAGCGGCAAGGATGCCAAGAAGATGGACCCGTTCATCCATTACGGCCTCGGTGCCTCGTTCATGGCCCTGCACGACTCGGGCCTGGAGATCACCGACGCCAATGCCGAGCGCATCGGCGCCATCGTCGGCGCCGGCATCGGCGGCCTGCTCGGCATCGAAGAGCAGACCATCGAGTTCCACGAGGGCAAGAAGATCTCGCCCTTCTACGTGCCAAAGACCATCATCAACATGCTGCCGGGCCAGCTGAGCATCATCACCGGCCTGAAGGGCCCGTCGTTCTCGGCGGTGTCGGCCTGCGCGACCTCGAACCATTCGATCGGTACCGCGATGCGCATGATCCAGTACGGCGACGCCGACGTGATGGTGGTTGGCGGTGCCGAGCGTGGCTCGTCGCCGACCGCGCTGGGCGGCTTCTGCGCGATGAAGGCCATGAGCACCCGCAACGATGCCCCGGAACAGGCCTCGCGCCCGTGGGACAAGGACCGTGACGGCTTCGTGCTGGGCGACGGCGCCGGCATCCTGATCCTGGAAGAGTACGAGCACGCCAAGGCGCGTGGCGCGAAGATCTACTGTGAACTGGCCGGCTTCGGCGCCAGCTCCGACGCGTACCACATGACCGCACCGAGCGAGAACGGCGAAGGCGCCGCGCGCTGCATGGCCATGGCTATGAAGGACGCGGGTGTGAGCCCGGAACAGGTGGGCTACCTCAACGCGCACGGTACCTCCACGCCGCTGGGCGACCTGGGCGAGACCATGGCGATGAAGACCGCCTTCGGCGACCACGCCTACAAGATGATGGTCAGCTCCACCAAGTCGATGACCGGCCACCTGCTGGGTGCTGCCGGCGGCGTGGAAGCGATCTTCTCGGTGATGGCACTGCAGGACAACGTCATCCCGCCGACCATCAACCTGCAGCAGCCGGGCGAAGGCTGCGACCTGGACTACGTGCCCAACGAAGCGCGCCAGGCCAAGGTCGACGTGGTGATGTCCAATGGCTTCGGCTTCGGCGGCACCAACGGCACGCTGGTCTTCAAGCGCGTCTGACCGAGTTGTAGCGTCGGGCCATGCTCGACGCCGCGTTCTACGGAGCCGCCGCAAGGCGGCTTCCGTGCATCTGAACCCCCGAACTGGCCGCCATGACCCACGCACCGCTGATCCACCCGCTGCCGCACCCGATCGATCTGCTGGCCCTGCAGCAGCATGACCCGGCGCGCTTTCCGCTGCTGATGGAATCCACTGCCTCGGGCACCGCGCAGGGCCGCTGGAGCCTGCTGCTGGCCGCGCAGGGCGACTGCCTGCGGCTGGATGCCGATGGCCAGGTGCGCGACCAGCACGACGCGGTGCACGCCGGCAGCTTCCTGCAGGTGCTGGACCGTGCCTGGCAGCGCGAACGCCTGCTGCATGACGGCAGCCACAGCCTGCCGTTCCGCGGCGGCTGGGCGCTGATGCTGGACTACGAAGTGGCCAGCCAGATCGAACCGGTGCTGCCGGCGCGTGCGCGCGAGGACGGTCGCCCGACCGCGCTGGCGCTGCGCTGCCCGGCCGCGGTGCTGCATGACCATCACAACGGCGCCAGCTTCGTCATCGCCGAGGCCGGCGAGCAGGCGTTGCTGGATGCGCTGGTGGCACTGGCCTCGGCCGCGCTGCCCGAGGCCGGGCAGGGCTGGCAGCCGCCGCAGGCGGTGGGCGAGGATGCGCCGCAGCGCTTCACCGACGGCGTGCGCCGGGTGATCGAGTACCTGCGTGCCGGCGACGTGTTCCAGGTGAACCTGTCGCGGCGCTGGAGCGCGCAGTTCGCTGCGCCGGTCAGCCCGCAGGCGCTGTACGCGCAGCTGCGCCGCGCCAACCCGGCACCGTTCGCCGGCCTGTTCAGCGCGCACGGCCGCCATGTGGTCAGTTCCTCGCCGGAGCGGCTGGTGTCGGTGCATGCCGGCCACGCGCAGACCCGTCCGATTGCCGGCACGCGTCCGCGCTTCGAGGGGGACGATGATGCCGCACGCATCCAGGAGCTGGTCGGCCACCCCAAGGAGCGCGCCGAGCACGTGATGCTGATCGACCTGGAGCGCAACGACCTGGGCCGCATCTGCATGCCCGGTACCGTGGTGGTCGACGAGCTGATGACCGTGGAGAGCTACGCGCACGTGCACCACATCGTCAGCAACGTCAGCGGCCACCTGCGCCCGGAGGTCACCCCCGGCGAGGTGATCGCCGCCACGTTCCCCGGTGGCACCATCACCGGCTGCCCCAAGGTGCGCTGCATGCAGATCATCAGCGAGCTGGAGCAGGTGCCGCGCGGCGCCTACACCGGCGCGTTCGGCTGGCTGAACCGCGATGGCGACCTGGACCTGAACATCCTGATCCGCACCGCCGAAGTGGATGGCCACCAGGTCAGCTTCCGCACCGGCGCCGGCATCGTGGTCGATTCGGACCCGGACAAGGAACTGGACGAGACCCGCGCCAAGGCCCGCGGCCTGCTGCGCGCGCTCGGCCAGCAGGGCTGATCCGGTCGGGGTCGGATCCCTTGCGCACCGCGCGAGGGCTCTGACCCCCGCAGTCATGCCGCCGGGCGTTCATCCACGCATGGCGTGGATCTACTGATCGACCGTTGGCCGGCATGCAGGCGCCACCCCGGTCATGACCCCAATCCACCGGCACGGTATCCTGCACGACGGAATCGAGTTCAGAGGTAGTCCATGGCGGGAGCCAAGCGCGGGTGTCTGTTCGTGGTAACGCTGGTGGTGGTGCTGGCTGCCGTCGTGGCCGGCGCGGGCGCGTGGTTCTTCTACCAGCAGACCCGGTTCGCCGACGCCCCGATCACCCCGACCGCCGAGAGCGTGGTCATCGCCAGCGGCGATGGCATGAACAGCGTGCTGCGCAAGCTGCGCGATGCCGGCGTGGACGAGGGCCAGGACACCCAGTGGCAACTGCTGGCGCGCCAGCTCGATGCGGCCGGCAAGCTGAAGGTGGGCGAGTACGCGCTCAGTGGTGAGCTGACCCCGCGCGAGCTGCTGCTTCGCATGCGCGCCGGCAAGGTGCTGCAGCACCGCGTCACGATTGTCGAGGGCTGGAACATCCGCCAGCTGCGTGCCGCACTCAAGCGCGCCGAGCCGCTGCTGCACACCACCGACAACCTGGATGACGCCGCGTTGATGCAGCGCCTTGGCTTCGGTGGCCAGCACCCGGAAGGCCGCTTCCTGCCGGAGACCTACGTTTACCAGCGCGGCGACAGTGATCTGGACGTGCTCAAGCGCGCCCACGCCGCAATGGAAAAGGCGCTGGACGAAGCCTGGGAAAGCCGCGCGCCGGACCTGCCGATCAACACGCCCTACGAACTGCTGACGCTGGCGTCGATCATCGAGAAGGAAACCGCGCTGGCCAGCGAGCGCCCGCAGATCGCCGGCGTGTTCATGCGCCGCCTGAAGATCGGCATGCGCCTGCAGACCGACCCGACCGTGATCTACGGCATCGGTGCCGCGTATGACGGCAACATCCGCCGCCGCGACCTGACCACCGATACGCCGTACAACACCTATACCCGTGCGGGCCTGACCCCGACCCCGATCGCCATGCCCAGTCGCGACGCGCTGATGGCCGCGGCGCAGCCGGCCGCCGGTGATGCGCTGTACTTCGTCGCCGTGGGCGACGGCAGCGGCGCGCACGTGTTCTCGCCCAGCCTGGACCAGCACAACGCCGCCGTAGCCCGCTACCTGCAGCAGCTGCGCCAGCAACGTACCCAGGAGACCCCGGCGCAATGAGTCCCGCGCTGCTTCGCCACCCGCGTTTCGTCAGCCTGGAAGGCGGCGAGGGCGCAGGCAAGACCACCGCCATCAATGCCATCCGTGACTGCCTGCGCCGCCACGGCCACGAGGTGGTGCTGACCCGCGAGCCGGGTGGCACGCCGCTGGCCGAGCGCATCCGCGGCCTGGTGCTGAAGCCCGATGCCGAGATCGCTGCCGAGCCGCTCAGCGCCGAAGCCGAGCTGCTGCTGGTGTTCGCCGCACGCGCCCAGCATGTGCGCCAGGTGATCCGGCCGGCGCTGCAGCGCGGTGCCTACGTGCTGAGCGACCGCTTCACCGATTCCAGCTACGCCTACCAAGGCGGTGGCCGCGGGCTTGACCCGCAGTGGATTGCCGACCTGGAGCGCCGCGCGGTCGGCCTGCTGCCAGGGCTGACCCTGCTGCTGGATGTGGACGTGGCCGTCGGCCGCGCACGCGCCAACGGCCGTGACCTGTGGCCGGACCGCATCGAGAGCGAGCAGGACGATTTCTTCCAGCGCGTGCGCGCCGTGTTCCGCAGCCGCGCACAGCAGGACCCGCAGCGCTTCGCGCTGATCGACGCCGGCCAGGTGCAGGAACGCGTGGCCGCCGATGTGGTCGCACGTGTCGAGCGTTGGCTGCAGGACGGGGAGGGCGCATGAGCACGTTTTCGCCGTGGCAGCAGCGCGCGTTCGACCAGACCGTGGCTGCGCTCGACGCCGGTCGCCTCGGTCATGGCCTGCTGATCTGCGGCCCGGCCGGGCTGGGCAAGCGCGAGGTGGCGCTGGCGCTGGCCGACCACGTGCTGGCGCAGGGTGATGCAACGCACGCCACGCGTACGCGCCAGCTGATCGCCGCCGGCACCCATCCGGACCTGCAGCTGGTCAGCTTCATTCCGAACAAGAGCGGCGACAAGCTGCGTACCGAGATCGTCATCGAGCAGGTGCGCGAGATCACCGACAAGCTGGCGCTGACCCCGCAGTACGGCGTGGCGCAGGTGGTGATCGTCGATCCGGCCGATGCGATCAACCGTTCGGCCGCCAACGCGCTGCTGAAGACGCTGGAGGAGCCGCAGCCCGGCCGCTACCTTTGGCTGATCAGCAGCGACCCGGCACGCCTGCCGCAGACCATCCGCAGCCGTTGCCAGCGACTGGAATTCAAGCTGCCGCCGCAGCACGAAGCACTGGCCTGGCTGCAGCAGCTGGGCCACAGTGAAGCATCGGCGCGCGAAGCGCTGGAGGCCGCCCGCGGCCATCCCGGCCAGGCCGACAACTGGCTGCGCGAAGACGGCCTGAGCCTGCGCCGCGAAGTTGGTCGAGATCTGGAACAGCTGGCCGCCGGCAAGACCGGCGCGGTGGAGCTGGCGCAGAAGTGGTGCGGTGATGACAACGCGGCGCTGCGCCTGCGCTTCGCTGCCGATCTGGCGCTGGCCCAGGCCAGCACCGATGCCTTGACCACGCCGGAGCGATTGCACAAGCTTGCAGCCTGGTTCGATGCGGCCAACCGCACCCGCGACCTGCTGCGCACCACGGTGCGTGCAGACCTTGCGGTGGTCGAGTTGCTGCTGGCCTGGAACAAGGTGAACGAGCGGCCTGCCGCAAGGGGAAATCGATGAGTGCCAGCAACGCCCGCCAGGGCATCCTGTCCCTGGCTGTGAAGGACAAAGCCGCGCTGTACAGCGCGTACATGCCGTTCGTGAAGAATGGCGGCATCTTCGTGCCCACGCCCAAGCGCTACTTCCTGGGCGACGAGGTGTTCCTGCTGCTGACGCTGCCCGATTCCAGCGAGCGTCTGCCGGTGGCCGGCAAGGTGATCTGGGTGACCCCGGCCGGCGCGCAGGGCAACCGCACCGCCGGCATCGGCGTGCAGCTGGCCGACGGTGCCGAAGGCGAGGGCGTGCGCCACAAGATCGAGACCCTGCTGGCCGGGCTGACCGGTTCGGACAAACCGACCCATACGATGTGATTCCGGTAGCGTCGGGTCATGCCCGGCTGCGTGCCCCGAAATGCCCGTGAACACGACTGTGAAAAACTGTTGACGGCCTCTGAAAAGCCCCTATAATGAGCGGCTCAGCAACACACCGGGCGGTTAGCTCAGCGGTAGAGCATTGCCTTCACACGGCAAGGGTCACAGGTTCGATCCCTGTACCGCCCACCAAATAGTAGACCTGACTTTTCAGGTGTTATGAAGAAGCCGGCTTTCAGCCGGCTTTTTCGTATGCGCAGAGTAAGTGCATGGAGGTCGTGTCGGCTCCAAGTAACCGGTGACTCGCCGTCAGATGGATATGGGACTCTACTAGCTTACCCTGGCCCGCTTTGACTTTTTCCCTAGCGAAAAGGCTTGTGCGTACATAGTCAAGCAGGTCTCTGCGTTCGATTACCCGCTCCACTATCACCTGTACGCTTTCGTACTCGAAACCCTTCGTGAACTCCACTATCCGTGTCCTTGCAAGTCGATGGTCGAAGTTCGAGGACGTCTGGATGACCGATTTTAGGTTCAGCGCTTTTCGATTCTCATTCGATTGTTGAGCGCAGCCCGACTTCAGAGGCCGATCATCGCCGATTGCGATACCGTCGTCGCTTTACTAGCTCAAATGCAGATATGGCAGCAAAGAAAACTGCATACGCCGCCCACAATCTGAATGATGCGCGAAAGGGATGCGGATTTCCTGATTGAATCGCAATGAAGTAGAGGGCGCCAAGAACGAGAATGCCCCCGGCTTGGTATGCGAGAAAGCCACGTAGTACTGGATTCACTTCTTCTTCTCCATCGTCTTTTGTGCCGCATCTACGGCGGCTCCGGCGGTGCTCTGCCCTAGCTGTGATGCTCCCGCTTGTGTGATCGACTGACGAGGAATTGCGACTCCTGTTGATGCGGTGGTGGAGGCGATGTTCGGGGCGCCGGGAGATGCGGAGCTGCTCAGCCTATTCAGAGCGCCTTTGGCGGCTGGTCCCGCGAAGTCGCCTGCTGCAGCTGCAACACCGGAACCTGCCAGACCACCAACAGCGCCTCCGGTCGCTGCCGTGAGCACTCCACCAGCGGAAATCGGCTCTCCCTTGAGGGCGCTCTCTGCGGCGGCACCGGCGCCGCCAGTGACGAAATTCGCCGCTGCTTGAATGGCAACGGCTCGGCCGACAGAAATCACTCCAGACTCCACGGCTGCGACAGCGATACCGCCCACGCCGCCTGAGACCGAACCCACCCCTGCTGCTATCAATGCCTGCGTCTGATCGATTGGTTTATCCGGATTCATCAGCTTCTGGATGGCAATATTGGACAGGCCCCCCGCTATCGCGCCATAGATGAATGGCAGGGCTGGATTTCGCCCATCTGGATCAGTGAATTTGTACGGATTCCCGTTGGCATACCGATAGCGATTGAACTGGCCTACAGGCTGGTCATACGCTGAGACCGGGTCCACTGAGAGGAAGACTCCCAGCTCCGGATCCATGTATCGCTGTTGCATGTAGCTCAAGCCCGTAGTCGAGTCGCTCACATGCCCTGTGTATCCGGGTCCGTCGGTGACCTGTCCTCCTACCAGGGTCCCATAGGGCTCGTAGTCATAACGCTTTATCACGTTGCCGTTGGCGTCGCTCTCAGCAACAAGGGAGCCAAGGGCGTCGGTATGAATGTAGGTAACCGTCTCCGGACCTGCAGCGTTCGCGGATGGAGGCAGGCCAAGCCCAATTGGCAGCGCAATGTGTAGCCAAGTACTTGCTGCAACCAGTGTTCGGAGACGAACTCCAACCCTTGATGCGCAGGCGGATTCATCGCCCGCGTTCCTTTTGAATGTATGCATCCTTTCTTTCCCCGAAAGCGCTGTCCAAGATGACTTGACTAGGCAGTATGACCGTGGCGTTCGTGCACCGATCCGAGTGGATCATATACCGCAATGGCCGCCTTCGCTGGGTAGAAGAGCCGCGTCCATCCCTGTGCCACCTACCATGTTGCAGAACAAAAAGGGCCTCCAGCAATGGGCCATCTTTGCTGCGCGTGCATCAGCCAGGTCTTCCTGCCGCGAATCCCATGGCATGGCCTAGCCCATCCTGTGCAGCGCGCGCGATCTGGCGTGCGGCAACGATCAATCCGTCCCGATGGAAGTCACCGAGTTGATCCTGCGGATCGCCATCCAGGCGCGCACGTTCGGCGGCATGCAGTAGATCCAGTACGGCATTCAAAGCGGCCAGCGAGCGGTCGAGCGAGCCGAAGCCTGTGGCGCTGAGTGTCTGCGGGGTACATGCGCGCCCGGCTTGGTCATCACCGGCGCGGATGGCATCGAGGCAGGAAAGGAACGTTGGGCGCGAAGGCGGCAGCAGTCGCTCCGCTAGAGCGCATTCGATCTCACGCGCAAGGTCTTCGGGCACGTCGGCTGCGACGTCGCCGATAAGCGCGTGCAGGCGGGGATGGATGGCGGTTCGGTTGGTCATGGCGAAACCCTCACTGGCGTAGGGCCACCTTCTGGAGTGAAGGTGGCGGACGGTGCGGGTTGGCGTGCCAAGGCAAACAAGCTTCAAGGGAGAAGAACGCCTGGCGGATCTTGCGATCCCCACGCACCGCCCGCCATTGAGGGCAGTCGGTGCATTCTCTCAACTGCGATCTCTCTCGCAGTCCTTGAAGCCTGTTCGTTTATTCGAGACGCCAATCCCGGCCAAGGCGTCTTGCCTCGGCGCGGCGATCTTCAAGCCGGGCCATCACATCAGTCTGTAAGGAAAGTTCTCAACTGGCCCTAGGCAGGCCAGACGTTTTCCGATGTGTGCCGTCGGACACCTGCGAGTAGTGCGGCCCATCACTGATGGCGCACATCGCCGCCCCTGCCGACCGTGCACGAGACGACTCCAGAGCGGCGCCGCCACGGCAATCGCGTCACCCTGCGCGGCGAGGCGGGACCATGCCACGCATGGAGCCAGAGGGTTCCATCCCTGCGCTGTCCCGCCGCCCCGGGCAGGCGTAGTCTCAGCCCGTTGCCGTGCCCATCCACTCTGGAGTGCCACCATGCCGCTCGCCCGCATCGATCTTCGCAAAGGTAAATCCGCCGACTACCTGCAACGCGTCGGCGAAACCATCTACCAGGCCATGCGCGCGGTGGGGGTGCCGGAAAATGATCGCTTCCAGATCTTCCAGGAACACGCGCCCGGCACGCTGATCCACGACCCCGGCTACCTGGGCGTGGATCGCACCGACGACTTCATCTGCATCCAGATCACCTGGAACGAAGGGCGCACGCTGGAGCAGAAGAAGGCGTTGTACCTGGGCATTGCCGATGGCCTGCATGCGGCGGTGGGTATCCGCCGCGAGGATGTGTTCATCAACCTGGTGGAGGTGAAGAAGGAGAACTGGTCGTTTGGCAATGGGCAGGCGCAGTACGTGAGTTGATGCGGGAACGGTGCCTGCGCCTCACGCGGTTTGGTCAGGCCATGCGCGGCGACGCCTGCTGTTGTGCCTGTTGCTCGTCCTGCGCCAGCCGGCTTGCGTCGCGGGATTGCTGCTGCACGTTGACCTGCTGATACAGCGTGTCCGCGTCGCCCTGCTGCGTATCGAGCAGGGACAGGCGCTGGCGATTGGCGGCAGGGTCCGGCGAGGCGGTGTCGCCGCTGCGATGCAGGAATACGTAGCCGGGTGCCTCGGCGGTGCTGTTTGAACTGAATGCCACCTGCAGCGTGTCCTTTTCGCTGAAGCCGGCCTGCACCGCCGCGTGGGTCAGATGGCCGGCCAGTCGTTCGTGCTCCTGTCCGGGGGGCAGTCCCTGCTGTTCGCTGGCCTGGGCGAGTGCGGTACGCACTTTCTGGTCCAAGGCATGAAGGCTGTGCCCCGGTGCGCGCGCGTCCGCAGCCAGACGCTCGCCCAAGGGGCCATCAATACCATCGGTTTCGCTGAGCAGACGCTGCTTCAAGCTGCGCTCGGGCAGGGGATGGGTGGTGGTGCGGTTGAGTTCGCTGTTGGGGAAGGGCGGTTCAATGCTGTCCACGCCATGGATGTTGCGCAGGGGGCGATAACCGTCCTTGCCCTGTGACTGGACGCCCAGCGGAATGCGGACGTCTGGCAGCAATTGGCCGACGGGGCCGCCGATGCTGTTCACGTCCAGGCTGTGCTTGCGCTGGATGCCGGCATGATTCAATGCGTCCCAGGTGAAGTCCACGCAGTTGTGACGCACGTCGGCGTAGTGCTTGCTGAAGCCGTGCGCCACTGGATCGTCGCCGAACGCCTTGAGCTTGTTGTACTGGGCTTCGGTGATTTCGATGGTACGGACATGGGCGGGGTCCTTATAGACTTTCACGTCGTCTCTGACGATGCGCCCGGGACCATTCATGCTGCCATGCTCGACGGGTGCGAAGCCGAAACTCTGCGCCGCTTTACCTAGAGCGTGCAGAACGTAGAACATGTGGCCAGGCCCGGAAGTATCAGGAGTGCCATCGGGCGTCAGCTGCTGCTTTCCCGAATCGGGATCGAGCAGTGGGGTGCCGGGTGCGGCAATGACAATGTCCAGGCTGTAGCGGGGCTTGTTCATGGAAACTCCTTCGTTCCTTCGAATGAATGGTGTCACTTCCCTGCAGGACGCGAGGCGTGCACGACTAGCCTTGCCGAATAGTCTTGCAGTCCTGATATGGCATGGACCGTTTGAATCTGCAGCCGGTATCTGCTGTCGAGCTCCAGCGGCAGCGCTGTCACGTTCAGGAGGTAGCTGCCGTCGCTGCCTGATGCGAGCGAGGCATAGCGCCAGCTCTCAGAGTGGTGCCACGAGGGGAGCGGCTCAACACCGTTGCGCGCGCGTGCCTGATAGCTGTCCTGTGTTGCAATCTCCTGCCAGGTAGTACCTTCCCGACGCTGCAGGGATACTTCGAATGGGATGTTGATACTTGCTATATCGGGCGTGCCCGTTGTAGCTGGACTTCGCCGCTGCAGTTCCAGTTCCACCGCATAAGTGCGGTAGCTGGCAAAATTGCGCGCCGTGGTTTCGAACTCGAACTGCACCTGCTGGCCCGGCGTGTCCACGGCGATGGGCTGTGAGAGTTCCAGCGGCTCTGGCGGTGGGGGCGGCCCCTTGTCGGCACAGGCGGCAAGCAACGCGGTCAGGCCGAGCAGGCTGATGCGCAGCCGGTGTGTGATGCGAGTGGTCATGCGGATCCCTCTGGCTCCTTGCCGTGGCCATCTGAACCCTAACGTTGGCGAGGCGGGGCCTGCAAGCGTAGGGACCGCGGTGCGGTGCATTCACATGTCGCCGCTGGAGGCGAGCCCCTGCGTCACCGTGTCGCAGGGGCCAAACCCTGAACGGGGTCCAAGGTTGGCTATGGCCCCGTAGAATGGCGGCGTGCGCCATTCTGTTCTCCACCGCCGGTTCCAGGCCCTGGCATGGCTTGCCATGCTGCTGGTGCTGCTCGCCCCGCTGGTGAGCCGCTGGCTGGCGCATGGTCACGTGGCTGCCGCTGCGCCGGTGGCGGCCATGGACCACGCAATGCACGCAGAGCACGCGCTGCACGCGATGGAAGGGCACCACGACCATCACGCAATGGCCATGCCGCACGGCGGGGCCACGAAGAAGCCGCCCGCCGATCCACATGCCGATCATGAGATGGGTGTGGACTGCGATTACTGCCTGATCGCTGCACGGCTGATCACCCTGCTGGTGGCGGCCGTGCTGCTGTTGGCGCCGATGGCACCGGTGTGCCGCGCACTGCGCGGCGCGGTGCGGGCGTTGCCGCAACGGATCAGCGGCACATTGGGCGCGCGTGGGCCGCCGGCACTGATGGCCGCCTGAGCCGCACGCGCGCTGCATTGAACGTTCTTCCATGAGGTTGCCGGCCACGGCCGGTGCCCGCACGCGCGTGTCTGTCCCTTTCTGATTGCTGCCCTGCCATTGCGGGGTGGCCTTGCATGCCGTGAAAAAATGAAAACGAACCCCAACTCCGCGCGCCTGCGCCGGGCGACGCTGCCTGTCCTGTGCGCGTTGCTCCTGCACACCGCCCCCGTACTTGCCGCTGACGCGGCCCCACCGACCACGCTGGATACCGTGCGGGTGGTCGATACCCGCAGCGGTGAACTGTCGTCCACCGCCAGCGCGGGCTCTGCGTTGGGCCTGAGCGTGCTGCAGACACCGGCCAGCCTGACGGTGATTTCGCGCGAGCAGCTGGAGCAACGCGGCGACAGCAACCTCAACGATGCGATCAGCCGGGCGGGTGCGATCAGTGCCATGCCGCATCCGGGCAATGGCCTGAGTGCGCTGTCCAGCCGCGGCTTCACCGACGGTGCCTCGGTGATGCGGCTGTACGATGGGCTGCGCCAGTACGGCGGCGTGGGCATCACGTTCCCGTTCGATACCTGGTCGATCGAGCGCATCGAAGTGCTGCGCGGCCCGGCCTCGGTCATCCATGGCGACGGTGCGATCGGCGGTGTCATCAACATCGTGCCGAAGAAGCCCACGCGTGGGGCGATCGAGAACGAGATCAGCGTGACCGTGGGCAGCGAGGACACCGCGCGGCTGGGCTTCGGCAGTGGTGGCGCCCCGACGCCCGAGCTGGCCTACCGGCTGGATGTGAGCGGCAACTACAGCGGTGGCTGGGTTGATCGTGGACGCAACAGCGACGCGACATTCTCCGGTGCGTTGCTGTGGCAGCCACGTGCGGACCTGCAGCTGATGCTCACCCATGCGCAGGGCTACCAGAAACCCATGCGCTACTTCGGCACGCCGCTGGTCGAGGGCCGCCAGCTGGAGGCGCTGCGCCACCGCAACTACAACGTGGACGACAGCGAGATCCGCTTCCGCGACCGCTGGACCCAGCTCGACGCGCTGTGGACACCGAACGCGAACGTGGAATGGCGAACCCGCGTCTACCAGATCGACAGCCAGCGTGATTGGCGCAATGCCGAGGCCTATGTCTACAACCGCGCTACCGGCTTGATCGATCGCTCGGGCAATACCGAGATCACCCACAACCAGGACCAGACCGGACTGACCTCGACGCTGCGTGTGCAGGGAACGGCGGGTGGCCTGCAGAACAACTTCGCGGTGGGCCTGGACGCCAACCGCGCGCACTTCAAGCACACCAACAACACCTATGCCGGCAGCTCGGGCCCGGTCGATCCGTTCGATCCGGTGCCGGGGCAGTTCGCCAGCGACGCGCCGAACCTGCCGCGCTATCGCAACCGTGCCGAGCAGTACGCGCTGTTCGTGGACGACCGGCTGGCACTGAGCGAGCGCTGGTCGGTGCTGGGTGGCCTGCGCCATGACCGCGCGCGCATCGATCGCACCGATCTGATCAGCGGCCAGAACGCGTTCTCGAAGACCTACAGCAGCACAGGCTGGCGTGCGGGTACGGTACTCGCGCTGCGGCCGACGCTGAGCCTGTATGCGCAGTATTCGCAGGCGGCGGACCCGGTCAGTGGCCTGCTGATGATCAGCCCGGCCAACGGCGCCTTTGACCTGGCCAAGGGCCGGCAGATCGAGGTTGGCCTGAAGCAGGCCTTCGACGGTGGCGAGTGGACGCTGGCGGCGTATCGCATCCGCAAGACCGGGCTGCTCAGCCGCGATCCGCTGGTGCCGGATCGCCGGGCGCAGGTGGGCGCGCAGACCTCGCGCGGTATTGAAGCGTCGTTGAACTGGAACTTCGCGCCGCGCTGGTCGCTCGATGCCAACGCGACGGTGCTGAAGGCCGAATTCGAGGACTTCCTGGAAACCACGGGTTCGCCGGCGGTGTTGGTGTCGCGCGACGGCAACGTGCCGCCGAACGTGGCCGAGCGCTTGGCCAGTATGTGGTTGAGCTGGCAGTTCGCACCGGATTGGAGTGCGGCGGGGGGCGTGCGTTATGTCGGCAAGCGCTACGCCGACAACGCCAATACGCTGGAACTGCCCGGCTACAGCACCACCGACCTTGCACTGACCTGGCAGGCGGCACCGCGCACTCAGCTGTCCGCGCGGTTGTTCAACGTGTTCGACAAGGCGTACTACGCCACCGCGTACTACACCAGCACGCAGTGGCTGCTGGGTGCGGACCGGCGCGTCGAATTCACCGTCGATCATCGCTTCTGAGGGCGCGGGCAATGACGTTGCGTTCCACCGCCAAGCGCTGGACCTACCTGGTGCATCGCTGGCTGGGCATCGGCGGATGCCTGCTGATGCTGCTGTGGTTCGTCAGCGGCATGGTGATGCTGTTCATTGGTTACCCGAAGCTGACGCCCGGCGAGCGGCTGGCGGCGTTGCCGGTGCTGGGTGAGGCCCGCGACCTGCAGGGGCTGTCGGTACTGCCTGCCGCCGTGCAGGCCGAGCCGGAGGCTGTGGCATTGACCACGCTGCGTGGCGAGCCGGCGTATGTGGTGCGCAGTGGCAGCAACGTGGGCGCCTGGTCTGCCGTGACCGGCCAGGCGCTGCTGCCGGTGTCGGCACAGCGCGCCGAAGCATCCGCTGCGCAGTTCGCGGGCGGCCAGGCCTTCGTGGGTGCGATGCGCGTGAATGAGGATCGTTGGACGCATTCGCGTGCACTGGACGCGCATCGGCCGCTGTATCGGGTGGAGGTGGGCGGCGCGCAGCCGGGCGACCTGTATGTGTCCTCGCGTACCGGTGAAGTGGTGCTGGACGCTCCGCATGTGCAGCAGCGCTGGAACTATGTGGGCGCCTGGCTGCACTGGCTGTACTTCCTGCGCATGCAGTCGGTCGACCCGGTGTGGACGTGGGTGGTGATCGTGCTGTCCGCACTGTGCACGGTGGCGGCGATCAGCGGCATCGTGGTGGGCGTATGGCGCTGGCGTTTCCGTGGGCACTATCGTTCCGGTGCGAAGACGCCGTACGTGGAGTCGTGGATGCGCTGGCACCATCTGATCGGATTGTGTGCTGCGGCGTTCGTGTTCACCTGGATTTTCAGCGGCCTGATGTCGATGAACCCATTGGGTGTCTTCAGCAGTACGGGTGAAGCGATCGATGTTGAGCACTACCGTGGCGGCGCGGTGGCGGTGGATGGTGCGCTGGGTGATCCTGCGAAGCTTCTGGCGATGGCCGAAGCTGCGCGCTTCCAGCCGGTGGAGATCCAGTGGCGACGGATCGGTGGTGAGCTGTTCGCGGTGTTGCTGGACGGGCAGGGTGATACGCGCATCGTGTCCGGCGGCAATGGGCACCTGCATGTCGCACGGTGGCTGCCGACCGCGTGGTTGCAGCAGAGGGCACGTGCGCTGTCCGCTACACCCATGCAGGGTTTCGTGGTGCAGCATGCAGCGGATGCGTACTTCTACCCGCGTGCGCCCGAGGCCATGAATGGTGCAGCGGTACGTCGCTTCCCGGTGGCAGTGGTGGATTTCGGTGATGCCGAGGCGACACGCGTCTATCTCGATCTGGCGACCGGCGATCCGTTGCTGACGATGGGGCATCGTGAGCGGGTGGGGCGCTGGCTGTTCTACTTCCTGCATAGCTGGGACCTGCCGGCGATGCTGCGCCAGGAAGGTGCCCGGTTGGCGGTGTTGCTGCTGCTGAGCGCTGCCGGCACCGCGTTGTGTGCCACGGCGACGGTGATCGGCTATCGGCGATTGCGGATGAAGCTGCGGCGCAGGCGGCGCTGATGCCCTGGGCTACACCCGCAGCCAACGCGTGGACATCGCCACCAGCAACAAGGCCGTGGCCACGCCGATGAATGCAGCGATCAGGCCGAAGTGGTTGGCGGCAAAACCGATCAGTGCCGGGCCAGCAAGGATGCCGGCAAAGCCCAGCGTGGAAACGGCGGTGATGGCCAGCGCGCCGGGCATGCGGGTCTGGTGGCCAGCCAGCGAGAACAGCGCCGGTGCGATGTTGGCGCAGCCGAGGCCGACCAGCACATAGCCGATCAGCGACGCCTGCCACGGCGTGACCAGGGTCAGCACCAGCACGCCCGCGGCGGCAAGCAACGCGCCGAACACGATCGCGCGCTGGCGGCCCACGCGTGCCACCAGTGCATCACCGAACAGGCGTGCGACGGTCATGGTCAGGGTGAAGGTCACATAGCCGATGCCGGCGAGGCCGGCATCGACGCGGCGCACGTCGCTGAGAAACACCGCGCTCCAGTCGAGCATCGCACCTTCGCCGAGGAACGCGACGAACGCCAGCACGCCGATGAACAGCACGATGCCGTGTGGCAGGGCCAGCATCGGTGTGTCGTGCGGCATGCGTTCGCTGTGCCAGTACGACGCCGACAGCAGCATCACCAGCAGCATGGCGCCAACGCCGATCAGCACGGACGCCGAGGGAGGCAGGTGAGCAGACAGCAGCACGGTCATGGTGGCCGCGCCGAGGAAGCCGCCGATGCTGAAGAACGCATGGAAGCCGGACATCATCACGCGCCGTGCTTCGCGCTCGACGATGACGGCCTGTACGTTCATCGTGCAGTCCATTGCCCCCACGGCGGCGCCGAACACGAACAGGACCAGCCCGAGTGTCCAGGCCGAACCGGCCAGCGCCAGGCCGGGCACGGTCAGGCAGATCAGCAGGCTGCTGGCCACCATCACCCGCCGGCAACCGAGGCGCGCGGCCAGCACGCCGGACAACGGCATCGCCAGCAGCGAACCGGCACCGAGGCAGAGCAGCACCAGCCCCAGCGTGGCGTCGTTGATCCCGGTGCGTGCCTTTGCGAACGGCACCAGAGTGGCCCACAGCGCGGTGGCGAAGCCGGGAATGAAGAACGCAGCGCGGGTCGCGTGCTGTTCGGCACGCGCGCGGTTGGCAACGGACATGAGCGGTACGGTCAGGGGGGAGTGGGGTGTACCGCGATGCCTGCGGCGCGGAAGCGTGCCGCCAATGCGGGCGGTGCGGTGGTGGTCAGCACCAGGTCGTCGATCTCGTCGAGGCTGGCAATCTGCCAGTTGCCGCGTGCACCCAGCTTTTCAGTCGTGGCGGCGACGATGACACGGCTGCTGCAGGCCACCATCGCGCGCTTCAGCGTGGCTTCTTCCGCATCCATTGCCCACACGCCGGTGTCGCCGTCCACCGCGCAGGGGCCGGGCAGGTACACATCGGCGCGCAGGCGCTGCACCTGGGCCAGTGCTTCGGCGCCGACCGCGCCGCCACCGCTGGCCAGGCGCCCGCCGATCAGCTGCACCGAGGTGCCTTCAAGCAGGCTGGCGGCCGTGGCGATCTGTGGCGCGTTGGTGATCACCGTCAAGCCGAGGGCGGCCGGCAACTGCTGGGCGATCGCCAGGTTGGTTGAACCGGCGTCGAGCAGTACGACCTGGCCGGGTTGCAGCAACGCGCAGACGCGGGCGGCCAGCTCGGCCTTGTCGCCGCGGTCGCGGGTCAGCCGCTCGCGCAGCGGGCGTTCCTTGGGCGGTGGCAGCACGGCGCCACCGTAGACGCGCTGGCACAGGCCCTGCGCGGCCAGCTCGCGCAGGTCGCGGCGGATCGAATCTTCGGACACGGCATAGCGGCGCGCCAGCTCGGCGGCAACCACGCGGCCCTGCTGGCGCAGTTCCTCCAGAATCTGCCGGGTGCGCTGGGCGGGGAGGGGGCTGGGATCGGAGCTCATGCTGCAAGTCTGCACGTTCGTGCATTAACGTGCAACAACGTGAATGCTGCGTTTGGGCGGGGCACAGGGCGGCTGGACTGCCGGTGAATCCGCCCGTGCCCACGTCTATGGATCGCCCTCGCGGCCCGGCATGATGGCGGGGCACCTGGCATGGAATCCCTGATGTCCCCCACCGTTCACCGCAAGCTGCGCATCGACGCGGACCAGTACACCGGCCAGAAAGTGGTCGACCAGCAGTTCCATGAGTGCGATTTTTCCGGTGCCGACCTGACCGCCACCGAGTTCATCAACTGCAGCTTCTACGATGCCGACAGCCGCAGCGGCTGCCGCTTCAATGGCGCCACATTGAAGGAGGCCAGCTTCCGCAGCTGCGACATCAGCATGTGCCACTTCAACTTCATCAAGGCGCTGGGCCTGGAGATCAGCGAGTGCCGCGCGCAGGGTGCGGATTTCAGCAACGCCAGCTTCATGAACCAGATCACCACGCGCAGCTGGTTCTGCAGCGCCTTCATCAAGAAGTCGAACCTGCGCTATGCCAATTTCTCGCGGGTCACGCTGGAGAAATGCGAACTGTGGGAGAACCGCTGGGACGGTGCAAACGTCAGCGGCGCCAGCTTTGCCGGCTCGGACCTGTCCGGTGGCCAGTTCGAGGGAATCGACTGGAACAGCGCCAACTTCACCGACTGCGACCTGACCAATTCCGATCTGGGCGAGCTGGACCTGCGCAGCACCAACCTGCGTGGCGCCACGCTGGATGTCCAGCAGGTGGCGCTGTTGATGCAGCGCATCGGCATCACGGTGGTGCCGTAGGCATCAGCCGGCGTACGCCACCCAGCCCTTGAAGCTGAAGCCCGCATAGAACAGCTCCACATCGTCGAAGCCGGCCTCCTGCAGCAGGGCGACCTCCTGTTCGGGGGCCAGCAGCGGCAGCCGCTCGGCAATGGCGTCGATCGCGCGCTGTGCATCGGCGTGGGCAACGCCGGAGGCTTCGGCGAACGCGGCGTAGCGCTGCAACCAGCGCAGCTTGCCGGCCGGATCCTGCGGCACGCTGTGGTGGGCCACCACCAGCGGCGCGCCGGGCTGCAGGCGCCTGTGCAGCTCCCGCAGCGTGTGCAGGCGCTGCGCGGCGTCGAGGAAGTGCAGGGTCAGCAGGCAGCTGGCACCATCGAAGCGCACGTCGGGGGCATCGTCGATGTAGCCTTCCAGCAACTGCACGCGCGACATCAGCGGGCCCAGTGTCTGTTCGGCCAGGGCCAGCATCGGTGCAGCCGGGTCCACGCCCAGCAGCTGCCAGCCCGGCTGCGCCTCGGCAAATGCCTTCAGCTCCAGCCCGCCACCGGCGCCCAGCACCAGCACGCGGCCCTGCGCAGGAACGTGTTCGGCCAGCAGCAGGCGACTCATCTGCTGCAACGCGAGGAAGCCCGGCACCTGGCGCAGCGGGCCCTCGGCATAGCGGGCAACGGCCTGCGGATCGGAGAACGAAGACATGCGTGCATTCCTGCAACAGGGACATACCACTGTACCGTGGCATGCAAGTGCCTTTGCCGCGGGTCGCTCCTGCCTGCGCTGACCGGCTTGCATCCAGCTCAGCGCAACGCCCGCGCCAGCACCTGCCAGATCCTCGGGTCCTGGCACTGCGAGACGTTGAAGCGCAGATAGTCGGCCGCGCGCTGCGACTGGCTGAACGCGTTGCCCGGCGCCAGCACGATGCCCTCGCGCAGGCATTGCCGCGCCAGTGCGGCGGCGTCGCGGCCGTCGGGCAGCTGGCACCACAGGAACAGGCCGGCTTCCGGCTGCAGCCATGGCGTGATGCCCAGCGCCTGCAGTTTCCGCAGTGTGTGCCGGCGTGCATCGGCCAGGCGCGAACGTATCGACTGCATGTGGCGGCGGTAACCGCTATCGGTCAGCGCGATGTGCATCAACTGCGCGGCCAGATGGCCGCCGCCAAAGCTGGTCGCCAGCTTCAGGTCGGTCAGTGCTTCTATCCAGTCGTGGCGCGCAGCGATGTAGCCGCAGCGCGACGCTGCCGACAGCGTCTTGGAGAAACTGCCGACGTGGATCACCCGTGACAGTCCATCGAGCGCGGCCAGCCGCGGTGCCGGCTGCAGTTCGAAGTCGGCGAAGATGTCGTCCTCGACGATGATCAACTCGCTGCGTTCGGCCAGGCCCAGCAGGCGGTGCGCGGTGTTGGCCGAAAGCACCGCGCCGGTCGGGTTGTGCAGGCCGGAATTGGTGATGTACAGCCGCGGCGAATGCGCCTGCAGGGCTTGCGCGAACGCCTCCAGGTCCGGGCCGCTGTGCGTGTACGGCACGCCGATGGCCTGCACCTGGTGCGCCTTGAGCAGCGCGTGGTAATTGAAGTAGCTCGGGTCATCGACCAGCACGCAGTCGCCGGGCTTGAGCAGGAAACGGCAGAGCAGATCGACCGCGTGCGTACCGGATTCGGTCAGCAGGATCTGCTCCATCGGTGCATCGATGCCAAGCGTGGCGCTGCGCCTTTGCAGCAGCTGGCGCAACGCGGGCAGCCCGAGCGGACCGGCGTAGTCCACCAGTTGCATGGCATCGGCACGCGCCAGCCGGCGCAGGCCGCGGCGCACGCCATCGTGATACAGCCAGTCACTGGGCATCCAGCCGCACCCTGGCTTGAGATCGCCCGCGGGCGTTTCCAGCGATTGCCGTGACACCCACAGCGGATCCACCGCGCGATCCAGCCGCGGCTCCATTTCAGCCAGCGCCAGCGGTGCGGCCGGGCCACTGACGTAGAAGCCCGAGCCTGCGCGCGCACTGATCAGGCCTTCGGCCGCCAGGCGCTCGTAGGCCTCGACCACGGTGGAGACTGAAACCCCCATGGTCGCCGCCTGCGCACGTACCGAAGGCAGGCGGGAGCCGGGGCCGTCCACCCGTGCACTGATGCGGGTGCGGACGGTCTGGATGACCGATTCGATGCGGGTGAGCGGGCGCGGCATGGTGGAACCGTAGTGGAAGTGTGGGCAGTACAGTTACTTGCGGCTGTACTGGATTGTAGCTGGGGTCGTTCCGCGCCGGATGCTTCCATACAGGTGCAGCCGGGCATCGTCCGGCACCTTCAGGAGTACAGGCGTGGAACGGTCGGCGAGTGGTTGGATCAATGGCTTCATCGGTGTGGTGATCTTCGCCGGCTCATTGCCGGCCACCCGCCTGGCGGTGCTGCAGCTGGATGCCGGGTTCGTCACCGCCGCACGCGCCACCATCGCCGCGGTGCTCGGTCTGGGGCTGCTGCTTCTGCTGCGCCAGCCATGGCCGCGGCGCGGCGACCTGCCGGGGCTGGTGGTGGTCAGCCTCGGCGTTGTGGTCGGCTTCCCGCTGCTGACCGCGCTCGCGCTGCGTCACGCGTCGTCGGCGCACACCATCGTGTTCCTTGGCCTGCTGCCGTTGAGTACAGCGGTGTTCGGCGTGCTGCGCGGTGGCGATCGGCCGCGCCCGGCGTTCTGGCTGTTCTCGTTGCTGGGCAGTGCCTGCGTGGTCGGCTATGCCGCGCGCAACGGAATCAAAGCCTCGTTGCAGGCCGACCTGCTGATGCTGGCGGCGATCGTGGTGTGCGGGCTGGGCTACGCGGAGGGTGGTCGGCTCGCCCGTCATCTGGGCGGCTGGCAGGTGATCAGCTGGGCACTGCTGCTGGCGTTGCCGGTGATGCTGCCGCTGACGGTGCTGATGCGCCCGGCCTCGTTCACCGCGGTCGGTGCCTCGGCGTGGTGGGCACTGGGCTACGTCGCAGTGTTCAGCATGCTGATCGGCTTCCTGTTCTGGTACCGCGGGCTGGCCCAGGGCGGCATCGCTGCCGTCGGCCAGCTGCAGCTGCTGCAGCCGTTCTTCGGCCTGGCCCTGGCCGCGCTGCTGCTGCACGAGTCGGTCAGCCTCAGCATGGTGCTGGTGACTCTGGTCGCGGTGATCTGCGTCGCCGGCGCGCGCCGCTTCAGCCGCTAGGAAAAAGGGGACGGAGGGGATTAAGTCGTTTCAGGCACAGCAGGACCAATTACGACTTAATCCCCTCCGTCCCCTTTTCCGGGGGGCTGCGGAAAAGGTGCGCAACGGCGTAGTCGATGAACACCCGCAAGCGTGCACTGGGATGGCGCCCGCCGGGCCACAGCAGCGAGAACTGCCCCTGGTGCGTGGGCAGTGTGGGCAGCACCTGTTGCAGGCGGCCATCAGCCAGCGCGTCAGCGGCGAGGAAGTCAGGCATCCAGGCCAGGCCCATGCATCCGATCGCAGCGGCCAGCACGGCTTCCATGTTGTTGCAGGTCATCGCCGTGGGAAGGCGCGCCCCGGCGTCGCCTTCGATGCCCGGCAGCTGCCACGGATGCAGCTTTCCCGTGGTGGGGTAACGGAAGCGCAGCGCGGTATGCATGCGCAGGTCGCCCACATCGCCGGGCGTTCCATGCATCTGCAGATAGCCCGGCGCCGCACAGAGGATGAAACGAAAACCCCCCAGTCGCCGTGCGGTCAGGCTGGAATCAGCCAGTTCGCCACTGCGTATCACCGCATCCAGGCCTTCGCTGACCACATCGACGATGCGGTCGTTGAAGTCCAGTTCCAGCTGCACCTGCGGATAGCGTTGCTGGAAGCCGGGCAGCACCGGCAGCAGGAAGCGGTAGCCGATGGTGGGCAGGCCGATGCGCAGCAGCCCGCTGGGGGCGTGCTGTCGCTGCGCCAGGTCCGCCTGTGCTTCGGAAAGCTCGTCCAGTGCACGCCGGCAGCGCTGCAGCAGCAGTTCGCCTTCGTCGGTGAGATGCACGCGGCGGGTGGTGCGCTGGAACAGGCGCGTGCCGAGTTCCTGTTCAAGCCGGGCGATGCGCTTGCCGACGGCCGAGGCTGACAGGCCGAGTACGCGGGCGGCACCGACAATGCTGCCGGCCTCCGCGGTGCGGACGAAGGCGAGCAGGGCGGAGATGGAGTCCATGCTTGGATGATTGCGGAACATCTCGCCGCAATCAACATCCACCGAGCCTGTTTTTCTGGAATAGCGGCCTGTCCATCATCAATGCCCCCTGATGGATGGAGGCCCGCATGGCCCCGGATTCGATGCTCCCTGTACCTGTCCGCGCGCAGCAGCGCTGGGCGCTGCTTGCGGTCTGCCTGGCCGCGCTGGCGTTGCCGTTGTCCTTCTCTGCCGGTGCAGTCGCGGTGCCGGCGCTGGCCCGTTCCGCGGCGGCTTCGCCCACCGCGCTGGCCTGGGTGACCAACGCCTTCATGCTCACCTTCGGCAGTCTGTTGCTCGCTGCGGGCGGCTTGGCCGATCGATATGGCCGTCGGCGGCTGTTCCTGCTGGGCACGGCGGGCTTCACCACCGCCACCGCCGCCGTCTGCCTTGCTCGCACGCTGCTATGGCTGGATCTGGCGCGCGGGTTGCAGGGCGTTGCCGCGGCGGCGGCGCTGGCATCCGGCACGGCGCTGCTGGCACAGGCTTGGCAGGGGCCGGCGCGTGCCCGTGTCTTCGCCCTGCTGGGCACCACGTTCGGCATGGGGCTGGCGCTGGGGCCCCTGCTCGCGGGCCTGCTGCTGCAGACATTGGGATGGCGCAGCGTGTTCGCCGCGGGCGGTGTGCTCACGTTGGTGGCCTTCGGCCTGGGGGCACGCGCGTTGCCTGAAAGTCATGGCGAGCGCCGACCACTGGATATCGGCGGCATGCTGAGTTTCAGCCTGACGCTGGCGGCGTTGACCCTGGCGCTGCTGTGGCTGGGCGAGTTCGGCCTGCATGCCGCGCGCGTGCGGCTGGCGCTGCTGGTGACGCTGCTGTTGGGCGGGGTGTTCGTCTTCATCGAACGGCGGCACCCCTCACCGTTGCTGGACCTCTCACTGTTCTCACAACCGGCGTTCCTCGGTGTCCAGCTGCTGCCGGTGGCGACCTGCTTCGGCTACGTGGTGCTGCTGGTCGTGTTACCTGTGCAACTGCTGGGCGTGCATGGCCAGAGCGCGACGCTGGTGGGACTGCAGATGCTGGCGCTGTCCGCGCCGATGCTGGTCCTGCCGATGCTGGCCGCGCGTTGGGCGGAGCGCGTGGGAAGTGCGCGGCTGTGCACGCTGGGTCTGCTGGTGTGTGCCGCCGGCCTGTACCTGTTGTCGCGGCAGGCTTCGCACCCGTCGCCCTTGCAGTGGGTGCCGCTGCTGATGCTGGTCGGCGCAGGCACGGCTTTGCCGTGGGGGCTGATGGATGGACTGTCGGTGAGCGTGGTACCGGTGCAACGTGCCGGCATGGCCGCAGGCATATTCGGAACCGTGCGGGTGGCCGGCGAAGGCATCGCGTTGGCCGCAGTCACTGCCTTGCTTGCGCTGCTGATCGGCCATCAGCTGCAGGGCGCGTCGCCGGCACCGCTGGTGCGTGCCGGTGCCTATCTGGCCACGGGGGCGCGGGAACAGGCGCAGGCACTGCTACCGACGATGAGCCGCATGCAGCTGCAGCACGCCAGTAGTGAGGCGCTGGCGACACTGCTGCGTGTACTGGCGCTGCTGACCGCCGCCTGTGCCGCCGTGTTGCGCCTGTTGCTGCGGAAACGCACAGGTGCCTTGGTCGGGGACATGGTGTAGCAGGCTCATCGCCGCCTCCGCCGTCATCCCGCTGTCGTGTCCCGCTCACGCCGCCTATGCCCACCCGGGCCTAGTGTTGATCGTCCCCGTCCCCCACGGAGACCCGCCATGTGGCTGCTCGACCATCTCTGGCCCAGCCGTCGACCCCTTCCTCCCCCGGTCGAGGACGCGCCACAGGCACCGTCACGCCGGCCCTGGCTGAAACGCCCGGCGCGGGCCGGGCGCAGCGGCATGGCGCCCTGGCAGAAGGTGGCCACGCCACCGCGGCGCACGCGCCACTAGCCGGTGCGGTCTGATGGGTGGTTTACCCCATCGCTGACCGGGATCACCCCCAGCGCGAACGGGTCGATGCCCTCCAGGCAGGCCACGTTGTAGCCGTACTGGTCGGGGTTGGAGCGGCGCCGGTGATGGGTGTAGATGCCGCACACCCCGCAGAAGTAGTGCTCGGCCACATGGGTGTTGAACTGGTACTTCTGCAGGTGATGCTGCCCGCGCACCACCTGCAGGCCCTGGCGGGGGACGCTGGCGGCGATGGCACCCCGGCGCCGGCACATCGAGCAGTCGCAGCGGCGCGGGTCGACGATGCCGTCCGGGAGGTCCAGCAACAGCTCGACCGTGCCGCAGTGGCAGGTGGCGCGGTGCTGGGGTTGGACCGGAACGCCGGCCACGGAAGTGATGCCCATCGTTGCTGCTGTGAGGTGAACCTGGCCGCATGGACCGCCGCAGACGGTGCGCCGCGGTCCCTGAACGGGCCGTAGATGCCACGGTGAACCCGCTTGTGGCTAACTATGCGGCTTCGGGACCGCGACAGGATGCCAGTGAGAGCCGCAGGACGTTGGATGACAGGAAGTGCCATGGCGCTGGCAGCGTTGTGGGTGACCGGGCTGCTGGCCTATCAGATGCCGGGGCCGGGCTGGCTGGCCAATGGCATTGCGGTGCTGTGGCTGCTGGTTGCGCTGTGGGCGTCGTGGCAGGTCGCGCGTGGCCGTGGCCATCGTCGCCTGGGCATGGCGTTCGGCGCGTCGCTGGCGCTAGCCGGCCTGTGGTGGCTGCTGCTCACCCCGCGCCAGGACCGCGTCTGGGCCGATGACGTGGCCCAGCGCCTGCACGTGGTGTCCTTCGACGGGCGCCACGTGGTGCTCGACAACGTGCGTGATTTCACCTGGCGCAGCGAGACCGACTACGACGCGCACTGGGTGCGCCGCGCGTACGACCTGGACCAACTCCGCTCGGCCGATCTGGTGCTGTCGTACTGGATGGGCCCGGCGATCGCCCACACCCTGATCTCGTTCGGTTTCGAGGATGGGCGCCACGTGGTGTTCTCGCTGGAGATCCGCAAGGAACGCGGCGAATCGTTCTCGGCGCTGGGCGGCTTCTTCCGCAAATTCGAGATGACCCTGGTGGCCGCGGAGGAGACCGACATCATCCGCACCCGCACCAACGCGCGTGGCGAGGATGTCTACCTGTACCGCCTGCACGGCATGGACCAGGCGCAGCTGAAGCAACTGTTCGCCGCGTACATCGCGCAGGCGCGCGAACTGGATGCGAAGCCGGGCTTCTACAACACGCTCACCAGCAACTGCACCACCATCGTCTTCGATCTGGCCCGCCACATCGCGCCGCGCCTGCCGCTGGACTACCGCCTGCTGCTGTCCGGCTACCTGGCCGAATACGCACAGGAGGTCGGCGCGCTCACGCCGGGCGTGCCTTATGCCGAACTGCATGACAAGGGCCGCATCACCCAGCGTGCGCTGGACCTGGGCAGCGGCGACCACTTCTCCACCGTGATCCGCCAGGGCGTGCCCGGCACCGAGCAGGACCCGCAGTAATGACCCGACTCTTCCTGATCCGCTGGCAGCGCGCGCTGCCGGTGTTGTTCGCCGCCTTCCTGCTGCTGGGCAGCAGCGGCTGCGCGATGGTGACTGTCAAGCAGGTGAAGTCCAGCGATTCGCTGGTGAACAAGCGCGCCGATGTGCTCAACACCGGCAAGCTCAGCCCGGCCGCGCGCGAGACGCTCAGCGCGGCGGGCCTGGATGAGTCGCAGTGCGAGAAGGACTTCCTGGTCTGCCGCAGCACGTTGTTGATGACCGATGACCTCAACGTCGAGCAGCGGCTGTCGGCGCTGTCCGAACTGTGGGTGAAGGCCGCACTGGCGCTGACGCCGAAGAAGACCGCCGCCGGCGATCCGCCGATGAGCGATGCGGCGCTGGATGCCTGGCTGGAAGCCGCGCGCTATGCCTATGCCTACCTGTTCTACAGCGGCCGCTCGCCGTCCGACCGCGCCTTCGAGGACCGGCAGACGCAGGTGCGCGACTACTACAACTACGCCGCCGAGAAGGCGGCGGTGGTGCTGTTCGTGCGCGCGCGTGCAGCGGCACTGGCCGGCGAGGACTATACGAAGCCGATCTCGGTCGGCAGCTGGTCGCTGGCCTCCAACTACCAGCAGTTGAACCTGAAGAGCATTCCGGCGCAGCTGGTGCCGGCCGGCACGGTCAGCTTCGTCGGCCTGCGCAGCACCTATCGCCGCGATGGCTTCGGTGCCGAGCTGGTGATGGTGATGGACCCGCCCAAGCTGGTCGCGCCGGTGATCGCGGGCGATGGGCCGAAGGCGGAAACAGCGGCGGATGATGCTGACGACGAGCGCCGTGGCCGCCGCCATCGGCATGACGATTCGGTGCCGGAATTCAGCGAGATGTCCTCGATCAACGTCACCGCGCTGCTGCGTTTCGAAGGCAGCAGCCTGGAAGACGTGATGCGCACGCGCCGGGTTGAACTGGACGCCTATTCGCCGGAGGCCACTGAACGCATCACCCTGCACGGCGAACAGGTGCCGCTGGCCGGCAATTTCACCGCTGCCTACGGCCTGTGGCTGGCGCAGAGTGGCTTCGCCCGGCAGTCACTGCGCACCCTGTTCGGCATGAGTGAGGGCATCGGCGAACCGCACATCTACCTGATGCAGCCGTGGGACCCGAACCGCCGCATCATCTTCATGCTGCACGGCCTGGCCAGCAGCCCGGAAGCCTGGGTGAACCTGGCCAACGAGATCATGGGCGACCCCGAGCTGCGCCAGCAGTTCCAGGTGTGGCAGGTCTACTACCCGACCAATGCACCGATCGCGCTGAACCGCTACGAGATCGCCAACGCGTTCAATGACACGCTCAAGCACTTCGACCCCAACGGCAGCACACGCGCATCGAAGGACATGGTCTATATCGGTCACAGCATGGGCGGCGTGCTCGCGCGGCTGCTGGTGAGCGACTCGGGTGATGTGCTGTGGGATGACCTGCTGGCCAACTATGACCTGAAGGGCGAGCGGCTGAAGCGGGTGCAGGCCAAGCTGGGGCCACTGCTGCATTTCAAGGCGCAGCCGAACGTGGAACGCGCGATCTTCATCGCCGCGCCGCACCAGGGCACGGATATCGCCGGCAACAAGGTCGGGCGGCTGATCGGGCGCCTGGTACGCCTGCCGCTGACCATTCTCGGCAAGTTCGAGGACGTGTTCATGGCGCTGGCACAGGCCGAGCAGCAGGTCGACGGCACCGCCAAGCCGAAGATTCCCAACAGCATCGACAACCTCAAGGCCAGCGATCCGTTCGTGAAGGCCGCCGCACAGCTGCCGATCGAAGCGGGCCTGAAGTACCACTCGATCATCGCCCAGCGCAAGCCGGAGCTGCCGGTGGAGAAGTCCGATGACGGGCTGGTGCCGTACTGGAGCGCGCATCTGCCGGGCGCGCTGTCGGAGAAGGTGATCATTTCCGGCCACAGCGTGCAGGAGACCCCGCAGGCCGTGCTGGAAGTGCGCCGCATCCTGCATCGGGATATCGATGACGTCGGGACCGGTACACGGTAATGCCGGCCTCTGGCCGTCGCCATCATCGGATTCCCGCGTGCGCGGAGGTTGCCGGCCAGCGGCCGGCACTACCGGAATCCGGCGGCGCTACACCCGCCGCGCGACCACTGCGGCCAGCACCGCCAGACCGAAGGTGATGGCCAGGCAAAGCAGGTAGCCGGTATGCGGCGCGCTTTCCACGAACATGGCGAACAACGCGCCGGACACGGCCAGCGCGGTGGTCACCGACAACGCCTCGCTCAGCTGCAGCGCCGAGGTATTGGCACCCTGCTCATGCGGTGCTGACAGCGACAGGGTCAGCACCGACAGGCTGGCGTAGATCATGCCCATGCCGAAGCCGGTCACGGCCCAGCCGACCAGCGCGACCGGCAGCGGCATCGGGTTGAACAGCACCGACAGCGTTGCGGCGATGCCGAACGTCATCATCACCGTGCCAACGCGCAGCAGCTGCTGGCGTGACCAGCCACGCTGCTGGTGGCCCTGCAGCCATGAACCGGCGAACCAGCCCAGCGCACCGAGGCTGAGCACGGCGCCTGCCCAGCTGGGCGAGAGCCCGCGTTCGCGCTGCAGCAGCAGGGGCAGATAGGCCTCGCAGGCGAAGAACGCCGCTGCAGCAATGCCGCGCAACGCGATCACGCTGGGCAGGCCGCGGCGCAGGATCAGGGTTCCGGCCGGCAGCAGCCGATGCACGCAGAACAGCAGCGCCAGCATCGCCACGCCGATGCAGAGCAGGGCAGCCATGCCCTGTTGCTGGCCGCCGACGTAGAGCAGTAGTGCGGCCAGTGAGGCGCCAGAGGCCCAGCGCACCACGTTGCTGCGTTCGCCATCGTTGCAGACCGCAACGGGAGGTTGCATGCGCGCCAGTGCCGGGCGCAGCAGCAGTGCGGCCGGTATCGCCAGCAGTGGCACTGCCAGGAATACCCAGCGCCAGCCCAGGTGCTGCACCATCAGGCCACTCAACGCCGGGCCGACCATCGAGGGCACCACCCAGCCTGCGGAGAACGCCGCGAACACCTTCGGCCGCAGGTGTTCGGGGTAGCTGCGGCCGACCATCACGTACAGCGAGACCGAAATCGCGCCCGCGCCCAGGCCCTGCATCAGGCGCCCGGCCACCAGCATGCCCATGCGCGTCGCAAAGCCGGCCAGCAGCAGGCCCAGCACGAAGCAGCCCAGGCCGTACCAGAGTGGCCGCGCGGGGCCGTGGCGATCGGCCCAGCGCCCGGCCAGGGTCATGCCGATCACACTGGTGGCCAGGGTGCCGCCAAAGGCCAGTGCGTACAGGCGCAGTCCATCGAGTGCTTCGGCCACGGTGGGCATCGCGGCCGCGACGGCCAGTGCTTCGAAGGCGTGCAGCGCGACCAGTGCGACCATGCCGATGGTCGTGGCGCGGTAGCGCGCGGACAGGATCGAGCTGTCAGCCGGCAGGTGGGTGTCGGCGGGAGAGAGGGTCGGGGTCATACGGGTCAGGTGCAGGCCGCGCTTGTCAACGGGCGGCGAAGGTAGCAGCATGCCACCTCAACTGTAGTTGAGGTCAAGCAATGGCATCCCAGGAACTCAGCGTTGGCGAGGTCTCCCAGCGCAGTGGCGTGGCCGTTTCCGCACTGCATTTCTACGAGCGCAAGGGGCTGATCAGCAGCCTGCGCACCTCGGGCAACCAACGTCGTTACAGCCGGGACGTGCTGCGCCGGTTGGCGGTGATCCGCGTGGCGCAGCGGGTGGGCATGCCGCTGGAAGCAGTCGGCCGTGCCTTCGAAAGCCTGCCTGACGGACGCGCACCGACCAAAGCGGATTGGGCCAGGCTGTCCGCGCGCTGGCGCACCGAGCTGGAAGAGCGCATCCACATGCTGCAGCTGCTGCGCGACGAACTGACCGGCTGCATCGGTTGTGGCTGCCTGTCGCTGCAGCACTGCCGCCTGGCCAATCCCGGCGACGTCCTCGGCGAGCGCGGCGACGGCCCGATGCGCTGGGAGTGAGCGACAAAAAGGGGACGGAGGGGATTATGTCGTTTGTGCACTTGCGACTTAATCCCCTCCGTCCCCTTTTTCTTACCAGACCGTGATGGTTTCGCCGCTCTGGATGCCTTCCACCGCGCGCTGGAAGGCCAGTGCCGCGCGCTGTGCGCTTACCGCCTCGAAGCCCGGGAAGTAGGGGCCGTAGGCGGCCATCGATTCGATCAGTACGTTCGGGCTGACCACGTTGATGCGCAGGCCGCGCGGCAGCAGCTCCAGTGCGGCTGCGCGCACGAAGCCTTCCAGTGCGGCATTCACCGAGGTGGCGTTGACGCCGTCGCGGATCGGTTGTGCGCTGACGATGCCGCTGGTCAGGGTGATCGAGCCGCCGCTGTTGAGATGATGCTGCGCGGCCAGTGCCAGCCTCACCTGGCCCAGCAGTTTGTCCTGCAGGCCGAGGTTGAACTGCGCCGGCGTCATCTGCTGCAGCGGGCCGAAGTGCAGCTTGCCGGCGGTGGAAATCACCGCATCGACCGGGCCGGTACGTGCGAACAGTTCGGCGACGCTGGCGTCATCGGTCAGGTCCACGCGCAGTTCGCCGCTGCTGCGGCCGGCGGCGAGAATCTGATGCTGTTGGCCGAGCTGGCGGGCGACTGCCTGGCCGAGGGTGCCGCTGGCACCAACGAGGAGGATCTTCATGGCCGTTCCTTGCGTAAGGGAGTGAGCGCAGTCTGCGCCCTCACAATGGGGTTAGGTAAGCGGCGTATGATTCGCAGATTCCTAACTAAGGATTAGTAATGGATACCCTTCGATGCATGCAGGCCTTCGTTGCCGTGGCCGAGCGTGGCAGCTTCGCCGGCGCCGCCGAACAGCTGCAGGTCTCGGCGGTGATGGTGGGCAAGTACATCCAGCAGCTGGAGGCGCATCTGGGTACCGCGCTGCTGCAACGGAACACCCGCCGCCAGCGCCTGACCGAAGCCGGCAGCGCCTATCTGGCCGGATGCCGGCAAGTGCTGGAGCAGGTGCAGCAGGCCGAGGCCGATGTGGCCGGTCTGCAGGTACAGCCGCGTGGCCTGCTGCGGGTCAGTGCGCCGACCACCTGGGGCAGCTGCGTGCTGGCGCCGCAGCTGGCCGGCCTGCTGCGCGCGCAGCCGCAGTTGAACATCGAACTGGATCTGAGCAACCGCCGTGTGGACCTGATCGAGGACGGCTTCGACGTGGCGATCCGGGTCGGGCCGTTGCCATCGCAGGAGGTGGTGGCGCGGCCGCTGCCGCCGTATGCGATGAGCCTGTGCGCGGCGCCGTCTTACCTGCGCAGGCGCGGCACGCCACGCACGCCGGCGGACCTGCAGGGGCATGATTGCCTGAGCCATCTTGCCTGGCGTGGTGGCCATGGCTGGCAGTTGGCCAACGGTGAACAGGTGGATTGGGAGGCGCGGCTGACCTGCAACGACGGGTTCGCGCTGCGCGAAGCCGCCGTGGCCGGGGCCGGGTTGGTGTTGCAGCCCACCGCGCTGTTGGCGGGGGAGATCGCAGCAGGGCGCCTGAAGCCGCTGCTGCGCGACTACCTGCCCGAACCGCGACCGATGCATCTGATCTACCTGCCGGATCGACGGCCGCGCCCGCGGCTGCAGTGCTTCGTGGATTTCGTCATGGCCACATTTGGGCAATGAGCATCCACGCCATGCGTGGATGATGGTAGGTGCCGACCGTTGGTCGGCACACATCGGGATCAATCATTCGCCGCAGACAATTCCTGCCCGCGCACCTGCGCAGCACGCAGCGCGTTGTCCACCAGCACTTCGAAACCTCCGGCCTGGAAGCTCTCGATCGCGGCCTGGGTGGTGCCGTTCGGCGAGGTCACACGGCGGCGAAGCTCGGCCGGGCTTTCGCCGGCTTCATCGAGCATGCGCGAGGCGCCCAGCAGGGTCTGCACCACCAGCGTGCGCGCGGCGTCGGCCGGCAGGCCCTGGGCAATGCCCGCCGCTTCCATCGCTTCGGCCAGCAGGAACACGTAGGCCGGCCCGCTGCCGGACACGGCAGTGACCGAATCCATCAGCGCCTCGCGCTCGATCCACACGGTACGGCCGGCACTGGCCAATACCTGTTCGGCCTGCGAGCGCTGCTGTGCATCCACCGACGGCGTGGCATACAGGCCGGTCACGCCGGCGCCGAGCAGGGCCGGCGTGTTGGGCATTGCACGCACCACCGGCAGGTTGCCACCCAGCCAGCGTTCCAGCTGCGCGCTGGTGATGCCGGCGGCGATCGACACCACCAGTGGCCGGCTTGCCTGGGCCAGTGCCTGCAGCGACTGGCAGACCTCGCGCAGCACCTGTGGCTTCACCGCCAGCAGCCAGGTGCGGCCCTGTGCGGCGGCATCGGCGGCATTGTCGTGCACCTGCACGCCGAAATCCGTGGCCAGCGACTCGCGCAGTGCTGCAACCGGTTCGGCCACGTGGATGTGTGCGGCGGGCACGCCCTGGCGGATCAGGCCGGCGATCAGGCTGCGCGCCATGTTGCCGCCGCCGATGAAGGTGATGGAATCAGCTGTCATGAAACTCTCCTTGCAAGATCAGGCCGGGCGAGGACGCGCGCCGAACAGGGCGGTGCCGATGCGCACCAAAGTGGCGCCCTCGGCGATGGCGTCGGCGTAGTCGCTGCTCATGCCCATCGACAGCGTGTCGACCTGCGCGTGCTGGGCGGCCAGCGACTGGAAAAGTGTGCGCATGCGCACGAACGCATCCCGACGGCGTTCCGCCTCGGGCCATGGCGCGGGAATCGCCATCAGGCCACGCAGGCGCAGGGTGGGCTCGGCGGCAATCGAAGCGGCCAGCACCTCGACATCCTCCGGCGCACAGCCGTGCTTGCTGGATTCATCGTCGATGTTGACCTGGATCAGCACATTCAGCGGACCACGCGCTGCCGGGCGATGGCGCGCCAGCGCCGTCACCAGCTTGGGCCGGTCCACGCTCTGCACCCAATCGAAGTGGGTGGCCACGGCCTCGGCCTTGTTCGACTGCAGGTGGCCGATCAGGTGCCACTCCAGCGCCAGGTGCTGCAGCGCCTGCATCTTGGCCAGCGCTTCCTGCACATAGTTCTCGCCGAAGGCCTGCTGGCCCTGCGCGGCCAGCGCAGCCACGGCCTCGGCCGGTTGGGTCTTGGAAACGGCCAGCAGGCGCGGATCGGGCCGGCCGGCCGCCTCGGCGGCGGCATGCAGGTTGCTCAGGATCTGGGGCAGGGGAGTGGCCACGTAACGCGTTCCGTTGAATCAGGAGGCTATACTGCCGCCCGGGGAAAGATCCTTCCAGTCGAAGCCGTTATTGGGGAGTAGCCGCTCATGGATATCGCCGAACTGCTGGCGTTTTCCGTAAAGAACAAAGCGTCCGACCTGCACCTGTCCGCAGGCCTGCCGCCGATGATCCGCGTGGACGGCGACGTTCGCCGGATCAACATCCCGGCCCTGGACCACAAGCAGGTCCATGCGCTGGTGTACGACATCATGTCCGACAAGCAGCGCCGCGATTACGAGGAATTCCTCGAAGTGGACTTCTCCTTCGAGATCCCGTCGCTGGCGCGCTTCCGTGTGAACGCGTTCAACCAGAACCGTGGCGCCGGTGCGGTGTTCCGTACCATTCCGTCCGAGGTGCTCACCCTCGAGGACCTGGCCTGCCCGCCGCTGTTCCGCGAGGTGATCCAGCAGCCGCAGGGCCTGATCCTGGTGACCGGCCCGACCGGTTCGGGCAAGTCGACCACGCTGGCGGCGATGATCGACTACATCAACAAGAACGAATACGGCCACATCCTCACCGTCGAGGATCCGATCGAATTCGTGCACACCTCGCAGAAGTGCCTGATCAACCAGCGCGAAGTGCACCGTGACACGCATGGCTTCAACGAAGCACTGCGCTCGGCACTGCGTGAGGACCCGGATATCATTCTGGTGGGCGAACTCCGCGACCTGGAAACCATCCGCCTGGCACTGACCGCCGCGGAAACCGGCCACCTGGTGTTCGGCACCCTGCACACCAGTTCGGCGGCCAAGACCATCGACCGTATCATCGACGTGTTCCCGGCGGGCGAAAAGCCGATGGTGCGTTCGATGCTGTCCGAGTCCCTGCGTGCGGTGATCTCGCAGGCACTGCTGAAGAAGGTCGGCGGCGGCCGTACCGCGGCGTGGGAAATCATGGTCGGCACCCCGGCCATCCGCAACCTGATCCGCGAGGACAAGGTGGCGCAGATGTACTCGGCCATCCAGACCGGCCAGCAGTACGGCATGATGACCCTGGACCAGCACCTGCAGGACCTGGTCAAGCGCAGCCTGATCACCCGCAACCAGGCCCGCGAGTACGCCAAGGACAAGCGCCTGTTCGAGTAAGGCGGGACAGCGACGGGCGGCGCGCGCAATGGCGCGGCCGCTCCGTGTTGTTTCCTCCACCGACCGTTACCTGGTAAACCGCTTTCCGGGAGCCCGCCGTGAACACCACCGCGACCACCATCGATTTCACTTCGTTCCTCAAGCTGATGGCGCACCAGCGCGCCTCGGACCTGTTCATCACTGCGGGTATGCCACCGGCGATGAAGGTCAACGGCAAGATCTCGCCGATCACCCAGACCCCGCTCACGCCGCAGCAGAGCCGCGACCTGGTCCTCAACGTGATGACCCCGGCACAGCGCGAGGAATTCGAAAAGACCCACGAATGCAACTTCGCCATCGGCCTGTCCGGTGTCGGCCGTTTCCGCGTGAGCTGCTTCTACCAGCGCAACCAGGTCGGCATGGTGCTGCGTCGCATCGAGACGCGCATTCCGACCGTGGAAGAGCTGAGCCTGCCGCCGATCATCAAGACGCTGGCGATGACCAAGCGCGGCATCATCCTGTTCGTCGGTGCCACCGGTACCGGTAAATCGACTTCGCTGGCGGCGATGATCGGTTACCGCAACCAGAACTCGACCGGGCACATCATCACCATCGAAGACCCGATCGAATTCGTGCACAAGCACGAGGGCTGCATCATCACCCAGCGCGAGGTCGGCATCGATACCGACAGCTGGGAAGCCGCGCTGAAGAACACCCTGCGCCAGGCGCCGGACGTGATCATGATCGGCGAGGTGCGTACCCGCGAAGGCATGGACCACGCCATCGCGTTCGCCGAAACCGGCCACCTGGTGCTGGCCACGCTGCATGCCAACAATGCCAACCAGGCGATGGACCGCATCGTCAACTTCTTCCCGGAAGACCGCCGCAACCAGCTGTTGATGGACCTGTCGCTGAACCTCAAGGGCGTGGTCGCGCAGCAGCTGGTGCCGTCGCCCGATGGCCGCTCGCGCAAGGTGGCGATGGAGATCCTGCTGGGCACGCCGCTGGTGCAGGACTACATCCGCGACGGCGAGATCCACAAGCTGAAGGAAGTGATGAAGGACTCGGTCCAGCTGGGCATGAAGACCTTCGACCAGAGCCTGTTCGAGCTCTACCAGGCCGGCGAGATCAGCTACGAGGACGCGCTGCGCTACGCCGATTCGCAGAACGAGGTGCGCCTGCGCATCAAGCTCAGCCAGGGCGGCGACGCGCGCACCCTGTCGCAGGGGCTGGATGGGGTGGAGATCTCCGAAATCCGTTGACCCGGCCGGCATCGGTCATGGCCGGATTGATGAATTCCAGTCATGACCGACTGCCGTCCAACCGGCTCAATCCATCGCCGCTGCAGGCGTATCGTCAGCACTCCCCCTCTGGAGTACGACGATGCAGACACGTGAACTCGGCCGCAGCGGCCTGAAGGTTTCCGCCCTGGGCCTGGGTTGCATGGGCCTGACCCATGCCTACGGCCAGCCGGTCGAACCGAGCCAGGGCATCGCCCTGCTGCACGCTGCCGTCGAGCGCGGCGTGACCTTCTTCGATACCGCCGAAGTGTACGGCCCGTACACCAACGAAGACCTGCTCGGCCAGGCCTTGGCGCCCTACCGCGACAGGCTGGTGATTGCCACCAAGTTCGGATTCAAGGGCGCGCGCACCGATGACGGCCTGGACAGCCGCCCCGAGAATATCCGTGCCGTTGCCGAAGCCAGCCTCAAGCGCCTGCGCACCGACCATATCGACCTGTTCTACCAGCACCGCGTCGACCCGAACGTGCCGATCGAGGATGTGGCTGGCACCGTGCGCGACCTGATCGCCGAAGGCAAGGTCGGCCACTTCGGACTGTCCGAGGCGAGCGCTGCCACCGTGCGTCGCGCGCATGCGGTGCAGCCGGTTGCCGCCGTGCAGAGTGAGTACTCGCTGTGGTGGCGCGAACCGGAGCGCGAGTTGTTGCCGACGCTGCAGGAGCTGGGCATCGGCTTCGTGCCATTCAGCCCGCTTGGCCGCGGCTTCCTCACCGGCACGATCAACGCCGACACCACCTTCGATGCCAACGATTTCCGCAACAGCGTTCCGCGTTTCGAAGTGGAGGCGCGCCGCGCCAACCAGGCGCTGGTGGATCGCATCAGTACGATTGCCGCAGCACGGGGCGCGACGCCGGCGCAGGTGGCGCTGGCCTGGCTGCTGGCACAGGCGCCGTGGATCGTGCCGATCCCAGGCACCACCAAGATCCATCGCCTGGAAGAAAACCTGGGCGCGGCCGACCTGCAGCTGGCACCGGAGGAGCTGCAACGCATCGCACAGGCGCTGGACGAAGTGTCGATCGTCGGCGAGCGCTACAACGCGCAGCGTGCTGCGCAGGCCAAGGGCTGATCACCAGCTGGGTGCGGACCGTTGGTGGTGGGTGCGGACCGTTGGTCCGCACGCCTCGACCCTCACCCCAGCGGCCCGCGCAGCGCATCAAGCACCGTGCGCATCGCCACGGTGATGTGGCGGCGCGACGGGTAGTACGCGTAGTAGCCATCGAAGTGCGGGCACCAGTCGTCCAGCACCGACTGCAGGCGGCCATCGTCCAGCATCGGCTGCACCTGGTCTTCCGGCAGCCAGGCCAGTCCGCTGCCGGCCAGCGCAGCGGCGCGGGTCATGCCCATGGTGTTGAACGTCCATTGCCCGCCAACGCGCACACTCAGTTCGTTGCCATCCTGGCCGAAATCCCACGGCATCAGTCCCCCATGCGTAGGCAGGCGCAGGGTCACGCAGTTGTGCTTGGCCAGGTCGTCCGGATGCTGCGGCACCACGTGCTGGCGGAAGTAGCTGGGTGCACCGACCACGCGCATGCGCAGCGGCGGGCTGATCGGCACCGCGACCATGTCGCGCGCCAGGCGCTCGCCGAGGCGGATGCCGATGTCGTAGCGTTCGGCCACGATGTCGGCCAGCCCGTAGTCGGCAGCCAGTTCTACCTTCAAATCCGGATACTGTTGCAGCAGCGGTGCCAGCCGCGGCCAGGCGATGTACTCGGCGGCATGGCCGGTGGCATTGATGCGGATGGTGCCGGCCGGGCGTTCGCGGTACTCGGCCAGTGCGGCCAGCCCGTCCTCGATCTCGGCCAGGCGTGGGCCCAGGGTGTCGAGCAGGCGGGCACCGGCTTCGGTGGTCGATACGCTGCGGGTGGTACGGGTCAGCAGGCGCACGCCCAGGCGCTGTTCCAGGCCGCGCATGGCATGGCTGAGCGCGGACTGGGACACGCCCAGCTGGGCGGCGGCCCGGGTGAAGCTGCCCTCGCGGGCAACGTGGACGAAGGCCTGCAGGTCGTTGAGGTTTTCGCGGGGCATGCTGGAATGATACGGCCGGGCTGCGCCCGGCACCTGCCGAAGCAACGTCAACGGCCACGTCAACTTCAAAAACTGGCTATCCGTGAGATGGCGGGGTGGGCCCGGTTGAGGGGGACGCCGTAAACCCATCCATGGGGGCTTGGTCGCGGCATCCATGCCGCTCACACCCCCTCAACCGGACCCACCCCGCCTTCGACAGTTGGCTGCGGCCTGTCGGGCGAGGCGGGGTCGGACGTTTGGGTGTGTCGATTTCTGCGTCTGTGGTTCGTCGAATGAATGACTTCAACGGGAGCTGCACATGAGCACTGACACCAAGCCGAAAGGCCTGGCCTCGTATTTCCCCTCCATCGAGAAGACCTACGGGCAGCCGGTGGCGCACTGGTTCGGGTTGCTGGCCGGGAAGAAGGGCCTGAAACACATGGAACTGGTCAGCTTCCTGAAGAGTGAACATGGCTTGGGCCATGGCCATGCCAACGCACTGGTGGCTCACCATCTGGCCGGCAAGGGCTGAGCAGCGCCGAGCCGGGGGCAGTGCGAGGCGCATTCAGCTGAACGATTTCATCTGCAACTGTCATGCAGATCGTGTCTAATACCGCTCCCCACCTGCTGTTCCCCCACCGCATGTCCCTTCCTTCCCATGGCCCCGCGCCGTGCGACGACGCTGACGGCCACCTGGTCACCGCCGGTCCGCTGACCCCGCCGCCCGACAGTGCTGGCACCACCGCCGACGAAAAAGCGCTGCGTCACTCGATCGCCGAGGACGTGCAGGGCATGGTGCTGGCCACGATGGTGGCCTCGCTGGGCTTGGCCATCTTCGCCAAGGGCGGGCTGATGATCGGCGGCATGGCGGGGATGGCCTTCCTGCTGCACTACGCGATGGGCTGGAACTTCGGCCTGGTGTTCGTGCTGGTCAACCTGCCGTTCTACTGGGTGGCGCTGCGGCGCATGGGCTGGGAATTCACCCTGAAGACCTTCGCTGCGGTCACCGCCTGTGGCGTGCTGACCGACCTGCTGCCGCGCTGGATCGACTTCTCGCACATCAACCCGCTGTATTCGGCGATCGTCGGTGGTGCCTTGTCCGGCCTCGGCATCCTGTTCTTCATCCGACACCGCGCCAGCCTTGGCGGCATCGGCATCCTGGCGGTATACCTGCAGCGCACCCGAGGCTGGAGCGCCGGCAAGGTGCAGATGTCCTACGACGCCTGCCTGATGGTAGCCGCGTTCTTCGTGCTGTCGCCATCGAAGGTGCTGTACTCGGCCATCGGCGCGGTGGTGCTCAGCCTGGTGCTGATGTTCAACCACCGCCCCGGCCGTTACATGGGCGTGTGACCGTTCAACGGGGTTGCCGGCCAGCGGCCGGCACTACCGGCATCCACGCGCGGAGATCCCTCAGCGGACGGCGGCCTGCAACCACGGCGGCGACAGCTTCAGCAGCCGCGCATGCACCGGGCAATCCTCGGCGTGCGCGCCGGGCAGGTAGCCCAGGCTCATCAGGAACTCGCCGGTGATCTCGCCACCGGTGAAGCGGAAGGTCTTCTTGAACAGCTTCACCCAGTCGGCCTTGCTGCGCGGATGATGCGCATCCAGCCACGCCGCGAAGCTGCCATGACTGGCCCGCAGCCGCTGGATCACCTGCGCGTTGTGGATGGCGGCCAGTACCTTCAGCCGGTTGCGGATGATGCCCGCGTCCGATAGCAGGCGCTCGATGTCCTGCTCGGCATAGGCCGCCACGCGGTCGACATCGAAGCCGTCATAGGCCGCGCGGAAGCCCTCGCGCTTTTTCAGGATCGTCTCCCAGCTCAGCCCGGCCTGGTTGATTTCCAGCACCAGCCGCTCGAACAGTTCGCCCTCGTCACGCTGCGGGAAGCCGTACTCGTTGGCGTGGTAGTAGTCGTGCACCGGATGGCCCGGGGCGATGAGGCAGTAGCCGCTCATGGGGAAGACTCGCTGGATTCGGGTTCGGGATCGATGGCCACTGCGGGGCGCCCACCAATGGACAGCATCGGCCAGCGCGGCGGTTCAAGAGTGAGTTTGCCATCACGCAGCGCCTGGTTGATCGCCTCGGCCTGGCCGCTGGCGGTGCCGAACAGCGAACCGGCCCGGCGCCAGTGGGTGTCCCTGCCACGTGCGTACAGCACGCAGTCCGGCCCACGGATGGTGTACAGCTCGCACAGCAGCACTTCGCCGGTACCATCGCCGTCGAGGTCGCGATGCACGATCAGACAGTCGCGCTCGCTCTGGGCGCAGGATTCGCCATCGATCGCGCGCGTGGCCAGTGCCTGCCACCAGTCGTCCGGTGGCGAGCTGGATCCCTTGGCCAGCTTCAGCGCGCGCTGCAGGGCGACGACGTCCTGCGGCCCCTTGTCGAGGCGCTGGCCGTCATCCCAGCGCGAGGTACGTGCCAGCGCGGCAGCGATCACCTGTGGCGCGTTGGCATCGGCGGTGATGGCTGGATCACGCTGCAGTTCGCGCAGCGCCCGCACACCGCGGTGGCCAAGATCGAAGCGCAGCACGTTGACGTCACTGCTGGTGATCGCGGGCGGGTCCGCACGCAGGCGCGCCAGCTGGCTGGACAGGGTCAGCCGCACCGGGTCCAGCAGCGGCGAGTTGCCCAGCAATGCCAGTGCCAGCACCGCCCAGCACATCCAGCGGTTGACCGGCTCCAGCATCTGCAACCAGCGGCGCTGCCGGCGCAGCACCGCCAGCGCGTAGCCCACGGCATAGCCGGCCACGGCCACTGCGACGAGTACCGCCCAGAACCGGTCCACGGTCCAGCCGTACTGCACCACGCGCAGCCCCAGTGCGTACAGCGCCAGTGCGGCGTAGACCGGCAGCGCCAGCAGGCTGGCTTCAACCAGACGGCGCAGCACGACGGGGTAGGGCGCGGTGTCGTCCCCCTGCTGGTAGACCGCATTGGTGAACGTCACCAGCAACAGCGACAGCACCAGCAGCAGGCTGGCGGCCGAGCGGGTCTTCCACAGCGGTTCCAGCCCGGTAAGCGGCAGGCTCAGCACGAACAATACGGCGATGAACGAGAGCAGCGGCAGCAGTCCGCGGCAGATCGCGAACAGCACCTGGCGGGTGATCTGGATCGCGCGGTGCTGGGTGCGCCCGATCAGCACGCCGAACCCGGCCAGGCTGCCGGTAGCCAGCGCAATGAAGGCATCCTGGCGGAACAGGTCGCGGAAGACGGTGACCTCCAGCAGCTGGAACAGCGCCGCCCACAGCCACAGCAGCAGCCAGGTCAGCCCGGTGAACAGTGCCGCCAGGGCGAGGGTCAAACCGTTCTGCCAGGCGCGCTCGAACAGCTCGGGGTAGCTGGCGCGCCAATGCCCGTGCTGCAGCTGGAACTGCCACCAGGGCAGCACCACGAACACCGCCACGGCCATGCCCAGGGTCAGTGGAAACTGCAGCGCGCTCGACTCCAGCGCGGTCTCGCCAGTGAGGTTCCAGCCGATCCAAGCGGCCAGCGCCAGCACCACCGCCGAGCCGAGCACGGCCTGCAGCCACAGGCGGCGCTGGCCCAGCTCGACCAGGCTCAGCGCCACCGCGCTGGGAATGGCCAGCACCCAGGCGTACCAGCAGTAGCGCCAGCCGATATCGCGGAACGGCCACGCATCGGACAGTTCCTGCGCGGCATACAGCATCAGACCCTGCAGCAGGGCAATCAGGACGATGGCGCTGCGTGCCGGCAGGGTCAGGGGCGATGAAGACTGCATCGATGACCTTCCATGGCAAAGCACCATCCTAGCCCATCGCGGTTCGCCGCCATTGCGCGACCATCCCGCCCCCAGCAGGTAGAATGGGACCATGCCTGTAACGCCGACCTCCCTCGCCGATCACCTCCTCGTCGCGCTGCCGTCGCTGCTCGACGCGACCTTTGCCCGCAGCGTCGCGCTGATCTGCCAGCACGACGAGAACGGGGCGATGGGCGTGCTGGTCAACCAGCCTTCCGAGTACACGCTGGGTGAAGTGCTTGCCCAGATGGACATCACCACCGGTGACGGCGACCTGCAGGCGCGCATGGTGCTCAACGGCGGCCCGGTGCATCCCGAGCGCGGCTTCGTCATCCATGACGACGCGCGCGCGTGGGATTCCAGCCTGATCGTGGGTGACGGCCTGTACCTGACCACTTCGCGCGACATCCTTGAAGCGATGGCGCGTGGCGAAGGCCCGGCCAATGCCGTGGTCACCCTCGGCTGTGCCGGTTGGGGCGCAGGGCAGCTGGAAAGCGAGCTGTCCGAGAACAGCTGGCTGACCGTGCCGGCCGATGCCGAGCTGGTGTTCCAGCTGCCGCTGGAGCAGCGCTGGCAGGGTGCGGCCTCGCGCATCGGCGTGGACCTGTTCCGGCTGACCGACTACAGCGGCCATGTCTGAGCCGGCCACGCCCGTACCGGCTCCTGCTGCCCCGGCGATCCGCCGTGACGGCACCGTTCTGGGTTTCGACGTCGGCTCGCGGCGGATCGGCGTGGCCATCGGCAGTGCCTTCGCTGCGCATGCGCGCGCGGTGGCGGTGGTCGATGTGCACGGCAATGGCCCGGACTGGACCGCGATCGAACGCCTGCTCAAGGAATGGAAGCCCGACGGCCTGGTGGTCGGCGACCCGCTGACCCTGGACGGCCAGGACCAACCCAACCGCAAGCGCGCACAGGGCTTCGCCCGCCAGCTGCGGGAACGTTTCAAGCTGCCGGTGGTGATGATCGACGAGCGTTCCAGCTCGGTCGAGGCCGCCCGCCGCTTCGCCGTCGAGCGCGCCGAAGGGCGCAAGCGCCGCCGTGATGCGGCCGCGCTCGATGCCGTGGCCGCGGCGGTGATCATCGACCGCTGGCTGTCGTCCCCCGACGACGCCACCCCCATTCCCTGACTGCCCGACACCGCCATGACCGCCCAGCAAATCGATGCCTCCGGACGCCTGCGCCACCTGCTGACCCTGGAGGGCCTGCCGCGCGGGACCCTGCTGCAGCTGCTTGACCGGGCAGGTCAGATCCGCGATGCCGCAGTCGGCCGCGTCGGCAACAAGCGCCACGTGCTGGCCGGTTCGGCGGTGTGCACGCTGTTCTTCGAGCCGTCCACGCGCACCCGCAGCTCATTCCAGCTGGCCGCGCAGCGCCTGGGCGCCGATGTGCTCAACTTCGATGCCTCGACCTCGTCCACCCGCAAGGGCGAAACCGCCTGCGATACGCTGCGCAACCTGGAAGCGATGGGCGTGCGCGGCTTCGTGGTGCGCCACCCGGAGGATGGCGCGGTAGCCGCACTGGCAGAAGCGGCGGGCGAGGGCACCGCACTGATCAACGCCGGTGACGGCCGCAGCGCGCACCCGACCCAGGGCCTGCTGGACATGCTGACCCTGCGCCAGGCCAAGGGCCCGGATTTCTCGAAGATGAAAGTGGTGATCGTCGGCGACGTGAAGCACTCGCGCGTGGCCCGCACCGACCTGCATGCGCTGCGCACGCTGGGCGTGGGTGAGATCCGCGTGTGCGGCCCGCAGTCGCTGCTGCCGGACGATGAGACCCTGAAGGGCTGCGTGGTCGGCGATGATTTCGACGCGATGCTGGAAGGCATCGACGCGCTGATGATGCTGCGCCTGCAGCGCGAGCGCATGGAAGAAGGCCTGGTGCCGTCGCTGGAGCAGTACCACGCCCAGTACGGCCTGACCCGCGAGCGCCTGGCGCGCGCCGGCAAGGATGCCGCGGTGCTGCACCCGGGCCCGATCAACCGCGGCGTGGAAGTGACCGACGACGTGGCCGACGGCCCGCAGTCGTGGGTGCTGCGCCAGGTCGCCAACGGCGTCGCCGTGCGCATGGCCGTGCTGGAAACCCTGCTGGGCTGACCACCCGCTCTGGTAGGTGTCAACCTTGGTTGACACACTTGCCGCGCGGCTTGTCCGCGCACCGCTCTGGTAGATGCCAACCTTGGTTGGCACTATCCATCCGCGCCCAAGTTGTCGAGCGGATCACACGAAGCCCCAAGCTCCCATTCGCACCATGCATGGGGATATTGCCCAAGCCGCGTCGCCAGTCCGGCCCTGATCGGATTTCCCATCAGGTACATCGCACGCCGGTGCAACGATTCGTCAGAGCGGATCGCATGATCGTGATAGCAGGCCTGCCAGAAGCGCCCGACTCGCCCCAGCAACCGGTTTGCCTGCTGGGCTGTGCGCGACTTGAAACGCTTCATGACGGTTTCCAGCGTTCCCGCACGTAGTTCGACCAGCCAGTGGATGTGGTCGGGCATGACCACGTACGCAATCGAGCGGGTGAAGCCTTCCTGATCCAGTCGCTGGAATTCGCGGACTGCCAAGGCGGCCGCTGCGGCGTTGGTGAAGAGCGGCGCGCGGTCATGGACGACGGCGGTGAGGATATAGCTGAGGCCGATGCTGGAGCGACGACCGAGCAGGAGACGTGTGTTCTGCATGGAGCAAGCATGGACGGGCCTGCTTCCAGTGAACATCGGGGAATGGGTTGGTTTCAGGTAGGCCAGTGCCAACCAAGGTTGGCAACTGCCAGGGCAGTCAATGCCAACCAAGGTTGGCAACTACTGAAGCTGCGGCTCAGCGCTTCTGCGCGAACAGCCATGCCCACATCGCCGGGTCGGCGTAGGTGGCGTCCCAGGCGTTGTGGTTGCCGTCCGGGTACTCGGTGTAGCGCACGTCGCGTGCAGCGGCGCTCCGGAATGCGGCGTGCAGTCTGCGATCGTCGTCCGGTGGCACTACATCATCCAGCGCACCGTGGAAGATCCAGATCGGCGTGCCTCTCAGGCGCTGGGCGATGGCCGCATACGGATCGGTTTCCTGGGCGACCTGCTCGACGAACAGGGTCGGGCGCACCGCGCGTGGCGCCAGCACCGCGCCGCACACGGGCACGATCGCGGCGAAGCGCCCGGGGTCATCCAGCGCGATGTTCCAGCTCCCATAGCCGCCCATCGACATCCCGGTCAGGTACTGCCGTGAGGGATCGGCACCGAACTCGGCGATGGTGGCGTCCAGGGCGGCCAGCGCAACGCGGTTGTTGCGCCCGCTCCATTCCTGGTGGCCCGGCACCTGGGGGAATACGGCCAATGCGGGGAAGTCGGCCGCGTGCCTGCGCAGGTGCGGCCCCAGCCCCGCATGGGTCTGCTTGACACCGTCGCCGCCACGCTCGCCGGAGCCGTGCAGGAACAGGATGACCGGGAGTCTGGTGGGAGCGGTGGCCTGAACGCCGGCCGGAATGAACACCTGGTAGTAGGCGGTCTCGCCGTCCACCTTCACTGCGCGGCCCTCGAAGCGGCCGCGCGCGCTGTCCGGCAGCGAAGTGCAACCGCTCATCATCAGAAAGGCCAGCAGCAGCAGCCAGCGCGACATCGATCGGACCATGGGATTTCCAGGGGCGGCAGGGTCAGCTGCATCCTAGCCCGCCGCAGGTCAACGCGGCATCGTGCGGCGCGTCACTCCGGTCGCGGGAAACTGGCAATGATGTCCAGCTGCTCCTGCGCTTCGGCATTGCCCTCGGCGGCGGCCGCCTGCACCTGCGCGATGTCCGGATGCAGCACCACCAGCAGCGGGTTCTCGCAGACCGGGCAGGCGTACTCGGTGGCGTCCTCGTCCAGCTCCATCTCCATGGCACGCGAGCTGCCCTTCCATTCGCAGGCCGGGCAGGTGTGCTGCTGGTCGCGCCAGCCGGGCTGGAAATAGTTTTCGATCGTTGTTGCCATGGGTGTTCCAGTTGGGATCGGACCCTGCAGGGTTCAGTGCAGCAGCACCAGCGTGGCAAGGCCGAGGAAGGTGAAGAAGCCCATCGAGTCGGTCACGGCGGTCAGGAAGATGCCGCTGGCCAGCGCCGGGTCGAAGCCGAAGCGTTTCAGGGTCAGTGGCACCAGCACGCCGGCCAGGGCGGCGAACAGCAGGTTGCAGGTCAGCGCGATGGCGATCACCGCCGACAGCCCGGGCGAGTGGAACCAGGCCAGCACGATCAGCCCCAGCACGGAACCCAGCATCACGCCGTTCAACAAGGCGACCCGCACCTCCTTCCACAGCAGCGTGCGCGCGTTGGACGCGCCTACCTGGCCCAGTGCCAGGCCGCGCACCATCAGCGCCAGCACCTGGGTACCGGCATTGCCGCCCAGGCCCGCCACGATCGGCATCAGCACGGCCAGCGCCACCAGCTTGTCGATGGTGCCTTCGAAGTGGCCGACCACGCTGGAGGCCAGGAAGGCGGTGCACAGGTTCACCGACAGCCACATCAAGCGCCGGCGCATGGCGCGCCAGACCGGGCTGAACAGGTCTTCGTCCTCGTCCAGGCCGGCGGCGCCCAGTGCCTGGTGCTCGGCCTGGCCACGGATGATGTCGACCACGTCATCGATGGTGATGCGGCCGATCAGGATGTTGTTGTCGTCCACCACCGGCGCGGAGATCCAGTCATGGTCGGAGAACTGGCGGGCGACCTCCTGGTCGCTCTCGCCGACGTCAATGGCCGGCTGCTCGTCGTCGATCAGGCGGTTGATCGGGGTGGTGTCCTCGTGGGTCACCAGTGCCGCCAGCGACACCCGGCCGAGGTACTGATGGCGCCGGCTGACCACGAACAGGTGATCGGTATGGTCCGGCAGTTCGCCGCGCAGGCGCAGGTAGCGCAGCACCACGTCGACATTGACGTCGGCGCGCACGGTCACCACGTCCGGGTTCATCAGGCGGCCGGCGCTGTCCTCGGGATAGGACAGCACCTGCTCCAGACGCTCGCGGTTCTCGCGGTCCATCGACTTGAGGACCTCGTCGATGACCGTATCGGGCAGGTCTTCGACCAGGTCGGCCAGGTCGTCGATGTCCAGGTCTTCGACCGCGGCGATGATCTCGTCCGGGTCCATGTCCGCGAGCAGGCTCTCGCGCACGTCTTCGCCGACGTGGACCAGCACCTCGCCGTCATCTTCCGGATCAACCAGGCCCCACACCACCTCGCGCTTGCCCGGCGGCAGCGATTCAAGCAGGTTGCCGATCTCGGCCGGGGCCAGGGTGTTGACCAGCCGACGTACCGGGCCCAGCCGGCCGCTGTCCAGTGCATCGGACAACATCCGCAGTTGGCGCGCAGTCTTGTCGTGGCGTACAGCTTCAGCCATCGCAGCTCCCGCGGGATAAGAAAAGCCGCGATCCCGGCAAGGATGCGGCAACAGGGGTGTTCAGCGCGTCATTATCGCAAGGGGATGTTTCAGCGCATAGCCGCCGGGTGGCGGTAGTGCCGGCCGCTGGCCGGCAACCTCTTGGCCTTCAACGAGACGGGGCCAGATCCCTTTTCCCGCGGAAAAGGGATCTGACCCCAGGCGTGCATGCCCGGCGAGCGGGTGGTGTCAGGGCGTATCGGCCACCAGCGCCAGCCAGCGTTCGATGGCGCGGCGGTCGCGCGCGGCCAGCAGCTTCGGGGCACGGGCGCGCAGCGCACCCAGATCGGCTTCGCGGATGGCACGGCGCACCTCCAGCAACGTACCGGGATGCAGGCTGAACTCGCTCAGGCCCAGCGCCAGCAGCAACGGGGTCATCCGCGCATCACCGGCCATCTCGCCGCAGACCGCCACCGGAATGCGGTGGCGTGCGCCGGTCTCGATCACCATCTGCAACAGCCGCAGCACCGCCGGGTGCAACGGTGAATACAACTCACCCAGCGCCTCGTTGTTGCGGTCGGCGGCCAGCAGGTACTGCACCAGGTCGTTGGTGCCGATCGACAGGAAATCGACCAGATCGATGAAACTCTCCAGCGCCAATGCCGCCGCCGGGACTTCGATCATCGCGCCCAGCGGCACGTGCTCGGACACCATATGGCCTTCGCTGCGCAGCTGTTCGCTCAGCTTGAGCATGCGCCGGCGCACCGCCAGCAGTTCCTCGCGGGTGCTGATCATCGGCACCAGCACGCGCAGCTTGCCGTAGGCCGAGGCGCGCAGGATCGCGCGCAGCTGGGTGTCGGCCACCTTGGGCCGTGCCAGCGACAGGCGCACGCCGCGCAGGCCCAGTGCCGGGTTCTCTTCGTTGCTCAGGGTCAGACCGGTACGATCGGCCTTGTCCGCACCCAGGTCGAGCGTGCGGATGGTCACCGGCCGGCCGCTCATGCCCAGTGCGGCATCACGGTAGGTCTGGAACTGTTCTTCTTCGTCCGGCAGCTCGTTGCGCTGCAGGAACAGGAATTCGGTGCGGTACAGGCCCAGCCCCTGCGCGCCCAGCGCATGCGCCTGGGTGACGTCCTCCAGCGATTCGGCATTGGCCAGGAGGGCAATGTCGACCTGGTCGCGGGTACGGCTGGGCTTGCTGCGCAGGCGGCCAAGCTCGCGCTGCTCGCGCGCGTGTTCCTTCAGGCGTGCGCGGTAGTCACGCAGGTTGTCGGCCAGCGGGTTGACGGTGATGCTGCCGTCGGCACCGTCGATGATCAGCACGTCGCCGTCGGCGACGCGGCTGAGCAGTTGCGGCACATTGACGATCAGGGGCAGGTGCAGGCTGCGCGCCAGGATCGCGCTGTGCGACAGCGCGCTGCCGGCGGCGGTGACGATGCCGACCACGCCCTGCGCCTGCAGCTGCGCCAGTTCGGATGGGGCGATGTTGTCGCAGACCAGGATCTCGCCGGCCAGGCCCTTCATCACCGGCGGGCGTTCGGGTTGCAGGAAGGCGTGGATGCGGCCGATCACATGGTCGAGATCGTCCATGCGGCTCTTCAGGTAGGCATCGTCCATGCCATCGAAGACCTTGGCCAGGCGGTCACGCTGCAGGCGCAGCGCGTAGCCGGCACTGTACGGGCCGCTGCGGATCAGTTCGTCCAGGCCATACAGCAGCTCGGGGTCGTCCAGCAGCAACGCGTGCAGGTCGAGGAACTCGCCCACTTCCTGGTTCAGTGCGCCATGCAGGCGCTGACGCAGTTCGTGCATTTCCGTACGCGCGGCATCCAGCGCACGGTGCAGGCGGGCCAGTTCGGCCTCGACCTGGTGGGCGGCCACGCGTTGCTCGGCCACTTCCAGTGCATGCGGCAGCCGCACGCGCGCCCGGCCCATCGCCGTTCCGCGCGCCGCGCCATGGCCGGCCAACAGCTGTACCGGCCGTTGGCCGGAAGGGAGCTGGCCGGCGCGTGCGCGTGGCACGCTCAGCTGTCCTCGTCGAAGCGGCGTTCGAACAGGCCGACCACCGCCTCCATCGCGGCGGCTTCATCTTCGCCGTTGATGCGCACGGTGACCGGAGTGCCCTGGCCGGCGGCCAGCAGCATCACGCCCATGATGCTCTTGGCGTTGATCTCACGGCCCTTGGCGGCCATGGTCACGTTGCAGCGGAACGGCGCCAGGGTCTGCACCAGCTTGGCGGTGGCCCGGGCATGCAGGCCCAGGCGGTTGCTGACGGTGAGTTCTCGTTCAAGCATCGTCGACTATCGCTCCATTACGGGTACCCGCCGCGGCTGTGGCGGGCAGTTGATCCAGTCCCTGTTCCGGATAATTCATCACCCGCAGCAACATCGGCAGGCTCAGCGCCGACACCCGGCGAACCGGGGTCCCCAGCCGGGCCAGCTGCCCTGCAAGGTTGGCGGGGCTGGCGCCGTACAGGTCGGTCAGGATCAGCACGCCCTCACCACTGTCGACCCGCCGCAGGGCGGCCGAGGCGAGCGGGAGCAGGGCGTCCATGTCTGCGTCGAACGGTACTTCGAAAGCTTCGGTTTTCAGCGGCAATTGCCGCAGGAGCCGGGTCGCCACGTCAAGCAGGGCGGTCCCGACCCCGGGATGTGTTACGAGGAGAATGCCACAGGTCATTACTGCACGTTAACAGGTCAAGGTGAATCGGCGATAGCAGCAGATGAGGGGCACTGTGTCCCGTATTCAGCGTTATCGGGGTCAGAGCCCTTTTCCCCTGGAAAAGGGATCCGACCCCATGCGTTTTTCGATGCCTGGCAGCGATTCATCCAGGCATGGTGTGGATCCATCGTGTCGACCAAGGTCGACACCTACCAACAGCGCACGGAATCTGTCAGAGGCGGGGCGGTGTGGGTAGGCAGGACCGTTGGCGCCATCGAGCCCCCATGGGTGAGGGCGCTTTGCTTGCGAAGCACTGCTTCGCAAGCGCCCGAACGCCCAGCCGCCAGCGGCTGGGCCGGACCCCGGAGGGGGGTTCACGGCGTGTCCTGCCTACCCACACCGCCCCGCCATCCCACGGAATGCCGCTTTTGCTGTTGCTGTTGCTGTTGCTGTTGCCGGTCAGCGGCCGGCACTACCGACGGGTGTCGGGCGCAGCCCGGCCGGCCACCCTCAATCCTGTTCGCGGTGGTACGTCGCCACGTCCTGCCAGCCCATCTCGCGGGCATGCCGGGCCATGCGCTCGGCCAGGAACACCGAGCGGTGCTTGCCGCCGGTGCAGCCGAACGCCACGGTCACGTAGCTGCGGGTGCCATCACCCAGTTTCGGCAGCCAGGTATCGAGGAAATCCATCAGCTGGGCCAGGTAGCGCTGCACGTCCGGTTGCGCTTCCAGGTAGTCGCGTACACCCGGTTCGCGGCCGCTGAGCGCACGCAGGTCCGGGTCCCAGTGTGGATTGGGCAGCACCCGCGCATCGAACACGAAGTCCGCCTCGGCGGGTACACCGCGCTTGTAGGCGAATGATTCGAACAGCAGCGACAGGCCGGTGGCATGGTCCATCGCGAACTCGGTGATGATCCGCCGCCGCAGTTGGTGCACGTTGAGGTTGCTGGTATCGATCACCGCATCGGCCTCGCGGCGCAATGGCGCGGTCAGCTCGCGCTCGCGGGCGATCGCCTCGGGCAATGACAGGCCCAGCTGGCTCAGCGGATGGCGGCGGCGGGTGTCGGCATAGCGCTTGAGCACCGTTTCGTCGCTGGCCTCGAAGAACAGCACCTTCACTTCCACGCCGGCGTCGGTGGCCAGCTGCCGCCAGTCGCCCAGCTGGCTCAGGTCGGCCTGGCCGCGCACGTCGATGCCCACCGCCAGCCGGCGCGGCGCGCTACCATCGTGGTTGGCCAGCAGGCTGCGCACGAAGTCCGGCAGCAGGTGGATCGGCAGGTTGTCCGAGCAGTAGTAGTCCTGATCCTCGAAGGTCTTCAGGGCGACGGATTTACCCGAGCCGGACAGGCCGCTGACGATGATCAGGGTCGGGGCGGAGGGGGTGGCGGTGCTCATGGACAGGCTCTTCGAGGGGCAGGGGAATCAGGGTGTTCGCCGTTCCAGCAGATTGCTGTGGCGGGCGATGAACATCGCTGCCGGATCAATGCCCTTGGTGCGCAGGATGTGCAGGCGGGTGGCGGCTTCGGTCAGCACGGCCAGGTTGCGGCCGGGCATCACCGGCAGGGTGATCAGCGGAACGTCGAGGTCCAGCACATGGCGGGTGCCCGAGTCGCCGGTCAGGCGCTCGTAGCCATGCGGGGTGGGTTCGGTCATCGGCTTGGTCAGGTGGACGATCAGCCGAAGGTACTTGTTCTTCTTTACAGCCGTGTCGCCGAACATCTCGCGCACATTCAGCACGCCCAGGCCGCGCACTTCCAGCAGGTCCTGCAGCAGTTCGGGGCAGGTGCCGTCGAGCACGTCCGGGGCGATCTGGGTGAATTCGGGCGCATCGTCGGCCACCAGGCGATGGCCGCGGCTTAGCAGCTCCAGCGCCAGCTCGCTCTTGCCCGACCCGGCCTCACCGGTGATCAGCACGCCGATGGAATAGATCTCCATGAACACGCCATGCAGGATCACCCGCGGCGCCAGCGTGCGCGCCAGGTGGTAGGACAGGTGGTTGAGCAGTTCGTGGCCGCGCTTGGGCGACAGCCACAGTGGTGTACCGGATTCATCGGCGGCCGCGCGCAGGTCTTCCGGGCACGCCTGGTTGCGGGTCAGCACCAGCGCCAGCGGATGCGACTGCATGATCTTCTCGATGGTCTCCCAACGCTGGCGGGGTTCCAGCGCGTCCAGCCAGGACAGTTCCTCGGTGCCCAGGATCTGCACCTTGTTGGGATAGATCGCATTGAGGTAGCCGGCCAGCGACGGACGCCGCGAGACCGTGTTGCCGGCCTCCAGCTCGCGTTTCTCACCGGATTTGCCAGCGGCCCAGCGCAGCCCCAGCCGCTCGCGCTGCTGTTCGAACAGTTCACGGGCGGTGATGCTGGTATTCATGCGGCACTCGCAGGTGGGGTCATGTCCAGCGCCTCGCGCAGCGCCCGGGCATCGCCGGCTTCGCGCAGGGCCTGGCGGATGTCCGGTGCGGAAAACAGCTCGGCCAGCTCGGACAGCAGCATCAGGTGCTGGTGGGTGTAGTGGGCGGGGACGGCCATCGCGAACACCAGGTCCACCGGTTCGTCGCCGCCGAAATCGACCGGGGTCGCCAGTCGCAGCAGGGCGCCACGGGGGCGGTCCAGGGTCGGCGCGCGGCCGTGGGGGATGGCGATGCCGTGGCCGATCGCGGTGCTGCCCAGGGCTTCGCGCTGGCACAGGTTCAGATAGATCTGTTCGGCGTTGGCCTGGCGGCAGGCCAGCAACCCGGCGGCGGCCTGCAGGACGCTGTCACGGTCGGTGGCCGTGCAGAGCTGGGTCTGCACGGCCGCCAGGAGGTCAGTCAGGGGCATGTCTGCGGGGAACGGTGGCGATCAGCCACCATTGTCGCCCACCGGCAGCGGTGCGTGCTGCTGTTTTTTCTCCTTGTGCTTGATGACCAGGCGGTCAAGCTTGTCCGCAAGCAGGTCGATCGCGGCATACATGGTCTGGCCGCCCGCCTCGGCGTGCAGGGTCTGCCCCGGAATGTTGAGGCTGGCGTCGACGTGGTGTTCGGTCTTCTGCAGCTTGAGGGTCACCCGCGCTTCGCAGTGCTGGTCGAAGTGTTTTCCGATCCGGGCCAGCTTCTCCTCTACATAGGACTGCAGGGCCGGGGTGACTTCGACGTCTTTGCCAAACGTTTCGATGCGCATCGGGTTTCTCCTGTGTTCGGATGTGCCAATGAACCTCTCCGCCGGGCGCGGCGGCGCGTCAAGCGATTCTGACCCTTTCGTGCGAGGCGGAAATGTTCATGGCTTCACGATACTTCGCCACGGTGCGTCGCGCTACTGGAATTCCCGACGATTTGAGCAGGTCAGCCAGCTTGGCGTCAGAAAGCGGCTTGCGCGGGTTCTCGTCGTCGATCAGGCGGCGGATCATCGCCTGGATGGCCGTGCTGGACGCCTCGCCACCGCCTTCGGTATCGATGCCCGAGGCGAAGAAGGCGCGCAGCGGCAGGGTGCCGCGCGGCGTGCGCACGTGCTTGCGGGCGATCGCGCGCGACACCGTGGATTCGTGCAGGCCCAGCTCGGCGGCGATCTCGCGCAGGGTCAGCGGGCGCAGCGCCTGCTCGCCGAATTCGAGGAAGCCGGCCTGTTGCAGGATCAGGCTGCGCACCACCCGCAGCAGGGTTTCGCCGCGCTGCTGCAGGCCCTTCAGCAGCCAGCGCGCCTCCTGCAGCTGGCCGCGCAGGTAGCCGGCGTCGGCCTCGCCACAGCGGCGGATCAGCTGTTCGTAGCCACGGTGGATCACCACCTTCGGCCCGGCATGGGCCGCCAGCGCTGCGCGCCAGATGCCGTTCTGCCGCCACACCACCACGTCGGGCACCACATAGGTGTCCTGCGACAGCGGCGCGATCTGCGTGCCCGGACGCGGGTCCAGCGAGCGCAGCAGCGCGACCGCCGTCTCGACCTCGTCCAGCGGCTGTTTCAGTTCATGCGCCAGCCCGGAGACGCCACTGCGCGGCAGCCGTTCCAGCGGGCCTGCGGCAATCTGTCGCGCCAGCGCCAGCCCCGGCGTGTCGGCAGGCAACACGTCCAGCTGCAGCTGCAGGCACTCGCCGAGCGTGCGCGCGGCAACGCCGACCGGGTCGAAACGCTGGATGCGATGCAGCACCGCGAGGATTTCATCCTCACCGGCATGGACCGCCGGCAGCAGGGTTTCGGCGATGGTGGCCAGCGGTTCGCGCAGGTAACCATCGTCGTCCAGCGCATCGATCAGTGCAGCGCCGATGCTGCGGTCATGCGTGGAAAGATGCGACAGGTGCAGCTGCCACAGCAGGTGGTCGGCCAGCGTTTCGGTTTCCGCCACGCGCTCGGCGGCACTGCCGGTGTCATCGTCATCGTCGAAGCTGCCACCACTGCCGGCGGCACTCCAGTCGAGTTCGGCCGGCGCCCAGTCGTCGCCGTTGTCGGTGCGTTCGGCGGGCGCGTCGGCATCGGTGCTGTCGCTGGCCTCATTGGCGGCACTGCTGTCGTTGCTGTCGGCCCAGTCCAGCAGCGGATTGCTCTCCACGGCCTGGGCGATTTCAAGCTCCAGCTCGGTCGTGGACATCTGCAGCAGCTTGATCGCCTGCTGCAGCTGGGGCGTGAGCACCAGCTGTTGTCCCAACGATGTCTGCAGCCGAGTCTTCATGCCTGTGCCGAACGGAAGGAAAGGGACCCGGCGCCTGCGGTCACAGCTTGAAGGAATCCCCAAGGTAGACGCGACGTACGTCGGCGTTGTCCAGGATCGCCTCCGGCGAGCCCTGGGCCAGCACGGTGCCCTCGGCGAGGATATACGCGCGGTCGCAGATTCCCAAGGTCTCGCGCACGTTGTGGTCGGTGATCAGCACGCCGATGCCACGCTGCTTGAGATGGGTGACGATGCGCTGGATTTCACCCACCGAGATCGGGTCGACACCGGCAAACGGTTCGTCGAGCAGGATCAGGCGCGGCTGCGCGGCAAGTGCGCGGGCGATCTCGCAGCGACGACGTTCGCCACCGGACAGGCTGGCGCCGAGCTGGTCGGCCACATGGCCCAGCTGCAGCTCGTCGAGCAGGCTGTTCAATTCGCGTTCGCGGCCGGCCGAATCCAGGTCTTCGCGAAGCTCCAGTACCAGGCGGAGGTTGTCGGCCACCGTCAGCTTGCGGAACACCGACGGCTCCTGCGGCAGGTAGCCCACGCCCTGCTTGGCACGGGTGTACATCGGATCGCTGGTGATGTCCTTGCCGTCGAGCACGATGCTGCCGGCATCGGCGGCGACCAGGCCGACGATCATGTAGAAGCAGGTGGTCTTGCCGGCACCGTTGGGGCCGAGCAGGCCCACCACTTCACCGGCGTCGAGGGTCAGCCCGAAGTCCTTGACGACTTCGCGCTGCTTGTAGCGCTTGCGCAGGCCCTTGGCGACGAGCATTACTTCTTGCTCCCGGCCGGCTTGGCCGACGTGCTGGCCGGCGCCGCCGCCTTGGGCGTGGCCGCCGGCTGTGCCGCCGCGTTCTTGTTCTTCGGCGGAATGACGGTGCGCACGCGGCTGCCATCGCCACCGGAATTCATTTCGCCGCTACGGGTGTTGTAGACCATGCGCTGGCCGGCATTGGTGCCGCGCGCGCTGGTGACCTTGTAGTTGCCGGTCAGGGTGATGATCTCGGTCTTGATGTCGTAGTCGATGCGATCAGCCACCGCGTCCATCCAGGTGCCATCGTCGAGCTGCTGCTTCATCGTGGCCTGCTTGCCGGTGAACACCGCACGCACGGCCTCGCCGTCCTTCAGGTAGATCTCGGCTTCGGACGAGCGGATGTCCAGCGAGCCCTGGGTGACGGTCACGCCCTGCGAGAGCACGGTCTTGCCATCGCCGGTGAGCACGCCCGACTGCGCGCCGGAGTCGATGTTCATGTTCTCGTTGCGGTCGGTGGACTTGGCAAAGGCAGCGCTGGGAACAAGGAGACCGAGCGCGAGTACGGCTGCAAAGGGAATCTTCATCGGGGTCCGTTCTACCGGTGGGGCCGCCCGGGAAACCGGGGGCGGATGGGTGGGCTGCCTGCCTTGCGCCTGTCCGGGGACGTCGCAGGAGGGCGGCGGAATCAGCGTCGGGGCGTGTAACGGCCCTTGGACTGGCTGAGGAAATGATACGTGTTGTTCTTCGAATCCACCTCGAAGCCAACGCCGGACTGTTCAATGCCGGGGCGGGTCATGGTGACCAGCGCATCGGTGCGGGCACGGTTCTCCTTCGGGAACACGTCCAGGTGGTCGGTGCGGAAGGTGGTCGGCACCACGCCCGGATCGGCCGGGCTGTCGCCGGCGACATTGCCGCGCAGCTTCATCTGGTCGCCCTTGGCGCTGAGCCAGCCCGTCTCGGCACGCAGGGTCCAGTGCTTGCCATCCTTGTCCGGCATCTCGAACAGCGGCGTGGCGATGTTGATGGTCTGGTCGCCACGCTGGCGCTCCAGCAACGGTGCGCGCAGGGTGGTCGATTCCTTGCCGTGCTCATCCAGGGCGACGACCTGGAAGTCGTGCAGGACGTAGTCCACGCCGACATCCTGACCGGCAGTGGCCGGACCCTTGTCGCGGTTGCGCAGGGCCGCCCAGCTGCTGAGCAGGGCCGCCAGCAGCAGGCCGATGCCGAGCAGGGTGCGCCAGTTCAGGCTCGGCAGGTTCATGCGCCGAACCTCGCCAGGACCGCGTCCACATGACCCTGCGCGGCCAGCAGGATGTCACACAGCTCACGGGCTGCACCACGTCCGCCGTCGGCGCGGGTCTGCCAATGCACGCGCTCGGCGATCCACGGGTGGGCGTTGGCCGGCGCCACCGCCAGGCCGACCGCGCCCAGCGGTGCCAGGTCCGGCAGGTCGTCGCCCATGAAGGCCACCTGCTCCAGACCGATGCCGTGCTGCGCACACAGCGCCTGCACGCTGGCCAGCTTGTCGCCCACGGCGATCTGGGTATCGATGCCGAGGTCGGCGCCGCGCCTGAGCGCGGACTGGCTGTTGCGCGCGGTGATCAGCACGGGGTGGATGCCGTGCTGCTGCAGCAGTTTCAGGCCCAGGCCATCCTGCACGAAGTACGCCTTGCTCTCGTTGCCGTCCTTGTCGTAGTACAGCCGACCGTCGGTGAGGGTGCCGTCCACGTCGAAGCAGGCCAGGCGGACGCGGGCCGCGGCGGCATGCAGGTGGGCGGGGAAGGCGGGCAGGGGGGACCAGGGCATCAGGGTGGCAGGCTCGGTGGATTCGGGTTGGGACGGTACAGACTGAATGGGGTCTACGGACTGTCGGTTAAACCACCCGGGCCCGCAACAGGTCATGAATGTTCAGGGCACCGACCGCCCGGCCCTGGTCGTCAACCACGATCAGGCCCGTGATCTTGTGGGTCTCCATCAGCCGGGCAGCCTCCACCGCCAGCTGGTCGGCGCCGATGGTACGTGGGTTGCGGGTCATCACATCGGCGATCTTCGCGGTGCGCACGTCCAGCGCGCTGTCCAGCGCCCGGCGCAGGTCACCGTCGGTGAACAGGCCGATCAGCACACCGTCGGCATCGACCACGGCGGTCATGCCCAGCCGCTTGCGGCTCATTTCGACCAGCGCCTCGCTGAGGCTGGCGTCGGCCCCCACGCTGGGCAGGTCCTCCCCGGTGTGCATGACGTCGGTGATATGCAGCAGCAGGCGGCGGCCGAGGCTGCCGGCCGGGTGCGAGCGGGCGAAATCGTCGGCGGTGAAGCCGCGTGCGTCGAGCAGGGCCACGGCCAGCGCATCGCCCATCGCCAGCGAGGCGGTGGTGCTGGAGGTCGGCGCCAGCGCCAGCGGGCAGGCCTCGGCCGGCACGCTGACGTCCAGGTGGATATCGGCGGCGGTGGCCAGGCTGGACTGCGGGCGGCCGGTCATGGAGATCAGCACGTTGCCCTGGCGCTTGAGCACCGGCAGCAGCATCAGCACTTCGTCCGATTCGCCCGAATAGGACAGGGCCAGCACCACGTCGGCCTCGGTGATCATGCCCAGGTCACCATGGCCGGCTTCGCCCGGATGCACGTAGAACGCGGGAGTGCCGGTGGAGGCCAGCGTAGCGGCGATCTTGCGGGCGATGTGCCCGGACTTGCCCATGCCGGTGGCGACCACCCGGCCGCGGCTGGCCAGGATCGCCTGGCAAGCCTGCTGGAAGGCCTCGCCGAGGCGGTCGGCCACGGCATCCAGCGCCTGCCGCTCGATCTCGAAGACGCGGCGGCCGCTGGCGACCAGGCCGGCAGGGTCGACGGAACGGGGGGGCAACAGGGATTCGGCCATGCGGACGCCACGCAGCGGAAGTAGAATGGAGGCACATTTTATTAGGAAAGCCCGTTGGACGCCGACACCATCCGCAACCTGATCGAAACCGGCCTGCCCGGCGCCCGCGCCGACGTGCAGGGCGACGATGGCGTGCATTTCGAAGCGACCGTGGTCTGCGAGGCCTTTGCCGGCAAGATGCCGCTGGCCCGCCACCGGATGGTCTATGCCACCCTGGGCGACCTGATGGGCGGCGCGATCCACGCGCTGGCGCTGAAAACCGTGACCCCGGCCGAAGCCGGCTGAACCGCAGAAGATCCCGAATACATGGCCAAGATCGTTGTGACCGGCGGCGCTGCGCTGCACGGTGAAGTGAGCATCTCCGGCGCCAAGAACGCCGTCCTCCCCATTCTCTGCGCGACCCTGCTGGCCGATGCGCCGGTGGAGATCACCAACGTGCCGCACCTGCACGATGTGGTCACCACGGTGAAGCTGCTGGGTGAACTGGGTGCCAAGGTCACCATCGACCAGGGCACGCTGTCGCGCGGCAGTGCGATCGTGGTCGACCCGCGTCCGGTCAACCAGCATGTCGCCCCGTACGAGCTGGTCAAGACCATGCGCGCCTCGATCCTGGTGCTGGGCCCGCTGCTGGCCCGCTTCGGCGCGGCGGAAGTGTCGCTGCCCGGCGGCTGCGCGATCGGCTCGCGTCCGGTCGACCAGCACATCAAGGGCCTGCAGGCGCTGGGCGCCGAGATCGTGGTCGAGAACGGCTTCATCAAGGCCACGGCCAAGCGCCTGAAGGGCGGCCATTTCACCTTCGACATGGTCAGCGTTACCGGCACCGAGAACGTGCTGATGGGCGCGGTGCTGGCCGAAGGCACCACCATCCTCGACAACTGTGCGATGGAACCGGAAGTGACCGATCTGGCGCATTGCCTGATCGCGCTGGGCGCGAAGATCGAAGGCCTGGGCACTGCCCGCCTGGTCATCGAAGGCGTCGAGCGCCTGTCCGGCGGCCGCCATGAAGTGCTGCCCGACCGCATCGAGACCGGCACCTTCCTGGTGGCTGCGGCGATGACCGGCGGCAAGGTCACGGTCAACCGTGCGCGCCCGAACACCATGGACGCGGTGCTGTCCAAGCTGGTCGAAGCCGGTGCGAAGATCGAGACCACCGACGACACCATCACCCTGGACATGCAGGGCAAGCGGCCGAAGGCGGTCAACCTGACCACCGCACCGTACCCGGCGTTCCCGACCGACATGCAGGCGCAGTTCATGGCGCTCAACTGCGTGGCCGACGGCGTCGGCGTGATCAACGAAACGATCTTCGAAAACCGTTTCATGCACGTCAACGAGTTGCTGCGCCTGGGCGCGGACATCCAGGTCGAAGGCCACACCGCCATCGTGCGGGGCAGCGAGCACCTGAGTGGCGCACCGGTGATGGCCACCGACCTGCGTGCCTCGGCCTCGCTGATCCTGGCCGGCCTGATGGCCAGCGGCGAGACCACCATCGACCGCATCTACCACCTTGACCGTGGCTACGAGAACATCGAAGAGAAGCTGTCTTCGCTCGGTGCCACCATCCGGCGCGTGCCATGATCCTGCGCGGCAAGTTCAGCCCGCGTCGCAAGGCGCTGCTGGCGCTGGTGCTGATCGTGCTGGCGTGGCTGGGCTACGCCTGGTACGCCAACATCGCCATCACCCAGGGCATCGAGCAGAAGGACATGGACTGGAATGGCGATGGCACGGTCTCGCGCGACGAGATCATCGAGTCGTTCTATGCGGTTGCGGTGAATGACAGCCAGGACGGCAACCGCCATTGCCGCACCTTCGTCTGGCGCAGCACCGGCGAGCAGATCCGCGTGGACTGCCGTACCGAGTTCAAGCCGGCGGCGGCCGAAGAAAAGAAGTAAGAAAAACGCCCGCGAAAGCGGGCGTTTTCTTTTCGCGGGGCCTGGGGTCGGAGCCCATCCCCGAGGGAATGGGATCCGACCCCGGCACTCAGTTCATCGCCTTGATGGTCAGGTCCAGGGCATCGCGGTCGTTCTCCCGCTGCAGCATGCGCGCCGGCACCGGGAACTCCGGCACGATCCAGGCGATCAGCTCCTTGTTGCCGTCGGCACGCGAGACCTTGGTCGCTTCGTAGCTCTTGCCGCCCACGGTGATCGACTCCTTGCCGATCACGCGGTAGGTCATGTTCTTGATGCGGCCTTCGTCGACCATGCGATAGGTCAGCGGCTTGCCGGCGGCGAGGTCACGGGCGATCGCCAGGTTGATCAGCAGCGCGTCCATGTCACCGGATTTCAGTGCGATAGGTCCAGCGCGGTCCGGCTTGATGTCGCCGGTCCAGGTGGCCTGGTTGCTGGTCCAGTTGTAGTTGGCCTGCACGTTGCGCTTCTTCACCAGCAGCGCCGAACGGTCCTGGCTGCTGAGCGGGCGCAGCTGGCCGCGCACTTCTTCGAACACGGTGCTCTGGCTCAGGTCGGCCAGCTGGTTCTTCACCTGCAGCGTGTAGCGCCACTTGTTGGCACCCTCGCTGCTCAGCGTCATGCTGCCATTGGCCTGCATGCCCATGTAGCTGGCCAGGTAATCGGCCTTGAACGGCTGCAGGGCCATGGCCGGCAGGCTGGCCACCGACAGCGCGGCTGCAGCGATCCAGGTGAGGGGGCGGGTCAGGGTGCTCATGCTCAGACTCCTTGGTATTCGATCAGGCGCAGATCGACGCGGTCTTCGCCGTCTTCGCGTTGCAGGATGCGCACCGGGGTGGGGACACCGTTGGCGATCCAGAGGATGGTTTCGTTGTTGCCGCCGTTGGTCCGGTAGACCCGCAGCGCGTTGTAGGACAGGTCGCCGACCTCGACGTTCTCGGTCTGCGGCGCGGCCTGGTAGTCGTGCTGGCGGACCTTGCCCATGTCCACGTAGCGGTAGTGCATGGTGGCACCCGGACGGGCATCCCGCATGATCGCCAGGTTGATCAGCAGGGCGCTCTGGTCGCCCGGCTGCAGCGGAATCGGCTGCGCACGCTTCTTCTCGACGTCGCCGGTCCACTGCGCGGTACCGGCCTGCCAGTTGTACGTGCCGACCGCCTTCTTGCCCAGGAACAGGCCCTTGCGCACCGTGCTCTGGCTCAGCGGTGCATAGGCGCCGGCGCGCTCCTCGAACACCGTGCTCTGCTCGATGTTCAGGCCCAGCACGCTGGCAAAGCCGCGGCGGCCGACCACCTGCATGTCGACCCGCCACTGGTTGCCGCCGGTATGGGTGACCTGCATGCTGGCGTCGCCGGCCTCCTTGCCTTTGTAGAAGGCCTGGTAGGTGGCGCTGAACGGCTGCAGCGGCGGCGGTTCCCACGCCAAGGCCGGCAGGGCCGGGGCCGCCGCTTCGGCCGGCGGTTGCACCGCTGGCACCGGCGCCGGAGCCGGCGAGGCAGGCGCCTGCGCCTGGCCCCAACCCACGCCGGGGAGCACGACAAGCGACAGCAGCAGCGAAGTGGACAGCAGGGTCGTGGTCTTCATGGAAGAGAGGAGCCGCAGGAGGTGGGCAGGATGCCAGCCCCGCAGTCAGCGGGGCGTGTGCGTGGGCGTTACCGGTTCAGGTTCCCGGCGGAATCTAGGGCCAGCGGGCTAAACAGGGGGTGACCGTCCAGTTGCGGCTGGCCCTCCCGTTCAGTCAGGCGGCCGGCGCACAGCAGCTGCAGCGTGGCGATCAGCAGGGGATGCTCCACCGCCAGCACACGCGCGGCCAGCGTGTCGGCGTCATCGCCGGGCAGCACCGGTACCCGCACCTGGGCCAGCACGGCGCCGGCGTCCAGCTCGGGTACGACCAGGTGCACGCTGGCACCGTGCTCGGCATCGCCTGCATCCAGTGCCCGCGCATGCGTGTCCAGCCCCTTGTGCAGCGGCAGCAGTGACGGGTGGATGTTGACCAGGCGGCCATTGAAGCGCTGCACGAAGGCGGCGCCGAGTATGCGCATGTAGCCGGCGCAGACGATCCAGTCCGGTGCGACCGCGGCCAGTGCGTCGCCCAGTGCCTGCTCGTAGGCGGCGCGGTCGTCGAATTCCTTCGGCGCATGCGCCCAGCGCAGGTTGGCGCTGACCCGCTGCAGCGCGGCGGCGGCCGGGCGGTCGGAAAATACGCCGACGACCTCGGCGCGCAGGCGTCCCGCAGCGATGGCATCGAGGATGGCCTGCAGGTTGCTGCCGCGGCCGGAGGCAAGCACGGCAATGCGGGTGGGCGCGGTCATTGCGGGGTACTCCGGCGGATCAGCGGCCAGGTCAGCAGGCTGCCCACGGTGGCCATCAGCATGTCGGCATGGGCGTCCCACATGTCGCCCTGCTGCCCGTTGTAGGCCTCGGCGGCGTCCGGCGACAGGGCGAGCGCGATGGCCCATTCGAACCACTCGTAGACCAGGCTGGCGCACATCACCGTCATCACCACCAGGGCGAAGGCCTGGCCGCGGCGCAGCGCCGGCCAGGCGTGACGTGCCAGCTGCAGCAGTGCCGGCGTGAAACAGACGCCGAACAGGAAGTGGATGAGGCGGTCGAAATGATTGCGCTGCCAGCCGAACGCCGCATTCGGCGACCAGCCGATCAGCGCCTGCGTCCACGCGTCGTAGGGAACGTTCGAGTACAGCCAGCGGGCGGCCACACAGTGCAGCGCGATGAAGCCGCAGATCGCGATGAAGGCACCGTTGCCCAGCCAGCCACCCCGGCGGTCGACCCACAGCAGGGCGCCCAGGCCGATCACGGTCAGCGTGCTGTGCAGCGCCTGCTCGGTGGGCCACAGCGGCTGGATCCAGCTGACCGCGAATACCGCCAGCACGGCAGCGAAGGCCAGCTTCTTGGGGCGCGAGACACGGAAGGCGCTGGGCGAAGCGGTCGTGGGGAGGGCAGGCGCGGACATGGGAAGTCGATCAGGAAAGGGCGGGGCGTCTACCGGCAAGTTCAGACGCGGAGATGGTCGCCGCGGTCGAACAGGGCGGCCATGTCAGGCTTGGACAGGAACACCCAGGCATAGGCGGTCAGGGCCATGCCCAGCGGGCCGGCCAGCACCGCCAGCCAGGCCGCGCGCTGGCACCAGGCCAGCCCGGTGCGGCGCGACAGCAGGCGCGCGGTGTGCAGCTGCACGAAGCCCAGCGCGGCAGCCAGCGCTGAAACGACGCCGTACACGGTGGCCAGTACCGCGCCATCGTCCAGCCCGCGCGAGCTGGCAACCAGGCCGATGAAACCGAGGAAGGCCAGCGCGGCTATCCAGTGGAAAACCGCCAGCGCGTAGAACAGCACCTTCAGCGTCTGCAGGTGGCTGCCCAGCTGAAGGTGCGCCAGGGTCTGCTGCGGCAGCGGCGGCGGTGCGCCCGGGCTCGTCATGCCGCCGTGCCCGCTGTGTCGAACGCGGCCTTGACCTGCGGACGCAGCAGCGTGATCAGGCTGAGTACTCCCAGCACGGTACCGATCGGCGTGAACAGACAGGCCAGCCCGGCCACGATCAGGCACAGCAGGTAGCGGCGGCGGCGGGCCAGGCAACGGCCGGCGTAGGCCACGAACGCGCCCAGGGTGACGCCACCGAACACGATGACACAGCCGATCACGACGAACATCCAGCCGAACACGCGCTGTTCGGCCGGCGACGAGGGCTGGCCGCCGGAGTTCATCGGCAGGTTGCCGGTGAGCGCGGTGACGCCGAGCACGATGTGGACGATGAAGATCAGCGAGAACAGCGCGATCAGGCCGCCGACCACGTAGTGCGCGATTGACAGCATGCGCAGGTGGTCGGCGTCCTGGGGGCTGAACGCCGGTACCGCCGTCGTTGGCGGCGGCACGGGGGTAGGGGGCAGCGGGGGCATTGCGTCCATGCGGGCTCCTCGGGGCCGGGTTCAGCCGATGTGGACGCGCTCGGCGCCTTCAGCAGTGACCACCTGGCCGATGGTCCAGTGGTCCAGGCCCTGCGCCTTGACCGCCTCGGACACGGCGGCGACCTGGTCGGCTGCCACGATCAGCACGAAGCCGATGCCGCAGTTGAAGGTGCGCCACATCTCGCTATCGGCCACGGCGCCTTCCTTCTGCAGCCACTGGAACACCGGCGGCAGGGTCCAGGACGAGGCCTGGATGTCCAGGCCGAGGCCGTCGGGCACCACGCGGATGATGTTCTCGGTCAGGCCGCCACCGGTGATGTGGGCCATGCCGTGGATGGCCTCGCCGTGCGACTTCAGCAGTGCCAGGATCGGCTTCACGTACAGGCGGGTCGGTGCCATCAGCGCGTCGACCAGCTTCACGCCGCCCTCCAGCTCCAGGTCGGCCGGGCGGCCGGCGCGGTCGTAGATGCGGCGCACCAGCGAGTAGCCGTTGGAGTGCGGGCCGGACGAGGCGATGCCGATCAGCACGTCGCCGGCGGCCACGCTGGCGCCGTCCTTCAGCTCGCTCTTCTCGACCGCGGCGACCGTGAAGCCGGCCAGGTCGTACTCGCCCGGGGCATACATGTCGGGCATTTCAGCGGTTTCGCCGCCGATCAGCGCGCAGCCGGCCTCGGTGCAGCCGTTGGCGATGCCGCCCACGACCGCTGCGGCGGTGTCGATGTCCAGCTTGCCGGTGGCGAAGTAGTCCAGGAAGAACAGCGGCTCGGCACCCTGCACCAGCACGTCGTTCACGCACATGGCGACCAGGTCGATGCCGATCGTATCGTGGCGGTTCAGCTGGTGGGCCAGCTTCAGCTTGGTGCCCACGCCATCGGTACCCGACACCAGCACCGGCTCGCGGTACTTGTTGGACAGGTCGAACAGGGCGCCGAAGCCGCCCAGGCCGCCCATCACTTCCGGGCGGAAGCTGCGCTTGACCAGGGGCTTGATCCGCTCGACCAGCGCGTTGCCGGCGTCGATGTCGACACCCGCGTCACGGTAGGTGAGGGGGGAAGGGGCGGAAGACGGGGTGTTGGTCACGGGCGTCGGCGCTGGCAGGGGTTGAATGAGCGATTTTAACAGGCCGCATTGGCGCAAAGGCCGTATTCGGGCAACAATTCCCCCGGATTCGTCGAGCCAATGGATGTCCTGATGCGCCGCAGCCTGATTCTGACCCTGCTCCTTGCACTGAGCCTGCCGGTGGCCACGATGGCCCAGAGCGGCCTGCGCACCGAGGGAGATGTCGCCACCGCTTCGGGGGCCTACGAGGCCGAAGTGCCCGTCAACAGCCAGGCCGAGGCCGATCGCAACGGTGCCCTGGCCCGTGCCCTGAGCGTGGTGCTGGGCAAGCTGTCCGGCGACCGCAACGTGATGTCACGCCCCGGCGTGGTGCAGGCGCTGCGCAATGCCAAGGACTACGTGGCCAGCTACGACTACAAGCAGGACCAGAGCGTGGGTGCCAGCGGCGCACCGAGCTTCCGGACCCTGCTGGTGGCCCGCTTCCGCGAGGATGACGTCGATTCGCTGGTCTCGGCGCTGGGCCTGCCGCTGTGGCCGCAGCCGCGACCGAAGCCGGTGCTGTGGCTGGCCGTCGACGACGGCAGTGGCCCGCGCCTGGTCAGCGTGCAGCAGGCCAATGCCGCCCGCCCGCTGCTGAACCGCGCCATCGAGCGGGGTTACAAGCTGGGCCTGCCCAGCGGCGGTGCTGCCGAACAGGCCCTGGCCGGTGCCATCTGGCGCCAGGACAGCGCGGCCGTGGCCCGTGCCTCCTCGCGCTACTCGCCGCCGATGCAGCTGATCGGCAAGCTGTACCGCGCCAACGGTGGCTGGCAGGCGGACTGGGTGTTCGTCGACAACGGCCGCGAACTGAACAAGTGGACCAGCAAGGACGCCAACGCCATGCGCGCGATGGCCGCCGGTGCCGACGGTGCCGCCGATGCGCTGGTCAAGCGCTATGCCAAGGCCGGCGTGGCCGTCGGCCAGGCCGGCACCTACCGCCTGGTGGTGACCGGCATCAACAGCGCCGATGACTACCTGCGGCTGGCCGCTGGCCTGCGCGAGGTGCCGGTGGTGCGCAACGTCACCCCGCTGCACGCCTCGGCCGGCCAACTGGAGCTGAGCGTGGAGATGACCACCGGCCTGGCCGGCTTCAACCGCATGCTTGGCGACAACGGCGTGCTGGTGCCAAGCGCGCCGCTGCCGGCCCTGCCGACCCCGATCGATGACACCACCGGTGCCCCGGTGGCCGCGCCGGTCAGCAACGAGTACCGCCTGCGATGATCCTGAGCCCGGAAGCTGAAATCGCGCAGTTCCTGCGTCGGCTGAAGTACATCCTGTTCGCCGGCCTGATCGGCTGGGTGGTGTGGCTGCTGGCGCCGATCCTGACCCCGTTCGTGCTGGCACTGGCGCTGGCCTGGCTGGGTGACCCCCTGGTGGACCGCATCGAGGCCACCGGCCGCTCGCGCATGACCGGCGTGGTGCTGGTGTTCGCAGCGATGGTGCTGGTGATCGTGGCACTGCTGCTGGTGCTGGTGCCGATGATCGAGCGCCAGATCACCACCCTGATCGCGGCCGCGCCGCAGGCGCAGGCGTGGCTGATGCAGACCGGCATCCCCTGGTTCGAGCACAAGACCGGCCTGGAAGTGATGCAGTGGCTGGATCCGGACCGCCTGATCGAATGGGTGCGCAGCCATTGGCAGCAGGCCGGCGGCTTCGCCACCACGTTCATGGGCTACGTCTCGCGTTCGGGCTTTGCGATGGTGACCTGGGTGGTCAACATCCTGCTGCTGCCGATCCTGGCGTTCTACTTCCTGCGCGACTGGGACAAGCTGGTCGAGCGGGTGGCCTCGGTGATTCCGCGCAACCAGATCGGCACCATCAGCGCGCTGGCGCGTGAATCCAACGAGGTGCTGGGTGCGTTCATCCGTGGCCAGTTCCTGGTGATGCTGGCGCTGGGCGTGATCTACGCCGGTGGCCTGTCGCTGGTCGGCCTCAAGCTGGGCCTGCTGATCGGCCTGATTGCCGGCCTGATCAGCTTCATCCCGTACCTGGGCGCGACCACCGGCGTGCTGATGGCGGTGATCGCCGCGCTGGTGCAGGCGCAGGGCTTCGACCTGAAGCTGCTGATCCTGGTCGGCGTGGTGTTCACCGTGGGCCAGCTGCTGGAAAGCTACGTGCTGACCCCGCGCATCGTCGGCGACAAGATCGGCCTGCACCCGGTGGCGGTGATCTTCGCGGTGATGGCCGGCGGCCAGCTGTTCGGCTTCCTCGGCATGCTGCTGGCGCTGCCGGTAGCGGCGGTGACCAACGTGCTGCTGCGCTATGCCCACCAGCGCTATCGGCAGAGCGAACTGTACGTGGGCGAGAAGCCGGCGATCGTGCTTGATGGCGTGGTCGACGCGCCCCATATCATCGTTCCGGACGACAAGGGCCCCGACCTGAAGTGATGGGTGTGCCGCAACTGCCGCTGGCCCTGCATTACCCGCGGGACCAGCGCCTGGAGACCTTCATCGGCGCGCCGGATGGCGCGCTGGCGCAGCTGCGCGCGATCGCGGTTGGCGCCAGCCACGACTGGGTCTACCTGGAAGGTGCGGCGGGAACCGGCAAGACCCACCAGGCGCTGGCGATGTGCTCCAGCGCCGAGCAGGCCGGACGGTTGCCGACGTACGTGCCGCTGGCCAGCGCCGCCGGCCGTGTCCGTGCGGCGCTTGATGGGCTGGAAGCGCGCGAACTGGTGGCGCTGGACGGCCTGGACGAGGTTGCCGGCAACCGCGAGGATGAGATCGCGCTGTTCGATTTCCACAACCGTGCGCGCGCTGCGGGCGTGACCGTGCTGTACACGGCACAGAAGGCGCCGGGCGAACTGGGCCTGGTGCTGCCGGACCTGCGCTCGCGGCTGGGTCAGTGCGTGCGCGTGCTGCTGCAGCCGCTGGATGAGGAAGGGCGGGCGGCCGTGCTGCGCGAGCGTGCACTGCGACGCGGCCTGGCCATCGACGAAGCGGCCATCGAGTGGCTGCTGTCGCACACCGGCCGTGAGCTGGGTGGATTGATCACCCTGCTGGACTGGCTGGACCGCGAATCGCTGGCGGCGAAGCGGCGGATCACCGTGCCGTTCCTGCGCCAGGTGCTGGAAGAAGGCCGGCCTCGTTACTGAGGGATGTTGTTCGGCAGGGCTGCGCCCTGCACCCGCGGTAGTGCCGGCCGCTGGCCGGCAACGTCAATGCCAACGGCAGAAGTGGCTTCCTGAGGGAGGCGGGGTGGCTCAGGTTGCGGGGGACGGCGCAAGTACGTCCCTGTAGCCTCGATCGCGCCATCCATGGCGCTCACGCCCCCGCAACCTGAGCCACCCCGCCTTCGACAGATTCCCGCGATCTGTCTGGACGGCGTTCTGCACTGCTGTTGGTGGATGTCGACCTTGGTCGACACGTGTCTTGCTTGTGGTGGGTGACGACCGTTGGTCGTCACCGGAGCAAGCGCAGCGAAGCAACCCGCTTTTGCTCTTCTTTCTTTCTTCCGTGGCTCGACGCGCACGGAAACTGTCTGAGGCCGGGCGGGGTGGGTTCGCGGGGGTGTCCGCGGCATGGATGCCGCGGCCAAGCCCCCAGGGACGGGTTCACGGCGTCCCCCGCGAATCCACCCCGCCCGGCCAAGCAAGGCTACTGCTCTCAAAACGTCCAGCCACGAGGGGCTCAGCCGTTCGCCGCCAACTCCGCATCCAGCGCGCGCAGGCGATCCACGGTGCCGACGTCGGTCCAGCGCCCGCGATGGTGCTGCCCGGTCATCAACCCCTGCGCCATGAAGTGCTTCTGCAGCGGCACCACCGAGAACTTCGGTGGCAGCCGCTCGCTGCCCGGCGCATCGCCGATCACCGCGCGCCAGTCGGCCACGATCGAAGGACGGTACACGCCGATGCCGGCATAGGTCAGGCATGGTCCTTCGCGATCGTGGTGCAGGAACCCCTGTGCATCCAGGCGGTAGTCACCATTCGGGTGCTGAACCGGATTGTCGACCAGCACCAGGTGCGCCTGGCCCTGCGGCTCGCGCGGCAGCGTGGCGAAATCGAAATCGGTCCAGATGTCGCCGTTCACTACCAGGAACGGGGCATCGCCCAGCACCGGCAGGGCGTTGAGGATGCCGCCGCCGGTTTCCAGCGGGGTCTGCCCTTCGTACAGGAAATGCAGGCGCTGGCCCCACTGGCTGCCATCGCCAAGCGTCGCCGGGAACTGTTCGGCCAACCATGCGGTGTTGACCACCACCTCGCGCACGCCGAGTGCGGCCAGGCGTTCCAGGTGCCAGACGATCAACGGCTTGCCAGCCACTTCCAGCAGCGGCTTGGGCGTGTGCAGGGTCAAAGGGCGCATGCGCTCGCCGAGGCCGGCGGCAAAGACCAGTGCCTTCATCGGGCCACGCGCATCGGTGCACCCAGCTCGGCCAGCGCCGGCTTGATGCGGTCGTCCAGCAGCTGCTGCAGCGGTGCCAGCTCGCGGTAGCGCGGCAGCACTTCATCCAGATAGGTGATGAAGCGCGGTGCGTCGTCGAGGTAATGGCCCTTGTTGTCGCGGTAACGCAGCCGGCAGAACAGGCCCAGGATCTTCACGTGGCGCTGGATGCCCATCCAGTCGGCATCGCGCAGGAAGGTGGCGCGGTCGGGCACCGGCAGGCCGGCGTCGCGGGCGCGCTCGTGATACTGCGCCAGCCATTCGTCCACGCGTTGCAGTGGCCAGCTCAGGAAGGCGTCCTTGAACAGGCTCACCGCATCGTAGGCGATCGGGCCGCGCACCAGGTCCTGGAAATCCAGGACCGCGGGGCCGTCGTCGACCGGCATCAGGTTGCGTGGCATGTAGTCGCGGTGGGTCATCAGCTGGGCCTGGCCCAGCGCGTTGTCCATCAGGCGGCGATGCACCAGCTGCAGGCCTTCGATCTCGCCGCAGTCCAGTTCAAGGTTCAGGTGGCGCTGCAGGAACCATTCGTCGAACAGGCCGGCATCGCGCTGCAGCAGTGCTTCGCCGAACTGGCCGAAGTCGGCCGGCACCGGGATCGCCTGCAGGCGCAGCAGCTGCTCGATCGAACGACCGAACCATTCGTCAGCGTTGCGCTCGTCGAGGATCCTGGCCAGGGTCGGGCCGCCGAGATCTTCCAGCAGCAGGAAGCCGGCATCCAGGTCCTGCGCGAGCAGCATGGGCACGCGCAGACCGTTGTCGTGCAGCAGGCCGCGCATGCGCAGCCACGGCCGCGGATCTTCCAGCCCCGGCGGGGCGTCCATCACGATGTGGCTGCCGCGCGTGCTGGTGGTGCGCCAGTAGCTGCGCATGCCGGCGTCAACCGAAGCGCGTTCGACCACCGCGTTGGCATCATCGAGCTGGGTACGGGCCCACTGCAGGCGCTGCGCGCTGCGCTGGGGATCGGAGGCGGGTTCGGTCATGCGGGCATATCCGGGCGCGCCGGGCGCGCCAACGTCGGCAACAGGAAGGGAAGGGGGAGCGGCGTCAGCGGCGACCGCTGAACAGGCGCAGGACGGCCAGCACGGCCACCGCGCCCACCACCGCGCCGAGGAAACCGGCCGGTTCGCCGGGGGCGTACCAGCCCATGTACTGGCCGAACCAACCGGCCAGCAGGGCACCAAGGATGCCCAGCACGATGGTCAGCAGGCAGCCCATGCGGTTGTTGCCGGGCATGAAGAAACGCCCGAGCAGGCCGACGAAGAAGCCGACCAGCAGGATGTACAGCCAGCTGCTGCTGCCGAACAGACCATTCATGCGCGCGGATTCCGCTTGAGTGTGGACGCAGCCTAGCAAGGCCAGGCTGCGTCCGTCACGAGTGCCGGATCAGCAGCAGCCGTGGTCGCCGTGGCGGGTGCCGCTGTCGGCAGCCACCGGCGAGCCGCTGGTCTCGCCGCGCAGGCTGGCGGCGTAGTGCTCGCTGATCACCTTGGACACGCAGGCGGTGACCTTCTTGCCCATCGGGATGTGCAGGAACTCGTTCGGGCCATGCGCATTGGAGTGCGGGCCGAGCACGCCGGTGATCATGAACTGCGCGCCCGGGAACTTCTCGCCCAGCATGCCCATGAACGGGATCGAGCCGCCTTCGCCCATGTACATCGCCGGCTTGCCGAAGAAGGCCTGGCTGGCGTCGTCGATGGCCTGGGTCAGCCACGGCGCCATCGCCGGGGCATTCCAGCCGGTGGAGGCCTTTTCCAGGTCCAGGGTGACCTGCGCGCCGTTCGGCGGGTCGCGCAGCAGTGCTTCCTTCAGCAGCTCGCCGCAGGTCTTGCCATCGGCGGTCGGCGGCAGGCGCAGCGACAGCTTCACCGAGGTCTGCGGACGCAGCACGTTGCCGGCCGATTCCAGCGGCGGCATGCCACCGACGCCGGTGACCGACAGCGCCGGGCGCCAGGTGCGGTTGAGCACCAGCTCGGTCAGGTCCTCGTTCATGGGGCGCAGGCCGTCGACCATCGGGAACTTCTCGAAGATCTCGGTATCCACCACTTCGGCGGCACGCTTGGCCTGTTCCAGGCGCTCGGCCGGGATCTCCACGTTCATGCCGTCGATCAGGATGCGGCCGGTGTCCTGGTCCTCGATGCGCGAAAGGATCTGGCGCAGCAGGCGGAAGCTGGACGGGATCACGCCGGAGGCATCGCCGGAATGCACGCCTTCGTTGAGCACCTTCACGGTGAAATTGCCGCCGGTCAGGCCGCGCAGCGAGGTGGTGCACCACAGCTGGTCGTAGTTGGCGCAGCCCGAATCCAGGCAGACCACCAGCGACGGCTTGCCGATGCGGTCGGCCAGGTGGTCGACGTAGGCCGGCAGGTCGTAGCTGCCGGACTCTTCACACGCTTCGATCAGCACCACGCAGCGGGCGTGCGGCAGGCCCTGGGCCTGCAGTGCCAGTACCGCAGCCAGCGAGCCGAAGATCGCGTAGCCGTCGTCCGCACCGCCGCGGCCATACAGCTTGTCGCCGCGCAGGACCGGGGTCCACGGGCCGAGGTCGTCGTCCCAGCCGGTCATTTCCGGCTGCTTGTCCAGGTGGCCATAGAGCAGGATGGTGTCGTCGCCGGTTTCGGCGCCGGTAGCCGGAATTTCCAGGAAGATCAGCGGGGTACGGCCTTCCAGGCGCACCACTTCAACCTTCAGGCCGGGCAGCTGCTGGGCCTTGGCCCAGTTCTCCATCAGGGTGACCGCCTGTTCCATGTAGCCGTTCTGCACCCAATTGGCGTCGAACATCGGCGACTTGTTGGGAATGCGGATGTAGTCGACCAACTGCGGGACGATTTCGCTGTCCCACTTGTCATTGACGAATTGGCCGAGCTTGGCGCTGTCCATCTGAAACTCCGGTTGCATGGGCTGATCCGGCCATTCTACGCCTGTGCCGCGGGTAGGGTTTTTCCTACATCACGTCGGGTATTTGGCTGGCTTACGGAAATCCGGGAAACCGATAGGCTGTGCACATGTGGTGACGGACACTGTTCCTGCCGACGGGATTGCCGGTCGGGGCGGCCAGAATCACAGGGAGATACACGTCGTGCCTTGGTTTGTCGTGTTGAGGGCGCTGGTGCTGGTAGTGGGGATCGCTGGGGCGCATGCCGCCGAACCGATCGACATCAACCGCGCCGATGCCCAGGCGCTGCAGCAGGGATTGACGATGGTCGGAGCCGCCAAGGCCGAGGCGATCGTCGAGCACCGGCGCAGACACGGCCCGTTTCATCGCGTCGAGGACCTGACGCAGGTGAAGGGAATAGGGAAAGCGATCGTCGAACGGAATCGACAGCGGATCACCGTAGGCAACAGGTTGTTGCCGGCGGATCCGGTACCCGGATCGGTACCGGTGCGGACCGTACCCAGGCGCTGACAGCAGGAATCGTCGGAACCGGCAGGAGGCTGGTTCACCGGTCACGGACAGGAAGGCCGTGACCACCGACCGCCGCAGGACGCGGCACCAATCACCAGGATGGTGGCATCACAGACCTGTGGAAGGGGCTGAGATACAAACAGGACAGACGCGGCCGCGTGCAGGATGCAACGCTACCCCCACAGCGCAGGATGCGAGGGGGCGGCAGCAGGCCGACAAGGACGTAACGATTGCCCGGTACGACACATGGCTGTGTCGCCGGGCAATTTCATTTCCGGCGCCTGGTTTTGCCGTGGCCACCACGGGCCGATGGTGTACGGTGGCCGCTCCGCATGGAAAGGACCCCGCTGGATGCTTGTGCACCGCCCCACGACCCTGATGCTCGCCCTGGCACTGACCCTGCCACTGCTGGCCCATGCCGCTGCGCCGACGCCGACAGTCAAGCCTGCGGCCGAAGCCAGCACCGCCGACGTGCGCGGGCCGACCGACCTGAAACCGGGCGAGTACCTGTGGCATCCGGAAATCTCGCCGACCGGCCCGATCGTGCTGGTGGTCAGCCTCGATGAGCAGCGTGCCTACGTTTACCGCAACGGCATCGCCATCGGCCTGACCACGATCAGCTCGGGCAAGGCCGGGCACGAGACGCCGACCGGCGTATTCACCATCCTGCAGAAGGACAAGGACCATAAGTCCAACCTCTACAACAGCGCGCCGATGCCCTACATGCAGCGGCTGACCTGGGACGGCATCGCCCTGCATGGCGGCAGCCTGCCCGGGCACCCGGCCTCGCACGGCTGCGTGCGCCTGCCGCAGGCGTTCGCGCAGAAGCTGTTCAGCGAAACCCAGCGCGGCGATACGGTGGTGGTGGCCGACGCCAAGAGTTCGCCGATGACCCTGGCCTATCCTTCGGTGCTGGCCCCGGTCAACGCGCGCGGCCAGGCTTTGCCGGAAACCGAGGGCGGGGCCCCGGCGCAGGCCTGGTGGGACGACAGCGCAGCCCCGGCCGGGCAGGTCGGCATCCTGGTCAGCCTGCATGACCAGCGCCTGTACGTGCTGCGCGATGGCGTGATGATCGGCGAGTCGCCGCTGAAGGCCGACGCCCTGCCCGCATTCCAGGGCACCACGCTGTTCGTGATGGGGCAGGGCTACAGCGATACGCCCAGCCCGCTGGACGTGAACCAGCGCCTGCACCAGTGGACGGCCTATCCGCTGCTGGGCCAGGATCGTGCCCAGGCCACCCCGGACCTGCTGGCCACGCCCTCGTTGCCAATGGCGCTGCCGGCCGATTTTGCCCGCCAGCTGTACCAGGTGCTGGTGCCGGGCACGACCCTGCTGGTGACCTCGTTGCCGGCGGTCCGCCCAAGCCCGGCTGAATCCGGAATGCAGCCGGTCTTGGAATCCGAGCCGCCAGGGTCCACCCTTAAGGGCAACTGAGTCCCCTCGTTGTGCCCATGACTGCATCCCGCCTGTGCCGGCTGGCCGCGTTCGGCCTGCTGGCGACCTCGGCCAGCGCCCCGGCGCTGGCACAGACGCCCGCCCTTGCCACCAGCGCTGATGATCTGGCTGCCTTGCTGTCGCGCAGTGCGCCCAAGGCTGACCGCCACGTGTTGCAGCTGGCGGCGCACGCCATGCGTTGTGCGTTGCAGCGTCCGGAGCTGGGCATCAACGGTGATCGTCTCAGCGTGATCGATTATTCGCGGCCGTCCACCGAGCCGCGCCTGTGGGTGTTCGACCTGGCCCACCAGCGCCTGCTGTTCGAGGAATGGGTGGCGCATGGCCGCAACAGCGGCGAGAACCGCACCCAGCACTTCTCCAACCGCGATGGGAGTTTCATGTCCAGCCTCGGCGCGTTCACCGCGCAGGAGACCTACATGGGCGGTAATGGATATTCGCTGCGCCTGGCCGGGCTGGAGCCGGGCTTCAACGACCGTGCGCGCGAACGCGCGATCGTCATCCACGGTGCGCCGTACGTGAACCCGGCCACCGCGCAGCTGCAGGGGCGCTTGGGTCGCAGCCTGGGTTGCCCGGCGGTGCGCCTTTCGGTGGCCAAGCCGCTGATCGATGCGTTGCGTGGCGGCACGATGGTGTTTGCTTACTACCCTGACCAGGATTGGCTGAAGCACTCGCAGCTGCTGGCCGGCGGATGCGGTGGCCAGGGCACGCTCGCTACGCGGTGATGCATGATGGCGCGTGGCGTGATGCAATGCGCCGATGAACGTCGACTCCCTGTTGCACACTCCGAGCCAGGTCATTTCCAGCCTGGACTATCGTCGCGAACGCTGGCGGAATGGACTTGGCTGGACCCGCGAGATCCTGCGCCTGCCCGCACAGGGTGATGACTGGGCGCTGCGCCTGTCGGTGGCCGAGATCGAGCAGGACGCTGCGTTCTCCACCTTCCCCGGCGTGGAGCGAGAACTGGTGCTGCTGCAGGGCAATGGCGTGCGCCTGCGTTTCGAGGATGGCCGCGTGGCCCAGGTGCTGCCGCCGCACGGGCGGGTGCGCTTTGCCGGTGAAGAAGCGCTGCACGGTGAACTGGTCGATGGCACCACCCACGACTTCAACCTGATGTGGAAGCGCGAGCTGCTGCAGGCCGAACTGCTGCACCGGCCGCTGGTGGGATCGATGTTCTTCTTCTGCGAACCGGGCGTTGCGTGGGCGCTGCATCTGCTGGCCGGACAGGCGCAGTTCGGTGCCGATAGTGGCCTGCCGGCGCTGCAGGCGGGAGACACCGCGTGGTTGGCGGCGGGCGAGAGGCAACGGCATGCGCTCAGCGGTGGTGGCGAGTTGTTGGCGATACGGGTGAGCGCGGCGGGGGCATGATTCCTGGGCGCCGGTGGGCGCCATCCACGCATGGCGTGGATCTACTGCTGTGCGGTTGCCACCATGCCTGGGCACGCCGTCATGGTGCGGCTGTGGTTGGGGTCAGAGCCCTTTCCTGCGGAAAGGGAACCGACCCCGACGGTTCGTTCAATACACATCGCGGCGGTAACGACCGGCCAGCAGCATCGCTTCCTTGCCTGCGGTACCCAGCACCCGCTCGATCACTGCATCCACGCCCGGGGCCATGCCCTGCAGGCTGCCGCAGACCAGGATCGTCGCGCCTTCATCGACCCACTGCCGCAGCGTCGCCGCTTCGGCCTGCAGCCGGTCCTGCACATAGCGATGCGCGCCGCCGTCGCGGCTGAACACTGCATCCAGCCGTGCCAGCGTGCCGCTGGCCAGCATCGCCTGCAGTTCTTCGCCGAAATGGAAGTCGTGCGCGGCGGTGCGCTCGCCGAACAGCAGCCAGGTGCGGCGCGCGCCGCGCTGGGCACGTTCGTGCAGGTGCGCGCGCAGGCCGGCGATGCCGGTGCCGTTGCCGATCAGCAGCAGCGGTACATCGGCGGGCACGCCATGGAAATTGTCGTTGCGGCGCAGCCGCAGTTGCACCGGTTCGCCGATGGGCGCGTGGTCGCACAGCCAGCCGCTGCCGATGCCGGGTGTACCGTCGGCGCGCAGTTGGCGGCGCACCAGCAGCTCCACCGCGCCGTCGGCCATCACCGAGGCGATCGAGTACTCGCGATGCGGCAGCGGTTGCAGGGTTGCCAGCAGTGCGGGCAGATCACCCGGGGGAACCAGCGAGGGCAGATGCGAGCGCTCGATACGGGCCAGCAACGCCTGCCCGTCATCCAGCATGGTGTCTGCATTGAAGCCCTGTGCATCGAGCCAGGCGCGCGCGCTGTGGCGTGGGTGCTGCGGGCCGATCTCGGCGATGTCGCCGGCCTGCCACTGCACATCGACGCCAGGCGGTGGCTGCAGGCGCACCCAGTACACCGGGCCGCCGGGGCTGCCCGGATTCAGATGCTGGCGTTGCAGCAACGTCCACGGCTGATACTCGGCCGGGCTCCAGTCGGGCAGTTCAGTGGCGCCTCCGCCAAGTTGTCCCAGCAACTGCTGCCAATGTCGCAGCGCCGCCGGATCGGCATTGTCGACCTCGATCGCATCGAACAGCGGGTGCGCGCCATGCTGGCGCAGCCACTGGTCCAGCTGGTGGCCGAATCCGCAGAAGTGGCCATAGCTGCGGTCGCCCAGCGCGAGCACGCCGTACTGCAGATGCTGCAACGGAGGCGGCGTGGCCATCACCCCGCGCAGGAACGGCAGGGCGTGGTCGGGCGGATCGCCTTCGCCGGTGGTGCTGGCAATGAACAGCGCGCGCTGGCTGTCGGCCAGCAATGCGGCGTCGACCTCATGCAGCCCGCGCACACGCACCGGCACGCCGGCACCACGCAGGGCCTCGGCACTGCGTCCGGCCAGTTCGCGGGCAAAGCCGGTCTGGCTGGACCAGACCAGCAGGAGCGGTGCGGTATCGGCGGACGCCGCGTCATCGCGCGGACGAGTGCGCCACCACAGGGCTGCGCAGGCCAGCGCGTACAGCGCGGTGGCGATGATGGCGATCTGCGATTGCCGTGCCGGCGGTGCGCCCTGCCACCAGGCTTCGCCGAGGTGCAGGCGCAGCAGCGCCCAGGCGATCAGCGCCAGTACGATCAGTACAAGTGTGTTGCCGAGCCACGCACGCGATGGCCGAGTGCTCATGCGTCCTGCCCGTCGAGCAGGCGCTGGAAGGCGCTGCTGAGAAATTCCTGCGGGGCGTCTGCGGTGCGTTGCAGGTAGCGCGCGGCCAGTCCTTCGCGCTCGGCCAGCGCCATGCCCTGTTCGCGACCCAGCACGGTCAGTGCGGTAGCCCAGGCATCGGCGTGCATGGCGTCGTCGGCCACGACGGTGACCGCTGCGGCGACCTGCTGCACCGGCCTGCCCGTACGCGGGTCGAGGCTGTGGCTGTAGGCCTCGCCATCGGCCTGGTACTGGTGCCAGCGATCGCCCGAAGTGGCCACCGCCTTGCCGTCCAGCGCCAGCACCCGTGGCGGGGTTTCGGTGTGCACATCCTCTTCCGGTGCGGATTCCACCAGCACGCGCCACGGTTGGCCGTCCGGTTTTCTGCCGTAGCCGGCCAGTTCGCCACCCACTTCGATCAGCGCCGCCCCAATCCCTTGCCTACGCAGCCAGGCGGCGACGTGGTCGACGCCGAAGCCCTTGGCGATCGCAGAGAGATCCAGTTCCAGCCGGCCCGGTTGCAAAAGCGCATCATCCTGCCACTGCAGGCGCTGCCAACCGCAACGCTCACGGGTGGCCTGCAGGGTAGCGGCGTCGGGCTGGCGGCGTTCACCGGCATGTGCACCGAAGCCCCACAGTGCAACCAGCGGACCGATGGTGGGATCGAAGGCGCCGTCACTGGCGGCAGCGATGGCCTGTGCGCAGGTCACAACGTGGCGGGTCTCCGCCGGCAGCACGCACCATTGGCCAGTGTCGGCGCGGTTGTAGCGGCTCAGATCCGAGCCGGGCTCCCAGGTGCTCATCTGCGCGACCACGTCGTCCAACCGCGCCTGGATGCCGGCGTGCAGCGGGTGCAGGTCGCGCTGGCGCGACGCGACCAGCGACACGCTCCAGGTGGTGCCCATGGTGGTGCCACCGAGGCGGGCGATGTCGAGATGGGAATCGGTCATGGTGATGCGTTGCGGTGGCGATGCCGGGGAATGCCCGGCATCGCGGTCCACATTACTGCGGCAGCACTTCCAGCGTGGCGACGTAGCTCAGGCGGCGCTTGGCGGCCTGCTTCACCGACGTCTTGTTGTCCTCGGTGCCGGTCTCCAGCCAGTACATGCCGGCTTCCGGCCAGGTCACCTTGATCTCGCCCTTGGCATCGCTGGTCAGCTTCAGCTCGTCCTGCGCGTTGCGGTAGCGGGTGGCGCCACGCACGATCTCGAACTGCAGGCCGGCGGTCGGCTTGCCATCGACCAGCACGCGGAAGGTGGCTTCCTCGCCGGCGAACAGGTCATTCGGGTGGCCGACGGCGACCAGCTCGATGCCACGGTTGGTCGGCTTCAGCGCGGTGTCGTTCGGCGCACCGTTGGTGACAAAGGTCTCCACGCGGCCGATCGACTGGCTCACTTCCAGCTTCTTCGCGTCCTTCGGCAGTTCACCGAAGGTAGCCACGCTGCCGCGCCAGCGCTTGCGCTCGCCGTTCTGCTCGTACGTGGCGAACAGGCCGTCATTGACCGACGCGATGCGGTAAGTGCCCGGCTGCTTCAGTTCGATGTCGAACACGCTGCGGTACTTGCCGGTCGACGCGTTCTGCGGCTGCACGGTGCTGCCGTCCGGCGCGGTGATCACCAGCGATTCCAGGCGCAGCGGCACGTGGTTGAAGTAGAACAGATCGTTGGAGACCGCACCGTCGACGGTGATCCACGGCGCGTTGCCGGCGATCACGGTCTGCGAGGGCAGCAGCCAGGCCTTGTGGGCCAGGGCGGAGAAGGGAAGGGCAGCGGCCAGGGCGGCGGCGAGGACGAGCGTGCGCTTCATGCGGAAGACTCCAGTTGGAAGGGGTCGGATCCCTTTCCAGCGGAAAGGGCTCTGACCCCGAGGGATAGGGCGATGGGGTCAGAGCCCTTCCTGCGGAAGGGATCCGACCCCGGCTCAGGCGGTTATGGTTTGACGGCGAGGGTGACCTGGCCCAGTTCGGTGGCGCCCTGCGCCTTGCCGTTCTGCGCGGCGGTGGCCGGCCAGGTGAAGGGGATCTTCAGCAGTTCGCGGCCACCGACTTCGCGCACCGCTTCCACCACCAGGGTGTAGTTGCCCGGGGCCAGTTGCTTCAGTGCCGGCTGCCTGTCGTTGAACGACAGCGCGTGCTTGCCGGCCGGGCGGGTCGGGCCGGTCACGCCGTCCACCGGCACCTGCAGGGTGCGGCCGCTCTTGCGCCACCACTGGCGCAGGTCCGGCAGCCATTTGGTGCCGTGGCCTTCGCTGTTGCTGGTCTGCTGGTACCAGACCGACAGGTTGGCCGCGACCTTCTGGTCGGCGCCTTCCAGCCACACCGCCACGTACGGGCGGTGGTACTCGGCCACGTTGAGCTTGGGCACTTCGACGTTGATGTCGAGGGTGGTGGCGTACGCCGGCGAGGTGGCCAGCAGGCCGCTGAGGGCGATGGTCAGGGTGACGCGCATGGGGCGGCTCCGGAAACGAAGGAAAGTCAGTGGATCAGCAGCAGGGCGATCAGCAGCGGAATCATCAGGCCGAGGCCGACCAGCGGCCAGGTCATGCGCCGCTGGCGTGCATGCAGGTGCAGCAGGAACAGGCCGGTGATGCAGAACACCAGGCAGGCCACGGCGAACAGGTCCAGGAACCAGCTCCACGCCGGGCCCGCGTTGCGGCCCTTGTGCAGGTCGTTGAGGTAGGACACCGCGCCGCGCGAGGTTGATTCGTACTCCACCGCGCCGGTCCCGCGATCGATGCTCAGCCAGGCGTCGCCGCCGGGGCGCGGCAGCGACAGGTAGATCTCCTCGGCCGACCACTCTGCCGGGCGCCCGCCGATGGCGATGCCCAGCTGCGTGTCCAGCCATTGCCGGGCCGGGCGCGGAATCGGTGCATTGCCGTTTTCGCGCGTGCCGAGCTGGCCGAGCAGATCGGCCGGCAGTTCCAGATGCTGGTTCTGCACCTGGGGTTTGGCTTCGATCTTCGCGGCGTGGTTGAGGGTCAGGCCGGTCACCGCGAACAGCAGCATGCCGATCAGGCTCACCGCCGAGCTGATCCAGTGCCACTGGTGCAGCGTCCGCAGCCAGAAGCCACGGTTCTGTTGCTGCGCCACGGTGGAAGAGGCAGGACGGCTCACGGCACGGTTCGAGGCGGACGGGGACTGCCCATTACATCATTGATGAGAATAGCTCGCAATTGCGTGTCGTTCTGTATCGCTGGAGGGCGATTGCCGGCCAGCGGCCGGCACTACCGATCGGTAGATCCACGCCACGCGTGGATGAAGCGGTGCCGACCAAGGTCGGCACCCACCGGGGCCGGGCGCGGCGATCAGAACTTCGCGTTCAACGAGATCCAGTAGCTGCGGCGCTGGTCCTTGGTCGCGTAGTCGTCCACGCAGTTGAACTCGCTCTGGCTGATCAGCAGGCACGACTGCGAAACGAAGTCCTTGTCGAACAGGTTGTTGACCCGTGCGTTCACCGTCAGCCATGGCGTGGCCTTCCAGCTGCCACCGAGATGGAAGATGGTGTAGTCCTGGTAGTAGCGGGTGTGGCTGGCGCCGTTGGCGTCCAGCAGCGTGTCGCGGTAGCGGTCGTAGCGGCCTTCGCCGATCAGCGACAGGCTGATCGCTTCGTTGACCTGCCAGTTGAGGCTGGCATTGGCCATGTGCCTGGCCGGCATCGTGCCGCTGATCGGCAGGCCCTTCTGCGCGCCGCTGGTCTGCTCGCTCTTGGTCCAGGTGTAGTTGCCGCGCAGCTGCAGGGTGTCGAGCAGGTCGACATGCGCGGCCAGTTCGGCACCGCGGGTCTCGGCCTTGTCGATGTTCACGCTCTGGGTGAACGTGCTGTAGCCCAGTGCCGCCCAGCCCGGGCCGATGTCCACGCAGTAGCCGCTGCCGGCGCGGGCTACTTCGCAGTTCGCAAAGGTGCCGCCGCTGGCGATCTTGTCTTCGAACGTGTTGAAGAAGCCGGTGACGTTGAAGCCCCAGCGCTGGCCTTCATAGTAGGCGGCCAGTTCGTAGTTGGTGCTGGTTTCCGGCTTGAGGTTCGGCGAACCGACCAGTGGCAGCACGCCCTGGCCACCGAAGCCGGTGATGCCCGGGAACAGCTGGTCCGGACGCGGGGTCTTGTAGCCGGTGCTGACGCCGCCCTTGAAGGTCCACGCATCGCTGGCATTCCACACCAGGTAGCCACGCGGACTGACATGGCTGCCGAATACGTTGTGGTCGTCGTAGCGCAGGCCGAAGGTGGCGGTGAGGGTGTCGGTCAGCGCCCAGTTGTCCTCGGCGAACAGCGCCCACATGCGGTGCATCTGCTTGACGTTGCTGCGGTAGCCGGCGCCATCCATGCCGAACACACCGTCGACCATGTCAGTGTCGTTGTACTGGCCGCCCACGGTCAGCGTGTGCGCGCCGAAGTCCAGGTCGAGCATCGTGTCGAGCACGTAGCCTTCCAGTTCCATGGTGCGCAGCGGGCGCGGCAGGAACGCCTGCAGGCGCGCCATCTCGCTCGGGTTGAGGGCAACCAGGGCGTTGCCGCGGCCGGCCGCACAGTTGTTGGCAGCACCGGTGCGGCGGCAGACGTCATTCCAAAGCGTCTGCAGGTTGGCGCGCTCTTCCAGGGTCAGCGGCAGCGAACGGCCCAGGTTGCTGCTCTTGCTGTGGGTCAGCGAGGTCTGCCAGGTACCGAAGCTGTAGCGGCCCTGATGGGTCAGCGACAACTGGTCGCGTTCGTAGCGCTGGTAGGCGGTGTAGCCCACGCGCGGCTGCACCACGCGACGGGTGACGGTACCGCTGCCGTTCGGGTTGGGAATGACGGCATTGCCGACGCGCCACAGGCTGGCCAGGCTGTCGAGGGTGCCGGTCTGGCCTTCGCTGTTGTCGAACTTCTGCCGCGACACGTCGTAGTCCAGCCACAGTTCGTGATCGTCGTTGATGCGGACGTCCAACCGCACGCCGCTGTTCCAGTTGGTGTTGGCCACCGACTTGCCACCACCGCCGAAGCCGATGCTGCGCTCCCACAGGGTGCCGTCGGGCAGGGACAACGCATCCCATTCCGGGTTGGAAGCCTTCGCGTCGTAGTGGCTGCCGCGTACTGCCAGGCTGAGGCGCTCCTTCAGCAAAGGGCCGCTGAGGTAGAGGTCGGTGGTGCGTGCATCGCCGAACTGGTCGTCCTGCTGCACGGTGAAGCCCTGGCTGACCGAACCGTGCCAGCTGTCCTGGTTGCGGCGGGTGATGATGTTGATGACACCGCCCATCGCGTCCGAACCGTACAGCGTGGACATCGGCCCGCGCACGACTTCGATGCGTTCGATCGCGTCCAGCGGGGGCAGGTAGGCGAACTGGCCGCCACCGAAGTTGTTCGGATAGATCTGGCCGACATTGCTCTGGCGGCGGCCGTCGATCAGCACCAGGGTGTACTCGGACGGCAGGCCGCGCAGCGACACGGTGGCGCGGCCGTTCTTGTCGGTCGCTTCCAGGCCGACGTCGATGCCTTCGACGTCGCGCAGCGCATCGACCAGGCTGGTGTACGGGCGCTTGCTCAGTTCCTCGCGGCTGACCACGCTGATGCTGGCCGGGGCATCGATCACCTTCTGCTCGAAGCCGGCGGCGGTGACCACCACCTTGTCCAGCGTCTGCGGCGCGCCTGCGGCGTCACCGTGGGCGAAGGCGGGGCTGGCGAAAGCCGCCAGCACGGCGCTGGTCAGCAGGGTACGGGACAGGGACGAACGGACACGATGGCGCTGGGCCATGGCAGTTACCTCGAAGGATGCAGGGTGGCGCGGTGCCGTGCGCGAAGGGCGCGGCAGGCACGGAAGGGCCGGTCAGGGGCGGCAGGGATGAAGCAGGCAGCGGCGTGCAGGCGCGACCGCGCAGGCGGTCACGTCGGGCCGTGGATCAGGCGAGCGGCGGCGCCTGGCCGCGTTGCTGACGGCGCCCGGGCGCATCGGCCCAGGGCGTGTCCGGAGCGGCCAGCGGCCAGTCCGGGCGCACGCCGGGCATGGCCGGCATGGCGGGTACGAGGTCGAGCTCAGTGCGCAGCCAGTGGCTGGCCAGCAGCAACGGCGGGCGTGCCTTCTCGGCCGCCTTCACCGGAGCGGAGGCGCAGCGGCGCAGCTTGGCCGGCGCCTCTTCCTGCAGGGGTGTTTCGCCGCCACGTTCTTCCAGTGGCATCTGCACGGCCATTCCGGCCTGGGCCTGTGGCAGCAGCGGCAGGGTGCCCAGCAGCAACGCCAGCATTGCCACCCACGCCAGCAGGCTGGCCAGCGCAGGACGCTGGCCGCGCATGGCGGTGCCCATCTTGCGATGGATGAGTGGGCGAGGGCGAAGCGGGCGCAGCAAGCGGGGGTTCCCTGGGGCTGCCGGCAGCGGCCGGCATCAACGGGGCGTGATTGTAATGAGAGCTGTTAGCTGTTGCAAATGAGAATGATTGCGAAAATGTCGCAGGCCGGCCCGGCAAGGCTCAGACTTCGCTCCAGCGCCGCAACAGGTTGTGGTACACGCCGGTCAGCTGCAGGACCGCCTCGGCGTCGCCGCCGGTCTGCCGCAGGCGCTCGATCGCGCCATCCATTTCCCACAGCAGGCGGCGCTGCACATCGTCGCGGATCATGCTCTGCACCCAGAAGAACGAGGCCACGCGCGCGCCGCGGGTGACCGGCCGCACCTGGTGCAGGCTGCTGGACGGATACACGACCAGGTCGCCGGCCGGCAGCTTCACTTCGTGCTCGCCGTAGGTATCGCTGATGATCAGCTCGCCGCCTTCGTATTCGTCCGGCGCCGACAGGAACAGGGTGCAGGAGATGTCCGAACGCAGCTGTTCGCCATTGGCCAGGTTCATCACCGCGCCATCGACGTGGTAGCCATAGGTGCCGCCACCGCTGTAGCGGTTGAAGCGTGGTGGCAGGTACTTCAGCGGCAGCGCGGCACTGAAGAACAGCGGGTGCCGGGCCAGCGCGACGAGGATGATCTCGCCCAGTTCGCGGCGCAGCGGCGAAGCCTCGGGCAGCTGCTGGTTGTGCTTGGCCTGTGCGCCCAGATGCCCCACGGTTTCGCGGCCATCGGTCCAGTCGGCGGCGTCGAGGCGGCGGCGGAAGTCGGCGACCTGGTCGGCGCTGAGAATGTCGGGGATGTGCAGCAGCATGCGGGACTCCTCAGAGGGACGGCGGTGCGACCAGGGCGCGCACCTGTGGATGCGGTGACGCGGCCAGCTCCGGCACGATGTGCGCCATGAATGCCGGGCTGCCGTGCGCCAGTGCGAGCCGCAGCCAGTGCACGGCCTGCTCGACCTGGCCGGCCTGCAGCAGGATCGAGGCGTAGTTGGCCTGGCCGCGGAAATCACCGGCCTCGGCCGCGCGCTGGTACCAGGCCAGCGCCGCCTGCGGATCGGGTGCGGTATCCAGCCCGTCTTCGAGGTGGCGGGCCAGCAGGTTCATCGATTTGGCGTGGCCCAGGTGCGCGGCACGGGTGTACAGGGCCAGTGCCTGCGCGCGGTCCTGCGCAATGCCGCGGCCGGTGGCCAGCAGGTTGGCCAGGTTGTACAGGCCCCAGTCCAGGCCGGTGTCGGCCGCGCGCCGGTACCACACCGCCGCCAGCGCCAGGTTGACCGCCGTGCCGTGGCCCAGCTCATGGCAGCGGCCGAGCATGTTCATCGCCATCGGCGCGCCGTTGTTGGCGGCGGTTTCGTACCAGAGCAGCGCCGCCGAGGCGTCCTGCGCGGTGCCTTTGCCTTCCATGTGCATCTGCGCGAGCAGCAGTTGTGCATCGACCTGCCCAGCCTGCGCAGCGTCGCGCACGCGTGCGAACGCGGCCTGCGGATCGTGCTGCAGCAGTTCGGCCAGGGCGTCGCTGTCGATGGGGGTACGGGTTGCCATGGGGTGAGTATCGCCGGAAACAAAAACGGCGGCAGGAGAGCCTGCCGCCGTGGTGGAGCGAAGCTACATCAGAACTTCACGTTCAGTGCCAGGGTGGTCGAGCGACCCGGGGCGATGCTCGCGTAGTGCGAGGCATAGGCCTTGGTGAAGTAGGTCTTGTCGGTCAGGTTCTGCACGTTGAGCTGCAGGCTGATGTTGTCCTGGATCGCGTAGCTGGCCATCGCGTCGAAGCGGGTGTAGCTGGCGATCCACTTGGTGTTGGCGACGTCACCGTACTGCTTGTCCGAGTAGAACGCACCGGCACCGACGGTCAGGCCGATGGGGAAGCGGTAGGTGGTCCACAGGTTGGCGCTGTGCTTGGCGGTGTTCGGGAATACGTTGCCGTTGTACGGCGAGGGCACGTAGACGTTGGACGGGCAGGTGCGGCCGACCGGTGCACCACAGACGAAGCCGTTGTCCTTCAGTTCCGAGTCCAGGTAGGTGTAGCCGCCGTACAGGCTCCAGGCGTCGGTCAGCTGGCCGGTGAAGCCCAGCTCGAAGCCGTTGATTTCCTTCTTGCCGGCATTCTGGCTGGTGCCGTTGTCGACCGTCACGCGCGCGTTGTTCATCACCGTGTGGAAGATCGCCGCGGTGAGGTTCAGGCGCTGGTCGAACAGGTCCCACTTGGTGCCCAGCTCGAGGTTCTTCGTATCCTGCGGCTTGAGGTCGGCCACGGCGGCGCTCAGGCCGTCCGAACCATCACCACCGTCCATGCCCGGCGGAGTCGAGGAGGTGCCCCACGACAGGTAAATGCTGCCGTTGGCGGCCGGCTTGAACACCACGCCGGCCTGGTAGTTCAGGAAGTCGTTGCTGTTGCGCACGCGGGTCGGTGCCTTGCCGGCCACCGGGGTGGTCAGGGTGGTGCGGAAGTCGTCGTAGCGCAGGCCGAGGTTGATCATCCACTGCTCATTGAGCTCGATGGTGTCGAACACGTAGGCCGAGGTGGTCCTGGTGCGCTGCTCTACGTCCAGTGCCTTGTCGCTGCGGTACACCGAATGGGTGGCCGCCCACGGATCGCGCGGGTTCGGATTGGCGAAATCGGTGCAGTTGTAGCCGGTGGCCGCGCCGGTGGTCGGGCACTTGCTGTTGCCGGTGAGCGGGTTGCTGGTGCCCGGGGTCATCAGATAGCTGCCGCGGGTCATCTTCTCGTCGCTGTATTCCACGCCCGCGCTGTAGCTGTGCTTGAGCGCACCGGTCTGGAAGGCACCGGTCAGGCCCAGCTGGTCGGCGAAGCTCTTGACGTCGACGGCACGGCTGTTGGTCCGGCGCCACAGGGTGCCGTAGTTGTTCGGGTTGCCCTGGCTGTCGTCCGGCTGGGTCCACAGGTAGTCGTTGCTGGTGTTGCCCAGGCGCGCGATGTTGCGCAGCTTGTGGCCGCCGAAGTCGTAGCTGGCATCCAGGGTGCTGATGTCGGCGCGGGTACGCTGGAAGTCACGGTCGACCAGGCCGTAGTAGTTGTTGCGGTCCGGCACCATCGGGCGGCCGTCGACCCACTTCGAGGCCGGCGCACCGTTCGGGTTGCCATACGGGAAGCCACCCGCGTCCGGCAGGTCATCGCTCTGCATGTGGTAGTGGCTGGCGATCAGCTGGGCCGGGCCGTTCAGGCCGAACGCGATCGACGGCGCGATACCCCAGCGGCTGACATTGGCGGCGTCACGGCCAGCGATGTCCGATTCGTGCTTCATCAGGTTCAGGCGCGCTGCGATGCCATCGCCCAGCACGTAGTTGGCGTCCACGGTGCCGCGCGCGTAGCTGTCGGTGCCGATGCCCATGCTGGCGCTGGTCTCGTTCTTCAGCTTCGGCGTCTTGCTCACAAGGTTCAGGCTGCCACCGCCGGAATCACGGCCGCCGTAGGCCGAGCTCGGGCCCTTGACTACTTCCACCTGCTCCAGGTCGAAGATCTCGCGGGTCTGCGAGCCGACGTCGCGCAGGCCATCGACGAAGACGTTGCTCTGCGAATCGAAGCCACGGATGAAGGGGCGATCACCGGTCGGATTGCCGCCTTCGCCGGCACCGAAGGTGATGCCCGGCACCATGCGCAGCGCATCCTGCAGGTTGGTCGCACCGGTTTCGGCGATCAGCTTTTCCGAGACGATCGACACCGACTTCGGGGTGTCCAGCAGCTCGGCGGTGAACTTCGGTGACGACGGATTGAACCAGCTGCCGCGCACCTGCACCTTGTCCAGGTCGGTGGCCTTGCGGGAGGAGGCTGCGTCAGCGCTGTCGGCCGCCTGTGCGGCCAACGGCGCGAAGCCGGCGGCCAGGGTGGCGGTGGCGAGCAGGGAAACGCGCGGGGCGCGCTTGCGGGACGTGATGTGGGTCATGGCTTGGGTGGTAGTGGCTGGGATCGGAAAGGGGCGAGGGCCGAAGCGCAGACAGCGCGACGGCATGTAGAGGGCGTTTTCTGCAGAGCCGAGCCGATGCTCGGCTACGCAGCGGACGACTCCAGGCGCACGGCAATGGCCGCAGGGCGCCTCAGCTGGCGTGCGGTGCGGGCGGTGCGTGGCCGGGGTTCAACCGCAGTGCGGGATCGTGCAGCTGCCAGTGCAGGGCATCGGAGCGCCACAGCGGAACATGCGCGACCAGGGCGGCGCGCGGGGGAGCCAGTCCGGTACAGGGCGTTGTGCCCTCGCCATCCAGCGGCGGCTCCGGTGCTGGCACCGCATGGCGCGGGCACTCGTCCGCCGGCGGGGCCGGCATCGGCATGGCCTGCTGAAGATCTTCAGCGTGTGCCTGCCAGCCGTAGGTGGCGGGTCCATCGCGCCCTTCGTGCAGGGCCGACCAGCCCAGCAGCAGCGTCAGCACCAGGGCCACAGCCAACGGCCACCCATGGCGGGCAAGCTGGCACAGCGTGGCGGCGGGCGCGGGCAAAGCCATGGCGCAGGGGGCGGAGTCGTTACGAAGATGTTACGTAGGATAACATCAACGATAATGATTCGCATATGCGCGGGCGAACGAGCGGTCTGGAGGCCCGGGGAGGCCCCTGAACGCCTCTCAGCGCGCTCCGCTGGCTTCCACCCCCTGGGCGGAGTCGCCGGCGGCCGAACGCCGCGTCAATCGCGGTCGTCGCGGGTCCAGACGGCGTCGTGTTCGCGCTTCACCGGGAACTTGGGTACCGGCGTATAGGCCGGGGCGCACAGGGCGCGGCCATCGCGCACGTCGAAGCGCGCGCCGTGCAGCACGCATTCCACGCTGCCTTCGTCGGTGTTGAACTCGCCCGAGGACAGCTCGAACTCCTCATGCGTGCACTGGTCTTCCAGCGCGTACAGCTCGCCGTCGAGGTTGAACACCACGATCGGCGTGCCGGTCACTTCGTCGAACACGCTCTTCATTTCACCGGGCAGCAGCTCGTTGCCGGCACACACGAAGGTCCAGGTATCGCTCACGCGGCGGCTCCGGCCAGTGGCTTTTCCAGGACCTCGAAGCGCAGGTCGTCGCGCTTGGGGATTCCGAAGCGTTCGTCGCCATACGGGAACGGCTTCTTGATGCCGGTACGCTGGTAGCCGCGGCGCTCGTAGAAGGCGATCAGTTCGTCGCGTACGTCGATCACCGTCATCTGCATCACCGGCACCTTCCATTCGCGTGCGGCGTGCGCTTCGGCGGCGTCCATCAGCTGCTTGCCGACCCCGCCGCCCTGCTGGGCCGGATCGACCGAGAACATGCCGAAGTAGCCGTTGCCGTCGACGTCGGCAACGTGGGCGCAGGCCACAAGAACGCCTTCGCGCTCGGCCAGCAGGATGGTCGAGCGCGGGCGGTCGAGGTCGGCCTGGATGCCTTCGGCGTCGATGCGGGCGCCATCCAGCAGGTCGGCTTCGGTGGTCCAGCCAACGCGGCTGGCGTCGCCACGGTAGGCCGAGGTGACGAGGGCGATCAGGGCGGGGATGTCGGCCGGCGTGGCGGCGCGGAAGGTCAGGGTGCTCATGGCCCCATTCTAGGTGGGGCGTGGGCGGGCGCAAATGGGGGAGTGGGGTCAGATCCCTTTCGCAACGCGAAAGGGATCTGACCCCGGCATCTACTGACTCAACGGCAGGCCATGGACCGACTGGCACGGGCCCGGAATCGGCAGATGCTCGGGGTCAGATCCCTTTGCGCAGCGAAGGGCCCTGACCCCCTGCTATTAGGAGCAGGGGGTCAGGGCCACGGCGCATCGATGCGCCCGGATATCCGCAACATGTCGTCCAGCGCGGCAACAATCGCCAGCCCGTGTTCTTTGCGGATGGCGACCGCGTCGCCTACCTGCGCCTGCTGTGTCATCACGCAGGTCAGCAGCAGTGCCGGGTCCACGCCTATGTGCTGATGGACAATCACGTCCATCTTCTGGCAACGCCTGATCTCTGCGGCGGGCTGTCGCGGATGATGCAGGCCGTGAACCGGACCTACGTACGTCGGGTGAATGATCGGCAGGGCCGCACCGGCACGTTATGGGAAGGGCGCTTCCACTCCACGGTGGTGGATACGGATCGCTATCTGCTGGCCTGCCAGCGCTACATCGAGCTCAACCCGGTTCGGGCGGGGAAGGTGGCGCATCCCGGTGACTATCGCTGGTCGAGCTATCGTGCCAATGCGCGTGGCAGGCCCAATGCGCTGCTCGAGCCGCATTCGGCATTTGAGCTGATGGGTTCTGATGCGGATGAACGGTGCAGGCGCTATGTGGAGTTCATCGAGGCGGGTATTCCGGCGGGGGATCTGCTGGCGATCCGGCGGGCATTGCAGTCGCAACGGCGGCTGTCGGGAATGCTGGTGGGGTCAGATCCCTTTCGCGTGGCGAAAGGGATCTGACCCCGGTGTGCTGCGGGCGGTATGCCACGTTCATCTGGTCGCGATCCGGCGGGCATTGCGGTCGCAACGGCGGTTGTCGGGAATGCTG